>CAWUTG010000111.1:0-8422 GCA_963925135.1 uncultured Verrucomicrobiales bacterium | reverse complement strand
AGGTGCATCTATCGCCACCACCCCCGTCTACGACGGCCTCGATCCGGACGAGGTCGACCTCTTCTTCGCTTACCCCTGGCCCGGCCAGGAGGAGCTCATGATGGATCTCTTCAAAGCCATCGCCACCGAGGACGCCATCCTCCTCATCTACCACGCCGACGGCGAAACCACCGCCTACCGCCAAGGCTTCGATGACGAGTACGCCGACTAATCATGGGCCTTCCCGAGTCTCGGTCTGCGGTTTGATGATTTTGGACTGATCATTCACTAGCCTCGCGGCCTTAAATTGCTGGGTGATTTCCGCTCTCACGAGAGGTCGGTTCCAGATCGCAATTTCATCAACCCAACCGGGAAAAGACTGCTTCCCTTCTCTGGCGAGTTCGCTACTTGGTTTGCCAAAACGCACATATTCTCCGTGCATGACGCCCGGCTTGAGACTCCCAAAATCATCCACGCGGCCCACCCTCTTACCATCCACATAAAGTTCCACTGCGGAAGGCCCCCAACCTGCCGCAACGTGATGCCACTGCTTGTCGACAACGCTGAAATTGGAAGAAAGTAGAATATCGAACTTGCCGTTCTCGATGAAAAACTCGACCTGTCCAGACGAAGCCAACCGGGCGTGCATAATCGCCTCCTTCGGAGAGTTCGCGGCATCATCAGGAGTCTTGCCTGCCAACCAGAGGATCTCTTCCTGATTGGAACCCGGTTCTCTCTTGATCCAGAAAGACACTCCCCCTTCCTTCCTCGAGATTCCACCCGGGATGTCGATTTTAGTGATGACCGAGGTCAGGGGATCTCCCGTCAAGCGAATGGCGTGGTTCGTCCCGGAGAACCCTTCGAAGCGACCCTCGCTCCCGATTCCGGGCTGCCCCGGAGAGGCTTCATTTCCGCGGTAGCCCGCCATGCCTCCGGCAACTTCGTTCTCCAAGATTTTCCCCTCCGCAGAATCAAGCTGCCAGTATCCCGCCGGGCCTTGACTGAGAACGGTGGTGCGATAGTCCAGCGGCGAGGCCAAGAGCTCCGGCAAATTCAGAAAGGGATCCGGGGCAAGTGGCACCTCGTTTACCGCCCCCCCCGAACCTACGAAAAAGCCACTGTCCTTTGGCTCGAAAGAAATCAGGTCATCTTTTTCGCTCACTCGTTCCACTTCCAGCTTTCCTCTGATCAAATGGATCTCCGACGGGCCATCCTCCGGGACCCGAACCCCGAACCGGGTGCCTAGATTTCGGACGATCAAATCAGGCGTTGTTAAGGTGAACGTTTCGGCTCCATCTGCCGAGTCGATCCACAACCATCCATAGTTGAGAACGGGGTCTTGAAGCTTGGGGAAATATGCTTCCGCTGGTCCACGCATCACCATCAAGGCGCCCGATTCCATCTCCATCCTTACCGTGCCTGAAAGCACCCGAACAGTGGATCCTTCGGTGACTTTCAATTGATCCGTCGCGGGATTCAGGGTGCTCCCCGTCACTTCCCACTGCGTGCCGGGAACGAGATCACAAACCAACCCGGTCCGGTTCGAGCGTTTGACCATGATAAAGGTCATGATCACGGCGGCGATCGTGAGGATGGCCGCCGTAGCGAGCGCCGAGCGGGTTACGTCCCTTTTTCGACGGCGAAGAAGCATCTGGTCCATGCCCCCTTTCGCGACCCTGCTTTCCACCCGCTGGCCCATCGCCTCGACGAGAAGCATTTCGACCTCCATCGATCTTCTGAAGAAGTCCCGCGACTTGGAGTCGGTCCTGAGAATCTCCTGAAGACGGTCAAACTCTTCCTCCTTCAGCGTGCCATCCACCAGGCCTTGGACCATTTCTTCAAGTTCCCTCCTTGTCATGAGATTCCGCCTTCCACATTAAGTTCACGTTCTACGCACTGCTTAAGAGCTGCGCGTAGTCGGAACAAGCGCGTCCTTAAACTTGCTCCCTCGCGACCGGTCTGGGTCGCCATCCGTTCAACGCCACCATGACCACTGTAGCGGACCCGGAGCAGTGATTGATCGCTGTCCGAAAGCTTCTCGATACAGGTGTGCAAGGTCGCGAGCTTGTTTTGAGACTCATCAGGTTGGGCCTGCCACTCATCAGCCAACTGCTCAACGAGATCCTGATCGAACAGCAAGAGGCCCTCTTTCCTCAGACGGCGCCGATGTCCCAAAACCACGTATCTTGCCGTCGTAAATGCCCAGGCCCGAAAATTGGTCCCGGGTTTAAACTGCCCACGCTTCTCCCAGAGGATGAGATTCACCTCCTGAGTCACATCGGGAGCACTTTGAGTTCCGGCCATCAAATATCCCACAAACGACCGCAGCGCCGATTGGTGCTCCGTGAGTTCACGCACGAATTCGCGCATCAGGTCCTGTTCGTTCATTGAAGACATTTCACTCTCTTTTCACCGTCGTAATGCCGCCGAAGGTCCAATCGTTTCGCCGAATGTGAAATTAGACGACATTTTTCTGAAACGTTTGCCCGCTCATCGGCATTACTCCTCGGATTCTCTCAAAGGATTCCCTGAAAAAACTCTTAAGAACCGACCATGAAAACACCAAAAAAAAGCCACCTAGCCCTCTGGGTCTCCGCCGCCGCGCTGATGTCACCTGCCAGCGGTGCAATCATCTTAGTCGATACCGAGGCCTACGTCAGGGGCAATACCGCAACCGCCGAAGCGGACCTGGATCAATCTGAAACTGGTTCAGGATACCTCTTTATCAAACACCACGGCACCACCGCGATGCGCCATGCCTACTTGCAATTCGATCTTTCCGGTGAGAACGCCGATCTTTCGCAGCCAGCCACCTTTAGCATGTTCCTCCAGGCTGCCCGGTTTCAAGAAATCCAAGTTTGGGCGCTGGACCAGTCCTACAATGCCTTTTCACCTACGATCACCTGGAACACTGCGCAAGCCAACGATACCAGCAATAACGACATGCTGACTGTCGGCACATTCACCGCGACGAAAATTGGGAGCTCGATCGCCGTTCCCGGAACAAATGTCGGCGACGAAGTCGCAGTAAGCCTCGCCTCACTTGCTCCGTTCGTCTTCGACAATAAAATCACCTTCGCCGTCACCGGAGTGGAAAACGCAAGTAACGATGCCGGCGGTTTACGGGTCAGCCTCGGCGCCTCCCAACTGGACTTCGTTGCGATTCCTGAACCAAGTTCGGCGGCTCTCCTCGGCCTTGCTGGATGTGCATTCCTTCTTCGGCGCAAGAAGTAAATAAAGAGTAACCATTTCCCGCCCATCGCCCCCACATCGGCGATGGGCAACGCAGTAAGGCATCGATGTGATGAGACAGCGAAGCATCACCGACCAACGCCGCACTCAAACAACAAAATTTCCAGCGATCATTATGAGACAACCTCCTCTCCTTTCCCTCCTAGCCTCTTCGTTACTGTATCTGAGCGCCTCCCAGGCCCGGGCCGACAAATTCTTTGATTTTGAAGGAGACACTGTTGACACCCCTCCACCCGGATGGGTCTTCGACGGAGACAGCTCGACCGTCAGAGTGGCTGCCACAAGCGCCAGTGGCGATTATCCAGGTGTTCAAGGAATACGGACGGACGAAGGTGGTGCATCCTACGCTGGATATGTCTATCCGGGTCCCACGATCACCTCCATCCAGGCGGACTTTTTGTGGGACTTCTCAGAGTTCAATACCCCGACTCTCGCCGTCTATGCATGGGATGACGATGATGGCGACGGCTTTCAGGCGGGTGAAAGAACCATCGGCTTTGGCCTCGATAATGACGGTCAATTTGAACTCAGCAGTGAGGCGGGTGAACTCGCCGGAACAAGCGATTTCGAAGCCGACACCTGGTATCGCCTCACGATGACCTGGAGTGAGGCCGAGATCTCAGGTGACCGCACGGTCACCCTCACCGCTTTCGATTTGACCAACAGCCTCGATCTTGGCGAGGTTGCCACCGCCACGATGTCTGCTGACGACTTCGGCGTCTCTCCTTCCGAGTGGGACGGCATCGCATTCCGCATGACCCGTGGCACCATCGATAACATCCGCATCGCTTCCCGGCCGGGAGCTTTCGCCTACGTTGATGCCACTCCTCTCAACACGACCCTCAATTCTGATCCGGAAAACTTCCCGAATGGGGTTCCATTGGAAGCAGGCACCAACTTCATCAACGACGGAACCGGAGGCAATGGTGCCGACAGTCTTTGGACCTACCGCACTGATGCCGCCTTCGCGACTTTTGAAAACGGGACCGCCTTTGAGAGTGACAACTTGAGCTCCGCAGAAGATGCGGAAATGACACCCGATCTAATCACCACCATTAGCATTCCAGTCCCGGGCACCTACGATCTCGTGGCAGTCTTCACAAGGATCAGCAACCGCGACATTGCCGCACGCATTGGCGAGCGCCCTGCTTTGGGTGACATTTTTAGTGCCCCCTATGCTCTCAATACGAATCAAGCTGCCGATCCACTCGAGATCAGCTTCGACAGCTCATTTGCCAACGGTCGTCTTGCAAACTCAGGCGCGGCCTATCTGGGAACAGTGACTACCAGCACCGCAAACGAGGATGTCCGCGTCTTTGTCAATGGACCGGCCCGCACCGCTGCTATTGATGACGAGCGCACCCAATACGATGGCATCGGTTATCGCCCGACTACGGGAGGCGTCTCTCAAGGTCTCCAGATTACCGGGATCAACTACGCGCCCAATGCCGACCCGGTCCCCACCGTAACCCTGACTTGGTCCAATACCGGAGCCGCAACCTATGTCGCCAAATTTTCCCTCGACATGATGGCATGGGAAGGTGACCTGGAGGACTCAATCACCGCCGGGAGTGACGAAAACCCGGACGACGATGGACACATCACTGTGACCTTTCCTCTCTCGAGTATCCCGGAAAACGCGCCCGCGGTCTTCTTCCGTATCGAGGAAGAATAAGGACCGCCCCTTTCATGTGAAATCCAGTCTCCCGGTTCGACCCGGCAATGTTCAGTGAGCCTCGATTCCGGGGAAAGGCATCCTTCCCTTCCTCGAACCGACGTCCCCCACCCCAATTCCGATCCCAGTATGCAAATCAACACTCGCTTCCTGCTCCTCTCCTTCTTTCTCGTCTTAGCCTCCAACGCCGGGGCCTTTTCTATCGATTTCGAAAGTGAGACCGTCGGCGACCCTCCGGCAGGATGGACTTTCGATGGTGATTCTTCGACCGTCCGTATTGCCGCCACCACTTCGAGCGGAGATTACGCCGGTGGCCAGGCCATCCGCACGGATGACGGTGGGGCGTCCTACGCGGGGTTCGCCCTCCCACCTCTGACCATCACTTCCATTCAAGCTGATTTTCGTTGGGACTATGCGGCCACACCCACTTTGATCGTCTATGCATGGGATGATGCCAACGCCAATGGCTTCCAAGCCAGTGAGAGAACCATCGGCTTCGGGCTCGACAATGATGGCCAATTCGAACTCAACAGTGAAGCGGGAGAACTCGCCGGGACGGTTAATTTCCAAGCAAATATCTGGTATCGCCTTACGATGACCTGGAGCGAGCCCGATGGATCCGGCAACCGTCTGGTCAGTGTCTCCGGCTTTGATCTGACGAACAGCAACGACCTCGGTGTCGTTGCGAGCGCCTCAATGTCGGCATCCGACTTTGGAGTCGCTCCGTCCGAGTGGGAGGGCATCGCCTTCCGCATGACCCGCGGCACCATCGACAACATTCAAACCACTTCGGAAACCGGAGCAGCCTATACCTATATCGATGCCACGCCTGCCAACACGACGCTCAATACCGACCCCGCGGGCTCTCCCGCCGGCGTACTCCTGGTGCCGGGTTCTAACTACGTCGATGACGGAACCAGTGGGAGCGGCACCGACAATCTCTGGACCTACCGGACTGATGCCGGTTTTTCTTCCTTCGAGGGAGGGACGGCATTCGAGTCCGACTCGGGAAGCTCTACCGGAGACCAGGAAGCAACGGACGATCTCATCACGACCATCAATCTCCCCATGGCCGGAACCTACGAAATCGTCGCGGTGTTTACCAAGGCAAGTGATCGGGACATTGCCGCCAAAATCGGTGCGAGTCCGCAATCGGGTGACCTCTTCACTGCGGCCAACGCGCTCAGTGCCGATCAGGCCGCAGATCCAACCGAGATCAATTTTAACAGCTCTTTCACCAACAGCCGGGGATCCAACTCCGGCGTAGCTTACCTCGGCACCATCACCACGACCTCCGATAACGAGGACGTACGCGTCTTCGTCAACGGCCTTGAAAGCACTCCTGCCGGGGACAACGAGCGCACCCAATATGAGGGAATCGCATACCGTTCTTCTTCTATTGAAGAACCACCGCCAACTGGCCCCAAACATCGGGATGTCTTCCTCCTTGCCGGCCAGTCGAACGCCGACGGTCGCGGCTTAAGCTCCGAACTCACCGGCGGGCTCGCTGGTTATGCCGGTTCACAACCGGATATCCTCATTCACTATTCGAATCTTTCTTACACCAATTCAAATCGAAGCCTTTATCAAAAATGGGTCACCCTTCGACCTGGTTTTAGCAGAGCCCCGGGATATAACGGATCACTCCTTTCTCCCACCTTTGGTATGGAGATCGGAGCGGGGAAAATCCTATCGGAATACTACCCCAACCCCGCCTTCATCAAAGTGACCGAAGGTGGCACGGCTTTGGGAAATCCCGGAATAGACTGGTATCCCGCACCGCTGGATTCCCCGGATGTCGGACGTCTCTACAAAGAGTTGATCGAGGCAACCCAGACCGCACTCGCCGAGCTGGAAACCACCGGTGACACTTACACCGTCCATGGCCTGTTCTGGCATCAGGGCGAAAGCGACGTCAGCCGAACCGCTGAATATAACGATCTAATGACGACTTTGATCGAAGGTGTCAGGCGCGACCTCGGTATGCCCAATCTCCGCTTTATCATCGGCGAGCTGGCCTCAACCAAAGCCCAGACTTTCCGCGATGTCCAATGGGAGGTCGCACGAAACTCTCCGAATTCTGAATTCATTTCCTCAAGCGGGCTCACCACCTTCGAGGGAACTCACTTCGACACCCCCTCGATGATCACCTTCGGTGAACGGGTGGGATATGCCTTCCGGCCTGATCGCAATACTTTGGATTTCGAACAACCCATCTCCACGACCGGCGCCCTTGACCGGCAGGATGAATGGTCAGCGGCTTCCGCTCTGGAAGTCGTCGCCACTCTGACACAGGGAGAATATTCCGGGGGCCAGGCTGCCGGACACCCCGGCTCTACCGGCACCTTCAACTTCAACCGTCGCAATCTTTTACCCTTGGCGGGTGCGCGGTCGATGCAGGCCGAATTCTTCGCCGGAGAAGTCGACTCCGCTCTCCTGATCGCAGGGTGGGGCCTCGATGCGGGTGCAGATGGCCAGTTCTCCGAAGCCGAAACCGCCATCGGTCTGGGGCTCGATTCCACAGGAACTTTTCGCATTCAAATCGGAGCGCAGTCCCATCCCGCCTCTGCATTCACCTACCAAGCGGCCCGGTGGTATCGACTGACCCTGAATTGGTCCGAGTCTGATGCCAGCGGACAGCGCACCGTCCAACTTTTCGCCCGGGATCTCGCCGAAGCTGTCGACCTCAACGGGGGGAACAGCCTTTTGGACCTCACCGTGACTTCAGCAGAGTTCAACGGAAACCCGGCCAATTGGTCCGGCCTTGGTGGCAGTGCCTCCCGGGGCTTGATCGACAACGTGCAGGTCTCGCCTCCCGGATTTACCACCTGGTCTTCGCTCTTTTACCCAACTCTCTCAGGCGGAGCCCTTGATGACGATGACCAGGACGGGATCGTCAACGCGATTGAATTTGCCTTCGGCCTGAATCCCCTGTCATTCACTTCATCCTCAGATCTACCGCAGCCAGTCTATGGGCTGGATTCCGCAACGATTAGCTTTGCTCCCCAATCCACCCAGCCCGGGATTCTCTATCAAGTCGAATGGTCGAGAGACCTGGTCGCATGGAATCTTGAACCAGGCACCCTCTCCGGCGGGATCCTGAACTTCACCATTCCCACAGCGGATGAGGCCATCTTTATCCGGCACCGGGTCACCTTGACGGAGTAAGTCCGGGAGCTTCATCAGCAACCAACTTACACCAATGCCGACCTCTTAAACTCCTGCTTCAACTGCCGCGTATAGAGCGCGTGGTAGTGCCCCTTCACGGCCAGCAATTCCTCGTGTCTGCCACTTTCAATAATCTGCCCTTTCTCGATCACGAGGATCCGGTCCGCCGTCCTAATCGTCGAGAGTCGGTGGGCAATCACAAAGCTGATCCGACCTCGGAACATTTCTTCAAGCCCACGTTGAATCAACTGCTCCGTCTCGGTGTCGATCGATGACGTGGCCTCGTCCATGATAAAGATCGCCGGGTTCGCCAGCACGGTCCGCGCAAAGGACACCAACTGCTTCTGC
>CAWUTG010000110.1:0-11524 GCA_963925135.1 uncultured Verrucomicrobiales bacterium | reverse complement strand
TGGTGGAGAAGGAAGATCTCGAAACAAAGGCCCTTCGTAAGAAGGAGGAATCTGAAACGAAAGCATGAGCACTGGTTACCACGGTTTCGAAGCCCTCTGGCATGATCTCTTCTGGGAAGCCGAGGAGGCTCCCAATGAAGTCCTTTTGATCGACGATTACCTCCAGGATAAGGACGGGGAGTCGCTCTATATCGGATCCGGATCCGGTCGTCTGTTAGGGCCGCTGGTGGAATCGGGACATGACGTTGTGGGCCTTGAAATTTCGCCCGAGATGGTGGCTCTTTCACACAAGAACCACCCCAAGGCAAAAGTCATCGAAGGTTCATGGCAGGACCATAAACCCGGGAAAAAGTATGCCTCTATTTTGATGCCCGCGTTTACCTTTCAGCTTTTTCTTGATCCACAAAAGCAACTGGAGCGACTTCGTGAACAGACCGATTTCCTTTACCTGACTCTCTTTTTCCCGTGGGCGGAAATCTCGGGTGAGCTTCCGCAGAACCAGTGGTATTTCGACCGGAGTATCCAATTGCCGACCGGTGAGCTGGGCGAGTTGGAAACGCGCCACAAGATCAAAGAGCAAACCGGATCACTCACAAGGCGGCATCGCTATACCTTGAAGGATGCCGACGGAAAAATCGTACGTCAGGAAGAGACCGAGCAGCGCTTGCGATTTTTCCCCGATGCGGCACTGAAGTCTCTCTTAAAGAAAACCGGCTGGAAGATTAAGAAGGAGATCTTCAATCTCGAGCCCGATGGTGATGATGATGATCTGGTGTATGTCGCGACCTTTCATTTGAAGGGCGTCGATTCATGATAAATCCGTCGATGAGGAATAGAGTTTCCCTGATTTTTTTAGTTTTGGTGGCCACTGTAATTACGATGCGGTTTTTGCCAAGCGGGGGTGATCTTCGGTGTATCCACTATTTTCCGAGCGGTATCATTGAGCCAATTTCGAAGTTCTTTGGTTACACCGAAAATGTGTATGGATAGATATCATTTTTTGGAGGTTGGGTGATCTACTGTATTATCTGGTTCTCGTTGATAAAAGTGGAGACACGTCAGTCCTTTCAGCGTGGTTTTATCGTCTTTTGCGTCTTCCTTGTTCTCAATGTCGCCGGTTGCCAATTCTATAGACCCTAACTGGTGGCAGTAAGATTTTCTCTTTTATGGAGTTTTTCTCGAGAAGATAGGCCTTTTAAGAGGGGGCTTATTGTTGTGAAAGGGGCTGATACTTCGGATCAGTCAGGGTCTTTAGGAAGGCCACGAGGGCAGCCTGATCATCCTCGCTGAGTTGGAGGCCCGCTTTGGGGTGTTTGGCGAGGTTGGGGTCGAGTTGGGCGTTGCGGTGCATGGGGCCGCTGTAGTGGGCGACGACTTCTTCGAGGGTTTCGAAGCGGCCATCGTGCATGTAGGGGGCGGTGAGTCCGAGGTTTCTGAGACTTGGGGTGGAGAAGGTGCCGGGGGTATCGAGTCCGTTGTTGTGGAATTGATGGTCGGAGAAGTTGGCTCCGCCGTGGCAGTGAAAGCAGTCGGCGCCGAATTGCTGGCTACGGGGTTCATATTCGGTGAAGAAGAGTTTCATGCCGCGTTCTTCGGCGGGGGTGAGCTTCTCTTTTCCGTCCATCGCGCGGTCGAATTTGGAGTCGTAGCTGGTGAGGGTGAGGAGGAAATTTTCGAGGGCCAGGGAAAGTTTTTCGGCGGTAATTTCGCCGGGGCCGAAGGCTTTGGTGAAGTCGGCCTGGTGGGTGGTTTTGAGGCGCGCGACGACATCATCGAGGTTGGAGTCCATCTCGGTGTGGTCGAGGATGGGCATGAGGGATTGGAGGCGAAGCGAGGGGGCGCGCCCATCCCAGAAGAAGGAGGATTTCCAGGCGAGGTTGAAGAGGGGCATGGCGTTTCTGGTGCCCTTTTGTTGGTCGATGCCGGTGGAGAGAGGGAGGCCATCGGTGAAGGCTTTGTCGGCGTGGTGGCAGCTGGCGCAGGAGATGGTGCCATCACGGGAGAGGGCGGGGTCGTTGAAGAGGAGTTTTCCGAGGGCGACCCGTTCGGTGAGGAGGGGGTTGTCGCGGGGGAGGGCCGGCATGGGGAAGCGGCGGCTCATTTTGAAAGGGAAGGGCGTAAACTTCCCGGGGAGGTAGAGCGGGGTGACGGCTTGGAGGGGGACTTCGGCCGGTGGGTAGCTGATTCCGCGAACGGCAAAGCTTCCGGGGAGGTTGGCGATGAGGGCGCTCGCGATGGCATCACCGGGGTGGGAATGGGTGGAGTTTCCGTCTTTTTCGAACGAGAGGGGGCGGGGATGGGTGAGGAGGTTTTTGAGGTCGAAGGAGAGGGCGATGGCGGTGGCGGTTTTGATTTGAAAGCCGGTAGCGAGTTGAACCTGGGAGAGGTTATTGTCGTTGGCGAGGTGGTAGACGAAGCCTTTGAGTTCGTTGTCGGGTGCGCGGTAGCGGCCTTCGAGGGCGAGGAAGATGTAGCCTCCGGCCCAGTCCCAGTGGAGGTGGTTGAGGTTGGGATTGAGGGGGGAGTCGGCCGCGAGTTGGGCGGGGTCGGCGTGGTTTTGATCTTTAGGAACGCCGAGGGAGAAGCGGAGGCTTTTGTAGGTGCCGGGAGGGACCTCGGAGTGGGTGAAGGTGGTGCGGCGGGATTTGGCATCGAGCCAGGCGAATTGGTCGGGGAGGTCGAGCCATGAGCCCTCGGAATTTTGAACGGCGAAGTTGCTGAGGAGATAGCTGAGGCGGCTGATGGAGAAAGTCTCAGGTCCTTCGTACTTCAGCGAATTGAGGGCGAGGGGTCTGCCGTCGAACTGGTGGTTGATGTCAATGCGAAGGTTTCCCGCTGACAGCTTGGCCAGGGTGAGGGCGATGAGGATGAGGAGGCGCATGTGGAGCTTGGACTTTAGTCCGAGTGGGCTTGGGTTGGGGGCGGGGAATCGGACTAAAGTCCAATCTCCGCAGTTATTGGATGACGAAGGCGGTGTTGGAGCCGAAGGTGCGCATTTGCGGTCCGGTGAAGATGATCTCGACGGGTTGCGGTCCGTTTTGGTTGGGGAGGACGAAGGTGGCCTGGGCGACGTAGCGGCTGGGGCGGGTGATGTTGCTGCCGCTGACTCCTCCGAGGGTGATGGTGTTGATGGGAAGGTCGATGCCGGGGACGACGGGGTCGGTTTTGTTGGGATCGAGATTGAAGGTGATGGTGACGGTGCTTCCGGCGGTGCCGGTGGCCGGGGTGGCGGAGAGGATGCCGGTTGCGGTGGTGCCGATGATCCCGGGTTCGAGTTCCAAATTACGGGCGAGGAGGAGGGCGTAGGCGGTTTGGGCTTCGGGGGTGAGGGTGCCGAGGAGGAGGTTGTTGAGTTCGGGGAGGTCGGTGGCGACGTGGTAGAATTCTTCGCTTCCGTCGTCGTAGAGGTGGAGCTTGTAGTCGCCGATGCGGATGGTGCGGCCGGGCTCGGTGACGGCGGTGCCGAAGTTTTCGAGGACGACGCCTCCTTCGACCATTCCGCTGCCGTTGAGGGCGGGGAGGAGGGAGCGGGCATCGATGTCAGTGTCGGGGAGAGGGACGTCGGCGAGATCGAGGATGGTGGCGAAGAGGTCGGTGCATTGGACGAGGTCGTCACGGGTGCCACGGCTGCGGACATCGGGTCCGAGGGCGATGAAGGGGACGCGGAGGCCACCTTCGTAAAGGGTGCCTTTGGCGCGGCCCTGAGTGAAGGGAGTTTGGGCGATGTTGCCCGGGGTGCCGTTGTCACCGATGAGGAAGACGTTGGTTTTGGTGAGGTCGACTGACTCTAACAGACGCCCGATTTCGGTGTCCATCGCTTCGAGGGATTTGTTGTAGCGGGCGGTGTTGGAGGCTCCGGTGGGGTTTGAGGGAAGGAGTTCGCTTGGAGGTTCGTGGAAGGGAGAATGCGGAGCGTTGAAGGCGAGCCAGCAGAACCAGGGATTGGTGTTTTGGGCGGTGATAAAGGCGACGGCGTCATTGACTTGATCGCTGGTGGCGTAGGTGTCGGTGACGGGGGTGACGACGCCATTGATGGCTTTGTTCCAGTCGTAGAAGTCCTCGACCTGGGCCGCGAGGGAACCGCGAAATTCCGTCCAGCCGCCGAGATCGGAGGGGCCGTTGTCACCGCCGCCGAGATGCCATTTTCCGAAGGAGGCGAGGGAGTAGGGAGAGCTTGCGGCGGCGAAGGCATCGGGGAGGGAGATTTCTTCGGCGGGGAAATTGGCGCCGCCGGGTGAGCCGATGCCGTGGCGGAAGGAGTAGCGTCCGCTGAGGATGCCGGCGCGGGTGGGGGAGCAGGTGGGCTGGGCGTAGGCGTTGGTGAAGCGGACGCCTTGGTTGGCGAGGGCGGCCCAGGTGGGCAGGGACGGGAGGTCGGCGCCGGTGGGGTTGTCGAGGGCGCTGAAGTCGATGCCCCAGTCGTCGACGATGAGGAGGAGAATGTTGTGGGGCTCCGGGGTGGCGAAGGGAGTGTAAACGAAGCCCGCGTCGTCGAAGGGAGCGAGCCCGAGGAACTGGGCGCGGTAGAACTTTTGATCGTCGGTGCTGGCTTCGGTGATGCTCAGGGAGTTCGCATCTTGAGCCGGGGTGGCGGGGTTCCAGGTGTCGAGATCGTTGCTGGAATCGACGAAGTAGGAGCCACCTTCGAGGGCGGACCAAAGGACGGTGACTTCGTTGTTGGCGACGTTGATTCGTGATTCGAGAGGGCGTCCGGGGCCGCCTTCGAAGGTGATGGTGGCGTTGGCGGGGACGGTGGGGGTGACGCCGCCGGTGGGGGTGCCGTAGTATTTACGGCCGATGTTGTAGGGGAAGGCGGGGGTGCCGTCGGGTTCGATGGCAACGAAGTAGGCGTAGGTGCCTTGGGGGAATTCGGGGGTGATGCAGAAGCGCCCGTTGTGTTCGTCGAGGTCGAAGTCGAGGCCCTGGCTTTGGCCGAAGTCGCCGAGGTATTGGTAGTCTTCGAGGTAGTGGCCGACAGGGAATTGCGCGGAGACGTCGGGGCCGTAAAGGTTGGTGGGAAGGGCTGCGTTGCGGTTTTGATCGCGGGCGGCATAGGCGGGGAGGGTTTGGCGGGTGGTGAGGGTGCGCTTGCGAAAAGCGGAGGTCATGCGGCGAACCGGGCTTTCGGGATCGTTGGGATCGGAATATCCGTAGGGTCCGTAAACGGGGTAGCCGTCGTTGACCCAGGCGAGGATGGGGGAGTGGCTGCCGTCGAAGTTTTCGGTGTAGCGATTGGTGGTTGGGTTGTAGTCGACGCTGTCGCCGAGCTGGTGGCGAAGGGCGGGGGGATTGGCGTGGTAGTGATAGTTCGAGCGGGCCTGGTGGGCGTTGGCGGCATCGAAAGTGACGCTTTCGTTCACGAAGGCATCGCGGTTCCAAACGTCATCGCCGTTCACTCCGGCGGCGGCGTTGGGGGAGTCATCCTGGGTGGTGGAAGTGTCGTAAGAAAAGGCGTCGCGGCTGTCGAACATCGAGACGCCGTCGACGAAGATGCCGATGTGACCGAGTCCGGTCAGGGATTTGGTGGTGGGAGGAGTGCCGGGGTCGCGCGGGATTTGGTAAACGATGGCTTGGTTGGCAGGGTAGTTGGGGAAGAGGTTTGTCTTAGCGGCGTTGAGATACCACGGGCCCATGAGGTGGGTGCCGAGGCCAGTGGTGCGAAGATAAACCGAGGTGGCGTCGTGGCTGACTGCGTGGATCCCGGCGTAGGTGGGGAGGGCTTGAATGCCGGCGCCGCGTGACCAGGTGGTGACGGAATTCCCTACGGATTCATCGGCCGTGGTTTCAAAAATGCGCGCGTAACTTCCGGCAGTGGAAGTGTGCCATGAGTCAAGAATCGGCTCGGCCATCATGAATTGGGTGAGGCCAGCCAGCAGCAGGGAGGTTTTGTTGATCTTCATAGCGGTTGTCAGAAGCTACAGACTACTGATGCGAAATGAATCCCACATGAATGGGCCCGAAAAGATTCCTCTCTTGCCTCAACCTTGACCTTTTTCCCGCAACTGCCTAGCTTCCCGCCCTTAGCGCTATGAGCACTCCAGAAGGAAAATCCTATAAAGACACCCTGTTCCTGCCCAAGACAGATTTCCCCATGAAGGGAAACCTGACGGTGCGGGAGCCGGAACGCCTCGAGAAATGGAACTCCGAAGGTCTCTACGCTCGAATTATTGCCAAGCGTAAGGCCGAAGGAGCCCCGCTCTTCATTCTCCATGACGGTCCTCCCTTTGCCAATGGTGACGTTCACATGGGCACCGGCCTGAATAAGGTTCTCAAGGATTTCGTGGTGAAGTCCAAGTCAATGGCCGGCTTCGAAACGCCTTTCATTCCGGGCTGGGATTGCCACGGACTGCCCATCGAATTCAAGGTGATGCAGGGCGATGACGCCCGCGACGTCGAGCCTGCGGAAATCCGTCGCCGTTGCGAAGATTTCGCCCGCGGCTGGATCGATACCCAGCGCGAGTCCTTCAAGCGTCTCGGCGTATTTGGTGACTGGGAGAATCCTTATCTCACCCTCGATCCCGGCTACGAAGCCAACATCATCCGCACCTTCGCCTCGTTGATCGAGAAAGGCTGCGTTTATCAATCCAAAAAGCCGGTTCAGTGGTCCTACGGTGCCAAGACTGCGCTCGCGGAAGCAGAAGTTGAGTATCAGGATAAGAAGTCGACGGCAGTCTTCGTGAAGTTCGAAGTCGTTGAAAATTCCGTGCTCCCCGCCGGAGCAGGCATCGCGATCTGGACCACGACCCCGTGGACCCTTCCCGCCAACCTCGGCATCGCCGTTCACGAGCGCTTCACTTACACCATCGGAAAATATTCCAATGGTGAAACGATCCTTGTGGTCCGCGATCTCCTCGCCGATTTCCAAGCCAAGACCGGCCTCACTCTCGAAGAGGAACTGGGCGAGGTCAAAGGTGCCGAGCTCGAAGGCCTCGAAGCCCAACACCCCTTCCTCAATCGTAAGTCCAAGATCATCCTTGCTCCTTTCGTGACGACTGAAGCCGGAACCGGCGCGGTCCACATCGCTCCCGGTCACGGTGCGGACGACTACGTGGTCGGACAACAGAATGGCCTCGAAGTTCTCAGCCCGGTCGATGACGACGGAAAATTCACCGACGAATGCGGTCTTCCCGACCTCGTCGGGGTGCACGTTTTTTCGTCCAACCAGACCATCGTTGATCTCCTCCGCGAAAAGGGTGCCCTCCTCGGCGAGGAAACCTACGAGCACAGCTATCCGCATTGTTGGCGTTCTAAGACGCCCATCATCTTCCGCGCCGTCGAGCAGTTCTTCATCTCCATTGATCAGCTCCGCGAAAAGGCGCTGAGTGAGATCGATCAAGTCGAGTGGCTTCCCAAGTGGGGCCGCAACCGGATCTACGGCACCGTCGAGGCTCGTCCCGATTGGTGTATCTCCCGCCAGCGCACCTGGGGAGTTCCTCTTCCAGTGTTCTTCGCTAAAGATGGCGAGCCCATTGTCTCCTCCGAACTTGCGAGGCAGATCGCGGACCTTGTTGAAAAAGAAGGCACCAACGTTTGGTTCGAGAAATCCGACGCCGAACTCGCCGCGCTTTTCGACCTTCCCGAAGGATCCACGAAGTGCCGCGATACCCTTGATGTCTGGATTGATTCCGGTTCGTCACACGTTGCTGTTCTCGATGCCCACCCTGAGCTCCACTGCCCGGCTGACCTCTACCTCGAGGCTACCGACCAGCATCGTGGATGGTTCCAGAGTTCGCTCATGCTTTCGGTCGGCGTCCGGGATGCCGCCCCTTACAAGACCGTTCTTACCCACGGCTTCGTGGTCGATAAAGACACCGGCAAGAAAACCTCCAAGTCCGACGACAAGAAGAAGGGCAAGCCCACTGACGCCGCTCACTTCTATAATAAGTATGGTGCCGACATCCTCCGCCTCTGGGTTAGCTCAGTCGATTGGCAGAACGAGGTTCCCTTCGGCGAAGACCTCTTTCAACAGGTCGGCGAGCCCTATCGCCGTCTCCGCAACACCTTCAAGATTCTCCTCGGCAACATGCGCGACGAGAAGGTCAGCGAGCCCGAGAATCTTCCGCTCATCGATCAATGGATCATGGAGCGCCTTCAGGTCATCATCAAAGAAATCAGAGAAGCCTACGCGAGGTATGATTTCCGCGGTGTCTTCTCGACCGTGAACAAGTTCGCCGCCAGCGACCTGAGTGCCTACTACATCGACATCACCAAAGATCGACTCTACTGCGATGCCGCAGACAGCGACCGTCGTCAGGCCAGTGTCTGGGTGGTGGGCGAAGTCTTCGATGCTCTCGTCAAGCTCCTCGCCCCCGTCCTCGCCTACACTGCCGAGGAAGCTTGGGAACATGCCGGCCGCGAAGGTTCGATCCACGAGCAAAAATTCCCGGAAGTGAATGTAAAATTCGCCGGAACCGAAGCGACCGATCAGGTTGCCAAGCTTCTCGAAATCAGGGCGATCATGCAGACCGCGATCGAAGAGAAAGTGCAAGCCAAGGAGTTCAAAAAGAACAACGAAGCCAGCGTCACTCTCACCGTTCCTGCCAATCACTCCTGCCTGGAGATCCTGAAGAATCACGAGTTCGCGTCTGAGTTCTTCATCGTCTCCGAGCTGAAGATTGTCGAAGGCGACGCGCTCTCCGCCACCGTCGAACCCACCAGCCACGCGATGTGCCCCCGCTGCCGCAAGTACGAACCCATCGTCAAAGGCGACCTCTGCCAACGCTGCGCAGACGCGGTCTAGGTCAAAATGCCGGCCAGAGATAAGTGGATCATCACTTCAAACTCCGCATTTCGCAACATTGTGCGAAGTTATTCATTGGGTGATTGATCTCTCGGAAAAGGAGGAGAAAAGCTGTTCAAGAGGGTGATATCAAGTCCATGCTAACGGGGGTAAATTGCAGCCTCGTCATTCTGGATATCAACACCTTAATGTCCTTTCGTCCTTGGGAGTAATGCCCTCCATCATCAAGCCTTGATCCTGGCCGCGATGATCTATCAAGTTCTCACCCAGGTCATCATGATACTTTGGAAACCCCTGATGAGAAAACGAGAAGAAGTGAGCGTGGAGAAATCGTTTTCAGTCATGAGCAACGATGTCCTCGGACTGAAAGACCTGAGAGAGTTTTTTGATCTAAGCCCTGGCCGAAGGCACGGGCGAATGGACCCCCACAACAAGCGGGAATCCCTTGCAGATCTTTGGCTCCAGCTCAAAAGTTGACGCGAATGGCTAGTCATCAATATCATTTTCCTGACTAACCGCTTCCATTCTTTCAATATATTTAATAGCCCCTGCTTGGATAGCCTCGTTTGCCGAGTTTTTAACCCAATTTCTGGCTACTTCAAAATCACCCATATCGGCAGCATATTTCACCAAAAAGTAAGTTCCCGCATCTTTGAGAGCAGAAGATTTCATTTCAGTGAAATATTTGATCGTAATCTCAGGACTTTCCCTTAAGATTCTTGGAGCTAGTTGCGACACAACTGCAGTCCCGATCTTACCATCATTGGGATCAGGAATCTCCGAAAGAATTTTCTTAGGATCTCCAAACTTTCCAGCATCCGTAATTATTTTCATGTAATGAACGGCATTCACTGACTCAGGAGATCCCCTTGTTAATAGATCCAACAGTGCCTTATTTGGATCATCAGACTCTTCCACAACTTTTGACGCAAATGTCCTAACTAAATCGCCGCGGTAAACCCCAGGGTAGGCGATTTGATCAAGGAGTTCACCGAGGAACACATCATCCCTTTCGTTGTAAAACGTTACAAGAGCGCCGCAGAATGCTTCTTCGCTTGGGGAAATACTCCCCGGCTCTCCTGTCTTCCTCAACAATTCGACCACCGCCCCAATTTGGGAGGTCCCGTTCGCTCGGAACCAATCTAGAAAAGCAGCTTCTCCATCTGTCCGTGATATTAATCCAGCCCTAATTTCTTCCACTACCTCTTTACCACTATTTTTGTTGGTTTTAGGAGTGGTTTTCCTAGGTTCTAGACCTTGATTTTCTTGTTTTTGGGAAAGTCTGGACCCTTTGTCCCTACTCGATTTAAGATCTTCACCTGATCGCTGCCCATCACCTCCAGCTTCATCGCAACTTATGAGCAGCGAGAACCCAAAAGCCCCTAGAAAAATATGCCACTTTTTAATTATCATTATAACTTTTTATTTAGTCATGGTTTCCCATTCCGATTCCCATTCCGATTCCCATTCAATATTCGCAGAACTCTCATTAGCTCGAAGTCTGGTCTTTCTTTGAACAACAACCGTCCATTCAGCAGTCAGATTACCCCCGACAACTGACGAGTAGTTCTGCGTCGCCTCGAAATTTACAGCAGCCCCGTTAGTCGAAGTGTTTTTATAATCACGATTCTTCTCCAAAGATACCGACGTCTTCATATTCGAGTTTACCGATGACTCAAGTTTTGCTTTTTGCGTGACTGGAACCACTGTGCCCTCCACACTTCCAGTCGTGCTAATTGCAGCAGCAGCCTCGGATTCGCTTGAATATGAATCTGTCGTATTATTCGTGAAGGTAGATGAGCTATTTAAAGCACCCCCACTTGTGACGGAAATATTGTCTAATTTAAATCCAGATCGCGTGATCTCAGCCGTAGATATTGGGCCATTAACAGACATATGGAAGGTCGCACCAACTGGCGTGCCGTCAAAACCCACCTCATTATTATCAGTTCCATGCCCGTAGTAGAGCTGTGGTTGTTCATCATTTGATTTAATCCAATTTGCGCCGTATGGTGAGTATGTATTTGGAGGACCGTTTCCGGCTGAAATTTTGTCCATCATATCCACATACTCATCAAAATTTAGCCCATTAAAGGGATCATCAAGAAATCCCAACCTCGATTGCGATTTCTCCTTATATACACCTGGGTCAAGAGATGTCGTGAAAGTCCCTATGATCCAATCTAAATAAACATAGCCAGTATCCTCTACTGACGGCCCCTCGTTACTTAGGGTAATGTTTTGTGGCTGCGAACCCTCGTTGACACCTGCAACCTCTGTCCAAGAAACCGAACCATCGTTTGGGTTAGGAGCTTCATTACATTTTAAGCGATAACGATATTCCGTAAGGTAATCAGATATATTCTCCGGCGGTTGAGCATTATCCGCCCTAGCGTCCCTACTTAATGCACCCCAACTCACAAAAGCCGCAGCCGTCGCTCCGCCCGTCCGTTTTAAAAACTTTCTTCTATCGAGGCCTCCCGAGCCTCCTTGAAAACCCTCGCTGGGATCTTGTGGGTAAAACAAGGGGCTTCCGTGGCGAGGGATGAAATTACTGCTTTCTTTCATGGCTTCATAAGTTCATAAGTAGAATATCTCTATGGGGCAAGACAAAACCTCTTATTAATCATAATTAATTAAACTATATTTAAATTTTAAACATAACATGAAAACCCCTTCCGAATCTTCACCGCTCCTTTTCGCCACTGTTCTTCTTGATCCTCCCGGACACCGGACGGCGCGGCAACTTGGAAAAGCCCAGGTTTCTTCTCTTCTCCGCTTTTT
>CAWUTG010000109.1:0-12077 GCA_963925135.1 uncultured Verrucomicrobiales bacterium | reverse complement strand
TCGACCATGACACCCCACTGTTGCTCCCGCCCGATCTGCGGGACTGGATCGCCAAAGATCACATGGTCCACTTTGTCAGGGACGCGGTCGATGCCCTCGATCTGAGTGCCGCCAAAATCAACGAACGAGGCACCGGCTCCGCACAATATCCTCCCGCCATGATGCTTGGCCTATTGATCTACTGCTACGCTACGGGGACCTTCTCAAGCCGTCGCATCGAGACCCTCACCTATGAAAATGTCGCGGTGCGCTTCCTCACCGCCGACACCCATCCCGACCACGATTCCATCTGCAAATTCCGCCGCGAAAACAAAGAACTCCTCTCTTCCACCTTTCACCAGATCCTCGAACTCGCCGCCACCGCCAGGATCCTGAAAGTCGGCGACCTCGACGTTTCGGTCGATGATACCAAGATCCTCGCCAACGCCAGCAAGCACAGCGCGATGAGCCACGGCCATCTTGAAAAGCAAATGAAACTTGCCCAAGAGCAGGTCGAGGAACTCCTTGCGAAAGCGGAGGATGCCGACGCCGTCCCGCTCCAGGACGGCCTCACCATTCCAGTAGAAATCCAGCGTCGTGAAGACCGCCTCGCCAAACTCGCCGAGGCCAAAAAAGTCATGGAAGAGCGGGCCGAAGAACGCCTTCTAAAAGAACAAGCCGAGTATCAAGCCAAGCTCGCCGTCCGTGAGGAAAAGCAAAAAGCAAGCGGTCGCAAACCCCGTGGCAAAGAGCCCAAAGCCCCCGAGGCCGGCCCCTGTCCCAAGGACCAAGACAACTTCACCGACCCCGAAAGCCGCATCATGAAAACCGGCGACGGCTTTCAACAATGCTACAATGGCCAGGGTCCCACCGTCTACGCCGGGACCAAGCGCCACCACCATGGCCGCAGCGTGGCCGACCTTGAAGAAAGGGGCGACCCACCCGCACCCCACTTGCCCGGCGCAAGCATTGCCGAAATCATGGCCCACCGCCTCGAAACCGCCGTGGGAAAAGCCCTCTACAAACTCCGCAAGGAAACCGTCGAGCCCGTCTTCGGGATCCTGAAGGAATTACTCGGCTTTCGGAGATTTTCGATGAGAGGGAAAGAAAAAGCGAACATCGAATGGGACCTCGTGAGCCAAAGTGCGAACATCAAGCGACTCCACAAACTCGGGATGACCTTCGTAACGCGCTAAGGGAAGCTAGCAGGCGGATTGGAGCAAAAGCAACGGCGATCAAAAGGCCTCGGCAAGCCGGATCAGCGCTCTGGAAGATCCCGGAAGCAATCCCGGCGTAAAAAACGCATCTCCGGAAAGCTTCCCCGCCCGAAAGCGCGGAATCCAAAAATTTCCAAATCCCGCCTCGCGCCCAAGTCCGACAGACTGCTAGCCGGAGACGTGATCAAGCAAAGCCTTCGCTGCATGATGAAATGCGGCGGAGGCTTTTGATTCTGAGGGACTTAGTAATGCGATGGGTTCACCGCCGTCGCAGCGTTTTCCGACAATGGCTTCGAGCGGGATTTCTCCAAGCACGGGAACCTTGAGCCGCTCGGCCTCTTTGCGAGCGCCGCCTTCGCCAAAGAGGTGATAGCGTTGTCCGTGATCGCATTCGAAGTAGGACATGTTCTCGATAAATCCGAGAATGGGAACGTTCACCTTGGCGAACATAGAGACGGCCTTGCGGGCGTCGATCATGGCCACTTCTTGCGGTGTGGTGACGATGACGGCTCCGTCAAGAGCGACGGTTTGGACAATGGTGAGTTGAATGTCGCCGGTGCCGGGTGGGAGATCGAGGATGAGGACGTCGAGTTCGCCCCAGGCGACCTGGGTGAGGAACTGCTGCGTATATCGGTTGGCAAGCGGACCACGAACAATGACCGGGGAGCCGTCAGTCAGAAGGAAGCCCATGGACATGAGTTTCAGTCCGTGAGCTTCGATAGGGATGATGCGGTCTTGATCGTCGGCGTTCGGTTGATGGTGGGGAACGCCCAGCATCAAGGGAATGGAGGGACCATAAAGGTCGCAATCGAGGAGGCCGACCTTGAGACCCTGTTGGGAAAGAGCGATTGCCAGGTTGCTCGAGACGGTGGATTTACCCACGCCGCCTTTTCCGGATCCTACCGCGATGATGCGCTTGACGCCCGGAAGGGAGTTGGCCCCGTTTGATGAGCTTGCACCAGCGCCCGGTGGATCCTGAATGTCGATTTCGATCTTCACCTTTCCGGCGTCGCCGAGAAGTGGATCGAGGACATGATGGCAATTTTGAAAAATTTCTTGGGGAATCTTGGGATCCTTGGTCTGGATCTGAAGGTGAATGAGGGCGACGCCTTCTTTGATTTCGGCTGATTTCACCAGGCCGAAGGAAATGATGTCTCTGGAAAATCCGGGATACTTCACTTCCGAGAGTGCTTTGCGGAGGTCGTCGTTGGTCATGGCGGGAACTTAGCGTGAGAGAGCGTCGCGGCTAGTATTTCTTGCGAAGATGAGAGGGTAGAATGCCAAGTTGTTCTCGGTATTTGGCGACGGTGCGACGTGCGATTTTAATTCCCTGCGCGGTGAGGAGTTTTTCGAGCTTGGAATCCGAGAGTGGCTTGGAGTTGTCTTCACCGTCGATGAGGTCCTGTAGTGCCTCCCGGACGCCTTCGTTGGAGACGTCGTCGCCATCGGATGTTTGGTAACCGGTGGCGAAGAATTTTCTCATCTCCATGAGCCCGTGGGGGGTGTCGATGTATTTGCCCGCGACTGCTCTGGAGACGGTGGTGGGGTGAACTCCAATGACTTCAGCGATGTCGTTCATCGTCATGGGTTTCAGGAAACGGGTACCGCTCTGCAGGAAGGGTGTCTGGCGACTGACGATTTCCCGGGCAATCGCCAGGATGGTTTCCTGACGTTGGTCGATGGCTCGGATGATGGTTCTGCCATCCCGGATTTGATCGCGGAGATAATTTCGGGTTTTACGGTCGGAGGATGATTGGGTCAGGATATCCTTGTATTCATTATTGATACGAAGCCGGGGAAGGTAGCTCCCTGTCAGGCTGGCTTCCCATTCGTTGAATTCGCCTCTTTTGATGGCGACGTCCGGTTGGATGTAGGGATTTCCGCCATTCTGGAAGCGTGAACCCGGGGAGGGGTCGAGAGCCTGAATGTGCGCGATCGTTTCCATGATGGTTTCGATGGAGACGCGGAGCTTTTTGGCAAGTTGGGGGAAGTGGTGCTTGGCGACTTCGGGGAGATGTTCGTCGACGATCTCAGCTTCGAGTCCCCCTCCCAGTCCCAAGTGGTCGAGTTGAAGAAGGAGGCATTCGCGTAAGTCATTGGCGCCCACTCCCGGGGGATCGAGGTTCTGCACCGTCGCGAGTGCGTCTTCGAGGCGGTCCAGGGGGATCTGGAGAGCGACAGCCAGGTCGTCCAGAGTAGCATCAAGATAGCCGTGGTCGGTGAGATTTCCCACGATCACGAGGGCGTCATCCTGCCTCTGCTGGTTTAACCCACTTTCGCGGATTTGCTCGGCGAGGTGTTCCTGGAGGGTGAGAGGGGCGACGATGGAGTTGTAGAAGTGTTCCCGTCTCTCTTCACTATCGCTATCAGACCCTTTGTTGCGTTTCTCCATGATGGAGAGTTCACGGAGGTCGTCTTGATAACTCTCCTGCCAGTCATCGAAATCATCGGGGTCTTCCGCCTCAGCGTCGACGATTTCGTCGAGTGATTCGCTCTCGGTGATGTCCTCGAGAGTTGGGTTGAGCTCCATTGCCTGGCTAAGAAGTTGGCTGAGTTCGAGAGTGTTCGCCTGCAGAATCTCCAGGCTCTGGCGCATCTGGGGCGCAAGAGTCTGCTGTTGGGAGAGCGATTGATGGAGTGAGGCTTCAGCCATTTGTAGACGGCACAAATACTGCTTCCCTCCCGGTTGTCAAATTATAAGCAGCATTTGTGCCATGCATTTCGCATAAATCCAATGGTGGATGAAGTTGCTTTTTTCGATGGCTCTGGAAAAGATGAACACGATGACTGACCAAGCTACGAAGATCAGGAAAAAAATGGAATCAAAGGGCGTGATGCACGCCGCAATTTTGGCATTTGAACGGGCCTACCGACTCATCGCCAGTGGTTCCGATGGTGAGGTTTCGGAGGAAGAGATCAGCCCCGCTGATGCGGTTCTGGAATATGAGGCTCTCCCTCCCGTGACTCGACCGGACGAGGATTTACTGCAGAAGACAGTGGTCATTAAGTTGAATGGAGGATTGGGAACCAGCATGGGACTCGAGAAGGTAAAGAGCCTTTTGGAGGTTCGACCGGGCGTGGCTTTTCTTGATTTGATGTCGCGTCAGATTTTATCACTGCGGAAAACGACGGGTTCGAACGTCCGATTCCTGCTCATGAACAGCAAGGCGAGCAGCGACGATACCCAGAATTACCTGCGGAGTTCGGTTCCTGAGATCGGCGACCCGAATGATTTTGAGCTTTTGCAGAATTGGGCTCCGAAGCTGGTCCAGGAAACCCTCGACCCGGTAGATCACCCTGCAAACCCGGAACTGGAATGGTGTCCTCCGGGCCATGCCGATGTCTATCCGACGCTTGCAGGAAGCGGGTGGCTGGATCGACTTCTGGAAGCCGGGGTTCAGTATGCCTTCATTTCCAATAGCGATAATTTGGGGGCGATTCTCGATCCGCGACTCCTTTCCTATTTTGCCAAAGGTGGGGCCCCATTCCTGATGGAAGTGACGCGCCGCACGGACGCTGATCGCAAGGGGGGGCATCTCGCAACCCGTAAGTCTGATGGGCGCTTGATTCTACGTGAAGTCGCCCAATGTCCGGTTGAAGATCTGGAGAGTTTTCAAGATATCAACAGGCACCAGTTTTTTAATACCAACAACATTTGGGTGAAGCTCGAATCACTCAAAAAGGTGATGACTGAAAACGACGGTGTTTTGGAATTGCCGGTCATCAGAAATGGCAAAACAGTTGATCCCCGCGATGCCCAATCGACTCCCGTTTATCAATTGGAGCAAGCGATGGGATCGGCGATCGAGTGTTTTGAAGGGGCTGCTGCGGTCAACGTTCCACGTTCTCGCTTCGCTCCGGTGAAATCAACCGGGGATCTTTTTGTGCTCCGCTCGGATGCCTATGTCGTGAGTGACGATGGCCAGGTCGCTCTTGCTCCGTCGCGAAATGGAATTCCACCCAGCGTTGATCTCTCCAGTGAATACAAGTTGGTAGAGGCCTTGGATTCCCTCGGTCAGCCCTCTCTGATCGATGCAGAAGGCATCACGGTTTCCGGACCGGTGCAATTCGCTGAAGGAGTGGTGATCAGGGGGAAAGTTACGGTGAGTAATCAGTCGAATGATCGTAAAATCGTCGCGGCGGAAATTTACGAAAATGAAACGATTTCGCTCTGATTGTGACTCTTTTTACCGATCAGTGATTGCTGCTTGTAACGCGATCCACTTTGGCCCATTTCAGCTCCCGCTGATATGAGCGATCTCGAGATAAACTTTCCGAAGCCTGGCTACAAAGCGCTGATTTTTGACCTTGATGGCACGCTGGTCGATTCCATGCCCGCTCATTTTAGGGCATGGTGTCAGGCCCTTGAAGACCATGGAAATCCAGGAGTGTTTCCAGAGGATGTCTTCTATGCGATGGGTGGCCGGCCCACCCGGGACATCGTCCAGATCATTAACGGAGAAAAGGGATTGAACCTTGATCCGGAAGGTGTGGCATTGTCAAAGAAGCGCCATTTCTTGAAGGAGCTGGGGAGTGTCGAACTCATCAAAGAGGTTTCAGATTTCGCCGAGCAAAACCGGGGCAAGGTTCCCATGGCTGTGGCGAGCGGTGGCTCGAGAGTCGTCGTCGAAAAGACGCTCCAGATGGTTGGTGTTTCTGATTGGTTTGACGAGGTTGTTTCGTGCGACGAGGTCCCGAATGGTAAGCCTGCTCCTGATGTTTTTCTGGAGGCGGCCTCTCGTCTTGGAGTCGCCCCGGCTGATTGTGTTGTCTTTGAGGATGGACGGGCGGGAATTGAAGCGGCTCTTGCGGCCGGGATGTCTGTGGTGACAGTCCCGACGCTCTTTCATTTGGAGTGAGTTTGATGCTCGACCACTCTTCCTGAAGAAATTTCGTGGAGGTTTTCTTGAATAGAAGTTGATCAGGGCGGGTCCTACGACTGTTATGAAGAACTTCGTGAAAATCACCACTTTGGCACTCGTTGCTGCGCTCTTCACCAGCTGCACCACGAGCTACGATTCCTATGGACGTCAACGACAGTCCATTGACCCCGGAACTGCTGCGATCGGGGCGGTGGCCCTTGCCGCTCTGGCCTACTCTGTGGGCAAGAATAAAGGAAAACGCCAAGAGCATCACCGCCACACTAAGAGCAATTATAGCCAGGGCTATGGCTACGGCTCACCATCCTACGGATATCGTGCGCACTCTTATGGCTACGGATCTTCCAATGGCTACGGCAACAATTGCCGTTACTAGGAACAACAATCTCTTCCTCAATTAAAAAGCGTCAGGGCCTTCTGTGTTCTGGCGTTTTTTTTGTGTCCGGATCAGGAAAGAATGCCTTCGATCACCTTTGCCGGTTCCACTCCAGTGAGTCGCATGTCGAGCCCCTGGAATTTTTTTGAGAAGCGGTGGTGGTCGATGCCCAGGAGGTGGAGCAAGGTCGCGTGGAAATCGCGAACGTGGACAATGTCTTTGACCGCGTTATATCCCAGTTCATCAGTTTCCCCGTAACTCATTCCGGGTTTGACTCCGGCACCTGCCATCCACATTGAGAAACCTTTGATGTGGTGGTCGCGCCCGGGTCCGCCTTTGCCTTGGAACATGGGGGTCCTTCCGAATTCTCCGCCCCAAACGACTAGGGTGTCTTCCAGCAAACCCCGTTGTTTGAGGTCGGTGAGAAGGGCGTAGGTCGGCTGATCGGTGAGATTGCAGCAGATCTTCATGTATTTATCGAGATCGCCATGGTGATCCCAACCGCGGTGGTAGAGCTGGACGAAGCGGGTTCCCTTTTCAATGAGGCGTCGTGCGAGGAGGCAGTTGGAGGCATAGGAGCCATCGCCCGGTTTTGCGCCATAGAGGTCGAGCGTTTTTTGAGATTCACCGGAAAGATCCGTGAGTTCGGGAACCGAGGCCTGCATGCGGAATGCCATTTCGTAAGCACTGATGCGCGTCGCGATTTCCGGATTGTCAACGAGCCCATTTCGGTGGGCGTCGAGTTTTTGAATGGTCCGAATCAGAGCTCTTTGGTGGTCTCGATCAATTCCGGCCGGATTGGTGACGTAGTGAACGGGGTCTCCTGTGGAGTTGAATTCGACCCCTTGAAACTTGGAGGGGAGGAAGCCGGAGCCCCACTGCCGTGACGCGATGGGTTGGGGATTGCGACCACCGACGGAAGTGAGAACTACGAAGCCCGGAAGGTCTTGGGATTCTGAACCCAGTCCGTAATTAATCCACGAGCCCATGGAGGGTCGGCCGCTGATGGCAGTGCCGGTGTTCATAAAGGTGTGGGCGGGGTCGTGATTGATTTGCTCGGTGACCATGGAGCGAATGACCGAAAAATCGTCGGCCATTTTAGAATGCCAGGGGAGGTAGTCCGAGATGTATTGGCCTGACTTTCCAAACTGCTTAAACTTAGTGAGGTGACCTTGAACCTTGAGCTCTTGGCCCTGGAGTTGAGCGATGGGTTGACCCTCGGTAAAGGACTCGGGCATCGCTTTACCATTCAGTTTGTCGAGTTGTGGTTTGTAGTCGAAGGTTTCCAGGTGGGAAGGTCCACCGGCCATGCAAAGAAAGATGACCCGTTTCACCTTGGGTGGGTGATGAGGAATTCCAGGGAGGCCGGGGTATGGGGGCGTGGCCTCGGTAGCCTGTATCAGTTGGGACAAAAGGGCGGTGGACCCGAACGAGAGACCGGCGCTGTTCAGGAAAGTACGACGGTTGATGAAGTTTGAAATTTGAGATGTGAGCACGAAATTTGAGAGCTTGAGGTTGTCGAGGGTGTTGAGGACAAAGGGTTAGCCGATTTGTCGCTTGCGGACAGTGGTAATTGAGGCCTTGAAAATGCGTTCGAGTTGGTCGGTTTCTTCGATCAGCGGGTGAAGTAATTCAGGTTTGTCGATGCGCGTGGCATAGTCGAGGAGTCTTGCCCGTGTCTCAGTTGTCTGGTTTTCGGTTTCCATTTCTCAAATCTCAGTTTTCGTGATCAGATTTTAAATCTCAATTCCGGGTGGTGGTTTCGCTGAGGTTAAGGAGGGCGCGGGTGACGGTGGTCCAGGTGGCGAGCTCGAAAGGGTCGAGTTCGGGAGTGGGTTTTGAGAGGCCGATGTTGATGAGAGCTTTCGCTGAGTCTGGATTTTTTTTGAAGTCTGCTTCGGCATAGGTGAAGAGTTGACCGAGGGTTTTTTGTTCTTCGTCCGTGGCTGTTCGGTTTAAGGCGAGGGAGAATGCGTGGTTAAGTCTCGCGGCGTTGTCGGGTTTGGCTTCGGCAAGAATTCGCTGCGCAAAGACGCGGGCCGCTTCGACGAAGGTGGGGTCGTTGAGAAGAGTCATGGCTGCGACCGGGGTGTTGGAACTCGCTCGTTCCGCAGTGCATTCCTCGCGACTGGGGGCATCGAAGGCTTTGAGCATGGGGTGGAGGAATTGCCGTTGCCAATGGATATACATGCTGCGGCGGTAGATCCGGCTATCGGTATCTTGCGGGTATTTGCGCTGGGGGAAATTGAGGTGGCGGTAGTAGCCGGTCGGCTGGTAGGGTTTGACCGAGGCTCCGCCGACTTCGCTGACGAGGAGTCCGGAGATCGCGAGGGCGTTGTCACGAATCATTTCGGCCGGCAGGCGGAAGCGGGATTGGCGGGCAATGAGTTGGTTGTAGGGATCCCGTTCCCGGAGGGAAGAGGACGGGATGGAGCTCTGGCGATAGGCACGAGAGGTGATCAGAAGTCGGATGAGGTGTTTAACGTTCCATCCGGATTCGTAGATTTCGACGGCGAGGCGATCTAATAGTTCGGGGTTGGCCGGGGGCTGGCCCTGGCCTCCGAAGTCACCCAATGAGCGCGAGATGCCGGTGCCGAAGTAGAGGTAGAAGAGTCGATTGGCGAGGACCCGGGCGGTGAGTCCTCCGGTTCCGTTTTTTGGATCGGTGAGCCAATTGGCGAGGTCGAGGCGCGTTGGGCGGCCTTCTTTTTCGATCTGGGGCATGAAGTGGGGGATTGCGGGTTGCACAATTTCACCGGATTCATCCAACCAGTTTCCGCGGGCCAGGACGCGGGTGACGCGCGGTTCCTTCAGAGCCATCGTGACCATGGTAAGACGGGCGGATGATTCGATTTTTTTTCGTTCGGCTTCGAGCTTTGTCCATTCCATGAGCTTGTCGTCGGAGATGAGCTTTGCGAGGGCGTAGTCAGTGCGCTTGAGATCAGCTTCGTAAACCGTCTTCTTTTTGGGATCCTTTTCTTTCCGGGCGCGGGCGCCGCGGTCGGCTGATTCCTCGATGAGGCGGGCGATCTCGTTGCGTTGCTTGTTGGAGAGTTTGTTGAGTTTGGCGTTGAGAGTATCTAACTTTTGTTTTTCCAA
Organism: uncultured Verrucomicrobiales bacterium; assembly: GCA_963925135.1. Lineage (GTDB taxonomy): Bacteria > Verrucomicrobiota > Verrucomicrobiia > Verrucomicrobiales > Akkermansiaceae > SW10. Next base: position 2,526 of record CAWUTG010000109.1, on the reverse strand, counting down.
TGCGGTGAAAACGGGGATTTCCGGAGAACGACGGGTGGGAAGGGCGTTGGTTCCGGAACCGAAGTGTTGTTCGTCGTCGATGTCCGCGAAGAAGGCTCCGAGGGTGTGGAAATCACGGGCGGAGTAGGGATCGTATTTGTGGTCGTGGCATTGGGCGCAGCCAACGGTCGCGCCCATCCACACGGCCGAAACATTTCGGACGCGGTCGGCCATATAAATCGCGCGGTACTCGGCTCGCTGGAGTCCGCCTTCGTGGGTGGTTTGGAGGAGGCGATTGTATCCCGTGGCAATTTGCTGTTCTTGGGTGGGATTGGGAAGGAGGTCGCCCGCGAGTTGTTCGCGGGTGAATTGATCGAAGGGCAGGTTCTTGTTGAAGGCATTGATGACGTAGTCGCGATAGGGCGAGATGTTTTGATCTTGGTCGCCATGGTATCCCACCGTGTCGGCATAGCGGACGAGATCGAGCCAGTAGATGGCCATGCGTTCGCCAAAGCCGGTTGACGCGAGGAGGCGGTCGGTCTCAACCTCAATCGCCTTTTGGGGATTCTCGGCGTAGGCAGTTGTAAATCGTCCGACGTCTGCTGGAGTGGGTGGCAATCCGGTGAGGTCAAAATGGAGGCGGCGAAGAAGGGTGACATCGTCAGCATCGGGCGACGGTGGAATCTGCTCGGCCTCCAATCTGGCGAGGATGAATTGATCAACCCAATTGACGGGCCAGTGTTTGGTCAAGAGGGAGGGGGCTTCGTGTTTGACGGGATTTTTGTAGGTCCAAGGTTCGTCGTATTTCGCTCCATCAGTGATCCATTGACGAATGAAGGAAATTTCCTTTCCCGTCATTTTTTTATGAGTGTCGGGAGGCGGCATGATCTCATCGGGATCAGTTTCCAGCATTCGGGCGATGACTTCGGATTCGTCTGGCTTGCCGGGCTCGATGGGGGTGGCGAATTCTCCACCTTCGGTGGCTCCCTCAAAGGTATCGAGGCGGAGGTCGGCTTCGCGGGTTTCCTCATCGGGCCCGTGACAGTGGAAACACTTGTCCGAAAGGATGGGGCGAATGTCGCGGTTAAAATCGACAGCGCCGGTGAGCGAGGCTGGAAGCATGATCGCAAGAGCGAAAAATTTCATTGGAAATAGTATGACAAATCGACCTCGGAAATGCAGGTGAAAAATCACTGCTAGGAGTTTGCTTTTGGCGGGAGGGCTTTCAAGCCGCCTTTGGACCGGAGCGGAGGGGGGACATAGTTGCCTTGTTGATCGGAGGCGAAAATCGCTCCGTCATTGCGCAGCCCGACGCAGGGCAGGCGAAGGCCTTCAGCGAGAACCCGGGCCGAGGTGCCGTCTGCGCCGAGGTGAAGGATGGTGCCACGGTGAATGGAGAGTTCGTCGTCGAATTTCGACTTTTCGTTGTGAATGCCGCCCTTGGCGACGAGAAAGGAGCCGTCCGGTTGGACTACCAGGGAAGTGGCGTAGTCGCGGGTTTGGAGGGTTTGTTGGAAGGCGTCGGAGGCATTGCGATAGTGGTCGATGATGGAATCTCCGTTGTCATCGATGAGTTCGGTGACCTGGTCGCGACCTAGTACGATGACACGGGGCTTGTTCAAGGGCAGGATTAAGAGATTTCCGTTTTGAAGGCTGACTCCCTCGCCATGAACGTGCTGGAAGAGAGAGCCCACAAAGAGGCGGTAAATCCCTTTTGAAATGTTGCCTATTTTGAGAACTCGCTGGAGCGAGGGCTCGATGGTCACAAATTCACTCACCGGGATTTTGGCGCCGAGCCGATCACCAAGATAGTAATTGAGGATAGGCTTCTTTCCAAAAAGCTGGAGTCCAACCCAGTGGCCCTGAGACGGGGGGAGGGGGCCGACCTTGGTCTCCGGTTGATTGGCGAGAGCGGGGCGTGAGTCGGCTGGGGCGCCGACTCCGGGGAGTTCGGGAGTTTGAAAAAGGAGGTCTCCTTGAAGGCGGGGGGCAGACTTTGCTTTAGTCGTTCCCCGGTGGTAGGAGGACACCCCGGCGCACGCGGTTGGTTTTCTGGTCGTTTTTGATGAGAAGGGCGTTGCGGAGGAATGGGGCTCCGGGTTCAAGGAAGCCGGAATGTGAGGGCCGAGCTGCGGTGCTGATTTGAGTAAGCTCGAACTAATCGAGGCGGATGCATGATTTACTTCCCTGTGGTTTTACCGGAGTGGCAAAGCCAAGTGCGCTCACTTTTTCAAGGTTCGGGGCTTTGACATCTTTACCGGGGAGCGCTGTTTTTGAAGAAAGTCTGCGCCACTTACCGCCTGAAAGGGGAATGGATTGAACGTTCCAGGTGTCCTGGTTTTTCACAGCTTCCTTTTGCATGTACCAAAGCCCCTCGACTTGCACGGCGAGATCGAGCCGGGAGGCGCCTACGTTTTTTGTGCCGAGTTGGCAATGACACTTAGGATCCGAGAGATCGAGCCTGTCCTTGAATACAAAACCGATGAGGACGGGGCCTTTGCACTGACCATTCCAGAGAAAGAAGAGGAATTTTGATGGGGTCATGGT
>CAWUTG010000108.1:0-39308 GCA_963925135.1 uncultured Verrucomicrobiales bacterium | reverse complement strand
ATGCGGATGTATGAGCGCTTTTCAGGCTGCCGGGTGTTGTCCTATTGCGTGATGACGAATCATTTTCACATTCTTCTTGAGGTGACTCCTTTTCCGGGTTCCGGCGAGGTCGTTGGGGGCGTGGATTTGCGGCTCTCGGAGGAGGAGCTGTTGCGGAGGCTGGGGGGATTGTATTCGCGACGAACTGTGGCTTTGGTGGAGAGTGAAATCGCGGAGGCTCGGCGGATGATGGCTGGGGATTGGGAAGGCTATGAACGACTTTCGAAGGAGGATCAGAAGGTGAGCAGGGAGTTTTGGGAGGGCACGTTGAGGGCAATTTTTGAGCGTTACACGAAGCGGATGCACAATTTGAGTCTCTTCATGAAGGGGCTTTTGCAGCGGTTCACACGTTGGTTTAATAAGGAAAACGGCTTGCGTGGGACTTTGTGGGAAGAGCGCTTTCACAGTGTCATCGTGGAGAGCGGTTTGGCGTGTCGCACGATGGCGTCCTACATCGATCTGAATCCGGTGCGGGCGGCGATCTGTCGGATGCCGGAGGATTATCGCTGGAGCTCCTATGGTGAGGCAATTGGCGGTGGCCGGGGGGCTGGGATTGCGCGGGCTGGTTTGGTGCGGGCCCTTCATGGGCATGAAGGACGCGTGGGGACGTCGCGTGGTTGGTCGCAGGGCGCGGTGGCAAAGGAGTATCGTCGAATTTTGGTGGCGGAGGGGATTGAGGAGGCGACGGTGAGGCCGGATGGGAGGAAGCTTCGGATTGTGACAAAGAAGGGGCGGAATCGTGAGGAGGCGGAGAAGGAGTTGGAAGAACTCAAGGAGGCGCGCGCTCAAGATTTGGCGATTTCCAAGGTGGTTCGTTGCCGGGTGCGTTATTTTACGGATGGAATGGTGATTGGGTCGAAGAAATTTGTGAACGATGCCTTCCAGTTGAACCGAAAGCATTTCAGTAAAAATCGGGCAGATGGAGCGCGAAGGCCGAGGGGGGCTTTGAAGGAACTGGCAGGGGAGATCTGGTCGATGCGGGATCTGCAAACCGATGTCCAACGGGAATAGCAGGGGGTCGAGGGCAGAGAAGGGGTCCGCAGATTACGCAGATGATCGCAGATTGGTTGGGGGGCTGGGAGGAAGATTGGTTTTTATTCTTCAGGATGGCAGGGGGATGATCGAAGGGTGTGGGTTTGCTTTTCTCGCGTTGATTGGTCTCGTAGTGGTATTTTTCAAAGCGGTCTTCGGTTTTCCGAAGGCCGCTTTTTTATTTGTTTTAAAGGAGCGGTGTCTCGTCGCGGGAAGGGAGGATACCGCGAGTCCTGGCCTTCAGGATGAGTTTCTCGGTGTAATCCCAGAGGTCGGGCGAGGCGTTTGCGATTTCACGATTCCGCTCGTAAACCTGCTCGAAGGTGACCTTGTTTTTGGTCCAGCTGCCTCCGCCATTTTCTGAGTTTTGGAGAAGGGGGAGGAGGCGGTCGATAGCGTTGGCGAGGCGGGATTCTTCGGATTTCTTGTCTTCGAATTCGCGCCAGAGTTGATGGAATTCTTTTTCGGTTTTGTCAGGTAGAATGGCGAAGATCCGCTTGGCGGCAGCTTGTTCGCGTTCGTCTTTGCCTGTTTGGTCGCCGTAACAGAAAGTGTCGCCGGCATCGATTTCCACGAGGTCGTGGATGAGGAGCATCTTGATCACGCGGAGTTGATCGAGGTGCGGGGCGACTTCGGGCATGAGCACGCTGGCGGCCAGAGCGACAGACCAACTGTGCTCGGCCGAGTTTTCATGGCGCGATAGTCCGACGGGATTGGACCGTCGGAGGATCTTCTTCAGCTTCTCTGATTCGATGATGAAGCTGATCGCGTCGGCGAGCATCAAACTTATGCGTTAGGCAAGGTGTGGCCGGCGCGGTAGTGTTCGCGGTCGAGCTCGTTGGCAGCGGCGGCGAATTCTCCGGTGAAGATTTTACCATCGGTGGTGAGCGGTGCCCCGAGACCAGGCTTGGTCGCTCCGATGCCATTGGCTTCGAAGTGCTCCATCATGCGATCGACGGCTTCAGCGACGGCCGGAGTGTTCTTGAGCGATGCCTTAATCTGCTCTGCCGGGAGTTCTTTTCCGAGGCGCAGGGCATGGGCTCCGATGTGGGCGAGAGCAGCCGAGTGGTGGCCGTTTTCAGCGCCGTGCATGGGGTCCTGTTTTCCGCTGTGGCAGGCGTCGATGAAGTTGTGAATGTGATCCTTGCCGCCTTTGAATTCCTTAATCGTCTTGCCGTCTTTATCGACGATTTTGCAGCCGGAGTTATGGCCGCCGAGGAGGGAGCCTCCTTCATATTCGATGACGTTGCCAATGGTGACGCCCTTGTATTCGGGCATGCCGTTCTTCCAATCGAGCCCCTTCTTGGGAAGCCCGCGGACTTCGAAGAGGATGGGGGCTGGCTTGTGATCGACGTAAAGGATTTGGGTGTTGGCGGTGTCTCCGTCATCGACGTAGCCATAACGTCCGCCGATGCTGAGGATCGCGGGAGGCAGGTGCATGGGGTCGCCGAGGGCCCAGCGGCACACGTCGAGCTGGTGAGGGCCCTGGTTGCCGAGGTCACCGTTGCCGTAGGGCGATTGCCAATGCCAGTCGTAGTGAAACTGGCTGCGTCGGATGGGAAGCATTTCGCGAGGGCCGGACCAGAGATCGTAGTCGACGGTCTTGGGTGCCTTGACGGGTGCCTCGACCTTGCCGATCGATTTGCGGGGCTTGTAGCAGAAGCCGCGGGCGAGGGTGAGCTTACCGATGTTTCCGGCCTTGAGCCATTCGAAGGCTTCCGCCCAAGAGGTCTCGGAGCGGCGTTGGAAGCCGTGCGCAATGACGGTGCCGTATTTCGCTTGTCCGTCAGCGAGTTTTTGGCCTTCCCAGACGTTGTGGGAAACGGGCTTCTCGGTGTAGGCGTGCTTGCCGTTGGCCGCTGCGGTGAGGGCGATGACAGTGTGAGTGTGGTTGCAGGTGGCGATACAGACGGCGTCGACGTCGGGGTCTTCGCAGACTTTACGATAGTCGCTGTATGTTTTAAGGTTGGTCAATTTTGATCGCTTGGCGAGCTCGGCGACTTTCCGGTCGAGTTGATCGGAGTCGATGTCACAGAGTCCGACGAGGCGGGCCTTTTTATGCGAGAGAACTGCGCCGATGTGCGAAGCTCCACGGCCCTTGACGCCGATGACGACGACACGGAGTTCTCCATTGGCTCCAGCCGCGTTGGCGAAGGGGGTGAGGAGGGAGTAGGTTCCGGCAAAGGCGGACGAGCGAAGAAGGTGACGACGATTCATGGAATATTGGATACGGGTTCGAATACGGGAAGCTTACGGGCGTTCGATACGGAAGAAGTTTTTCGCGGAGCTGACGAAGGCGGCCGGGATGGTGAAGGTGTCGGTGCCGTCGAAGGTGGCGGACGTAACTTCGCTGAATGAATCCTCGAGATCATTGGATGAGGCCAGGATGAATCCGGTGGTCGCGGGGATGAATTTGAGTTTGAAATTCCCTTCCGGTGTGAAGCTGACGTCGGTAATGGTCGGGCCCTGGGCGGCGGCGGTGGAGACGACACTGAATCCACTCATCGCAAAGAAGAGCTCTTGAATCGGGTTCACTCCGTCGATTGAGTCGCTGGAGAACTCGCTGGAGATATCCGTTCCGTTAGAGATAAAGGTTTGGCTGAAGGTTCCGAATTCTTCCCACTCGGTGATTCCGCTGAGCTGGGTGTCGGTCATTTCGACGTTCGGGGTATTATCACTGCCGCCTGCGTGGGTGAAGGTGACGTCGAAGATGCCGGTCTGGTTGTCGGAATCGTGATGATAGGATGTCCACTGGTAGGTTCCGGCGGGGAGGCCGGAGAGGGTAAGGGTCATGGGATTTCCGGGAACCCTCCGGTTGTCTGTGCCAATGAAGTCGCGAACTAGGTTGGGCGCTTCGGTCAGGTCCAGGTTGAGGCCCCGGCGAATCATCTGGGGAGCTTCGAGGTGGACTGCGGAGCCGCCATCATTCCAGCTGGCCGCCACAGTGACGGTGCCACCGAAGGCGTTGAAGATTTGAGGGGTGAAGCTGCTCAGGACTTCGTGCTGGGCAATGTAGTCCTGGAAGCCATTCACGGGGCTACCTCCCGGGGTGAAGTTGATGTGGAGCCCGTCCACTTGTCCCTGGGTGGGCACGCTGGCAAGGTCAGCCGGGTCAGCCGGGTCGGTTTGGTAGGCGAAGAGTTCGGCGTCATCAGCGAAGGTGTCGCTGTCGGAGTCAATGCTGTTGGGATTGGTGCCGTAGTCGGTGGCCTCACGGGCGTCGACGAGTCCGTCGGCATCGGTGTGCAGCTTGTTGGGATCAGAGTTGGTGGGGAAGACCGAAAGGCCCGGGAAGTAGGCAAGGTCGAGATTCTCCTGACCATCTAACAGAGTATCGTTATCGGTGTCGGAAGCGACGGGATTGGTCCCGGTGTTGGTGACGCTGCTCCAGAAGCCGGTATTGCTTTCAACGATGTCGTCGTATCCGTCGGCATCCGTGTCGAGCAGGTCGGCGCGGGTTTGGACCAGAAGGGTAGTGCCGAGGTATTCGTCGAGGTTGGTGAGAGGCGTGGCGTCGCCGTCGAGGTTGCCGGCGGCATCATTGAAATTGGGATTCAGGCCGCCGTTGGTGTTGTTGGCGAGTTCATAGCCATCGTCCATTCCGTCGTTGTCTGAGTCCCGATTTGCAGGGTTGGTGGGCTGGCTGGCATAGGCGGTGTTGAGATCTCCCGAGACTTCGTCGTTGTCCTCAATGCCATCTTCATCGGTGTCCTTGGCGTTAGGGTTGGTCGCTTCGGTGGCGAAGGCGGTGTTGTAGGAGCCGAGAAGTTCCTGGTGATCATCGAAGCCATCTTCATCTGTGTCTGCGAGCGAGGCGCGGGTTTGCCCAAAGCCGTGATCGGCGCCGCTGCTATTTTGTCCGAGATATTCCTGGAGATTGGTCAGACCATCGGAGTCGTCATCATTTCCGGGGGCGAGGCTGGTTGGGCTTGGAGGAGTGGTGTTGGCAAGTTCGTAGGAATCATCGATACCATCGCCATCGGAATCAGACGGATTCAAGGTGACGATGATGATGTTGCGGAGGATTTGTTTGCCGTTTTCGTTGATGTTTGACCATTCGTTGCCGTTTCCTGCGGTGAATCCAATTCTGGCCGCAGAGGTCAGGGTGCCACTGGTATCTGCGAGGGTGGTGCCGGGAGGGATAAGAAAAATGCCCAGGTTTGCTCCGGCGTCGCGGGTGGCGATGACTTCTGATCCGGCGATAAGGTCGGCGACGGGGTTGGATGCGGTCCCGGGCTCGGTGGTGAAGAGAGTGGTCTTGGGGTCGGCAAGTCCCTGCACGAATGGGTGGGAAGGGATGACGAAGGGATTGTCCAATCCGCTGGTGGAGGCTGCGGTGAGACCTTCAGTGGTGGTCCAACCCCAGCGGGAAGCTCGGTAGAGGTAGGCGTTGAAATTGATGATGGGGATCGACAGGGAATTCCAAGCAGCCGATTCGTTGGCGTCATTGGCATAGTCACCGCTGTTGGTGGCCCGGGTGACGATGACAATGTCAAAGTTGGTGACGTCGGAGGCCAAGGGACCGGCCTGACGTGGGTCCCGTGTGATGGTGTGGCCTTCTGTGGTCAGGAAGTCGAAGAGTCCCTGGGAGTTGGTATTGTTATTGGAAACCAGAAGAATGTTTTCGGCCCCGGCGAGAGTTGGCAACAGAGCGATAAGGAGAAAAGGTTTCATGAACAGCATGAAATTTGTTGAAAGCCTGATATCTCGGCAAGCTCAAAACCCAAAGCGGCCCTATTTTTTGGGAGATCGGTTCCAATAGACGATCACATTTTTGGTGGAACGTCCTGATGCGACAAGATCGATGTCGCCATCCTGGTCCAAGTCAGCTGCTTTGAGGTCTTCACAAGCCATTTGGTTGTCATCGATGACGGCATGGAGTTTCCATTGCGTGCCTTCTTCGTTGAGCGGGATGTAGAGGCGGAGGCCTACTTTTTTGCTGTCTTTAGTGGGGGTTCGCCAGCCGGCGACAACCTGGTCATAGCCGAGGCCGAGGAAATCTCCGGCGACGAGGGCGTGGCCTTCGTTAAGGGTGTCATCGATGACGATCCGTCTTTGAGACCAGAGCCCACTGGCGCTTTCAGGGTTAATTACGACTTCATTTCCGTGCATGGGTTCGACAGTAACGATGAAGTGCTTGCCGTTGGGGAGTTTGCCGAGGCGCACTTCGCCCGCGCCTTTTTCGGTCATGGGGGTGGCGGACCATTCTTTTCCGGTGGGACTGAGGCGGTGGACCCCTTCCTGACAGGCGACGAGAATGCTTTCGTTTTTTGAAGTGCCCCAGGGGACGGGATCGAAGTTGTGAGCGAGGTGAAAGCCTTTGTGGATGAGGAAGGTTTGCCAGTCTTTGTTAGGGTCGACTTCAGGGCGGTAGCCGAGGAAATTGATGCCTTGGCCCTCGCCTTTGACATTGCCGGGGCCATGCAGAGGGAGGACGGCGAGGAAGTGTTTTCCGTGATCCTCGGCGACCCAGTGCATGCGATGCACGGTAGGTTCGTGGTGAAGTTGATGAGCTTTACGAGGCTGGAAGCAATCTGGCTGTGATTCCAGACTGAAGACGGCACCGCTGTTTTTGGTGTCGCCGGGATTCCATTCCGCGCCTACCACGATCTCGGCTTTGCCATCGCCCGTAATATCCGCAGCGCAGAGGCAGACGTGATCTTTGGTGGTCAACTTTTCGGTGAGGACATGCTTCGTCCACTCCGGGCTTTGGTAGCAAACGGTCTGGTCGGAATCGGCGAGGAGAATGTCGTTTTTCCCGTCTCCGTCCACATCGGCAATCGCGAGGCCGTATCCAACCTTGATCTTGGCATCGATGGTCTGAGCTTTAAAGATCGCCGGGGGAGCGGATTCCAATGCCAGGGCGGGATAGGTCAGAAGGAGTGAGAGGGTCAGGGTTTTCATTAACCTCTCTGCTATCATAATCGCTTTAGGAGCGCGAATCGTTTCTAAGAGGCTTTGCTTGTTTCCACGATGGGGTCTGTCGCGATGGCGCTTTTTAGGTCTCGCTGCTACTGGACTCATCCGCCGTCGTCGTTAGACTACGGGTATGACCTTTCGCATAAGAAGTTCCAGGCTGATCAATTTTAAGGCAGGGCTGCTGGCTCTGTGCGGTGTATTTATCAATGTCGCTAGAGCGGCGGGGCCTGATCAAGAGATCGTTTATAAAAAGGTCGGAGAGACCGAACTGAAACTTTTCGTTTTTAAACCGGAAGGGCATCAGGCCTCGGATCAACGACCTGCGGTGGTCTTCTTTTTCGGCGGGGGATGGACTGGCGGTTCGCCCGGTCAGTTTTATCCACACTGTGAGTATTTGGCGTCGCGAGGCATGGTGGCGATTGCGGCGGACTACCGCGTGAAGTCGCGAAACAAGACGACTCCCAAAGAATGTGTCAAAGACGGAAAGTCCGCCGTTCGTTGGATTCGTGCCCATGCCAAGGAGCTGGGAATTGATCCTGATAAACTTGCTGCCGGTGGTGGCTCGGCCGGTGGACATGTGGCCTCAGCAACGGCGACGGTGAAAGGTTTGGAAGAAGAGGGCGAAGATCAGTCGGTGAACTGCCGTCCCAACGCCTTGTTGCTATTTAATCCGGTTTTTGACAACGGGCCTGACGGCTGGGGATACGGGGTGGTGAAAGAGTATTGGAAAGAGATTTCCCCGCTGCACAACATTAGCAAGGAGACACCACCGGCCATCGTTTTCTTGGGGACGAAAGATGATCTGATTCCGGTTTCGACGGCGGAGAAGTTTCAGAAGCTCATGAAGGGTAAGGGTGTTCGTTGTGATCTCCATCTCTACGACGGGCAAAAGCACGGGTTCTTCAACCTCAAGAATAAGGAGTATTACACCAAGACCGTGATCGAGATGGACCGCTTTCTGGCTTCGCTGGGATATTTGAAGGGGGAGCCGAGGCTGAAGTAGCCTTTTTTGAGGGCGTGCAACATCAGGGGAATCGCGAAAGTATTAAGGCGATCATGCTTCGTCTTCTGGCTTCGTTCTTCATTCTCCTCACTCTTCCCTCGCTTGCCGGGAACGTCCCTCGAATTCCGCCTGCCGGGATCGAGGTTCCCGAAGTCGATCAGAAGGCCTTGGAATCCGGGTTGGAGAAATTAGGAACGGCCATGAAGGGTATCGCGGATCATCCGTTGCTTCCTGATGTGGAAGTCTTTCACAAGGCCGTCCGCGATGCTCTGCATCATCGTGAATTTCAAAAGCCAGCCGAGATCAAGTTTGCCCGGGAACAGCTCCAGGTCGGGCTCGCAAGAGCAGAGGCTTTAAAGAAAGGGGAGGCTCCGTGGACCCGACAGCACGGGCTGGTCCAGCGGGGATTTCGTTCCAAAATCGATGGCTCGGTGCAGCCCTACGGGCTCGTAATTCCGGAGAGTTATCAGTTCGATGGTGGCAAAAGCCATCGCCTCGATTTTTGGTTTCACGGACGGGATGACAAGGTGAACGAGGTCGCGTTTCTCCAGCGTCGACGGGTGGACAAGGGGCAATATACCCCGGCAGGCACTCTTGTGCTTCATCCTTATGCCCGATTTTCGAATGCCAATAAATTGGCGGGAGAGATCGACTGTCTCGAAGCACTGGAGCATGTGAAGGCGGGATATCGCATCGATCCGGATCGCGTCTTGGTTCGAGGGTTTTCCATGGGTGGTGCCGCGTGTTGGCAATTTGCCGTTCACTATGCCGACCAATGGTGTGCCGCCAATCCGGGGGCGGGTTTTGCCGAGACTCCGGAGTTTTTGAAAATGTGCGAGGGCGTGCGACCCAATCCGCCGGCATTTCAGCAGACGCTTTGGAAGCTCTACGACTGCACCGGCTACGCCAACAATCTCTATAACCTGCCGACAGTGGCCTACTCTGGTGAAATGGATCAACAGAAGCAAGCGGCGGACATCATGGAGCAAGCGCTCAAGGAACGCGGACTTCCCTTGACCCATATCATCGGCCCCAAGACGGCGCATCAGATTGAAGTAGGTGCCCAAAAGGAGATCGCGAAGCGGCTCGATGAAATTGCAGGAAAGGGGCGTCAGCGCTTCCCGAAGAGTGTGCGTCTCGAGACTTATACCCTGCGATACAACCGCATGTTCTGGGTTGAGATCGATGGCATGAAAGAGCACTGGGAGCGTGCTTACCTCGAGGCGGAGTATTCGAAGTCAGGTATCAAGGTGGCTAAGATTGAGAACGTCACGGGGCTCACTTTTTCATTTCCGGCGGGAGAGGTTCCCTTTGAAGTTGGAAAGTCGCCGGTGCTCAAATTCGATGATCAAGTTGTCATGGGGCCTGTGGTGATAGCCGGCGAAAGATGGCAAACTGGTGTTCTGTTAGATGGTGGAACGTGGGTTTCTGGTGAAGCTCCAAAAGGTTTGGTGAAACGTCATCTCTTGCAGGGGCCGGTCGATGACGCCTTTATGGATTCCTTCCTCTACGTGGCTCCAGGCTCATCCGGAGAAGGGGAGTTTTCGGAATGGGAGAAGTCCGAGCGAGCCCGGGCCATCACGCAATGGCGGCAGCAATTCCGTGGCGAGGTCCGGGTGAAGAATGATGATCAGCTGACCGATGATGACATGGCCAAGCACAACCTCGTTCTCTGGGGGAATCCTGCCAGCAACGCGGTCCTTGCAAAGATCGCTGACAAGTTGCCCATCAAGTGGAATGACAAGGTGATCAAAGTTGGAAACCAGACTTTCGATGCCCGCACCCACGCGCTCATCATGATTTATCCCAATCCGCTGAATCCTGATCGCTACGTTGTTCTCAACAGTGGCTTTACTTATCGCGAATTCGACTATCTCAACAACGCCCGTCAGGTGCCCAAAATTCCGGACTGGGCGATCATTGACTTGAGCGAGAAGCCGGGACCTGAACGACCCGGACGTTTTGCGGCAGCGGGATTCTTTGATGAGGAATGGCAGCTGAAGTAGGCGCTTATCGTTTCTTTGCCTGGTAGCGGCCTTCGATGTGGAGGGTCTCTCCTTTTAAGGTGTGAGCGAGGTTGCCCTCAAAGGTGAGGGTCGTTGTTGACTGGCTGGTGCAGGGGCGTTTCCAGATGAGTTCGTCACCTTGGCGCAGGATGCAGAATCCGTCGGCTGTGATTTCCCGGCTGTGGCTATCGTAATACTAGGTGCCCAGGAGTTGGTGTCCGGTGAGGTCGATCGTCTCCGGCGGGGTCATTTTGACGGGGCCGACCGGGAAGACATCGCCGTGACTCGTGAACCAATCGGCAGGCTTGTTGTATTGTTTGGCGTAGACTTCGGCGTAGCCGAGATCGAGCACCTGCACTTCGATTCCATGGGGAAGACGCCCTTTTCCGGCGGCCAGTTGGTTAATGGACTTGGGTGTGGCCCAGACGAAGAGACCGGAGTTCCCGCCCTTTTTCTTGTGCATCCATTCACAGGTGAATTCGAAGTTTTTCAAAGGTTCGCGATAGCGAATCACGCCGGTTGGTTTGCCGGTGCAGAAGGCGTGTCCACCTTTCCAAATCCAGGTGTCGTCGTGGCAGTTGACGTTGACGAAGTCTTCGACTTCGAGCACCTGCCAACCTGCGGCACGGGTGTTACCTGGAGCTGTATCTTCGATGACCGGAGGAGACTTGGGAGCGAGGGTGTGAAGAGTCGGCCTTGCCGTCGTTGTCGTTGTCTTCCACGACGATGATGGCTTGTCCGGCGTCGACGCGTCTTCCAGTGTTGTAGTCGATGCCTTCGGTGACCCAGAGCCGTCCCAGGGCATCGGTATCCATCGCGACGGGGGAGTAGATGAGCGGGGATTGGGCCCAGACTTCCATCTGCAGCTCCTGGTTGGTGAGGTCAAAGGCTTCGACAGGCACGCTCTCGATGGGGCGTTCTTCCCCGGCAAACGATTCCCGGTCGGGAGCGGCCTGCGCAATTGTGGAAAGCGCGAGTAAAAAGGTTCTTTTGACGTTCATGGGGGACGTTTACGGCTCAAGGGCGGCGATCCTTGCGGCCCTTATTGCCATGATTTCAGAATCCCGGCGACAAAGTCCGGGACAAGGTCGGTTGCCGTGCCGGTTCTTGTTTCATCAAAGAGGGTCGACTTCAGGGTGCTCTCCGTATTGAGCTCGAGAGTGCGGGCTCCGCAGAGCTTTGCCATCTCAACGAAACCTGCGGCCGGGTAAACATGACCGGAGGTGCTGATGGAGATGAAGAGGGACGCGGAACTCAGAGCGGTGTCGATTTGATCCAGGTATTTTGACATTGCTTGAAACCCATCGCGATGAGATGGTAGATGCCTCTTTTTTTTTGAGATCACCGGTGAATTGGAAAAGGGGAGGCGTCTCAATTAATCGTGAGCGGGAGCCGGGGATGAACCCGGGGTGACGTGCGCGGTGTTAATACCATGAAAACGAGACAATATACAAAATGGCGAAGATCCTTGAGATCGCTCGCCCCGGGGCTGACTTTTGCAGCCCTTATGTCCGCATCGTCGATGCTGGCCGCCAAACCGTTGTGGGCTCCAGGGCCTTCCGACGTGATTATGAGTCCGGGAATTACGGCCGCGACCTGTTCGGCTCAGAAGCGTGATAGCGCTAATTTGCCGGTCGCCGCTTCCGACGCCTATGTCTTCGGGATGATGGATCTACGAAATCCTTCAGCTCCAGATTATACTCTGCTGGGGGGCAGCTCCACGATGTGGTCTGCGCCCATGTGGCACCACTCGACCTGGACCGTGAAGGAAATGGGCTGTGTCTTTGGCATCGCGACAGATCCGCAAGGGAACACTTATACCGCTGCCAATGGACTTTGGAGTTCGGTGTATGGAAGTTCTTATGGCGATCCCTACCTGCACTATGGCGACATCGGCAGAGCGGGGAGTGATGAGCTGGGAGCCTCGGGGGCGATTTACAAAGTGGATGCCCTTACGGGCGTGGCCACCGTGTTCGCACGGGTCCCGCAGGTTTCTGATCCGAACGTTCCCATCATTCCAGTCACGGGCACCCTCAAAGGTGGACCGGGAATTGGTAATATCTCAGTGGATAATACTTCGGGCAATCTCTATGCGACCAGTCTCGACGATGGAAAGATCTACCAGTTTTCCCCCACCGGCACTTTGCTGGGAACCTTTGATCCCTTCACCGTAGAAGCTTCTCCTACGCCGGGAATGATCCCCTTGGGTGAGCGCCTGTGGGCCATCGAGGCTCATGCCGCAAAGCTTTATTTTTCGGTTTGGAAGGGTGGTATGGCCTCCTCTCGTAACGAAATCTGGAGTGTCACAATCCCTGGTGGAATCATCAACGCCGGTTCGTTGATGATGGAGTTCCTGGTTCCAGCCTCTTATGGGGCCAATGCCTCTGATTCCATTACGGTGTCTGATCTGTCGTTCTCGAGCGATGGCAACACGATGCTGATCGGTGAGCGTTCCTTGAAAGATCAGGTGTATTCTCCGGTCTTCACGACCTTGGTAGACCATTATGCCCCCCACAACCACACGACCTCGGCACGCAAAGCGGAGTTTATTTCGGGTTCCTGGGTGATGACAGCGGAGGTGGCTACGGGAAGAAATAACCCGAGTGGTGAAGCCTACGGTGGTGTGGAGTTCGGTTTTGAAGCTGGAGCGCCCGAGCAGGTGTGCTGGATGTCTACCGCAGATATTTGCGGCGGCCCCGGGCCACACGGTTTGCAGGGCATGCGGATGTCGGACTTCCCGGTGCCTGCTGGTCCTCCCAGCAAGGTGACCCATTCCTACGTTGTTCCCTATGTTCCTGGATCCGGTCCTTCCGGACCTGACTTTAAGGGAATGGGTGGAGACATCGATACGATGAAGGACGGGGAATGCGCCCGCATTGAGGTTAAAGAGGTGAAGTGTCCCGAGGTTGTCGGAGCTCCCTTCACCGTGACCTTGAGCGTGACCAATCTTGGTCCTAAGCCGGCCTCACTCTTTGGAGTGGTGCCCACTCCAGCCGGATCACTTCCGGCGGGGGCGATTGGGATTCAGCCAACGCCTTCCGGATGGCAGTCCCTGCCTTCGGTTCTTAATACCGGAGACAGCGCCAGCATTACTTTGACTTTGCCTGGTCTGACTGGAGGAGAATTTGTTTGCTTCAATTTGACCCTGCTGGACAGCAAGTTCAGTGAATGCTGCACCGAGACGGTCTGCGTTGATATTCCCAAGTGCGAGTGCGCAATCGTGCACGGCGTGACGGTGAAGTGTCGTCAGCTGGCTGACGGATCTTGGGTCTATGACCTGAGTGTTACGGTTGAAAATACGAGCCACCTGATTGGCGCTCCACTTTCGGCTTATGGGGTCTCCTTTGGTCCCAATGTCGCGGCCTTTGTGCCGAACTTCATCGATCTCTCTGGAAGTCCATTCAACCCCGGAGATACGCGGACGTTCAACACGACTTACACGGGGTCGGCCGGGTTGATGTGCTTCAAGTTCGTCATGCACAGTGAAGGCAATGAAGAGTGCTGCATCCTCGACGAAGTCTGTGTCGATCTTCCTCCCTGCGGAGATGATCCGACAGGAGAGAAAGATTGCTGCATTCTCACCCCTGAGTTGACTTATTGTTGCCCTCTTAAAGGCGACGGACCGTTGGATTCCGAAGGTGCCCGCGTTCGCTATACCATTTGCAACAAGTCTGCGGTTGCAAAGACCTACGACTGGCATCTTGATAATCTTGGGCCCGGCTTCATTTCCTTCGCCCAGGAGGATCCCGTGACCGGAACTGTCACGGCGGTCACCAGTGGTGTCATGGGACCCATCCCTCCGGGTGGCTGTCAGACGATCGAGATCATCATCATCTGCAACATGCCTTATGGTGAGTGTGCCGACTATGTCATCACTTCCTCAGCGGGTGCCGGATCTCCGGAGCTTGTTTGCAGAGGTCGCATTTGTCGTCCCGAGCCTGATACGATTGTGATCAAGCCTGGAAGCGATGATCCTGTTGGTCTTGGAGTGGGTGAGGTGAGGCTTTTTGAGTATCACATCTCAAATCCCTCCGATACTCCCTCCGATATTCCCGTGTCGATCATCAGCTCGTATGGCATCATTGGGATCAGCCTGTCACCTGACGAACCAGGAATTTCAGCGTTGGAAACGACGGTGAGAGTGCCCGCCCGTTCGGAGGGAACGCTCCTCGTTTATCTCACCCAGATTCCTTCTGAAGGAGTGGTGCCCGCCAGCTTTGTCCGATTGCGGGCCAAGGTTGGGGACCTCTCGAGTGATCCTGGCGACGCTCACGTTTCTATCGTGACCCTCGCTCGTAGTGCTGGAGCCCTGCCGTTCAGTGTTATCGATTTCGGAGATGTTGGCGGCTTTGTGAGGCTTGATCTCTTCCTTGAAAAAGGTCCGATGGAAATGGCTGTCGAAGAGTTCAACCTCGTCACCAAGTCCTGGGAGCGGATTACTGTCGGTATTACCTCTGATGGCATTGGTGACCAGGGATCAGTGATTCTCGGTTCCGGTTCGCAAGTTCTCTACTCGTCGAGAACGAATCAAACCCGGGGAATCTTCCGGGTGATCTGTATCGAATAACAGAAAACAAGGCGCCCAGACGCAGAAGCAGCGGGGGAAACCCCGCTGCTTTTTTGTTTCATGAAAAAGCGGTAATGGTCCCAAGGAGAGAATTTCGAGCTATGGAATCGGAGGCAACGGTGGGCCGAACGGCCAATAGTATTTGAGTGCAGGAGGGCTGATGACGACAGGCCCTCCGCCAACTTTGAGGTGCGCTCCAAGGAAGCGAACTCTTACGCGAAAGAACTGGCCGCTTCCCATTGCAAAGATCCGGACGGAGGGAGTCTCAACCAGGTGGATCATCCAAGGCTCCTCGAAAATGCTGTTGCCGTTCGTGTGTTTGGTAGGGTGGTCTTGTTAGGAAGCCAATGTAGTCGAGGCTGGCGACTCCCGGTCGCAGGTTAGTGAGGAAGGAGTCATAGCTTCGATCAATCGTGATTGGGGATTTCTTGTTGTGCAGCTGAACGACACGTCAGCTTTGGAGATTGAGGACTCGAGACTACTCAGCACTCGTAGTGGTGAGATTTTTGGCGAAGTTTCAGTCTATGCTCTTGCCGGAGATCAAGCGATCATCGGGCTCCCTCCCGGGCCTGAGACCTTGAGCCATCAACCCAAGGTCGGGGACTTGGTTGTTCTAGCTCCCTAGCATGTTCGCAAGATTGAGTGGAATGATGCACGGAACGTTTTTATCGATGGTCAGGCGGAGCTTGTTTCTGATTGAATGATGTTGATGTGGCGCTTGCTTTTTTTATGGATCTTTCTTCCGTCTTGCACCAGCCGGATGGGTTATCGTCAGTCGCCTGAGAAGACGATTGAATCTCATGGCGCACGGGTCTCGCTGGCCCATGTTGAGATCGACGATCAGGGCGAGTTGACGAGCCGGGAGCAGGTGAAGCGGGTCACGGATCACATTCGGGCAGAGTCCCGTGAGCCTTTGTTGCTGGTCGTTTACATTCACGGGTGGAATCGCAATTCATCCTCGAGTCGGATTTCAGGCGGGGGAGATCTGATGAACTTTCGAAAGTGGTTGGAGGAGATTCAAAATGCTGACCCAAGCAAGAAGACGATGGGGGTGTTTGTGAGCTGGCGCGGGAGGTCGCTTTCGACCTTCCCGGTGGGCGTGGATTACTTTCATCGTCAGGCGGCAGCGCGTCGGATGGGTGGCGTGGCAGGAACGGAAGTGCTGCATGAGATCGGGGCCACTGCGCGGGTTGCAAATCCTAAGAGCCGCATTGTGATGATGGGGCACTCGATGGGGGGGGCGATTTTAGAGAGTTCGTTTTCGGAGTCGATTGCATCACGGGTGGCGATGAAGCATGCGGAAGGAAAAACGGTGAGGCGGCGTGATTTTCCGGCAGATTTGGTCGTCACGATTAACTCGGCTGAGTCTGCCCTTCATGCGAGGCAGTTGGTTTCCACCTTCAAAAGCCGCGGGATTCGAGAGATCGAGGGCGGTCCGTTGATGGTCTCGATTACGAGTCAGGATGACATTGCAACCAGCCTGGCCTTTCCCCTGGGCAATCTGCTAGGACGTTGGGTTTTACCCTTTAACGTTTTTAATACCGGGGTCTCGGGGATGTATCGGGAGCGTCAGCCGTCAGATGCCCTGCAGGGCACTCAGGCGGCGGCGCACCGCACGGCGGTGGGGCATTTTCAACCGCTCTTTAGCCATCGTTTTCAAGTGGGGGCTGCCCGGGAGAGAACGCTCAAAGAGGTGATGACCGATAATCGAAATGCCCGAAAGGGAAGCGGCTTTGTGGTGCACGGGACCCATGCCAGCTTTAACTTCGAGCGCCCGAAGGAGGAGTTCTACAACGATACGCCTTATTGGATCGTCCCGGTGCCGGGAGCGATCATGAAGAACCACGAAGATATCTGGAATGGCAGCTTCGTGGGAATGATCACCGCCTTGATGTCGCTCACGAAGTAAGCGCACTATCGGAGGCCGAGAACCTTTTCGACGTTGAGTCGAAGGAGGGCTTCGTCGTCTTTATGGTCGCGGGCCCGTTGGCGCAGGTTTTGGTTTTTGAGCACGGCGGCGAAATCACCTTCCAGGATGGAGTTTCGGATGTCTTCATCGTTCACGGGGAGGGCGTCGAGGATTTTATCGGACGGCCTGCCCTGGGTGGCGATGCCGAGTTGATCCTTGTTTTCATTCACGACGGCGAGTTTGGCGAGGTTGACGCGGGCGGGGTCGTTAATGAAGTCGATTTTCTGGTGCCATTTGCCAATGTCACTTTCATCGATCCATTTTTTGAGTTTGGCAAAGACGGGTTCCTTGCCGGCTTCGGTGACTTTTCCAGCGAGGTGATCGCGGAGGAGCTTCATTTCCTCCATGGTGCCGGCGTAGCGGACTCCGGTGAGCATGAAGTAGGCGATTCCCAAGCCCAGGATGAGGCCGAAGGCTCCGCCGGGCATGCCGAACCCGCCGGTGCGGGCTTGGCTGTTTTCGCTGCTCTTCCCCGAGAGGAAGCCCAGGATCATGCGGACGAAGCAAACTCCGATGATGAAAGCGAGAATGCCGATAGCGAGGGACATCCAAGGTTCGGGTTTGGCGACGACGTTTTTGGCGAGGCTGAAGCCGTTGTTATACCCCCAAAGTCCCGCAAGGGCGCCGATGGCCAGTGAGATGAGATTGAAGAAGAACTTCACGAAATTCTTCAAGAAACCAAGCACGGCAAAGAGTGCGAGGACGATGCCGACGATGGTGTTTGGGGCGAGAGATTCCATGGCGGGGGGAAAGTGGCACGGGAACGGGATTGGGTCACGTAAAGACCTTTGGTCCACGTGATTTTCTGATTGCAGGGCTTGTGTGGGGAGGAAAGTTACGTGAACGGGTTGTCTTGAGGGAGCATCCCTGCTCCATTTCCCGTGATGAGACTGGCAATTGGAGACATTCACGGCTGTTTGAAGTCGTTGGAAACGATGATGAAGGTGGTGCGGCCGGGGGCGAATGATTTGGTGGTGACCTTGGGTGATTATGTCGACCGGGGGCCGGATTCGAAGGGGGTGATCGACTTTTTATTAGCGTTTCAGAAGCGGCATGAGAATTACGTTCACTTGATGGGGAATCATGAGATTCAGATGATCAGGGCCCTGGAAACGAAGCATGATCGGGAGAGGTTTTTAAGCGGGCTTTGTGGCGGGCAGGATACCCTCGATTCCTACGGCGGGAAGTTTGAGGATGTGCCGGTGGAGCATTGGGAGTTCATGCGCAGTGCGGGGCTGTATCACGAGTTGGAGGATCACATTTTGGTGCATGCGGGGTTGGAGGCTAGAATTCCGGTGGATGAGCAGGACCGGGAGACTTATTATTACCATCGCTTCTATAGTCAGGAGGCCCACGTCTCAGGGAAGACGGTGGTGTGTGGCCATACCATTCAGGGCGATGTGCCGACGAATTTGGGCTACGCAGTGGGTCTGGACACCTGCGCGTATGGCGGCGGGTGGTTGAGTGCGCTGGACCTGGACTCCGGGGAAATTTGGCAGACCAATGAACGGGGGCAATCGCGCGCGATGAATTTGGCGGACCTTTCCTAATCTCTAGGCATCTCCGCAGAAGGCGCGGTGGCGGAGGAGGTGATCGCAGAGGATGAGGTTGGTCATGGCTTCCACGATGGGGACGGCGCGGGGGAGGACGCAGGCGTCATGACGACCACGGCCCTTGAGCTCAGTGTCTTCCTTCCCTTTCGAGACGGTGGGCTGTGACGACATGATGGTGGCGGTGGGCTTGAAGGCGACGCGGAATGAGATCGCTTCGCCATTGGAGATGCCGCCTTGGACGCCGCCGGAGCGGTTGGTTTTGGTGCGGACTTTTTGGCCTTCCATGAAGAAGTGGTCGTTGTGCTCCGAGCCTTTGAGGGTGGTGCCGGCGAATCCGGATCCGATTTCAAATCCCTTGGTAGCTGGGATGGAAAGCATGGCTTTGGCGAGGTCGGCTTCGAGACGATCAAAGACGGGTTCGCCCAGTCCGGGAGGGCAGCCGCGGACGACGCATTCGATGACGCCGCCGATGGAGTTTCCTTCGGAGCGGATTTCCTTGATGCGCGCGATCATCGCTTCGGCGGCCTCGGGATCACCAGTGCGGACGATGTTGGATTCGATGGTGGCGGAGGTGACGGTGAGGGGATCGACGTTGGCTTCGATATTTTGAACGGTTTTGACCCATGCGAGGGTCTCCAGGTTGGGACAGAAGTGGGCGAGGACTTTCTTGGCGATGGCGGCAGCGGCGACGCGGCCGATGGTTTCGCGGGCTGAAGAACGTCCGCCGCCTTGCCAGTTCCGGGTGCCGTATTTGGCATCGTAAGTGTAGTCGGCGTGGGAGGGGCGGTATTTCTCGGACATCTCGGAGTAGGCTTCGGGACGGTGGTCCTTGTTGCGAACGAGAATGGCGATGGGCGAGCCGAGGGTCTTGCCTTCAAAGGTGCCGGAAAGGATTTCGCATTGGTCCGCTTCGTTGCGCGGGGTGGTGACTTCGGACTGGCCGGGCCGGCGGCGGTCGAGTTCGATTTGAAGGTCGTCCTCGTTGAGCGGAATGAGGGGAGGGCAGCCGTCAATGACGACGCCGACACCGCCTCCGTGAGATTCACCAAAGGTCGAGATGCGGAAAAGTTGACCGAGCTGGCTGGACATACGCGGGACTTTAGCAGCGGATTTCGCGGGCGCAAGAGCTAGGCTGGTTTACGAAGGCTGGCGCCAGGGCGATTGTTTCGCAGGAGTTTGAAAGCGCACCGTTAGGGCGTTCTCCCGTTTCCGTTAAACATTCGCCCTAAAATGTCCAGGTTAGGCGAGTCATGAACTCTTCCCATCTTTGCTCCCCCGGTGATCCGCTCACCCGAGGGAGCCGCCTGCCCCTCGTCACCCAGCTCAGGAGATTCCTCGCCCTCGATCTGGTGGGTGAGCGAAATGAGGACCGATACGAAACGAACATTTCACATGGACGTGGCTATGATTCTTAAAATCTCATGCACACGTTGCGCTTGTTGGAGCAGGCGACAGATATTGCCCGTGAGGGGCGGATTATTTTGCCGAGACCAAACGCTGAATGGTTGAAAGCGGTCAAAGCCGGAGACTACGACTACGAAGACCTCCTGAAGATTGCGGAGGAAAAGAATGCCGAAATGGACGCATCTTTTGAGGCTTCTCCTTTGATGGATCAGCCATCGCACGAAGTTGCAGAGGAGTCTTATTGGCGGTGCGGGAGCGTGTTTCGCAGTTGATTAATGGTGGAACAGGGAACACCTTCCTCACGATGATGAAGGGATTTCTATTTTCAGCCTGCCTCGTTGGGATACTTTCCGGGGAGACAGAGGCGGAGCTTTTACAGCCTGATGGCGGGAAGTTCCAGCTTACGGTCGCTGAGAACCCGGATCATTATTCTATTCTCTATCGATCCAAGAACCTCGTGGAGTGGGAGGCGATCGATGTGAGTTCCGCAACTGCCGGTGATTTTTCTCTAAGGGATTCCGTGAGGCCCGGTGACCGGGGATACTTTCGGGTCGACACGGTGCCGAGGATCAGCCCCCTTGATCTGGACGGTGACGGGCGAAATGATTTGCAGGAGCTTGCTGCTCATCATGCCCTCAATGCGGCGAATCCGCTGGGTGTCAACGACGGTGATATTCACCTCCTAAATCAAGCCCGTTTCGACCAACTGGCGAGAAGAGATAATTTTCCCGGCGCCCAGAATGTGAAGGAGGTGAAATTTCTGATCACCAACATCCGGACCAATCCCCGCTTACATTTCCTCAACGTGAACCGGCATGAATATCACTACGATTTTGCCTATGGCGTCCTGGGGATCAGGATTAGTATCTCGTCATTTAATCAGCAAACCTACTTCAGCAATAGTTCCCGGAATTTTCTGGCCGGCTCTCTCGTGCAGCACGAGAATTACACCGCTCCTGACGGGGAGAAGGGGGTTTTTACGGTTGAATTTTGGCCGACGGATCCTGTCGATTTTGAGTGGATCGATCTCGCCTATGACATCATTGCTAAGAATGCTCCCTTCATTGAACGGCTCGCTTACCATGCCCCAAGCGAGACCCAGCGCCAGATTCAGAAGGCCAACGAAGACAAGTTTAAGAACTCGTTCATTCACAGTATTGAGACCGAAGATCTCTTTTCGAGCACAAGCTTTCAGCCCATGAATCAGCAGTCTGCCTTTGGCCGGCTCGTGGTCTCGACCGGGAGCGAGACGCTCTCGGCCCGTGACATTGTCATCTTCCGGAATCTTCCCAATGATCTCACATATGTGTCGGGAATTATTACCGAGGTGCCGCAGACCCCGCTGTCGCACGTCAACCTGAAGGCCCAGCAGAACAACACTCCGAATGCCTATATCGCCGATGCTGCGATTCATCCGGAGATTGCTCCCTTCATCGGGCAGAATGTTTACTATGGGGTCACCGCCGAGGGTTTCGAAATCCGGGCGGCGACGCAATCGGAAGTGGACGTTTACTTTGAGTCCATTCGCCCGGCCGCGCCGTCATTTCCGGATCGGAATCTCAGCGAAACGAATATTCTCCCTCTTTCGCAAGTGACCTTTGGCAAGAGCAATGCCTTTGGAGGTAAGGCGACCAATGTCGCGGAGCTAGGCCGACTTTTTCCCGGGGTCGCTCCGGATGGTTTTGCCATTCCGTTTTATTTTTACGACGAGTTCATGAAGCACAATGGCTTCTATGCCGAAGCCGCTGCGATGTTGGCGGATCCGTCCTTCCAGAGTGATCCCGCGATTCGGGAAGCGATGCTGGCTGCTTTCCGAACCCGCATTAAAAAGCAAAGCACCCTGCCTGCCTGGATGTACGATGCTCTTGCGACTTTACAGGCGGGCTTTCCGGCCGGAGTGACGCCCCGGCTGAGATCCAGTGCCAATACTGAAGACTCGACCAATTTCAATGGCGCGGGACTTTACGATTCCTTCACCCATAAAGCGGACGAAGGCCATCTCACGAAGAGTGTTCTGCAAGTCTGGGCCAGTCTTTGGAATTACCGGGCCTTTGAAGAGCGTGACTTTTACCGCATCGACCATCTGACTTCGGCGATGGGCATTTTAGTGCACCCGAATGAAAAGAATGAGATCGCGAATGGCGTCGCGGTGGCCCGCAATATTTTCGATCCAAACTGGGAGGGTTATTACATCAACGTGCAGGCGGGCGAGAACCTCGTCACCAATCCGGACGCGAACTCGATTCCCGAGGAAATGTTGGTGGCCGATCTTCTCGGGGCGACCCGGTATGAGATTCAGTATATCCGGTATTCCAACCAGGTGCCCCAGGGCGAGACCGTTTTGACACAAGCCCGGGTTTTGGAGTTGGTGGACCGGATGCGGGTCCTCAATCAACACTTCCGTTCCCTCTACGGAGCGTCGGCCAATTCCAATTTCGCGATGGAGATCGAGTTCAAGATCACGGAGTCAGGCGCGCTGCAGATCAAGCAGGCGCGGCCTTATGTGAATTGAGTTACCGGGGTATTACTTTCGTCTGCTTTTGTCCCAACCAACCGTAGAGGGCGGGCATGAGGAAGAGGTTTAGAATCGTTGAGGTTGCGACGCCTCCAACGATGACGACGGCCATGGGATACTCGATCTCGTGGCCGGGGAGGTTTCCTCGAAAAATGAGCGGTAGCAGGGCGAGGGAGGCGCAGAGCGCGGTCATGAGAATGGGCGAGAGTCGTTCTTCGGCACCCCGCATCACGAGGCCGACTCCGAACTCTTCTCCTAATTTTGTGACGGCGAATCCCGTGATGGCGAAAGTGGCGAGTATTAAGAAAAGGGCCAGTCGAGGGACGGCGACGAAAGCGGGAAGGATGCGTCGGTAGATGGCTTTAAGAAAGCGCACGAGTGGTGCATCCCGGGTTCGTTCCTTGGCGCCGGGGAGCAGGATGAGGCTCATCGCGGGAGTCACGGTAAGTGCCACGAAGAGGGAGGCCAAAATGGTGAGGCCGGGGCGAAGAAGCTCCATCGCTTTTTCAACTTCCAGTGAGACATCGAGGGTATTTCCCCTGGGTTGTTTTTCGACGATCAGGAGAAGTCCTTGCCGGTCATTAATGACGGCGTCACTGATGGGAGGAGGGTGGCCGACGACCACTTCGGCGACATCGCCGATGCGAATGGGAGCCCCACCAATCGTGGTGACAAGGGTGTCTGCCAGTTCCCCGGGCGTGGTGATGGCGTTGGCATGTTTGACCGGGAGGCGTTGATTGGGAGTGTCGATGAATCCACCGGCACTGACCGTGGCGGCATCTCCTGCGGCGAGAACCACTTGATCCAGCGTGACGCCATTGGCGCGGAGGCGGTCGGGATCAACGAGCACTTGAAACTGCCGATCGCGTTGTCCCCAGATCGCGACATTGGCGACGCCGGAGATGGACATGAGTCGTGGGCGGATCGTCCAGAGAGCGAGATCGGTCATCTCCATCTGAGTGAGCGTGTCAGACCAGACGCCGATTTTCATGGCGCGACTGGTGGAGGAAAGTGGAGGCAGAATATGAGGGGGATGTGCGACTGAGGGAAGGCGGGAAGAGATCGTGGCGACCCGTTCCTGCACGAGTTGCCGGGCGGTCGGTAAATCGGTTCCGCGTTCGAAGAGAAGGACGACGGATGAGAGGCCAAGGACGGATTTTGAGCGGATTGTGGTGACGTATGCCGTTCCGTTAAGGGCGTTTTCGAGTGGGACGGTGATGAGGCTTTCCACCTCTTCGGTCGAGAGGCCGGGGGCTTCGGTTTGGATCTCAACGAGTGGTGGTGCAAACTCAGGGAAGACATCGAGCGGCGTCTTTTTTAAAGTTTGGGCGCCCACGACCAGCAAGACGGCGGCGAGCGCGAGGACGAGCACCCGGAAGTGCAGGGAAGATTTGACGAGGGCGTTTAACATGGTGCCGTTTCCTTATTTTCCGACTCCGAATTCGGTGCCGAATAATTCGGCCACGCCGGTGGTGGCGATTTTGGTGCCAACCTTCGGGCCACTTGCGAGAGCGGCGATGTCGCCCATGACATTGCGGACTTGCACCCGGTGACGCCGGTAGGTCTGGGGTGCGATGTTAGTGTAAACCCAGGTCCCCCCATTGATGTCAGTGATGATTGAGGACCAGGGAACCGCGAGGGTCTTGCCGGAGTCTGAAGTGGGGATTGCGACGCCCACCCGTTGACCGGGCTGGAATGTAGTTTCGCCCTCCTTGAGCGCGAAATAGAGGTCGGCGGTGGCGCTCCCGGCTGCAACGGCGAAGGCCGGGACTTCGACTTTTTTGGCGGGTAACCTGGGGTCGCCGGGACGGGCCGAAAGATTTCCAACCATTACCTGCCCGTCCGTTTTGAGACGGTTGAGATCACCAACGTAGAGTGAGACGCGGACCCAAAGAGTGTTGATTTTACCGGCCTTCATGACGGGTTCTCCGAGAAGCTCGCGCTTTTTTTGCGCTGCGGTTGCCGTGACTTTTGCGAGGTCCCGGAGTGCTTGGGCATCGTCGAAATCTTTCGCGGTTGCAGCACCATCTTTGAAAAATCCTTCCGTGCGATTTAGAGAGACCTGGGTTGCATCCAGCTCGACCTGGGAGGTCGCGACGAGGGCATCGGCATCAACCTGAAGACCGGCGAGGGCGATGATCTCGGTGAGAGTCATGTTCGGGAAAAGTGAGTAGATCGATTTTCCTCCGGTGGTGCTGAGTGGCGTGATGATCTCGCCCCCGAAGGTGCGGCTCTGCGCAATTGTTTTGAGTTCGACCGGAGCGAGTGCAATCGCGAGCCGTTTCTCGGCGAGCGGGGTTAGGGTGATCGTAGTGAGATCAGATTCGTTGCGGGCATTTTCAACGGTCGCGGGGGGTGGACCGGCTGGTGGTTCGGCGGCCGGGGATGTGATCACTGCGAGGAGCGAGATAATGCCGGGATGCTTTTTCGATCATGGCATTGGCTCTCAGGATACCGGCCTGGCCACGATCTAACAGAGGGACGGGAAGTTCCAGTCCGGGCCCTGCTTCAAAGCTGCTGCCGCTGCCATTGGTATCGAGGACTGCAGTGAGTTTGTAGGCGTCCACTTGAGCGAGTCCGGCGCGACGGACAGCGCTTTCAATTGCGATCTCCGCAGCGCGTAGGTCGGGCCGGGCGGCATAGGCGTCGTTAAGCAAGGCCTCAATGTTTCCTGGAACGGGGGGCCGGCTGTTGGTCGGGGGGCTGAAAACCCTTAAGAGCGGGTGAGGGAATTATTTAGTAAGAGCGCCCTCGGATTGATTGTCAAAAATGTCGTTGCAGCGGATTTCAAAGCTTAGGGTTTTTGAATCCTTTGGGAGAGCCAAAGTTACCTTTCGGGTGTGAGCTTCGTTTGCTTCCATTTTGAGAATCTCCTGACCTCCCTGATCACGGGCGGTGATGGTGTAGCCAAACTGCGGGGTCGTTTTGGGATCGAGTTCCCAGGTGAGAGTGGCTTTGCCATCGGACGTGAGCTCTGACTTTGCCGAGAGGATTTTGATGGGAGCGTAGGCGGGTGTTTTCTCGCTTCGTTTGATGGAGTGGGTGGAGGGATTGGGGGTGGTGGGCTTGGTTTCGGATCCGCCACTGGTCATGAAATAGTATTCGCCGCCGTCGTCTTTGGTGACGCCGCCATTCCAATTGGTGCGATAGTTGAAGGAACGTTTTTCTTCGACGAGATCCCAGGCGTTGACGGAATAGCGGGCGCTTCCGAAGGCGTGCCATTCCCTGCTGAGTTTTCGTTTCCAGCCATTGCGGAGGTGGGTGGTGCGGACCTTGTCACCCGTTTCCAGCCAATCTTCGATGAAGGAATCATTGCCGCCTTGGAAGTATGCGTCCTTCACGGCGACATCCATGGTGACCATGTGGGTCCACTTTTCCGTCTTGTGGGAACGCACCCAGTAACCGTAGTAGGTGTGGTCATTGACGGCCCAGCATCGCGTAACCAAGGTATACCAAACGTCGGTGTCCCATCCGAGTTCGAAGTTCCAGGACTTCAGGCCGGTGCCCTCGCCGCCGAAGTTTTCAGTCAAGGTCCCCGGGCCGTGGTAAACAGCTCTGATGGGAGCGCGGTGTTCTTTGTGATCCCAGATGGAAAAGATGTAGTTGTGGGCTTTTGGGTGGGCCTGAATGCCGGCGTAGCCACCTGCCTTGCCGCCCCAGCCGAGAGCTTCGTAATAGGTGAATCGAGCTTCGCCTTCCTTGGGAACTCGGACTTCGTTGATGAGAATGTCGCCGTTAAAATTGGCATCATTGTAAACCAGATGGGATGACGGGGCGGCGTTTTGACCGGCGAAGCCAGGGAGGCCGGAGAACGAGAGGACAGCAGTGGTGAGAAGAAGACGCTTCATTGGATGGGTTTTGAGAGCGTTATCGTAATTGAAAAGAAATGCGTTCAAAGGGTAAAAGTGACTTAAAGTGCCGCAGTTGAGGGATTCCCTGTGATTTTAAATTGCCCGGAAAAGTGGTGGCGGCTCTTTGGCTTCGCGACGACTCTCTATCAGCAGGCTCGGGGACTGCCGGTGGGATCTCCTTTGCCGGTCGGACACATCCAACCTTACACGAGTTACATCATCGCCGAGGCGGATCTCAGTGCTCTGGGAACGATGGCTTCCGAGCCGGAAGCTCGTTCCAAGCAGAAAAATCTACAAGTCCTTGAACAGGGCCGAACCATCGCGGCCTTTCCCATCACCCCTGGTTCCCCGCAACATCCGGCTCCCGCCGGGCTGTGGCGTGTTGTCGGCTCGGTCCCCTGGCCCTGGTATCGTCACGACGAAGGGGTTCTCAGTCGCGGCGAGCGGACGGATGATTTTTACAATCTTCCCCCGGGACCGAACAGCCCGGTCGGTATTCTCTGGGCGGGCCTCAATCGGCCCGGAGTTGGCATTCACGGATCACCGGTTCCGGAAACGATTGGGCGCACTGGCAGCCACGGTTGCATTCGTTTGACGAATTGGGATGCGGCCATCTTCCACACTTTGATTTCAAAGAATACTCCGGTGACGATCCGCTAAAACGCGAATGGCCCGGAGGCTTCACAGGGAGGGAGTTGGTAAAGGATCATTCTACTGACTCGGGGAGATTTTCAGCCTGCCGTATTGGCGGGCCGTGCGGGAGAAGCTTTGGAAATTGACCTCCCATTATTTCAGTGCGACTAACTTGGGATGCTGAATCGGATTGTTGGAGTGGTTGCTTCCGGGATATTGATGACACCATGGGCGTGGGCTCATGATCTCGTGGTTTATGGAGGAACCTCGGCCGGGGTGACGGCTGCGGTGCAGATGGCGCGCGAGGGGAAGACGGCCATTGTTATCGAGCCTTCGCAGCATGTCGGCGGATTGACCTCGGGCGGATTGGGCGCGACGGACTCGGGCAACAAAGCGGTGATTGGCGGGATGTCCCGTGAGTTCTATCAACGGCTTCACGAGCACTATGCAAAGGAGGCGGCCTGGAAAAACCAGCCACAGGAAAGTTACCAAGGATATCGTGCAAAGGCGGATGCGATCTGGGGTTTTGAGCCCAAGGTGGCGGAGCAGGTGTATCGCGAGATGTTGAAGGAAGTGGGCATCGAAGTGGTCTATGGCGAGCGCTTGAACCGGGAGACGGGGGTGAAGAAGGATGGTGCGCAAATTGTGGCGATCACAATGGAGTCGGGCCGCGTCTTTGAGGGGAAGGTGTTTGTGGATGCCACATACGAAGGGGATCTTTTGGCGGCGGCGGGCGTCAGTTTCCATGTGGGTCGGGAGCCGAACTCGAAATATGGCGAGTCCCTGAACGGAGTGCAGACCGTGCGGGCGAGGAGTCATCAGCTTTTTAACGGGATCGATGGCTACGTGAAGAAGGGTGATCCTTCGAGCGGAATTCTTCCGGGGATTCAGAAAGAAGGGCCGGGCAAGGAAGGCGAGGGTGACGATCGGGTGCAGGCCTATTGTTTTCGGATGTGTCTCACGGATGATCCGGCGAACCGGGTGCCATTCCCAAAACCCGAGGGCTACGATCCCATGCGCTATGAGCTCTACCTGCGCTATATCGAGGCCGGGTGGCGGACGGTGTGGGGCAACCACAAGCCGATGCCGAATCGCAAGACGGACACCAATAATCATGGCGGATTCTCGACCGACAACATCGGAATGAATTACGACTATCCCGAGGCGAGCTATGAGCGTCGGGCCGAGATCATCAAGGAGCACGAGGTTTATCAAAAGGGGATGATGTGGTTTTTGTGCAACGATCCCCGGGTGCCCAAGGATTTGCAGGACAACATTAGCAAGTGGGGCTTGGCGCAGGATGAATTTACCGACAACGGTAATTGGCCGCACCAACTCTACATCCGTGAGGCCCGCCGGATGGTGAGCGATTATGTGAACACCGAGCTCGATTGCTTTCGGCGTCGCGAGACACCGGAATCAATCGGGATGGGTTCCTACAATATGGATTCGCATCATGTGCAGCGTTACATCGATGAGAAGGGCCAAGTGAAGAACGAAGGGGACGTCCAGGTCTCTCCGGGCGGGCCGTATAAGATTTCCTACCGGGCCATTCGCCCCAAGCGGGAAGAGTGCACCAACCTGCTGGTGCCGGTGTGTCTGTCCTCCTCGCATATTGCATATGGATCGATCCGGATGGAGCCGGTCTTTATGACCCTGGGGCAAAGTGCGGCAGTGGCGGCTTCGATCGCGATCGATGAAAAGATTCCGGTTCAGGAGGTCGACTACGCCAAGTTGCGTCCGCGCTTGTTGGAGTTGAAGCAGGTGCTCGAATTTGAGGGGAAGACCCGCAAGGTGAGCACCGTGATTTTGAACTCGAAGACGATGAAGGGAATGGTGGTGGACGATTCCGAGGCGATTTTGAAAGGCTTCGACGCGATGAGTTCGGCTACGAAGCCATCGGTCGATGACGGGTATCGGCACGATGGGGGCAAGGCGGAAGTCCTGCAGACTGCGCGTTTCGTACCGGCCCTTCCCAAGTCTGGGAAGTATGAGATTCGGGTCGCTTACCCTGCCTTTGGAAATCGGGCGACCAAGGTTCCGGTGGTGGTGGAGCAGAACGGAGTAAGAAAGCCTGCCGTTCATCTTGACCAGACCAAACCGGGCAAGATTGACGGAGTGTGGGTGTCGCTCGGGGTGTTCGATTTGAACGCGGGAGAGACGAGTGCGGTCGAGATCAGCAATGCGGGCGCTGACGGATATGTCGTGGTTGATGCTGTGCAGTTTTTGCCGGTCGAGTGACGAGCTAGTCGAGCTGACGTTGGGGGATGATGTCCTTTCTGAATCTGCAATTGTTTGGTTGAAAAGGTCTGCTGGAGTGGGTTAGCTCAATCATAGTGAAGAACGAAAAATCAGGCGCGAACATCATCGTTGTCGTTTCTTACGTTGTGGTGTTTTTGATGGGTCTTTTTGTTGGCAAGAGGTTGCCTGTGGACATGAAGCCTGAAGCTTCGGATCGCAGTGGGACTCAAAATTCCCAGGCAAGTTCCAGAAGGGGTTTTGAAGGGGAATCACGAAAGGGTGAGGCCTTGCGAACGGTGTTTGAGAGGAGTTCGATTGAGCCAACCGGACGGGTGACTTCCAGAGTGGCAGAGTCTTCCAGAGATTAAATCGAAAGTAGCCCATCTTGAACGTCAAAGTTGCTTGATCCGGGATGGAAGGTGGCATCTATTAGGAAGTGGCTTTAGGGAGCCTGTTTGGACTCGTTCACTCACTCTGAAATTAAAATTAGTATAATGAACTTGTTACGGACAGTAATCCTTGCCTCAGGGTTTTGGCTGTCCGCGTTTTTTCTAAGTGCCTGCAAGGATGATAGCATGAGTGCCGGGCCGATCGGGGAGGTGGAACAAGGGAATTCGAGCAAGGAGGATGTCCAAGCTCTTGGGCATGACCCGGCGAGGCTGGAGACTCCTCT
This sequence comes from uncultured Verrucomicrobiales bacterium, assembly GCA_963925135.1. Lineage (GTDB taxonomy): Bacteria > Verrucomicrobiota > Verrucomicrobiia > Verrucomicrobiales > Akkermansiaceae > SW10. Next base: position 9,903 of record CAWUTG010000108.1, on the reverse strand, counting down.
GGACGATCAGCAAGCCAAAGAGGAAACGTCGTCGCCGGATCTTTTTCTCGAGAATCTTCTGAAGTTAAAAGGGGCTGAGTTTGACGCCGAATTTGCGAAGGGAGGGGATCCGGTGGATACGGCCAAAAAGCTCCTAAGTCTCGCTGAACCAAAGAAACGAATTTCTGAATTTCCCCATGTTTCTGAACGCCGAAAAGGGATTGCGGGGCTGGCAGACAATGTCTTGTACTACGAGGAGACTATTTCTGAAGATAGGGCGTAATCCGATGATTGGAAAGATGCTCATTTACGACAGCTTGCATCGCAACAATCGTCAGGAAAGTGCGCGGATCATCGAGGCGGTCCTCCTGCTTTCCAATCCCTTTTGGAGTGACCGGTTTTTTGAGTATTCGGAGGAGAAGCGCTCGGTGAAGATCGCCGGCAAGCGGATTCAATGGATGGTGCGTCCCAAGGTGGCTTCGGGTGGAGACTTCCCGAGCTATTCCCTGCCCGTCCTTTTTATCAGCCCGCAAGTTGACTCCCTCGCTTGCGGTGATGGCTCTTTCGTTATCTCCACAGATGTAGGCGGCCTTCGTTGTTGGGGGCTGGGATGGCAGCGTGGGAACCGGTGATCTGAATTTCTCGGGCACCGGCACAACGGCTACCGCCAGCACCGACTATATTTTTGGAAGCATCGGGACGACTCCGATCAATGCCAACATTGGCGGCGTGAATATGGGTGGAATTGGGAACAATTCGCTTGATGTCACTTTCCGGATCGACCTCACCGGAACACCTGCGGTGGACTTCGATGCCTTCTGGCTTCAGATGCAGCGCAACGGAGGCGGCACCTCCAATACGATCAGCAATCCCGAGTATGGCCTTGGAATACCATCTCTGATTTCCGGACTCCTAATGGACTGGGTGGCAGTATTGGACCCCAGCAGGTCTATCGCATCTCCGGCCTGGCCGCTGCCGGGACTTTGTCAAGGGGTTCACTGTGGATCCGCTACAACGTCACAACGACCGATTCTACTTCGAACAATAATTCAGCCCTCTGTTGCCTCTTGGTGCAGGGGGCTGTTTGCCACCCCATTCTCCAAATGCTCCCTAATGTGATCGGTTTTGTGGTCAAGGAGAGGGTTTCTCCGTAAAAGATTGTGTGATTTTGATCATGATGGACGTAAAGTGCTTCACCATGATCAAACACATTCTTCTCGCGACTCTCTGTGCCGGTCGGCTCCTGGCCCAGGATGCTGAATTCAAGCCCATCTTCAACGGTAAGGACTTTGACGGTTGGTGGGGCCTCGGGACCGAAGATCCCGCAAAGTGGATGGCCCTTCCTGCCGAAAAGCTAACCGAGAAAAAGGAAAAGAGCCTCGAGGACATCAAGAAGCACTGGAAGGTTGTCGATGGCGTCCTCGTGAACGATGGCAGTGGACTCTACCTTACCACCGAAAAAAACTACGCCGATTTCGAACTGAAGTTGGAATACAAGCACGGCGCGAACGCTGACAGCGGGATTTATCTCCGTGCCATTCCGCAGGTTCAGATTTGGGACATCGCCGGAAAGCACGGCGATGCCAAGAAGGGTTCGGGCGGGCTTTGGAATAATCCAGGCGGCTCCAAGGGCCGCGACCCGCTCGTCGTGGCTGACAATCCTGTCGGTGAGTGGAACACCATCTCCATCCGTCTCGTCGGTGATAAGGTGACCGTTCGCCTCAACGACAAGCTTGTTGTGGATGAGGCGCCTTTGCAAAACTACTTTGATAAAGCTGGCCCGCTTCCCAAGACCGGCCCGATCCAGCTTCAAACCCATGGTGCCGAAATCCACTGGCGCAATGTCATGGTGAAGGAGCTGTAAGGCACGACACCAGGCCTAATATTCTCCGAAGTGACCTTGGTTCCGATGGGGCCAAGGTCGTTTTGTGCCTACCGGAGACTTATTGATTCCGGGATTCTTTGAGGGAGCGGAGTTCCTGCAGTCGGGTTCCTGCGGTGCGTGAGCCATGAATACTGAAAACTAAGAAGGTGATCGCAACCCCGAGCATGAATTTGTCGAACTTGTGCCCGATGGTGAGATCAAAGAATAATCCAGCGCCAAAGATCACAGCTGTGAATGTGTTGATACGGCGAAGTGAAATCTCTTCCTTCTCCAGCCGTCGGAAGTCCGCTTCGGATTCGCGAGCCAATCTGTTTTCTTCCTCAATGTGAATGCGTCGGAACATTCTTTGAAGTTATTCGCATCTTGTTTTCCGGATTCGAGGAAGGCAAAAGGTCTGCAGTGGACCTGATTAGCTACTATCTTTTCACTTCATGAGGAAAATTAATTGGATTCTGGTATGTGCGTTCTTGATCGGGCAGGCGGTGGCCGGGCCGGTGATCTCGGAATTTATGGCGTCTAATGATGAGACGCTTCTGGATGAGGATGGGAGTTCTTCCGATTGGATTGAGATCTGGAATCCGGACGAGAGGGCCGTGGATCTGGGTGGCTTGTATCTCACTGACGCCACGAACAATCTTCGCAAGTGGCAGCTCCCTGCGATCACGCTGGCGGCCGATGAGCGGTTGGTGGTTTTTGCTTCCGGGGAAAATCGCGTTGCGGTTCCAGGGCAGCTGCACGCGAACTTCAAGCTCGCGGCCGAGGGCGAATATCTCGCTCTCGTAGGTGCTGATGGAATAACGGTGCTCACTGAATTTTTAACGAAGTTTCCGGTGCAGTTTCGTGATGTGAGTTACGGGGTGGGTGATTTTGGCGAAGGGTATTTCACAACGCCCACTCCGGGCGCGGAGAATTCAGGCGGTGAAGCGGCGGGTCCGAACTTTGTCCTGGTGATGAAGAGTGCCCTGCGGCCAAAGGAAGGCGATGACATGCTCATCAGTGCCGAGGTGGAAGGAGCGGATGAAGTGAATTTGTTCTATCGGATCAACTTTGGGACCGAGGTGATGGTTCCGATGGTTTTGGACGGGCGCTTTTACAATGCCACGATTCCAGCTGCGAACGCCGGGGATTTGATTCGTTGGCGATACACTGCTTTTTCACCGGAGGGCATTCAGTCCAAGTCGCCCACCTTTCGGAATCGCGATGACTCACCCGAGTATTACGGCACCGCTGTGCAGAATCCCAATGTGGAGAGCAATGCTCCGGTTCTTGAGTGGTTCATCGAGCCGAGATTTTACAGCCGGTTGCTTTCTTTTATTCAACCGGTTCGCGGCGGGATTTTCTACAAGAGTGTCTATTACGACAACGTGTCCTTCACCCTGCACGGGCAATCGACGCTCTTCTTCGCGAAGAAGAGTTTCAACATCGATTTTAACACGGGCAACCGCTTTCAGTGGAACCCGGGTGAGAGGAGGGTGAAGGACATCGACCTGATCACGAACTGGGGGGACAAGGCCAAAGTCCGTCAGCCGCTGGCTTATGATCTCATGCGGGATGCGGGGGTGCCCACTCACTTCGCCTTCAGCGTGCGGGTGCAGCAGAACGGTCTGTTTTTCAGTGTGGCGGATTTGGTGGAGGATGCCGATGAGCACTACCTCGAGCGGGCGGGCTTGAATCCGGAGGGTGTTCTCTACAAAGCCTTCGAGAGTTATCTCCTCGTGGATGACATCGGCGGAAATGACGGCATGACCAAGAAGACTCGTAAAGATGAACCCAACACCGACCTCCATGATTTCATCCGGGGAATCAACCGGGAAGGGGCTGATCGCTGGGACTACATTTATGACAATGTCGATCTTCCAATGACGATCAACACTCTCGCGTCCCTCGTCATCAACATGCAGACAGATATGTACGATAAGAATTACTACCTCTATCGCGATACGGGCCAGTCGGATGAATGGGCGATTCTGCCATGGGATATGGACCTGACTTTCGGGCGGGATTTTCGCGACGCGAGCGGTGGATATTTTGACAATGATCTCTTCGCGACCGGCTATACCGAGCATGAGGAATCATCCGACGGCGTGAGTTTGGTGGAGTCACTCATTGATGGGAACGTGAACACGCGGGCCATGTTTTTTCGTCGATTGAGAACGCTCTCGGATCAGTTTCTAATGAGCGATTATTTGGAAGTGAAGCTGGCGGCCCAATTGGCCCTGCTTGATCCTCCGGAGATCGTGCCCTCGGATGCGCAACGTGACTTCGAGAAGTGGGGGTCGTGGGGTGACGGGAGCCCGGTTCCGGTCGCTTGGGACAATACGGACCCAGCGGTGGAATCAATGTCGGAAGCGATTGCCCACCTCCGTGATGAATGGTTGCCTGCGCGTCGCTTGGAAATCGCCAATAACGTCCCCGATTTGCCCGCGGCTCAAAGCAATCCCGCGGTCATGTTTGGAACACTCGATGACGATCCCGTCTCGGACAACCAGGAGGAGGAATACATCGAGCTTCTCAATCAAGATGGCGTTGCGGTGGATCTTTCCGGGTGGACGATTTCCGGGGGCGTCAGTTTCACCATTCCGTCGGGAACGGTGATTCCGGCAGGAGTAACATTGTATGTCACTCCGAACGCAAAGGCCTTTCGCAATCGTCAACTGAGCCCGCGAGGAGGGGAACAGCGGTTTTTGGTGAGCCCGTATTCGGGGAAGCTTTCGAGCGAGGGCGAAACCATCGATCTCTTCGATAGCGAAGGGGCCTTGCGGGACAGCAAGACCTTCAGTGGAGGCCTTGGCGGCTTCAATGGCAACGGTCGTACTGACCTCGACGGTGATGGACTCAGCGCTCTGTTAGAATATGCCATGGGAACCTCTGATGAGATTCAGAACCAGCTGGCGGTGCCCGTGGGCGGAACATTCACCTACTTTGAAAGAACGAACATGAGCGATGTTGTGCTGCAAGTGCAGGTCAGCGAGGATCTCGCAAACTGGAGTAGCGAGGGCGTGGTGGAAGCCGTGCGCCTGCCGGAGAGCGAGGATCGCGATCTTGTCACCGTTTCGTTGCCTCATGTGGGAGGCTCCTGCTATGTCCGTCTCATCGTAGTGCGGCTTTCCTTGTAGTATCGGTAATCCGAATACTTGGGCATTTCCTTCGTGCCCGGATTTGTCATTCTCCCTGAAGACCTCATGAACCTTCTTTTCTTTCTTCTTTTGCCCTCCTGTTCGCTCTTTGCCGCGAAGAAGCCGAACTTTATCTTCATCCTCAGTGACGATATCGCGTAAGGTGATCTTGGTGTTTACGGTCAGGAGCTCATCCCGACTCCTCGCCTTGATCAACTTTCCAACGAGGGCACGCGATATAGGCAATCCTATTGCGGGACGAGCGTTTGTGCTCCCTGTCGTTCCTCGTTCTTTACGGGATTGTATTCCGGTCACTGCCCGGTTCGCGGTAACTACGAAATCGCTCCCGAAGGGCAGTTCCCCATCCCGGCTGAGACTGTCACCATTGGCGAAGTCGCAAAGGGTGCCGACTATGCCACTGCGACCTTTGGCAAGTGGGGCATGGGCTTCTTCGATACTTCAGGCAGCCCGCAGAAACAAGGCATCGACCTCGATCACGCAAAACTCCTAATCACCATCAATGGCTGCAGGAATTTGCTTTCGGCGGGAGGGCTTTGAAGCCGCCCTTGGACCGGAGCGGAGGGGGGTATTAGGGGGTTTTCCGCAGCCGGCGAGGCGGATAGTGGCAACGCCAGAACGGCACCAAGAATGAGTGCAATAGACGAACGCTTCATGGAGTTGGGGCGAAGCCATGGCGTTCTGCAAGCGGCGCTCGCAGAAAACCGTGCGCGGTGGATCGTGGTTCGACCGGCCGTTCCACACCGACTCCGCGTGGTGATGTCCGCGCAGGGTGCCACGGCAGTCGCTGCCGCCGGTACTTCATGAGTCGGTTGATCGTTCACTCTCGTCGGTCGCCGTGACACTCGTTTCGGCTCATTAGAATTTTCCGGTTCAAGCCCGGCGTCGACGCCAGGCGAGGAGCATGCCGCCCAAGCCCAGCAGGAGCACCGAGCCCGGCTCAGTCCTCCTCAAGCAGCACCTCGGTCGGGGCGGGATAGCGGGTCAGGACGTAAAAGTAAGAGAGCTCAGCCGGCTTCGGGACCGACAGGGTATTGAGAGGGGCTATGGCATGAATGTCACCTGCCACTAGGGTCCACTCCGACAAGGGCAGGGACAAGTCGTTGCTGCCCTTGAGGTCGTAGCGGCTTCCTGTTTGGCTCTCCCAGGTAATGGTGACTTGGTCATTGGCGACGCTGATGTCTTTCACCGCAAAGTCGCTCGTGATGCCGAACTCGCTGAAATCGCCGGCCATGATCGTGGTGAGCTGGCCCGGCGAGAGAGCGCAGTTGAAGATCGCGACGTCGTCCAGGCGGCCGAGGAAGTCGACAGTAAGGTCGTCGCGGTTCCCGATCCGCAGGGAGGCGGTGGAATCGAGCAAGGGGGCTAAGTTGGTGCCGGTGCTGCCGAGGACGCCGTCGTAGTAGGTCCGGACCACCCCGCCCGTCATCGTGACGGCAAGGTGGTGCCACTCACTGGCGGCGACCGAGATGTTGGGGTCGATGTTGGCATACCCGCTCGGGCTGCCGGTCCAGACGTTGACCCTGCCGTTGGTCTGGCTCAGGTAGATGTCGAAGGGCGAGGCGAGGTGCGCTTCACTCTTGGAGACGATGCCCCGGAAACCGGCAAAGTCCGTCGGCTTGATCCAGACCGCGATGGTGAAGTCTCCGGTGAGGGAGAGGCTCTCTGAGTCCAGCGCTTCGAGGAAGGAATCGTTGCCGTCGAACTCCATGACCCCGCTGCCGCGCTCGCTGTCGAGGACCCAGGTGGCCCCGCTGTTTGGGGTGGCGTCGTTACGGTTCCCGGAGAGGTCCGGCTGCGGGGTGATGTCCACCTCGAAGGGCCAGTAACCCACCAGATCCTTGGCGGGGACGGGGGGAAGCGGACCGCCGGTAAAGGTGAGCCGCAGCACGTCGTTGCTGGCGTCGCCCGGAGTCTGCGTTCCGACGATCGCGAGGGTCCAGTTCGCGGCAGCGGCCGGATCGAGGGCAAAGGTGGGGTCCTGCAGGATCAGGTCGCCGACCATCAGGTCGAAGGTGGCACCGACCGCGGGTTCGGTGCTGCCGGTGTAGATCACCTCCAACTTGCCCTGCGCGAGGACCGCCGAGACCTCGACCTCGCCGGCGCCCGGATCGAAGGCAAACGACCCGGTGAGATGGACGGTGGACACCCCGGCCTCGTCGAAGGTGAAGCGGATCCGGTTGGTATCGAGGTAAGGCCCGGAGGAGAGGGCGGTTAACCCCGCATTCACCATCTGGATGGAATCGATGTTGATGGTGGCCTCCGGCCCGATGATCGACAGGACCGAGCTGCCGGGCGAGCCATCCCCGGTGCCGAACCCAAGGGCCGCTCCTCCGGTTACGGCGATGCCGAGGTCGATGTTGGCGGAGCCGCTGATCCGCAGCTCCGCTCCGTTGCTCGCCGCGGAGTGAATCACGTTGCGGTTGATCATAATATTGCCGCCGGGAAACAGGCCGCCGTCGGTCGAGAGGGTGCCGCCGCTGATGTCGTAGAGCCCCCGGCCTCCCTGGGTGGCGTTGTTTCCGATCCGCATTTGCCCCGCATTCATGAACAAGGTGCCCCCGGTCTGGACGAGCACCCCGACGCCTCCGTCGCCGATGCGAGTGGTCTTGAGGCCGCCCAAGGCATCCGTTCCGTAGAAATGCTGGAGGGTGCCTCCGTTCAGGATCAACTCCCCGATCTTGGTGCGGTCGGGGGTGCCGATCCAGAGCTCGTTGGTGGTGAAGCTGTCGGCGTTCTGATTCATGCTGACCCTCCCGCCGTTCTCGGTCACCTCACCAATGCTGACCCGCAGCGTGCGGTTGACCCCGATCCCGCCGGTCCAGTTGCCGGGATTGGTCCAGTTTCCGTAGGCGTCCGCTCCGACGGTGGTGGTGGTCCCGAGTCCGGTCCAGGTGGTGGTTTGGCTGATCTGGGAGAGCGCGCTGGGCCCGATGAACATCAGCGCGGCAGCAAGGAGTAGGGTGATGATCCTCATTTGCACTTTTAAACCGTTCGCCGCCGGATGTCAAATGGTTAAATGTCACATGATCGTGCGACGTGCCATGGCACCATGGACACCGGCATTGAAAGGACGGCCCCAAAAGATCCGTTCAACAACCCCATGAATCCCATTACCAGCACCAAACTTCCCGGCCATCGCCAAGCCGGATCACCGGTCGGCGCGTTCCTGCTGGCCTCCGTCTTGAGCGCTGGATTGGCGGCAGCGGAGCCGGTGGATTTCTTCGCCGACAACGGCTTCGGCAAGCCGGTCAGCACGATGCAGCACCCGTGTGCCGAATTCTACCAGGGCGTCACCTACATCGCCTACCAAGGGCCCCACGAAGATCCCTACGTATGCGCCTATCATCATGCCACGCGGAAGTGGGCCGGCCCGGTCAAGGCCGGCACCAGCCAGTTGGGCAAATCGACGGATCCCACCGACTCCGACGAGGTGGATAACCATGGCCGGCCGGCGCTCATTGTCGATGGGACAGGATACATTCACCTGATTTTCGGGGGGCACGGCGGGAGCTGGTTGCTCGGCAACAATCCGCTCGGAACCCCCGGGGGAGGCGGACAAATCCACGTCGTCTCCAAGCACCCGCAGGACATCTCCTCGTGGGAGGTGCTGGACAACATTACTCCCTCCGGCACCTATAGCCAGTTCGTGAAGATGTCCGACGGCGACATCTACCTTTTCTACCGGCACGGCTCGCATCGAAGCGACTGGGTTTATCAGAAATCGACCGACCACGCCCGGACGTTCGCACCACCGGTTTCCATCCTCAAGAGCAAGCCGCAGACGGCTGACCCGAACATTCACGATGCCTGGTATGCGTGGTTCCATGAAGGGAAGGGTGACACGATTGCCGTTACCTATAATCATCACCCGTGCGCGGTGGTGGGGCACAAAAAGCCGCGCTACAACGGCTACTTCATGACCCTGAATTGCGCGGACGACTCATGGCGGAATGTGCGCGGGGTTCCTCTGACCTTGCCGATCACCAAGGAATCCGCAGACAAAAACACGCTGGTCTACGACACCGGAAAGGAAGGCGTGCGGACCGGCATCTGCCGGGTGGATGCGGACGGCCATCCCCACGTCTTCTACCGGCAGGGTGCCGGCCAGGTGCGCTATTACCGATGGACCGGGGAAGCGTGGCAGGGGCCGGGCGTCATCACAAAGGAGGCCAAGAGTCAGGATGCGGATTTCTTCATCGAATCGCCGCTGGTGATCAACATGTTGCTAACCCAGACCGTCTCGGGCAAAGGCGAGGTCTGCTGGTGGCAATCGATTGATGGCGGGCTGAAATGGACGAAGGAGTCCAGCCTGAGGTCGGCTGAGAATACAGATTACCTGATTGGCTCCCTGGTGCGCAACGCCAACCCCGATGCCCGGATCGTCGTTAGCGAACTGCGGGGCGACCAAAAAGACCTCCACCGGAAAATGTTCCTGCTCGGCGACCACGGGCCGGTACGGCGCGAGTGAGTTCACTCCGCGCCGGATGCCCCGCTGGCACCGTCAACTTGTGACGACCGGCATCAGTCCGCGGGGCAAGCTCCTTCAATTCGATGTTGAAGAAGCGGCAGCCCTCTGCGCTGCCCCTAACACGCCGTCGAGGCCTGCCTTGGAAAGGCCGATCGCCGTCTCATCGATTCCAATCGCCCCCCCGGTGGGGTTGTTTCCGGCCGTAAGATTGCCGAACACCATCGTGAACGGGCCGGAAAGATTGTCGTTTCGCACAAAGATGTTGTATTTCGTTCCGGTATCTGAATTCCGTTGGGCGGAGCGGTTATCACGAAGAGCCTGAAAGCCCTTCCATACCAAGCGCACATCGTCGTTGGGCTGGATACTGATCCTCGACTGAGGTGGAGTTCCTTGAAGTAAAAACAGGGGTCAGGTGATCAATCTTATAATGCTCT
>CAWUTG010000107.1:0-8495 GCA_963925135.1 uncultured Verrucomicrobiales bacterium | reverse complement strand
GAAGCCGCAGCCTTCTTTTTGACCGCTGTGTAGGGGATATTTTTCTTGGTTGGCTTCGGTGTCCATCAGGGTGACCGAGGTGCCGTCAATCGCTTTGAGGACATGCCCCCGCCAGAGGTCACGGGACTGGATTTTGCGGGCGAGGCTTTGTCGGACACGAACGTCGATTTTCTTTAGGAAGGCATCGGGGAGACGCCCGCGCGCCCGGCAGTAGGCGCTGGAGTCCTTGCTTGGAACAGGGAGTTTGAGGACGCGGCACCACGCCTGGACAAAGCTGACCGCTTTGGTGCAGCTGGCATTGCCTTCGAGGATTTGCGCAATCCAAGCCCAAAATACGGTGAGGGAACTGAAGTGCCGATCTCTCCCCTCAGGCTTGTGGGCATGCAGGAAATCTACCGATAAGGCCGGGGAAAAGATCTGGGAGTATCCGCTAATTTTGTCTTTGGAAAACTGACGACGCAGCGATTGAATGGATGCTTGCGTGCGACGTTTGGCGGTGGCAAAAACAGTGCACGGAAAGCCGGTGAGGACGGGTTGTTTGGTCACACTTACAAACCGTACCCGACCCGGCTTTTCGTCTTATTTTATGAGGGGGATTTCAGATGAAATCGCCCTTAAGTTCGTGCCATTTGTGACTCGCACAAAGAAGTCATCGATCACTTTGAGATCTCACTGCGACACTTGAATCTCAAAAAAGCGATCCGCCAGCATTGGAGTATCGAAAATCAATGCCACTGGGTATCGGAAACCTGCTTCCGTGAAGATCACAACCAAACGCGCAAAGCCAACGCCGCCAAGAACCTCGGAACAGTGCGACGCATCGTGCTCAACATCCTCAAAGAAGACCCCGGAATCAAAGGCAGTCTCCCGGCAAAACGTCGCCGCGCGCTCATGAACCGCACCTACCGCGAACGCCTCCTCTCCCTAGCTTGATCGCCCTGAATTCACAAGCCTTCTATTTATCTTGCCCACCCCTACAGATTACCTAACCTAGCTCGCTATCTCCCTTCTCAATTCAGCTGAATCTGAAAGCCATGTTCCACCGACCCTTTTCTCTTTTTTGCTGCCTGCTCGCGCTTTCCTCGAACGATCTTTCCGCAGAAGAGTCCCCCCCACCCCTCAGTTACCACACCGACATCAGCCCGATCTTTCAGGCGCACTGTGTCGGCTGCCACCAACCGTCAAAAGACAAAGGCGGCTATGTCATGACCGATTTCAATCGCCTACTCGATGGCGGCGAAGAAGGCACTGCCATCGTTCCCGGCAGTCCGGACGGAAGCTATCTCCTCACCGAAATCACCCCTGATTCAAACGGCGACGCTGAGATGCCGAAGAAGAAAGACCCGCTTCATGAGCTCGAGGTCGCGTTGATCCGTCGTTGGATCACCGAAGGAGCCATCGATGACACTCCCGAAAACGCCCGTCAGCGCTACGACCAGGAACACCCTCCGGTTTACACCAAACCTCCCGTCATCACTTCACTCGACTTCTCTCCCGACGGAAGCCTTCTCGCCATCTCCGGCTTTCACGAGGTCCTTCTCCATCAGGCCGATGGCACTGGAAGCGTCGCCCGCCTCGTGGGACTTTCCGAGCGGATCGAATCGGTTCGCTTTTCTCCCAATGGCAAACATCTCGCGGTCACCGGAGGCCTCCCCGGCCGCATGGGCGAAGTCCAGGTCTGGGATGTCGCGAAGAAGTCCCTCGCTCTCTCGGCCCCGGTCACTTTCGACACCATTTATGGCGCCGCCTGGTCACCCGATGGCTCCAAAATATCCTTCGGCTGCTCGGACAACACCGTGCGCGCCATCGATTCCAAATCCGGTAAAGAAGTCCTCTTCCAGGGCGGCCACAACGACTGGGTCTTCGACACAGCCTTCAACCCGAAAGGCGATCACGTCGTCTCGGTGAGCCGCGACATGACCGCGAAACTCACCGAGTTCAAAACCCAACGCCTCATCGACAACATCACCTCGATCACCCCGAACGCCCTCAAGGGAGGAATCGGCGCGCTCGTGATGCATCCGACCCGCGACGAAATCGTCGTCGGTGGCTCCGACGGCATCCCGAAACTCTACCGCATCTTCCGCAACACCGACCGCAAGATAGGCGACGACGCCAACCTCCTTTTCGAATTTCCTCCGCTCGAAGGACGCATCTTCGCTGTCGATATTTCGAAGGACGCCAAACGAATCGCAGCCGGCAGCAGCCTCAACGGCAAGGGCGCCATTCACATCTACGAAGTCGATCCCACCGCAGAGATTCCCAAGGAGATCGCCGAGATCATCAAGCAGCCCACTCACGAGCGCAACGACGAGATGCGCAACAAACTGAAGACCTATTTCGCGGAAAGCGTGAAAACTCTCGCAGCCCTCCCGGTCGAGGAATGCGGAATCTACGCCGTCGCTTTCAACCCCGACGGCTCCCGCCTCGCCGCCGCCGGAGCAGACGGGACGATTCGCCTTCTCGACGCCTCGAACGGACAAACGGTCACCACCTTTCTTCCCGTTGAGATCACCCCGGAACCCACCCTCGCCAGACACGATCCGGCGAAAAGCGCCACTTTGAACAAACGGAAGCCTCTCGACCTCGAAAAAATCCCCGAGGGTCGCGCCATCACAAACCTCCGGGTCGAACCGGAGGTGATCAACATCAACAGCCCCTTCCGCTACGCGCAAATCATCGTCTCCGCCACCCTCGATTCCGGCGACATCATCGACGTCACCCGCCTCGTCGAAAAACAAGTCGAGGGAAACGGAGCCACCATTTCAAAAACCGGGATTGTGCGAGGGTCGGAAAATGGCACCACCAAAATCCAGTTTTCAATCGATGGCCAGAGCGCTGCCATCGAGGTATCGGTCTCCGGCCTGGAACAAGACACCTCCCTTTCCTGGACCAAGGACGTTAACCCGGTCATCGCAAAGCTGGGCTGTAATGCCGGCTCCTGCCATGGCTCCAAGGACGGAAAAAACGGATTCAAACTCTCGCTCCGCGGCTACGATCCCATGTACGACGTCCGGGCCTTCACCGATGACATTGCCTCCCGCCGGGTCAACCTCGCCTCGCCCGATGACAGCCTCATGCTTCTCAAGGCGACCTCGGCCGTCCCGCACGAAGGCGGCCAACTCACCACGCCACACGACGACTACTATCAGATTGTCCGTTCCTGGATCGCCAAGGGGGCCCGATTGGAAAAGACCCCAACCAAGGTTCTCAAAATCGAGGTCTACCCTCATAATCCCGTCGTCCAAAACATTGGATCGATGCAACAAATACGCGTCGTCGCAACCTACCCGGGCGGCGAGACTCGCGATGTCACCAACGAGGCCATCGTCACCAGCGGCAACGGCGAAGTCGCCGAAGCCATCGAAGACTACCCGGCCCTCGTCAAAGTCATTCGCCGTGGTGAAGCCCCCATCCTCGTCCGATACGAAGGAGCCTACGCCGCCACCACCGTCACCGCGATGGGCGACCGCAGCGGCTTCGTTTGGACCGACCCACCCAAGTTCAATCAGATCGACACACTCGTCGCCGAGAAGTGGCAACGCATGAAAACCCTGCCTTCCGAAATCTGCACCGACATCGATTTCATCCGCCGCATCTACCTTGACCTCACCGGACTTCCGCCAAATCCAGAACAGGTAAAGTCCTTCCTCTCCGACGTGCGACACTCCCAGGTCAAACGCGACGCCTTGATCGATTCCCTGATCGGCAACCCCGAGTTCGTGGAATTCTGGACCAACAAGTGGGCCGACATGCTCCAGGTCAATCGCAAGTTCCTCGCGCCCGAAGGTGCCAAATTATTTCGCCAATGGATTCGCAAGGAAGTCGCCGACAACACCCCCTACGACCAGTTCGCCCGCAAGGTCATCACCGCCACCGGCTCGAACAAGGAAAACCCCGCCGCCTCGTACTACAAGATCCTTCGTACCCCGGAGGAGACGATGGAGAACACCACCCACCTCTTCCTCGCCACCCGCTTCAATTGCAACAAATGCCACGACCATCCCTTCGAACGATGGACCCAGGACAACTATTACGAGATGGCCTCCTTCTTCGCTCAGGTCGGCTTGAAAGCCGATCCCGCCAGCGGTGAGCGCAAGATCGGCGGCACCGCGGTCGAGGGAGCCAAGCCACTCTACGAAATCGTCTATCGGAAGGACGATGGCGAAGTGACCCACGAACGCACCGGCGAAGTCGTGGCACCCACCTTCCCTTACCCGGCAGCGCACACCGAAAACAAAGAAGCCGGTCGCCGCGACAACCTCGCCGAGTGGATAATCTCGCCCGACAACCGCTTTTTCGCCTCCAGCTACGCCAACCGGATCTGGGGGTACATGATGGGTATCGGCATCATCGAACCCCTCGATGACATTCGCGCAGGCAATCCCCCGTCCAACCCCGAACTCCTGGACTGGCTGACAAAGCACTTCATTGAGAGCGGCTTCGACGTTCGTGAACTGATGCGTGTCATTTGTAAATCCCGCACCTACCAACTCAATATCGATACCAACGAATGGAACATTGATGACACCATCAACTTCTCCCACGCGAAAGCGCGCCGTCTTCCCGCCGAGGTTCTCTACGATTCCATTCACCTCGTCACCGGAGCCAGCAGCCGCTTCCCCGGTGTTCCCGCCGGAACCCGCGCGGCCTCCTTGCCCGACGTCGGAGTCGAACTGCCGGACAGCTTTCTCGCAAACTTCGGGCGCCCGGTTCGCGAAAGCTCCTGCGAGTGCGAGCGCAGCAACGAGATGCAGCTTGGCCCTATCATGGCCCTTCTCAGCGGACCCACGGTGGGCGATGCCATCGCCGATCCCAAAAACACAATCTCCAAGATCGCGAACGACAGCAAAGACGATCGCCAGATGATCGAAAAACTTTTTTATCGCATTCTCAACCGTCCCCCGGTCGAAGCCGAAATCACCGCTACCCTGTCCGCCTTCGGAGAGGGGATCGACCAAGACCACGCCACTCTTGAGAAAGCATTCTCCGAACATTTACAAAATCGCGACCCATCTCTCGGAGTCGCCGAGAAGAAGCGCGAGGACGATATCGCCGCCGCCAGACTCGCAGTGGTGGATCACGAAAAGGCGATCAAGCCACGCCTCGATGCCGAGGAACAAATGCGTCAGGAGCGCATCGTGAAAATCGAAGGAACGATCAATTCATACAACGAAACTCTCCCTGAAAAACTCGCCACCTGGGAGCAGTCACTGGCATCCACCGGCAACTCCATTTGGGCAACACTCACTCCTGCCGACCTCCAGTCGACCAACGGAGCCATCCTGACTCTTGAGCCCGACCAGTCCGTCATCGCCACCGGCAACAATGGAAAAACAACTTACACTCTCTCCGCCAACTCCGACCTCGCGGGAATCACCGCAGTTCGATTGGAAGCCCTCGCCGACGACCGCCTTCCCGGAAACGGACCGGGCCGGGGGAACGGAAATTTCGTCCTCGGAGAATTCGAAATGCAGGCTGCTCCGGCATCGAACCCTGAAGCCTTCACGCCCGTAAAATTCAGCGCGGCGCGCGCGGATTTCAGTCAAGCAAACTACGAAGTCGCCAAGGCCATCGATGGACAGCCCGGCGGGCCCAACAATGGGTGGGCCATTGCCAACCAACAGGGAAAGGACCACACCGCGATCTTCATGATCGAGACGCCCGTCGCCCACGAAGGTGGCACCGTGTTCCGCTTTGTTCTCCAGCAGCCGTACGATGAAACCCACACCCTTGGAAAGTTCCGGCTCGCGGTCACCACCCAATCCGGCCCCCTTTCCTTTGGAATGCCCGACCCGATCAAAGCCATCCTCGACATTGCCCGGGAAAACCGTGACGTAAAACAAGGAGAAGAACTCACCAAGTATTTCCGCGACAACGATGCCAGTTGGAAAGCACTTCAAGACCAACTCGCCGCCGCGATGCCCCCCCTGCCTGTCGATCCGGAGTTGAAGAATCTCCGCGATTCGCTCGCAGCTTTCGAAAGGGTTCCGCGCCCAGATCCACTTCATGATCGTTTGCAACACGACCTTGAACTTAGCACCCAACAACTGACCAGGCGTCGACTTACCAGTGCCCAGGATCTTACTTGGGCTCTCATAAACACCCCCGCCTTCCTCTTCAACCGATAGCCAAAAACCCACCAACATTATGTTTAGAATTCCAGGACAAGCCGGAAAAGACGTCTGCGACCCGAACGCCGGATTCACCCGACGCGATGTTTTAAGAGTGGGGGGCTCCGGGATGCTCGGGATGTCGCTCGGCACCTTGTTTCAAGCCAAAGCCCTCGCCGAAGAGAAAAAAGAAAACGGCGCTCCGGGTTGGGGAAAAGCCAAAAGCATCATCATGGTCTATCTCCAGGGAGGGCCCAGCCACCTCGACCTCTGGGATCCCAAAGAGAACGTTCCCGACAACGTCCGTAGCGCTTTCAACTCCATCCCCACAAAAATTCCCGGCATCCACTTCACTGAGATTTTGCCGAAGCTCGCAAAAGTAAACGACAAGTTTACGATGATCCGTTCGATGAGCTACACTCCGAACGGCTTGTTTAATCACACCGCCGCGATCTATCAAATGATGACCGGATACACCACCGACAAGGTCAGTCCATCCGGTCAACTCGAACCACCCAGCCCGAAGGACTTCCCCAACTTTGGCTCCAACCTTGTCCGGCTCCGCCCGATGGATGAGCCCATGCTTCCCTTCGTGATGCTCCCCCGCCCGCTCCAGGAAAGTAATGTCGTCGGAAAAGGAGGGGCCGCCGGATTCCTCGGGAAATCATACGATCCCTACACCCTCTATCCAGGCGGGGATGACATGGATATGGAGAAAATGTCCCGCATCAAGATCGACGACCTCCAACTTCGTCCCGACGTCTTCTCGCTCCGCCTGAAACGCCGCGCCAGCCTCCGCAGCGCCATCAATGCGCAGATGCCAGTCATCGACAAAGCAGTCGAAAACTACTCACTCGATAAATATTACGACCGCGCTCTCAACCTCATCGTGAGCGGTCGCGCGCGCGAGGCTTTCGCGCTCGAACAAGAAAGCGATAAAACCCGAGAAGCCTATGGCCGAAACACCTTCGGTGACAGCTGCCTCCTCGCGCGCCGTCTGGTCGAAGCCGGCACCCGTGTGGTCGAAGTCATCTGGCCCAAGGTGGCCAACTCCGATAACCACTCGTGGGACACCCACGTTGAACTCACCAAGCGCATCAAGGACCAGAGCGGACCCATGCTCGACCACGGCCTCTCCACCCTCATTGCCGATCTCGACGACCGCGGCTTGCTCGACGAAACCCTCGTCGTTGCGGTGGGTGAATTTGGCCGTAGTCCGCAGAAAGGCGTCAGCACCTCCGGCAATGGCAACAGTGCCGATGGTCGAGACCATTGGCCGTATTGCTATACCGGCATCATCGCCGGTGCCGGGATCAAACGCGGCTACGTTCACGGCAAGTCGGACGCCACCGGATCCGCCCCCGTCGAGGACCCGGTTCACCCCGGCGAACTCCTTGCCACCATCTACCACGCCTTCGGTATCGACTCCGAGACGATGGTCATGAATCACCTCAACCAACCCCGCGAACTCGTGAAAGCAAAACCGGTCCACGAACTCTTCGGGTAATTCCGGAGTGAAGCGGAACCAATGAACGGAGGTGGAAATGAGAAGCTTGGCCCTCATCATCCTCAGTCTGACAGCCCACACCCTGGGGGCAGACGAATTCTTTGCGACACACGTCGAACCACTCTTGAAAGAGAGGTGCTTCAAATGCCACTCGCACGAAGCCGGGAAGATGAAGGGCGGACTCACCCTGGACTCACGGGTTGGGTGGGCGACGCATTTAAATTGCCCGCATTTAAATTGCCAGACGTTTTGCAGGAATGATTGATGCCATGGATTGGCGGGGTGGGTAAGGTTCCAACGTGATGAAGAAGCCACGTCGATTTTTGGTGCCGTCTGGCTCCTCGGGGGAGTGTCCGCCTGTTGCCATATACCATGTGGTCACCCGTATTGTTGATCGTCGCTTTGTTTTGGAGGCCGATGAGAAAGAGCAGTTACGGATTCTGCTGCGGATGTATGAGCGGTTTTCGGGGTGCCGGATTTTGTCGTATTGCTTGATGAGTAATCACTTGCACGTCCTGTTGGAGGTGCCGAGGGGGTGTGAGAAGGGGGAGTCGTTGGGGCTTTTGGATGAGGAGCTTTTGCGGAGGCTGGGCGGGTTGTATTTGCGAAATGCAACGGCTTTAGTTCGGAAGGAGATGGAGGCGGCGAAGGCGCTGATCTCTGGAGATTATCCAGGGGTGGCGGATTTGGCGAAGGCGGAGCGGGCGCGTAATGTGCGGCTGGGAGAGGAGGCATTGGAGGCGATTCATGTCCGGTATTCTTACCGGATGCATTCGCTTTCGGAGTTTTTTAAAGGGATGCTGCAGCGGTTTACCTGCTGGTTTAACCGGGAGCACGGGCGGAGGGGAGTGCTTTGGGAGTCGAGGTTCCGGAGT
>CAWUTG010000106.1:0-36355 GCA_963925135.1 uncultured Verrucomicrobiales bacterium | reverse complement strand
ATACATCCGCAGTAAAATCCGCAACTGCTCCTTCTCCTCGGCCTCCAAAACAAACCGCCGATCCACAACGCGAGTAACAGCGTGATATATCGCCACCGGAGGAGACATCCCTGAGGAGTCCTTCGGAACCAAAAATCGACGCGATTTCTTCATCACCCCGTCACCCTACCCCACCCAAATCCCCACAGCAAGAAAGAATCCTGCAAATCGTCTGGCAATTAAAATGGCAAATCGTCTGGCAATTAAAATGCAAAAGGCCTCCGCCCGGCTTCTTGCTGCTCGTAAGGAACTTACCACATGGACGGACCGCTCCCTTCCAACAGCCAACGAACTGAAGGAAGCTCACCAAACGCTCATGGGGCTCGAAAGAGAATGCTTCGACATGGCAGTCACCCACATCTTCGAAATCGGAGCTCTCATGAGCCCTGTCGAAGGTGCCCGCTACCAAAAAATCATGCTCAAGAAACTCATGACCCTCGAAGGGCGTGAACACCTTCCTATCGGAAACCTCCTCGAAACATCCTCATAAAAAAACATGACAACGACACTCGCATTCCTCGGCACCTTGGGTGGACAGGAGATGATGCTCATCTTCCTCATCACCCTTCTTCTCTTCGGATCTAAAAAACTTCCCGAACTTGCCCGGGGCCTCGGCAAAAGCATGGGCGAATTCAAACGTGCCCGGGAAGAATTCGAACACGAAATTCATCAGGCAGTGCATGAGGAAATCGACAAAAAAGAGAGAAACCCGGACCACGGGAAAAAAACCTGACTCATTGTCTCACCCGGTTCTGAAAATCACCGGGAGAACAGTCCCAACCAAGTCATGCTCTATGTCCGTCGCAATGAGCATACCAGACAGATCAAGATGGTTCATGTTCATCGACTGTCCCGGTGATGGCCTCTCTCACGACCTCGCGGATCTCGGCGGCGTCTGGGTCATTGTCTAGGGGACTGAACACTGACCGACGGTCCAGACTCCACAGCGGCACGACAAACCAACTCCGAGAACCCCCAATAAGGCTTCACTCCTCGACTTTACGGGCACCCTCCGGAAAACTTCCTTAAAGAAGGTATTCGCCGTCCTCGTCGGTGCCATACCAACCAAGATCACGGAAGGCGGTGATGATGGGGATCTCCAGCGTGTCATCCTCGCCTTCAGCATACTCAATCGTCGCGGAACTGGTCATCCCGTTGAGTGATTCGATGCTGATCACGGTCTTGTGAGGCGGCAAATTGATCCAATCCCCCCAGTCTTTTTTATCGTGTTTGGGTTCCAGGCCCTGATCACTCAGGGCCGAAATCACATGTTTAATCGAGGAAGGCTTCTCGGTTTCGGGCAAATGAACGCGTGTCTCCATAGGAAAGATCCTGAAGCCTGTCTCGGAACAGAGGTCACGCACAAGAGAGAAACTAAATTTTCACCCAAGCACCCGTGTCATGGCTCTCCCAGGACTTGGCAGCCAAGGCCACACCCTTCGCTCCTTCGCGCAAGGTCCAAGGAAATTCCTCATTCCTGGCAACATGCTTGAGGAAAATTTCCCACTGAATTTTAAAGGCATTATCACAGGGACCGGGATCGACAACCTCCCAGCCCTTGTGAAAATCAATCGGGCTATCGACATCAGGATTCCAAACCGGACGCGGCGTGTTTTCGAGGCTCTGGGCCCAACACTTGCGCAGACCCACAATGGCGCTGCCTTTTGTTCCGTCGACCTGCATCGTCAGGAGATCATCACGACGCACCCGCACATCCCAGGATGAGTTGAACTGACAAAGCACTCCCGTCTTGGTCTTGAATAAAGCATATGCCGAATCATCCGCGGTGCACTTGTAAGGCTTCCCGTCCTCATCAATTCGCTCGGGCAGATGGGTCGCAGCATGTGTGAACACCTCGGTGATTTCTCCAAAGAGATTGTCGATCACATAGCGCCAGTGACAGTGCATATCAATGATGATTCCGCCACCATCTTCCTCGCGATAATTCCAGCTCGGACGCTGCGCTGGCTGGCCTTCATCGTGGCCAGAAAAGACCCAATAACCAAACTCTCCGCGAACCGAGAGAATCTCACCAAAGAACCCCTCATCGCGCAGTTTCAAAAAGGCCTGAATGCCAGGCAGCCACAGCTTGTCCTGC
Source organism: uncultured Verrucomicrobiales bacterium (assembly GCA_963925135.1). Lineage (GTDB taxonomy): Bacteria > Verrucomicrobiota > Verrucomicrobiia > Verrucomicrobiales > Akkermansiaceae > SW10. The sequence goes on along the minus strand of CAWUTG010000106.1, from coordinate 34,218 downwards.
ACTGTTCCGTTCTTAACACCTGCTGCCTCAGCAACATCAGCAATGCGGAAGGCTTCCGCTGGATCAACCGCCGTGGGCTTCTCGCAATAAATATGCTTCCCGGCCGCAATTGCCCGCTCAAGGAAGCCCACCCGGTAGGGCGTGCCCGAAGCATCGAAAAAGATCTGGTAATAGTCATCGGCCAGAGCGGCATCGAGATCGGTGGTGAATTTTTCAACTCCATGCTTCTCAGCGAGCGCTTTCAGCTTCTCTTCGTTCCGTCCGGTCAAAATGGGATCAGGCATCAGGACGGTGCCGTCCTCAAGCTTCACCCCGCCCTGTTCGCGAATCGCTAAGATTGAGCGAATGAGGTGTTGGTTGGTGCCCATGCGTCCCGTGACGCCGTTCATGATAATTCCAATTGTTTCTGTGCTCATTGTATGTCGTAAATTTTGTCGTAGGCCGCCAGGATCTCGTCGAGGAATTCATCCTGATCCCGCTCCCACCATTTTTTTGAAAAGATCTCCACCTCGCGCCGGCCATCAAAACCAGCCTCTCCCATCAGGCGATCGATCCCGGCAAGATCTACGCATCCTTCCCCCATGATCCCGCGATCCAACAGAAGGTCTTCCTGGTCCGGCTTAAAGTCGCAGATGTGATAAGCGTCCAGCCAACCGCCCTGCGCACAGCGATCAATCTGCGCCGCCAAATCCATCTCCCACCAAACATGGTAAACATCCAGGGCGATCCCCACATTGCCGTGATTGAGCTCCTCACACAGATCATTGGCGACCTTCAGCGAGGAAATCCCCGATCGGTTCCCCGCATAAACCGGATGCAAAGGCTCGACTAACAAGCGAACACCATGCCGCTCCGCCTCGTCCGCGATCGCACCAATGCCATCACGAATTTGGGCGTAATTTTCCTGAGGATTTTGCCCGACCGTCGCTCCACAAACGAGGACCAGCGAAGGAAGCTCCAGCAGCTCGGCCTCGCGAATTGCCTGACGGTTCACCTCCAGGGCATCCGCCCTTTCCTTGGCCGTTTTTCCGGTAAAGAACCCACCCCGAACCAACGAGATTCCTTCCAATCCGGCGTCCTTGAGGTGCTGCGCGACAGAACACAAGTCCTCGCCTTCCAGCGTTTCCCGCCAAATCGAAATTCCACCAATACCACGCTTGGCATACCCCTCGATACATTCGCTCATCGTCCACGGCTTGGTCGTGAATGTGTGCACTGCCAGATCTGAATAATTCATGATTTAAGTCGTTTCCCCTACCAAAAGGTTTCCTTTCACCAGGGTCGCCAGGGCCGCCTCGCTACGTTCCACAATTTCTAACTGCAGGGACTCCCCGGCATGCTCCGCAAGTTTGAACATCGAGAGCTCCACCGTCGTCAACCGGGGAAAAGTGATTCCCCGGACCGGCCCCCGGTCACATCCCGTAACCCGGACGTCCTCGGGAATCCGCAATCCCAATCCGCGCAGATGCTGCAAGAGAATCACCCCCACCACATCGTTCACGCCGACAAAAGTCGTTACCCCGTGTTTGAGCCAATTCTTCACCTCGGATAGTGTGATTTTCTGGGGACTCGGAGCGACCCAGAGATCCAACTCGGCATCAAAAGAAATCCCCGATCGCTGACAACCATCCTCGAACCCTTGCAGACGGGCCCGCAACACATCATCAATTCCTTGATACCCAACAAAACAACATTTGTCCGTCACGCCCCTCTCGGCGAGATGCTCCGCAATCAGCCCCAGCGCGTGGCGATGATCACTCACGACCTGCCGAACCCCGCGCACCACTCGGTTTAAGACCACACAGGCGATTCCACGCTCACCAATCTCATTGAGCACCTCGGCACCAGGCCGGTGGAAAGCAAAAACAAAAGCATCGGCTTCGCCCCCCTTCTTATGACGGAAGGGCTGGTAGTCGGGCCCACTGGTTTCGACGATAATATTTGCCGTCGAAGGTTGAAGGCCCTCTCTCAAACCATCGACCAAATCCATCAGGCTATAAAAGAGCTGGGACGTCCGGTTGGCCACCGGAGGGAGCACCAACTTGATAGTCAGAATCGACCGCTGTGCGTGCCGCTTTTGATTGCGTCGGACATAGCCGAGATCGTCCGCGACTTTTTGAACCTGCTCGCGCACCGTATCGCCGATTAACGACGAACCCCCAAGCACCCTGGAAACGGTCGCCTTGGAAACTCCTGCGAGTTCCGCTACCTGCTCCATCGTAATCTTTGTCGGTTTCTTTTTCATCATACAGTGTAGCCGAGACGTTTTGCGCAGTCCTTCATCATCTCCGCCTCCCACTCGGGACGACGGGGGCATTTTGAATGGGGCTCACTGCTTGGAATGCGTCCCAGCAAGTGTTGGAACACCGCGCAACTATGCTTGTATGCCGGAACGGCATCGCGGAATCCCACATTGCCGAGATACTGCAGGGCGTCATTCAGCTCATAATAAGCCTCATTACCCTCGGCCCAGAGGCGGTCACGTTCCGCGAATTTCTCAGGACAAAATGCCGCCAAACCGAGAAGGTAATCTGAACCATATTCGATCATATCGATGCCCAGGTCGTTCCCGGTATAAATTCGAAAATCGGGCCGGATCTCATCCCGCAACGCCAAGCGCTTCAGTTCCTCACCCCGGCTCAGCGAGGAATGCTTGATTCCATTCAATGAGGGAATCCCCATCAATCCGCGAATCACTTCCTCGGAATAAATCATCCCGTTCGGCGCAAACATCTTTCCCAGCTCGAATCCCAACACCGACTCGTAGGGCTCGCAGATCGCGGCATAGAGTTCGATAATCTTTGGGGCGGGCCAATCGTGAAATCTCGTCGTCTGGAACACAATGGGCGTTCCACCCCGCTCCGCAATCGCATCCGCACCCCGTCGGTAGAGATCCAGCAAATCTCCCTCAAGCCCCTCAACAAAGACTCCGGCGACAAAAGGCTTTCCGTCCCCGAGGGCACCTCGGGTCCAATCCAAAACATCATTCCGCTCTTCATCCGTCAGATAGTTCGCGTAACCCGTGTCCATGTTGACCGCGCACTTCAGCCCGGCCTCTTCGGTCCGGCGCACCGCATCTTCAAAAGCACTCCGCGCGATCGAACCATCCTGCTCAAACGGCAAAAGACAAGCCGCCATCCCCTCAGGCTTTCGACCCAAAATCCTCTCTTGATTTCTCGATAAAATGCTCACCCACCCAATATGGTTGCACGCAACAATCACGCAAGCGAAATTGTGAGCGAAGACTGCCTTATTCCGTCAGGGACTCACTCTTCTCATACTTGCGGAGGCGCTCCCTTTGCACCTTGAGAGCTTCAGAAAACTTGCCAGCCGAAGCATAGGCTGCCGCCACCGTGCTCGGTAAGCTCACGTTCTCCGGGACCTTGGGCGCGCGCATCATGAACTCGGCGTAAATGACAGCTTTGGCTCCGTTACGAATCCCGGGGTCCTCGTTCGTGGCCAGCAAGCAAGCCACCTGATTCAACACGAGAATCTGGCGAGCATTGTATTGCAATGACTTCTCGTAGTGAGCAATCGCCTTCGCCGGAGATCCACTCAAGCGCTCAGCCTCACCCAGCACGTAATAGACTTCAGCCTGTTGCATATTTTGAGCATGGGACCTGGCCTCATTCGCCACCCCAGGAGGGCGTCCGTTTTCCTGCAGATAGTCCTCCAGCAAGCCTCGTGCGTCATCGAAATACCGGCCTGCCAGATAGGTCACCGCATTGCTGATGGGATTCGCGACAAAAACTTGGTCAGCCCATTTCCCCTGGAAAGGAACCGCTGAAGACAGAGAGATCTCCGGCCCCTTCCCCAGTTCGGAGACGTCCTTCAACAAGACGTCATAATCCACCGGCCCCTTGTAAATGACACTGAGCCACCCACCCCCCCGGTCGATGAGGAAGCAAACATCGTCAATTCCCCTTCACATAACTCACAGCTATTCCAAAGGTTGATGAGCACGATCCCGGTTTGAGCCGTCCCGGATTCTTGAAACTCAAGACCCACAAGCGCTGAGCTGGAACCCTCAAGCAGATCGACCGCCTCGCCCTTTAAGAAAGCCTTCCATTCTGAAATCACTTCAGCTGTCGACTCAGAGAATTCCTCTGTCTCCCATCGATTGGGATCAAGGATCCGGAATCGGTGCTGCGGACGCTCCGGTATGCACCTCTCCCTTTTCCTGACAAGAAGTCAGAAAAAGTGCCGCTGAAAGCCCGACGAAAAATCGACGCATAGATTGCAGGTAATGAGTAACAATTAGGGGGTGATCGTGACAAGCAGGCGGACGAACCGTTGCTGTCGGTCGATAATCTTTAATACATCGCGAATGGTCACCGTCTCCGTTCCATCACCATTGACAACGGGAGTTCCTACCACCGTCGTCACTGGATCCCATCCTACCAAATCATCACTGACCTCCACCGTGTAGACGAGATCCAAAGAGGATGTCCGCCGACGAAAAGTCATCGTTTGATAGTCAGAGCCACCATCATCGACCACAACCGCCGAATACCCGGGAGTCACCTCGGCAATCTCGGGATCAAACCCGAAGGCATACTCAAAAACGGTATTCAACCCGTCTCCATCGAGATCCACTGCGGGGCCCACGACCAAATCGTCCGCCACTTGCAGCGCCGAAAATTTCTGGTTTTTCCAAAACTCGAAAGTCATGGCCACCCCTGAAGAACCCGCGCCCGGATCACCACCAACAGCCAGGCTTACACCCCAGTTCGCGGCAACATCAAAATCGGTCACCGCCGTACCCGATGGATCGAGCATTACCAGGGAATACCCGGCACCATCGGTCTGGGGATACCAGGTGTCGTTGTAGCTGAATTCGAGAACATTCTCTCCGACGCTGTCGACGATTTGAATCTGTTCACCCCCCTTGCTGAGATTGCCCGAGAACTGGCCCACGACAGGATGGGCAGCTCCATATCGCAACTCGAAGGCCGCTTGATTCGAAACAACAATCACTCGCTGCCCCGGCCTCAAAATCGTTCCGGGTGCGAAAGTCATCGCAACCCCTTCGGTAAACGAGGTCCCGCTCAGATCCAAATTCGTCACTCCCGTATTCGTCAGTTCAATGAACTCAAAATCCGATGCTCCCAGGGTGGGGATGCTCGATAACTCGGCGGGAGTCGGGTCGGCGGGAGCATAATGAAGTTCGGCAATCCGAAGGCTCTTCTGCGCCGGAGTCTCGGCACCCGCATAGGTCACCGTGGAAATGCGATTTGCGAGATTGTCGTGAAGCGTAATGGTCTCACCACGCGCCGAAAGTTGACCGCCATAGCCACTGACGAGATATCGTTTTTCATCGGCCTTGGGGCTCACCGCACGACTGCGGAAGCCGACCGCGTCCCGCCCGACGTGCAGCGCTCCCCCGGCTGGAATGACCGCCCCCGGAGGCAGGATCATCGAAATTCCACCCGAAATGACCCAGTCGGAACAATCGACCGCATAGCTATTGGGATTGGTCAGCTCAAAATATTCTCCTCGTTGATCAGCTGCCGCCCCGGATGAGGTCGGATTAAAATCAATCGTGCCGATATTGATCTGCGCTGCCACCGGCTGGGACCCGGGAATCTCACCCAAGCCATAAAGCTGTGCCCGGCGGGTCGGGATGAATTCGGTCAAAATCCGGTTGGAAGCAGGCCGCATCGCATTCTGGTTCCCCCAGGATCCCCACTTTTGATAATCGAGATCGGCGTCATCAGATCCCGTGGCAGGGTTGTCATTTGTGGGATCGATGAGCGCAACGAGCTCGTTCACCCGCGTTTGCAGATAGTCCACGGGCATTGAAGGGTGGCCCAGCATCTGGTCCATCAAGGTTCTCATCCGGCGCAAATACATTTGATTCAACACCGGGTCATCGAAAATCAAAGTCTTCATCCGGTTGGACGGTCCGGCACGAAGTGCATTATTAGTAAAGGTGTCATCAAAATAAGCCGGACCGCTCACCCAGTTGCGACCCAGGCAGAGATCAATATCCCAAATCAGGGGACGCCACTCGCCAGTCCCCTCGGTATCCCGGAATACGTAGTAGTTTTTATGCCCGTGATCACGATTGTTGGTCATATCCAGCGCCGCCAAATAGTTGATCGTCCCCGGGATGCTCATGTTGTCGTATCCATACCTGAGCTTGGCATCGCCGGACTGGCCGAGACCATTCACGAGGGCCGTGAGATCATTGTTATTCTCTTCCTTTCTCGTTTTCTTATTCACCCCGCTCGATGAGGAATCGAGACGATTATACATTTTATAGAGAGCCCCATTTTCATCGAGCCCGGCGCGGTCGAGGTACTTGTCATCTCCATCCTCGATCAAATCCGCGGTGCTAAAGAAGGCTCCGTTCTGCTGGATTCTTACCGGGAATGAATAGTGGGCAGGATGCCCCGAATTCCGCATAATTTCATAACCAATCGTATTCCGGGTCTTGGATTTATCCGCCCAGTTGGTGATCATGTTGATATCCTTTGCCAGAACACCCCCCTCATAAGGGAGGAATCGATCTCCCTTATTGAAATCGAAGTCGTAGCTTTTCTTAGAAAATCCACCGGTCGACTGGCCATGCCTGTCTGCCTGAATATTGTCGTAAAATCTTCCAAGGTAATAGACGGATCCGCGTGAACCGGGACTCGTTGCATTTGCTCCGGAAGGGTCCGAGGTGAACCAATGAAAAATCGGGAGATTGGAACTATTCACGGAAGGATCCGCTGCGATCGTTCCATAATATTCCGCCGAGTCGACAGGATCCGGGAAAGGTGGCTGCCTGGAAACGACGTTTGAAGAATCAGTCGCCGTGACCTTCCACCGCAACATTTCCCCCGGAGCCATTCCCGAAATTGGAATCGTCGCAGTGTAGATCCCATCTCCGGCCACAAGGTCTCCACCCGCCCCATTGTCGAACATCGTGACTGTGGTTTCGGTGCCATACATGACGCGGGAAATCAAACTCACGGAACTCACCACATTAAGCGTGGGCGCGACCTCTGCCTCAATCGCGAGATCACCCGAGCTTGTCACGAGTGGCATCAGATCTTTCGTCACATTCTTAATGATCGGACCGGGAGATTCGGATCCCGCCACATTGGCGCTCCCGGGTGTCGCCGTCGTAAAATACGCCGCCGTCGAAGTGCCTCCAATCACGGTCCCTTCAAGCTTGGGTAGAAACAGAATGTCCGAACTGGTCGCGGATCGGTTTAAGCCGTGAATGCAGAGCACGTTCGCGCCCACATTAAGAAAGGAGGAGGGAAAACTAAAGAGCTCCTCGACGATCGCATCACTATCGTCGTGAATGCCTGTTGCGGTCGAAGCATAGCTCAGCTGATCAGGTGACGGACTCAGGGCCTCAGCCACCGGCTCAGGATCGCCATTCAAATAAGCGACAAAGCCATCGTCGTAATTCATTTTCAAGATCAGATTTGAAATCTCAGCTGGATTGATGACCGAAAAAGGAATGCGAATGTAAACCGAGGTTCTTCCCGATTGATTAAAGAGAACACTCTCCACATCCGTCGCAATGAAGGGGTCATAGGCATCGGTCGTTGCCGTCGCATAACCGATTCCCGACGTTCCATTCGGCCAGGAAGAATCATCAAAGCCAGTCCCAATCCAGGAATTCGGATTCACGCCCTCATCGACATCATCCACGGCACTTGTCGGAACGTGATACTTCAACGCCGCTCCCGTATCCACCATCGTGGTCACAGTGGTAGTCTGCTGCAGACCGTAGGAAACATCGGTAACCTGCTGGGGATACAAGGCCCCAAAGTCATACTCAACCGTGACCCCGTCGGCCCGCACCAGTCCGAGATATTCTCCGGAACTCGTAAGCTTAAAGTTCGTGTGCAACTCCTGACCAGCTTCCGCCCGGTCCTTGTTCGAAGCGAAAACCACCATAATCTCTCCGGTGCCGAGAACGACATCCGGAAAGGTCCACTTGGTCAAAAGAGCCGCGTCATCCGTCAAATGCCAACCGCTGAGATCAACCGGCGAACCACTCTGGTTATAAATCTCAATCCAGTCTTCGTAATCCGAATCCTCATCCTGCAAGACCGTCGAATTTGAAGCCATGAACTCCGTGATCACGACGTCCTGGGCCAACACGAATGACGAAGAAGCCAGGAAAAGGAAGGGTGCCGTCCACATGGACTGCATCACCGCAGAGAGGGGTTGTTTCATAAATAAATGGGAGAGCAAGGAGCGTGTCTAAGATCACGAATGATGGCGCGATTATCGGAGATCAACGTCAGCACCGCTCATCGCCTTTGTTGAAGCGTGTCATACAACAAAGGGAGCGCCGCCCCCGTCCGTCAAGGAGGAAACTCAACCCAGCATCTCCACAGAGCCCTCTCGAAGCCCCCTACCCCATCGGATAAAGGATCTCTTTGCTGATCTCGTCGATCTTCGAAAGAGTTTCATCGTCCAACACCAAACCCGCCGCTGCGAGAATAGGCTCCATTTGCGCCGCTTTGCTCACTCCCACGATCGTCGCAGCCACAAAGTCATGCTGCTTGCTCCACGCCGTCGCCAAGGTCGTGACATCGATACCCAGACCCTTCGCGATCTCGCCAAAACGCCGGGTCGAAGCCAGCGATCTCTCATTCACAAAACGCCCTGCCATCGCCTTCTGACGCGGCCCGCCAGTCGTCAAATATTCTGAAAAACGGGCTCCCTCGGGAACCCCGTCATTATACTTCCCGGTTAGCACCCCGCCCGCCAAAGGACTGTAGGGCAACAAACTCACCTTCTCCCGCTGAAGACACTCCGCCAACTCGTGCTCGTCCCGACGGTTGTTCAGCGAAAAATTATTCTGCACCGTGTCGATCCTCGTAAAACCTTCCAGCTCACTCGTCGCCAGGCTCTTCATCACGCCATAAGAATTGTCATTGCTCAGCCCGATCGCCCGCACCTTGCCCTCTTTCACAAACTCATCGAGAACCTCCAGGGTATCTGCCGCCCGCATCCCGTGATCCGGCCAGTGCACTTGATAAAGGTCCAAATAATCCGTCCCCAGCCGTAGCAAACTCCCCTCCAGAGCCTTCCGCAAATGCACCCGGTCGAGCGCCGCCTTACCATGCCGGATCGGCGGACAAAACCAACCATGCGCCGCCCCCGCAATCTTCGAAGCAATAATCACCGACTCCCGCGGCTTCCCCTTTAACCACTCCCCCACCCACTTCTCGGTCAGCCCGGCCAACTCCGCCGAAGGCGGCACCGGATAGACCTCGGCGGTATCGAAGAAATCAATCCCCGCCTCCACCGAATCATCCATGATCCGGAAGCTCTCCTCCTTATCCGCCTGGGTCCCGAAGGTCATCGTGCCCATGCAGATCTCGCTCACCACAATCCCGCTCGTTCCCAGTCGTCTCTTTTCCATCGCTAAAAACTCACCAATCATCCCTCTGCTGGCAAGCGCCATTCCTCACTACAAAACATCCCCAACTCTGTAGCTGTCTCCCGTCCCAAAGCGACTACCCTCTGGATGACATGATCACCACCACTACCGAAACCATCCACGGCCGCCAAATCACCGAACACCTGGGCGTCGTCTGCGGCAACACTGTTCGCGCCAAGCATATCGGCCGCGACCTCATGGCCGGATTCAAAACCATCATCGGCGGCGAAGTCTCCGGCTACACCGAAATGCTTCAGGAATCCCGCAACCAGGCCACCGACCGCATGGTCGCCCAGGCCCAATCCATGGGAGCCGATGCCATCCTCAACGTCCGCTTCACCACCTCCCAGGTCGCCCAGGGCATGTCCGAAATGCTCGCCTACGGCACCGCCGTCAAACTCTCCTAAAGCGCCGGCCTCACCCAACCGAACGCCCTTTATCCCTGGCCGGCGTGCACCCGGCTTGATAAAACGCCTCCACCTTCTACCTTCGCGGCAATGAAGCGGAAGTCCCATCCTCACGTCCAGAAACCGTCGCACCAACCCAGCCAACAACCCTCACGGTGATGTTGCGATGGGTCTCCGGCTTGGCGACAATTATCTTCACAGGTTGCGCACCACAATCGTCCTTGAAACCTCAAGGTCCGCTCGTAGGCGGCGGTATCCGTTTCCAGGAAACTTCCGCACAATTTCAGAGTAACTCAGTTTGGTGGCGCACCTTTTCAGATGCCACGCTCAGCCGCGAAATCGACAACGCCCTTCGCAACAATCTCTCCCAAAAACAATTCTCCGCACGCATCCGTCAGGCCTCGGCTTCACTCCGTGGCGAAGGCGCCGCCCTCTTCCCCCAACTCGATCTCAACACCACGAGTTCCCTCGACTCCGCATCCGGCAACTCAAGCAAGACCGCATCCTTCGGCGAACTCCTCTCTTGGGAACTCGATGTCTTCGGCCGCACCCGCTCGGGCATCGCCGCCCAACAAAGTGAACTCGAAGCCACCATCCAGGATTCCCTCGGCGGGCGCCTGCTCCTCACCGCCGCCGTCGCCGAAACCCGCTTCCTCACCCTCGAACAACGGGCCCGCTTAAAAATCCTCAACGACCAAATGAGGACCAACGAAACCCTTCTCGATCTCGTCCGCCTCCGCGTCGGCCAGGGAATCTCCTCACGGGTCGATCTCCTCCAACAGGAACGGCAACTCGATGCCACCCGCGCCCTCATTCCCGCCGCCGAAGCCGAACTCGCGGCTTCCGAATACGCGCTCGATGTCCTCACCGGCCGTGCCCCCGGCACCCGTCCCCGCGATGACCGCAGCACCCTCCCGTCCCTCCCCGGAAAACCCGGTGCCGGAGTGCCCTCCGATCTCTTGAAAAACCGCCCCGATCTCCTCGCGCAGTGGAATCGTATTCTCGCCCTCGATGCCCGTGCCGGACAGGCACTCGCGGATCGCTTCCCCCGCTTTGTCATCGGTGCCTCGCTCGATGCCGGTTCGCTCCGCAGTATCAATTCCATCGCCTCTACCATCCTCGCCGAAGTCACCGCACCCCTCACCGATGGCGGGGCCCGCCAAGCCGAAATCGACCGCACCCGCGCCTCGCTCGAGGAAGCCCTGCTCGGCTATTCCAACACCTACCTCGAAGCGATCCGCGATGTCGAAACCGCCCTCGTCCGCGAGCGCAAACAGGCCGAACGCATCCGCCTCACCGACCGCCAACTCGCCACCGCCCGGGCCACCTTGGATGAAACCCGCAGCCGTTACAGCGAGGGTCTCACCGACTACCTCCCGGTCATCGACGCCCTCGCCGCCACCCAAAGCCTCGAACTTTCCACCCTCGCTCTGCGCCGCGAAGCCCTTACCCTGCGCGTCGCCCTTCACCGTGCTCTCGGCGGCCCCATGCCCCTTACCAAACCATGATACGGAAAATCGTCAGCCTGCTCATTGTCCTCCTCGCCGCCTTCCTCTGCTGGTGGCTCATGCGCACCGCCCCGGTCCAAACCACCGAGGAAAAACCACGCTCCGCCAAGATCGTCAAAACGATCTCCCCACCCGTAAAAAACCACCCCATTTCCGTCTCGGCCTACGGCAGCGTCATCCCCGCGCGCAGCCTCACCATCCGCCCCGAAATCACCGGCCGCATCATTTCACAACACCCCGCCCTCGTCCCCGGCGGACGCATCGCAGCAGGTGAAACCCTTTTCACCATCGACAACGCCGACTATCAAATCGCACTCCGCGAAGCCCGCACCGCCCTGCAGGAAGCCCGCTCGGAAATCGATCTCGAAGCCGGACGTCAAATCATCGCCCAACGCGAATTGGAACAACTCCGCAAGGACCTCCCCGAATCGGCCATCAATGAAGATCTCGTCCTGCGCAAACCTTTCAAAGCCAGCACCGAAGCCCGGCTCGAACGCGCCGCCTCTGCCGTCGCCAAAGCCGAACTCGACCTCTCCCGCACTTCCGTCAAAGCCCCCTTCAATGCCGTCGTCATCGAGGAGTCCGTGGAGACCGGATTGCTGGCCGATTCCTCCTCGGCCCTCGTCACCCTCGTCGGCACCGATGCCTTCTGGGTCCAGGCCAGCGTCCCTCTTTCCGAACTCAAGTGGATCAAGCTTCCCACCGCCGACCAACCTGGAGCCGATGCCAAAATCCTCGTCTCCGCAAATGACGGACCTCCCCTCGAATGGTCCGGAAAAGTCGTTCGCTTGCTGAGTGATCTCGAAGCCGAAGGCCGCCAGGCCCGTGTCCTCATCGAAGTTCCCAAGCCTCTCGATTCCAACCCCGCCCAACCACTCCTTCTCGGCACCTACCTCCGCGTCGAGATCGATTCCGGCAACCTCCCCGACGCGCTCGAAATCCCCCGCACCGGCCTCCGCGAAGGCAACCGCATCTGGCTCGTTGGACCTGACAAAACCCTCCTCATTCGTGACGTCGAAATCCTCTGGAGCCGCGAAGAATCCGTCATCATTTCCAACACCATCGCCGAGGGAGAATCACTCATCATCTCCGATCTCAGAGCCCCACTTCCCGGCATGGCCCTCTCACCTGAACCCGTCCAACCCTCGCCCGAAAAATGACGGACCCCGAAGAAGAAAAAGGCCTTCTTGCCTGGTTCGCGCGAAATCACCACGCCGCGAATCTTCTCATGATTATGGTCCTCGCCGTCGGGATCATTTCCATCTTCAAAATCAAGCAGGAGGTCTTCCCCGTCTTTGTCCTCGATACCGTGACGATTGAGATCAAATACCGTGGCGCCGGGCCAGAGGAGGTGGAGCAATCCGTCATCGTCCCCATCGAGTCCGAGCTGCGCGGCCTTGAAATGATCCGCCGCCTCGAAGCGAATGCCTCCGAAGGCGGAGCCACCGTCACCGCCGAACTCTTCCCCGGCTTCGACCGCGATCGCGCCCTCCAGGAAATCACCGCCGCCGTCCAACGCATCGCCGTGTTCCCCAAAGAAATCGAACCGCCCGTGATCTCACTCGGCGAAGGTCGACGTCAGGATGTCATGCGCATCGCCATCGCCGGAGATATCGGCGAACGCGAACTCGTCGACTTCGCACGCGAAATCGAAACCGGGCTCCTTTCCCAACCGGAAATTTCCATCGTCGAACTCCGTGGCATCCGCGATCCCGAGATCGGAATCGAGATTCCCAGCGACCGCCTTCGCTCCCTCGGACTCACCCTGGGCGACGTTGCCGACCGCGTCGGAGAAGCTGCCCTCGATGTCCCCGGCGGCACCCTCCGCACCCCCGGAGGAGATCTACAACTCCGCACCAAGGAACGACGGGACAAGGCCATCCAATTCCGCGACGTCCCCCTCATCGCCGCTGCCGATGGCTCCACCGTCCGTCTCGGCGACATCGCAAAGATCACCGATGGCTTCGAGGAAAGTGAGGAGGAAAACTACTTCTACGGGAAACGATCCGTCACCATCTCCGTCTTCAGCGCCGAAAGCCAGGCCCCGCTGGAAGTGGCCGCCGCCGTGCGCGAGTTCATCGAAACCCGCCAGAAAACCCTCCCCGATTCCGTCACCCTCAGCCTCTCGCGCGACCGCTCCACCGACTTCAAGGAACGCATCACCCTGCTCATGGAGAACGGCGCGCTCGGTCTCGTCCTTGTCCTCCTTGCCCTCGGATTGTTCCTCGATCTCCGCGTCGCCTTCTGGACCGCCATCGGCATCCCCATCGCCATCCTCGGCTCCATCGCCCTCCTGCCCGTCGGGGGTGCCACCATCAACATGATCTCCCTCTTCGGCTTCATCATCACCCTCGGGATCGTGGTCGATGACGCCGTCGTGGTCGGTGAGGAAATCTTCCATAAAATCTCCGAAGGTCACTCCCGCATCTCCGCCGCCATCGAGGGCGCGCGCAGCATGGTCATGCCCGTCCTCTTCGCGGTCGCCACCAATGTCATCGCCTTCATGCCGCTTCTCTTCGTCCCCGGCGAAACCGGTCAATTCTTCGAAGTCCTCCCCTCCGTCGTCATTGCGGTCTTCACCGTCTCACTCATCGAATGCCTCTTTATCCTGCCCGCCCACCTCGCCAGCGGAGCTGGTCGCCTCGAAAAAAACCGCCTCTTCCAAAAAATAAACGCCCTCCAAACCCGCCTCCGCAACCGCGTCGAAAACGGAATGGACCGCGCCTACAAACCAGCGCTCGATTTCGCAATCCGTCACCGCGTCCTCACCCTCATCCTCTTCACCGCAACCCTCGCCATCACCGGCGCATATCTCGCGAGTGGTCGTCTCGATTTTAAATTCAGCCCGCAGATCGAAGCGGACTTCATCCAAGCCGAAATCGCCATGCCCGCCGGCACCCCGGTCAGCCGCACGCGCGAGGTCACCTTCCTCGTCGAGGAGGCCGGAAAGAAAGCCCTCGCCCTTGCCAACGAAGGAACCATCACCACGAGCGTGGGGGTCGAAGTCGGTGGAGGAGGCTCGAACGTCGGCGAGGTCGCCATCACCCTGGTTCCCCAGAGTCAGCGCAAAATCACCGGGCGGGAATTCACCGACCTCTGGCGCGAACAACTCCCGGTCATCTCCGATCTCGAGTCCATCTTCTTCGACTACCTCGTGGGCCCCGGCGGCGAAGCTGAGATCGACATCCAACTCTCTCATCCCGATCTCTCCGTCCTCCGTCAGGCCGCCGATGAAGTGGCGGACGCAGTCGCGGGCTATCCCGGCACCGCCGATGTCCGCAAGGGCTCCGGCCGCGAAACGCCCGAACTCCAGTTCGAACTCACCCCGGAAGGTCGCGCCCTCGGCCTGACCTCCGCCAGCCTTGGAGTCGCCGTGCGCGATGCCTACCTCGGAGCCGAAGCCCTCCGCCAGCCACGCGGACGCGAAGAAGTCCGCGTCATGGTCCGCCTCCCGGAATCCGAAAGGCGCTCACTCCAAACGCTCGAGAACTTCCTCGTCCTGACTCCGGGCGGGGGCGAGATCCGGCTGGGAGAAGCCGCCAAAATCATCACCACCTCAGCGCCCCTCCGCATCGAACGCGTCGATGCCGGACGCGTCCTCAACATCACTGGAAACGTTGTCGCCGGAGTCACCACCGGCAACAAGGTTCTCTCCGCCCTCGAGAAGAACGAACTCCCGGCCATCATGAACGCCTATCCCGGTCTCAGCTACACCTTCGAGGGCGAGCAGCGCGAGCAAAGCGACGCTATGATCCGCCTCGGCTGGGGCCTTGTAGCCTCCCTCTTCGCCGTCTTCGCCATCATGGCCGCCCTCCTTCGCAGCTACCTGCAATCCTTCATCATCCTACTCGCCATTCCCTTCAGCCTCGCCGGAGCCGTCATCGGACATATCGTTCTCAATGCCGATCTCTCCATCTTCAGCATCTTCGGCATGATCGCGCTTTGCGGCATGGTCGTGAACGGCGGCTTCGTCCTCGCCGTCACCCGCAACCGTTTCATTAAGGACGGAATGCCCATCGAAAAGGTCACTCGCGAATCCGCCGCCCGACGCTGCCGCCCCATCCTCCTCACCGCCATCACCACCTTCCTGGGGCTCGCCCCCATGATCCTGGAAACCAGCGTGCAAGCGCTCTTCCTCGTCCCCATGGCGATCAGCCTCGGCGTCGGCACCCTCGCCTCCGCCATCGTCATCCTCCTCGTCATCCCCGCCACCTTCACCATGACCGAAACCCTCGAATCATTCGACGCCGACGCCACCGTCGACCCGGACGAACAAGACCGGGAATAACAACCCCGCAACATCAGGGTGGATGCGCGCTAGAGCGAACATATACCTTTGAATCTAATAACGACCTCCCAGAGCGAAAAGCGTCACTCTTTCACGTCTTGGTATCCTGGCTTGGTTTCTTGCCCTTCCATGAGTGATCCTTTGCAGTCCACCATGAATCGCTTTGCATGAGTATCGTTACACCACTCGATAATGGCACGCACATCAACTGGGGTGATCGCTCGCTGAACACACCAATTCGGGCATAGAAAGCGCCTCCAAGTTCCAGAAGAGTCAACTCCTACGAACTCTCTGCCAATGATCGTAATATGTCGCCCTGCGGCCTTCCCCTGCCCGAGATGAAAACGAGCAACAAAGCGCTTATCATCCGAGAGAATGTTCAACGCCAAAAGCAGCTCCCCCTCGCCAACTGTCAGCGGAAAATCATGATGATCGTCGGCGACATACCACAGGTAGCATCGCCCATCGACGTCGATCTTCCTCCGATTTTTTGTGGCTACTCCCATTGTGTCATGCTGAGTGTTTCTTGGGCTAACAGTAAGGATCATTCAGCCCCGCGAAGCGGAGATTGAGTGTATCCCCCTATTTCCCCCCTCACTGGCTTTGGGCAATTTACAAACCTCGAATCCAGGCGGTCAAGATTCAACTCAGCTCCGCGTCGCGTCGCTCAGCTTCTGCTGATTCTCTCAAATGAGTTTTCTGCCGGTTGCTTCCTGAAGTTCATTTGAGATTCAGTTTGTCTCCTCCTGTTTCTCCTACAGTTCTTTGCCATTCGACGGTTTCCAAAGAATTAAGGACAGGCCCCAGAAGGCGACGCCCACGAGAATGACCGGCAGGCCAAGGAGAGCGAAGATCATCCAGTCAGGAATTGCGTAGGCCCAAGTTGCGAGCATCTCAGTGGGTGGGTTGAGCTGGATGTTCAAAACACGCTTCATGGTTTTTAGAGAGAACGATCAAAGATCTGCCACCCGCTACTTGGGGCGAACCTCCGACCCGGGTTTGGGGTTCACTTTGCCCTCCGGCTTCGACGACGGAGCGGGTGCGGGGTGGTCACGATCTCGTTCGGCTCGATACTGTTCTTGGCGCTCTCGATGTTCCTCGAATCGTGCCTTTATGGTCGATAATACCTCTCGTAGCTCCCAACGTAGAAGATACAAGTATCCAAAGCTCGGAATAACCCAAGTCCCGCCCTTTTTTGAACACTCCCAATTCCCAAGCCACTAACCCCGCCAAGCCATGACCCAAAAACACCTTATCTCCTCCCCCCTCTCCAATTTTAGATCTCAGCTCTCAGCTCTCAAATATCTCCCCCTCCTCGGCGCCCTCTCCCTCCTCACCCCCTCCTGTGATTCCCCGGACTCTCCCTTGACGACCGAACTCAAGGAAAAGCCCCACGCCAAACACCACAGTAGCGCCACCCTGCAAATCCATTTCACCCGCCCCTACGATCCTGATTCCGACCAGGAGCAACCAGCAAACTTTCTCAGAAACCAGATCGCCATCATCTCTGCCAATTCTGTGATCGCGGAAGCGGCAGCCAATTCCAAAATCGACGTAAAAGTGATTCAAGAAGCCCTTTGGATCGCGATGATCGAAGGCACCGATCTCATCACCCTCAGCGCCTATCATGATGACGCCGCAACCTCCAAACGCATCGCCGAAGCTGTCATCTCCGCCTATGTCGCTCACCGAAACAGCCTCGAAGTCGAACGTGCCCATTCCTCACTCGAAGCCCTCGACACCGAACTGATCAATCAGGGCGATCTCGTCCAGGATCATCGCAAAGAACTCACCGTTCTCATCCAGCAATACGGGATCCCCTACTTCGATGGCCGGAGTTCAAACCCTGTCGGGGCGACCGAAGAAGAGATGTATCGCCTAGTCCAAAAGAAATTGGACAACTTCGAAACCATGCGCGATCAGCTCACGATCCAGATTCAACAGATCATGAACACTCCCAATGAGGATATCGTCCGAATGGCGGCAGGCATGGACCTTCCTAAAAATCAGGTCACGACCTACTACAGCGCTTTCCGGGACCTCCAGAATCAAGTCGAGATCAAAACGGCCTCAAGCTTGGGCGAAGATCACCCCTCAATCATCCAACTCCAACAGCAAGCCAATCAAAAATTGGAGAACGCACGGGCCGAAGTCGTCACCCTGAAACAGGTTCTGAAAACCAAGCTCCAGTTGGTGGAACGGCAAGTTGAAAGAATGCGGGAGATCGTCGACGAAAAACAGGACGCGACCGTCGAACTCTCCTTGAAACAGCACAACTACAACCAAGCCAAAGAGGACTACGAACAGGCCCGCGATCTGTATCGCGAAATGAAAATCAAGCAACAGGAAGCCCGCGTCCTCCTCAAAATGCCCCGCACCCCCGTCACCATCCACGGCTGGTCCCACAATTAAAAAACTCTGCGCCCCTTTGTGTTCTCCGAGCCTCTGTGTTCTCCGAGCCTCTGTGTCCACAAAACCACCGCTCACCCTTCAGCATTGACCAACCATCCTTACCAGTTGGCTTCTCGACTCGAACAGGTTAGCCTAAGCCATGGCTGACACCATCCGAGTAGGCGCAGGCTGCCTCAACCAAATTCCCATGGACTGGAGCGGCAACCGCCGCCGCATCCTTCAGTGCATCTCCGACGCCCGCGAAGCTCACGTCACCGTCCTTTGCCTGCCCGAACTCGCCATCACCGGCTATGGCTGCGAGGACCAATTCCTCTCCCACGAACTCGCCCAACGCGCTTGGGCCAGCCTCACTCAAATCGCCCCAGAAACCCAGGGCATGGTCGTCGCCGTCGGCCTCCCGGTCTGGGTCAAAAACGCCGTTTACAACGCCGTCGCCGTCCTTGTCGATGGCACCATCGGCGGTCTCGTCGCTAAGAAAAACCTCGCAGGAGACGGCCTCCACTACGAACCCCGTTGGTTCCACGCCTGGCCCGAAGGCGTCATCGTCGAGGACGAATTCGGCGATCACTACCTCCCCATCGGAGATCCCATTTTCAAAATCGGCGGCGTCCGCATTGGCCTCGAAGTCTGTGAAGACGCCTGGGTCGCCGACCGCCCCGGCCGCCTCTTCGCCGGCAGCGGAGTCGATATCATCCTCAACCCCAGCGCCTCCCACTTCGCCTTCGGGAAACAGGAAGTCCGCGAACAATTCGTCGTCGAAGGCTCCCGCGCTTTTGGTGCCGCCTACGTTTACGCCAACCTCCTCGGCAACGAAGCCGGACGCGCCATCTACGACGGCGGCGGACTCATCGCCTCCGCCGGACGCATCATCGCCGAAGGCCCCCGCCTCTCCTTCCAGGAAACCACTCTCGCGATCTGCGCCGTCGATATCGAACGCAACCGCCTCCACCAGGCCCGCACCGTGAGCCGCCAAATCGACGTCCGCGGCCTCTCCGAAATCGAATTTGATTTCGACTGGCCCGAGGTCGCCCGCTGGGATGGCCACCAACCCGTCCCGCCCATGTCCAAGGACGAGGAATTCACCCGCGCCATGGCCCTCGCCTACTTCGACTACCTTCGCAAATCCTGGTCCGGCGGCTTCGTCGTCTCCCTCAGTGGCGGTGCCGACTCCGCGGCCGTCTCCTGCTTCGCCAAAGTCATGCTCGACCTCGCCCTCGCAGAACTTGGTGAAGCCAAGGTTCGCAAACGCCTTCCCCACCTCGACCTTCCCGAGAAGACAGACGACTGGATGAAGCTCCTCCTCTTCTGCGCCTACCAAGGCACCAAAAACAGTGGCGACGTCACCCGCAAGGCCGCCCGCACCGTCGCCGAAGCCCTCGGCTGCGACTACGCCGAGTGGGAAGTCGACTCCCTCGTCGAAACCTACGAAAGGACGATCGAAACCGTACTTGGCCGTCAGCTCTCCTGGGAAAAAGACGACATCACCCGCCAAAATATCCAGGC
The DNA here is from genome assembly GCA_963925135.1 of uncultured Verrucomicrobiales bacterium. Lineage (GTDB taxonomy): Bacteria > Verrucomicrobiota > Verrucomicrobiia > Verrucomicrobiales > Akkermansiaceae > SW10. The sequence goes on along the minus strand of CAWUTG010000106.1, from coordinate 14,700 downwards.
CCGCGTCCGCGCCCCCGGCATCTGGATGTTTGCCAACCTTCGTAACGCCCTCCTCCTCGCCACCTCCAATCGCTCCGAAGCTGCCGTTGGATACGCCACCATGGACGGCGATACCTCCGGCGGCCTCAGCCCCATCGCGGGCATCGACAAACACTACCTCCGCTCGTGGCTCCGCTGGATGGAAACCACCGGCCTCCCCGAGTCCGGCCCCATCCCCGCCCTCTCCGCCATCAACAATCAGCAGCCCACCGCCGAGCTCCGGCCCAAGGCCGACAAGCAAACCGACGAAGCCGACCTCATGCCCTACCCCGTCCTCGATACTATGGAACGGGCCGCCATCCGCGACAAAAAAGGCCCCGCCGCCGTCCTCAAAGTCGTCCGTATCGTTTACCCCGAATACAGCGAGGAACAGCTCAAAGGCTGGACCATCAAATTCTTCAAACTCTGGTGCCGCAACCAATGGAAGCGCGAACGCTACGCCGTCTCCTTCCACGTCGATGACCAAAACCTCGACCCCAAAACCTGGTGCCGCTTCCCCATCCTCTCCGCCGGGTTCACCGAAGAACTCACCGAGCTTTAGCCGAAACCCTTCAAGGGCCTGCGGCCATTCGCGTCAACTTAAGAGCGTGAGCCAAGGATGGATAAGGGGTTTGCGGTCTTTTCGGGGATCCATCCTGATGTCGATCCAATTGGGTTGATCCTGTTCCAAGCTTGGACTTTCTACGATGAATGCCCCGAAGTCGCCGAAGGTTTTTTCCAGGCTCACTTGTCCTTTGTTTCTTTCAAATTTCGCCCGCAGTATTTCGACGACTCCTAACGCCAGAACTTTAGAGATCGGCTGCGGCCTGCGCGTTCATCTTTTCGGCCGCTACATTGGTTGCGACGAGGTGCCAACGGCAGCGCTCCTTTTGTGCGACGGTGAGGGTGTCGCCCCGTTTCCGGGCTTTTTCGCCCGCTTCACGGAGGGTTTTTTCGGCCCCTTCGGTCTTGGCTCGAATCGCCACGAGGGGTGCGGGCTTGGCTTCGTGGCCGAGGGTGACCGGTAGGTCGATGAGGCTGAATTCGGGGGGGGATGAAGTATCCCCTGTCGCGCAGGGCGAGGTCGTTTTCGGTGATGAGATCAACGAGGTCCTTACCGAGATCCTTGTCTTGGGCGGTTGCGAGGGTTGTCAGGAGGAAGGCGATGATCATGACCTTGCAGGAATTCGATGGGAAAACCATCACCTACGACAATGGTCTTGAATTTACGAAGCATGGGTTTGTCAATGACCTGCTGGGGTGCGAGCCGTATCATACGCTAAGTCAGCTGACCTCTCTCAGGATGCGTTGACCAATTCCCCAGCCAACGGCTAATCCAAAAACGGTGCTCACAGTAACATCGCCAGAGCCATCGCTGCCATTCCAAGATCTTCGGTCAGGGTCACGACAGAGAGCGGGACATCCAGAATACTGCCCATACAGGCGCAGTTCAGATCCTCGCCTTTACGCATCGAGTTGAAGACACCCAGTGATCCGAAGCCCAAAAGAACGATGGTGGCAACGTAGACAGTCACCGGCTGCCACTGCGACAGATATCCCAATCCCAGAGCAAGCTCGAGAAAGGGATAAACCATCGCATAAGGTCTCGAAACGCCTGCGAGGAGATCGTATTTCTGAAAGCCCTTTGCGAAGCCTTTGAGATCAAAGAGCTTCACCATCGCAAAAACGACGAGAAACAAACCCATGAAATCGTGCATCCAAATCCGCCCGTCCCAACCGCCATCCGCCACCTGCCTGGCGAATGCCGCCAAGCAAGTAAGGATGACAATGACGAAGAGTGGAGAGTAAGCCACAAGACCCTTCTTTTCCTTCGCAGAGGGAGCTCTGGGTTGCCGCTTTGGCTCTTCGGGAGGTGGAGATTGACAACAGGAGGGTATTTCTGATCTTTCGCTCATATTTTCTTAGAAACTATAGTTGAGTCCCAGGCTCCAGAGCGGAGCAGCGACCAACTGGGTTTGATTGACATCACGATAAAGTGGAAGGGAGACCGATCCGGAAATCGCAAAATCATCACGAAGTCGATAAACGATGGAGGGCGAAAGAGAAAGAGTCGTCGATCCGGTGTTGGAGATTGCCAAGCCGTCAACTTCATCGCGGCCTCCATGGAAGAGATCCAGGGAAAAGCGTGCACTCAGCTTGTCAGTAATGGGACGTCCGATTCCTGCACTTAAGAAGACAGTCTCAGCCGGGCGAAAACCCTTGGAGCTTTCATCGAGTGGCACCGTCGTTTGCACAAAGGTGAGGAAGGACCAGTCATCAAATTGGGCCGCGTATTGTGCGCCCAAAGTAAGCTGTGTCGTTCCCGTTCCGAGCTGAAAAACCGAAGGGCTGGCGATACCCACCCGTGGCTGGTCTTTCGCTTCGCCGGTGGGCAAGACCAAACCGAAGGTGAACCCCACGCCACCGAGAATCGAATCGTCTCCTGACCATGGCTTGAAAAGAGCCGAGATTGCGGCATCGCCCACCCCGTTGATAGTGCTATCGGGCGCGCCGTTTTCTTCCCGAACAGCATTCGTGAAAGGGAGGCTGGCCCGAAGGATCAACTCGTCATTGACCTTCCACGCACCACTCAGCGAATACTGCTGGAAGGTCGTGGAGACATCGGCGGGATTCTTCAATTCCGAGGAACCTCGATAAATATCCTGATTGTGCCGGTAGCGATAATCGAAGGAGAAACTGAGACCGGCTTGATCGTCTGTCATGCTTCCGCCAACTGGCGGATTAGTCAGCTTTCAGCCGTCTCATCCAAAGACTGAAAGCGGGAGGAGAGGCAAAAGAACCAGAAGGCGAAATTTGGAAATTTGTTTCATCATTTTTTAAGGGGCTTGGGTTGGAAGCATCGCGAGGTATTTGTCCGGAGAGGCTTTAAATTTTTTAAGGCACATCGCACAGCAGAACTTCATTTCCTGTCCCTCATGAATGATCGTTTGCATGTCGTCCCACTCATCGAGCGGTTCGTCCGAGACGAGGCATTTTTCAAGAGGGTAAGGCTTCACCGCTGGTTTTTTCGGGGTAACGGAAAGTGGCCCTTTTTGGGATACCTTTGAGACCTGGGCAGGCGGCGCGACCGCTGTCTTCCCGGGAGGTTTCACTGTTTGACAGGAAACCAGCGAGCTGGCGAAAACTGCGAAAAAGAAAAATTTCTTCACGTTAGTTGGAAGGTGATGAGATGGCGGAAATCAATGACCTGCGCCATCTCACTTCTGTTAGAGTTTTGACAGATACTTGCCGGGATTCGCCTGGAACTTCGCCACGCACGGTTTGCAGCAGAATTTCACCTCCTGACCTTCGTGCACAATCGTGATGGGATCGCCCATCGACCCGAGCTTATTGTCGGAGACGATGCAGACGTCCTTGGTATAGGGTTTCGCTCCACCGGAGCTTGACGTGCCGGCACAGGAAGCGAGTCCGAAAGCCACGATGAGAGCGGCGAGGGTGTATTTCATTTTGTTCATAGTCTTGGTTTTGTTGGTTTGGGTTAAAATCGGAAACTCAGTCCGGCTCCCCATCCATGTTCGGAATGGTATTGGCCGGTCAGCGAAAATTCTTTATTGAGGAGATAGGAGGCACCGGCAGACCACTCGAAGTCCAAGTGCGGATCATATTCCAACTCAAGTCCGGCCGAAAGGCGCGGCGTGATCTGGAATTCCTTGCCGAGTTCCACGCGGGCATCCCCTTCGGAATCCAGGGTGAGCCGGCTCTCGACAAGGTAGGGCAGGCGATAAGTCACTCCGGCAAAAGCCCGATCCTCCGCACCATGGATGTCGGTAAAACGATACCCCGCAATGCTGCTGAAATTCGGGTTAAAGTAATGCGACCAGAAGGCGTCGAGCTCGTATTCATTGTGATCACCGTAGGTGTAATCCCACATCAAGCCGTAGTCCTCGCGGCCCTTCATCATCATGATTCCCCCCATGGAGTGATTATTCAAAATCATCCCCTGGGCGAAGAGATAGGAGGGCTCGACCAACTTGGGATCGAGCGAAGGTTGATGGCTCGGATCGACCGCCTTCTCATAGGAGAAGACCCGCGCCATCCCAGCATCCATATGATAAAGAAGATGGCAGTGGAAAAACCAATCCCCTTCTTCATTGGCCAGAAATTCAATGGTCCGCTTACCCATCGGCGGGACGTCGACGGTGTGCTTAAGGGGTGAACGATCACCCTGCCCATTCAGGAGCCGGAAGAAATGCCCATGCAAATGCAAAGGGTGGTGCATCATGGTGTCGTTGATCAACTCGATGCGGAGCACCTCACCCTGGCGCACCGGAATGGTGGAGTCCTCGGCGAGCGTCTTGCCGTTGAAGGACCAGAGGTAGCGCTTCATATCGCCGGTGAGGCGAAGCTCGATCTCACGACGCGGATGCTTGGCGGAAATCGCGGTGGAACGTAGCGAACGCAATTTTTGGTAAGGCGCGGAAGGGCGGGCCATGCTCATCGCGGACATCCCGTCGCCCATCGCAGCCTCCAACATATGATCCATCGAGTAAAGATTGGGTGATGGAAGGGAGGCCGCAGGATGTTCCCCGCCGTCCCCTAGAAAGACGGAAGCGTGGCCGGAATTGTCCTGCGCGGTGGCACGGAATTCCCACGATCCCGATTTGGGAATGGTCACGATCACGTCATAGGTCTCGGCCATACCGAGGAGGAGTTTTTCGACTTGGGTCGCTTGCACGGCCGGACCGTCCGCCGCCACCACAGTCAGAGGACCGGTGGCTGAGTGCGCATAGAAATAGGTGGAAGCACCTGCATTGATGAGGCGAAGCCGGACCCGCTCGCCCGGGAGGGCCTTGAGCTGGCTCCGCCGTTGCCCGTTGATGAGGAAGGCATCGTAATAGACATCGGAGAGATCCATCGGCGCCATCCGCGATTTCTCCCGCTGGAAGTAGGCACCCAACTCCCCCGCTTTGACCGCGCCGACAATCGATTGCGCGTTCCCCTTTTTCACGGCGTAATATTCCGTGCCCCTCATGAGCGCACGCATCACCGCCGTGGGGCTCTCGTCGGTCCAATCAGAGAGCACGAAGACGTAATCGCGATCCGCCTTCACGGACTCGCCGCCTTTGGGAGTGACCACGATGGAGCCATAAACACCCCTCTGCTCCTGAAGCCCGGTGTGCGAGTGATACCAATACGTTCCGGGATGGGTCAGCGGAAAGCGAAACTCCCGGCTCGTTCCAGCCTCGATGGGAGGGGTGGTCAAATAGGGCACGCCATCCATCGCATTCGGAACCAGCAAACCATGCCAATGCAGGGATGTTTGCTCCCGGTCCAGGTCATTGCGGACAGAGATCACGGCGGTGTCGCCTTCTCGAAAGCGTAGAGTCGGGCCCGGTATTCCGCCGTTGATGGTCAGAGCAGTTCGCTCCTTTCCCGCGGGAGAAAGTTGGGTTTTGGAAATGGTGAGGTCGTAAGGGACCTCGCGGGCCGCGACACTGGCGGCGAGCAAAAGAAAGAGAGGAAAGATTTTCACGAAAGTTCGGAATTCAAAAGATGATAAAAGTGATCAGGAGTCCTCGCAGGCAATCAGGCGCAGGACATCAACGAGAGCTCGACGCGAACCCACAAAGTGGGTGGGCCGGGCTGGATCACTCGATCAAATTTGGAAGACCGAATAGAGCAGGAAAAGAGAAGGGCCGGGTGGAGGCGGTGGCGGGCGGGCCGGGGCCACAGTCACTGAACTGGCGACCTTGAATGTGAGCGGGGCTGCTTCGCCATCGGAAATGGCACAAGAGCACTCCATCAGAGGAGTCATCGCGAGGTCCGACCAGACAAGATCATCGACATCGACTTGGAATTTCTCGGAACAATCGTCGCAAGGCTTCGACACTTCCTCTTGCGGGCAGTGCGGACAGGCATTCTCCACGACCTCATCTTCACAACCGCAATCGGAGATGAAGAATTGATGGGTATGACCACAATATGCGAAGGCCGGTTGCTGCAAGAGCACCAGCACGACCATTCCCAAAAGGAAAAAGGACGCTGACAAACGACGAATCATAAAACTACAAGTGTGATCATAGCACCTCCAATTTATTCCACAAAAGTTTTTCACTCGCGCCCGGCAAAATCACCTGTCGGCACGAGGAACCGCGACTTACCCACTGGATTCTTCTCCATCGCAAATCCTCAAAAATGCCGTCAGCAAAAATGAAGGTTCTCAAGACAGATTCTATTTTGTAATCTCTCCCCATGCGTCGACAATTCACTCAGGCGGCCTTGGCTCTGGGTCTCGGAGTCTTCCCGCTTCAGGGAGGTATTCTCAAAGAACCCCTGCTGGCTCCCTCCACCGAAAACGGTCCTCTTTTTCGTGAGCTGTTTCCCGAGCAAACGGGCGTGGATTTCGTGAACCCCATTGATGAGGAGCATGCCCTGAAGCGCCTTTACATCTCGGGCTTTGCCTGCGGAGGAGTGTCACTTGGGGACCTGGATCGTGACGGACAACTCGATATGATCCTGACCACCGGAGCAGGACAAAACCGGATTTACCGCCAAACGGAACGACTGAAATTCGAAGAGGTCCCGTGGGACGCATCATCTGCCGGGATTTGGTCCAGCGGTGCAGCGTTGCTGGATATCGACAACGACGGCGATCTCGATATCTACGTCTGCAACTACGACGTCGCGAACCGTCTCTACATCAACAACACCCAGCCCGGGGGGGAAATCACCTTTCACGAAGCTGCTGCCGAGTGGGGGCTTGATATCATCGATGCCAGCTTAAACCCCTCCTTCGCCGACTACGATCTTGATGGCGATCTCGACATCTTCATCCTGACGAGTGAGTTCAAACGCGACAAGGGCCGCCCGAAGGAGCTCCCCATCGAAGGCCGTAACACCGGCAACCCAAGGCTCAAGCCGGGCTTTGAAAAATACTACATTCTAAAAAAACACGGTCCCGGCCAATACGTTTATTACAACGCAGGACGCGAAAACATCCTCCTTCAAAACCAATCCTCGAATGGTGAGTCAAAGTTCGTCGATGTGTCAGAAGAAGCCGGAATCCGCGGCCGGACTTTTGGTCTCTCATGCACCTGGTATGACCACGACGCCGACGGAGATCCGGACCTCTACGTCTGCAATGACTTCGATAACCCCGACCAACTTTACCTCAACAACGGAAACGGGACCTTCACCGATGTCATTCAACTCGCTGCTCCTTACACCAGTTGGTTCGCGATGGGTTCGGACACTGCCGACCTCAATGGCGACGGGCTTTTTGACCTCATGATCGCGGACATGGGCATGACCACCCACTACAAGTCCAAGACGACCATGGGGGATATGAACATCCACAAGCAATTCCTCGACAATGCCATCCCCCGTCAAGCCATGCGCAATACCTGCATGATCAATACCGGCACCGGACGCTTCATCGAAGCGGGATACATGGCCGGCCTTACGAGCTCCGATTGGACCTGGGCGGTCAAGTGCTCGGACTTCGATTGCGATGGTCTCGTGGACGTCTTTTTCGCGAACGGCATGGCGCGCAAGACCAATGACTCGGACCGGGTGATGCCTCTTTCCTTCATGTTCGGAAACACCGAATTTGATTTCTTCCAGTCAAACGACACCCGGGAGGAAGAAAACCTCATCTTTAAAAACAAAGGGGATCTCAAATTCGAAAACGTCGCCAAAAAATGGGGCATCACAGGTGCCACCATGAGCTATAGCGCCGCCACCGGAGACCTCGACAACGACGGCGATCCCGACTTGGTGGTAGCCCACCTTAACAGACCAGTGGGAATTTACGAAAACACCTCGCCCGCCGGGGCCCATCGTGTCGCCATCAAGCTCAGCGGAGTCAAAAGCAATCGCCTCGGGGTAGGCGCCGTCGTGCGCTTGACCGCCGGGGGAACCACCCAGGTCAAGATGGTGAACCCCATGACCGGCTTCGTTTCCTGCAATGAAACCGCCCTGCACTTCGGCCTGGGATCGACGTCGAAAATCGATCAGCTCGAGATCGAATGGCCCGCCGGGGGAATCGATCGCTACGGCCCGCTGGATGCCGGATGTCGATACACCATCACCGAATCGCCCGATCCCATCGCTAAAAAACAACGACTGAAACCCAGTCCCGATTTCATCAAGGTGAAACTTGTCGCCGATGCCATCCATCACGAAAAACCCTTCGACGACTTTCTGGAACAACCGCTCCTCCCATGGAAGCAATCACAAATGGGGCCCGGAATTGCTTGGGCGGATATCGATGGCGATGGCGATGAGGATTTCTACCTCTCGCAAGGAGCTGGAACCGCCGGAGCCCTCTATTTCCAGCAGGAAAATAAGACCTTCAAATCCGCCTCCCCGGGTCCGATTGCCAATGAGATGGCCTCGGAAGACATGGCCCCCTTGTTCTTCGATGCTGACAAGGATGGTCGCCTCGACTTGCTCATCACGAGCGGCAGTAACGAACAGCCGACAGGTGACGAAAGCTATCGCGACAGGCTCTATCTAGGCGTAGAGGGTGGGCAAGGATTTGCACCAGCCTACTTCCTTCCGGGCGATCCCATCAGCTCAAGCACCGCCGTCGTTGCTGATGTGGATCACGATGGCGACCTTGACCTCTTCATCGGCGGACGGCTGATTCCCGGAAAATGGCCTACCTCACCCGGCAGCCGACTTTATCTGAACGAAAGTTCCCCGGGCAAGCTTCACTTCGTCCCGGCCAATGAAAGCCACGCTCCAGGGTTGGAGAAATGCGATCGGGCCACTGCCGCTCTCTGGAGTGATATTGATGGCGATGGATGGAGTGATCTAATAGTGGCCCGTGAATACGGGAACATGATGATTTTCTCGAACCGCTCGGGAAAGTTGGTGGATATCACTGAATCGCTGGAGTTGTCCAAGCGCACCGGCATTTGGAATGGCATCGCCTGCCGGGATCTGGATGGCGATGGCGATCTGGACTACGTTCTCTCCAACTTCGGGCTGAACACCACCTACAAGGCCTCGCCTGAAAAACCCGAACGACTCTTCTATGGTGATCTCGAGGGGGCGGGCGAATTTCAGATCGTGGAAGCCAAGTTCGAAGCCGGCATTCAACTCCCCAGGCGGGGTATGAGCTGTTCCAGCAACGCGATGCCCAGCCTCAAAACAAAGCTCGGAACCTACGAAAAGTTCGCCATTTCCAGCCTCGCGGATATTTACACACCCAATCGCTTGGAAACCAGCAGCAAGCTGGAGATGACCTCCCTGGAATCCATCGTCCTCCTCAACAAAAGCGAACCGGGCCACCCGGATTTTGAGATTCTCCCCCTCCCCCGGATGGCACAACTCGCCCCGGCATTCGGAGCCGCCATGACCGATTTGAATGGTGATGGAAAGACGGACATCATTCTGGCGCAAAACTTCCACTCCCCCCAGCGGGAAGTCGGGCGGATGTCGGGAAGCGTGGGTGCGACCATCCTTCGCTGGACCGGCAATTCCGGAATACCTTTTGAGGTATTGGAAGCCCGGCAAGCGGGCATCATCATCAATGGCGACACCAAAGGCCTCACCGTCAACGAATTCAACGGCGACGGAATCCCCGATCTCGCCTTCACCGAAAACAACGGCCCGATTAACACCTTCCTGAACACCTCCCGGGGCCGGTTCCTAAACGTGCAACTTGTTGGCAAACCCGGGAATCTCTCGGCCGTCGGAGCAAAAATCCGGATGTCCACCGCAGATGGAATTTCTCAAACCGCCGAAGTCCACGGCGGAGGAAGCTACCTCTCACAATCCGGAAACACCTTGTTTTTCGGCATGGGAGCTCTTGCTCAAAGCTGCCAGATCGAGGTCACCTGGCCAGATGGATCCCGTCAAATTTCCAAAGAAGTGAAACCCGGAATACTCAAGCTTTCCTGGCGCTAACCACCGACTTCGTCCAATTTCTCAATCTCTTGTTTGACATACGATGAGCCATCCCATATTAAAAGAAGCTGATTTAATTATTCACTCTCTCCTGATAGTAAGCAAACTCTGCATGCACTCCAATTCCATCCTCACACACTTGCCTATGAAAATACTGACCTCTGGAGTTCCACTCCTCATCATAACCGCCGGGTATTCCCAGGCGGCCGTGCTCGCTGACTTCGATGGAGCAGGCATTGCCTACACTGAAGGAACTACCGAAGGCGACGGAGCACCGGGCATTACCGTCGGAGGCCCCACGGGCGCATTCTACTCGCTCCTCGACAACACCATCAGTGAGCGGAACTTTTTGGCCTTTGATTCTGTGGACGACTACACGGGCTGGACCCGCGCCACCTTCAAGGTGGACGTCCTCCTCGATAACATCGCGGCGGATGGATTTGGCATTAATTTCCTTCCGACCGACGTCTACGGAACAACCGGCGTCGCTGAAGTGACCGATGGAAACGGGAATGGTATTGCAGGCGTAGCAGAAAGAGCATTCCTTCCGGAATCCTTTGGAGTCGGCTTCCGGACCTTTAACGGCACGAATGCCACCATCTCATGGGACGATGCCTTGGTCTCCGGGGATGCGCCTTACACCCCCACCGCCGGTGTGTGGGGATCCCTTGAAATTAACGTCGAACGAAATTCGATCACCAAAGAAGCATCAATCGATGTCACCATGTTCGACCAAGCTGGTCTCGCCGGAAACGCGCAGAACGTCTTCACTGATTTCGCAATTCAAGACATGGACACGGAAAATTTCCGGGTCCAGATTGCAGGTCGCACCGGAGGATCCGCGATGAGTCTGAGCTTGGACAATCTGGAGCTCGATGTCGTCATCCCCGAATTTCAAGATGCTGACGGTGACGGACTTCCTGATGACTGGGAAACATTCTATGGCCTCGATGGCAATGATAACGGGCTAAACCCCAACAACAACGGAAACGAAGGTGTCCCCAGCCAGGGCGCTGCAGGAGACCAGGATTTTGACACCCTTACCAATCTCGAGGAATACAATCTGGGAACCAGCCCGATCAGTGATGATACTGACATGGATGGCTTGAAAGATGATGTCGAAGATCGCACCGGAATTTACGTCGACGCGACAAGCACCGGAACAGACCCGACGATTGCCGATACCGATCTGGATGGTCTGAGTGATGGCCTCGAATTACCGACGCTGCCCTTTATCGATCTCAACCAACCCGGAACAGATCCCAACAATGGAGATACAGACAACGACGGCATCAAGGATCGTCAGGAAATTCTTCTGGGTCGCAATCCGACCATCATCGACGTGCTCAATCCTTCACCTGGGGTGGTGGCAGACTTCGATGGCAATGGTGAAAACTTCACCGATACCGCTTTGCGATTGGCCCCCAAAGGTTTCATGTCACCGGGCGGTCCATCCGGCAACTTCTACCAACTGCTCAACAACATTGGCAGTGCCGGAAACTTCATCTCCTTTGAGTCCGCTGAAGACTACACTGGGTGGCAAACCGCTTCCTTCCAAATGGATGTACTCATGGCAAATGTGCAAGCGGATGGATTCGGAGTGAATTTCCTGGCCACCGACATCCATGGAGATTCCGGGGTTGTTCAAATCCCCAACGATGGGGTTGAAGAACGAGCTCTCATCAACAATTCCTTTGGAGTTGGATTTAGAACGTTCAACGGAACCAACGCTACCGTAACCTGGGATGGCTCGGATTTCAGCGGAGACGCCGTATACACCCTGGCTCCCGATGTCTGGGGCTCGGTCGCCATTGACCTGACCCGGGATTCTACAACCAAGGATACCCTGGTGAACGTTACCGCCTACGACCAACCCGGTCGTGCCGGAAATCCGACCACCGTCTTTTCCGACCTCTCCATCCAAGGAATGACTCTTGAGGACTTCCGGGTCCAGGTCGCCGGCAGAACCGGTGGCTCCGCCATGAGTCTGAGCATCGATAATCTCATGCTGGTCATCGACGCCGCAGCCGGAGCCGATCTCGCAATCTCCGAAATCAACCAGGTCGTTGTGCCGGGTGTTGATGGCGCTCCGGATACGCTCAATGTCACCATTACCTGGAATTCCGACTCCGGGAGAAACTACGAAATCCTGGCCAGTCCGGATATGGCGAGTGGTGACTTGGAGCAATGGGATTCACTCAACTCAAACTGGCCGGCCGCCACAGGTGAAGCCACCACATCGTACACCGAAGCGGGAATCCCGATCACTACCGAGAAGCGCTTTTACATCGTAAGAATTGCCACTCCCTAATTCCGGGTTTCATCCCTTGAATTTCCACAAACCGCCAATGGTCCAATCGACCACTGGCGGTTTTCTTGCGTAAGCCAAGGAACCGGGAGCCCCGTTTTCGGAGCAACCTTCAGTTCCGGGATCATCGCGGATTCTTACGACACCCCGTGCTTGGAGAGGAAAGGAATCAGTTCATCCACTCCAAAGTCAGCCAGAATCTCACCATTGTAATTCATGGTCGGAGCCTTCGTCTGGCCGGAAAGATCGATCATGGCCTGCATTGCTTCGGCATTTCCAGACACCACCACCTTTTCATACTTGAGACCTTTGCGGTCCAGGTAGGCCAGCACATCGTCACACCAGGGGCATCCGTTTTTCACATAGAGAGTTGTCATCGCACTTATTCATACGCCATCCCGCAAACCCGGCAACTGAAGAATCAGAAACCACCATCTATCAACTCAACAAGACGAGTGAAAAATTTATCTTCTTCCCAATTTTGATAAATTCTAACAAGGTTTTTCACCGTGGTTTCTCGCACTTTCCATTCGCTGTTATTCGCCTCCCTGATCTTCGCTACTGCCTGGGGTCAGGAAGCCAAACCCACCGCCGAACCCACTCAACCCGAGGTCGATCTCCTCGCCCAGTTCAACTGGCAAACCGAAGGAGTAGGTAAGGTCTCCAGCCACGCCACCATCAACATCCCCGAGGGATACCGTTTCCTAAATGGCCGCGAAACCGCGGCCGTCATGGAAATGTTCGGCAACCTTCCCGAGCGATATGACGGAATGATCGGGCCCGAGAGTCTTGAGTGGTTCGTCCTCTTCCAATTCGAAGATTCCGGATATGTCAAAGATGACGAAAAGGACGACCTTGATGCCGACGATATGCTTGAGGCAATCTGTGAGGGCGAAAAAAGCAGCAACGAGGAACGCAAAAAACTGGGTTACGAAACCTTGACCACCGTCGGTTGGGCTGTTGCACCCAAGTATAACGATGATACCAACAACCTCGAATGGGGCATCATCTTGCAAAGCTCCGATGGAGGAAAGAACGTCAACTACCTCACCAAACTCCTTGGTCGTCACGGCATCATGCACACGACGCTCGTTTGTGATAATGAGCAACTCGATACCATCCTCCCTACCTACCAGGGTCTCATCACGGATTTCGAATACAACTTCGGCGATACCTACGCGGAATACCAGGACGGTGACAAGGTTTCAAATCTGGGACTGAAGGCTCTCGTCGCCGGCGGTGCTATTTTTGCCGCGGCCAAACTCGGTCTTCTTGCCAAACTCATACTCTTCTTCAAGAAAGGGATTAAGCTCATTGTCATCGGAGTCATTGCCATCGGAGCCTTCCTGAAGCGCCTGATCACCGGCAAGAAAACTGATGCCTGATCCCGCTTTTTAAAGCCATCAAGGATGACTGACGCACAGACTTTTTACCTGCTACTCGCTGCCTTTTATCTCTACGAATGCCTGAGCTTCGCACCCAGTGGAGCCCGGGCATTTGTCAGTATGGGGCTGGATGCCCGCCGTTGGAAAAAGCGTAACCTCGCCTTTCGCTTCAGTGGCGCAGATAAGGACGTCTTCTGCGCTCCCATCATTCCCTGGCCGGGAATGCTCACCGTTTTCCCCCTGCCTGCCAAAACCGGGCCCGCGGCTCCTCCACAAGCCCTGAAACATCTTCGCAAGCGCGCGGACTTATTGTCCTCTACCACCCAGCCCCTGAGACGACTCAGCTTGCTGGTCTTCTTGCACTACTTCATCATCCTGCCCTACTTCTACGTTTTCTTTTTTGGGAGCGCCTTGGTCCTCGTTCTGATTGCCCTTGGTGAGGTTCTTTCGATCGCCACCGCCATCCGGTTTTATTGCCTGCACCGTCGCTTGTTCCCGGATGAAAAAGGCGAACGCCGCCTGGAGACTTTCTATTGCGCCTTCTTCCCCTGGCATGCCATGCGGGCGGCCAATCTCATCATTCAGAAAAAGAGCGAGAACTGGCACCCGCTCGTGTTGCTTTCCAGCGCTCCTCATCAGAACGCCAATCTCCGCGACCTTTCCTACCTCTGGCGTGAGGCCACTTACCACGGCGAAACGAAAGACCTCGCCGCCATTCTCAACCAAGCAGAGATCGATCCCTCCGACTGGGACTCCCCGCCCCTTCACGAACCCGGCCAGAGCTACTGCCCACTTTGTCACACCACCTACGAGCCCGGCCCCGGGCAGTGTGCCGATTGCCCGGAAATCAATCTCCGCCGCACCAATTCCTGACATCAAGTGATCGCGATATGATGACCTGTAAGTTTTGGACGATTACCCTTTGCCATTCCCAAGCCGAACGATAGATCCCCTCCGCGAATTGCGGAGTTGGATGAACTCGGCATGAAAACCGTTTACGACCACACCGCAACCTCCGGGAAATTCCTCAAGAGGATTGGCGGCACCGCACCTCCGGCTTCGCTCTACACAACCTTGCCCCGGCAATTTTGTTTCGAGAACACCCGGGAAGCA
>CAWUTG010000105.1:0-20782 GCA_963925135.1 uncultured Verrucomicrobiales bacterium | reverse complement strand
CTTCTCAACGCCCGTATATCCAGCATCAGCATGCACCTGAGTCTCTTGCCCATGCAGAAGTTTATCGGTTTGGGAGATGTCTGAAATGTTGGCCGCAGTAGAGATCACGGTGTGAACAATCCCGCTGTCACGGTCCGTTCCAATGTGCGCTTTCATCCAGAAATACCATTGTTGTAGGAAGTAGAGACGGAACATTCGCGCCAGTCCGATGGGCGGACCTCCACGTTTCCCGTTCGGGTAGTAGGGCTTGATTTCCACGAGAAGTTCATCCCAGGGAACGGTGATTTCCATCTCCGCGAGAAACTTTTCCCGGCGGGTCGTCTTGCGCTACCCTGCGAATTCTAATTCTGAAAATCCCGGCTGGTGCTCCATCACGAAGGATCTCTCAGATTCTCTGCTCGACGACCACTCCGATTAAATCAGCGTTTCCCTAGGGAGTATGATTTTTGCGAATCTGATTCCAAATCATACAATGAACCGCTTGATCGCACCGGTTTGCTTGAGGCGATTGCGCTGCATGGTCAGGTCGAGGTCACCGTAGTGCTGGATGGGATTGCCGTAGGCATTGAGTAGGGTGGTGTACCAGTTGCTTAGGGTCATGTGTCCCTCGGTGCCGTGGAATGGGAGACGGATGTAGCGACCGGCAATGTCGAGCTTCGAGTTCTTGCCAGTCAGCACGACCATGGGTGCCTCGGTGTCCGGGGAGTGGTGGCCGGCGCCGGTCTCGGGCATATAGATGAGAGTGGTGTTGTCGAACATCGTGCCCTTGCCCTCGGGAATAGCCTTGAGTTTGGTCACCAAGGTGTTCACCTGCTTCATATGGTGGGTTTTGATGACGTCACGCATAAACGCCGAACGACCACCCTGTCCGTGACCGACAGCGTGAATATTGGTCTTCTCCTCATTTTCGGGAAGCGAGGTGATGTCGGTGCCCAAGTCATCAATGGTGTAGGTCACGACGTTGGTCAGGCCCGAGGCGAGCGCGGCGATAATGATGTCGGTGTAGACGGACTGCTTCTGCGGAAGGGTTGCATCGGAACCACCATTGGCGTGGATCGGATCGATTTCTGGCAAGTGCTTCGTGATGACATCACCCAGCGCGGCCACTTTCGTGTTACGGTCACGGATCGATTGGAGTGAATCGACCTGGTCACTGATCTTCAACCGCTCTTCACCGTTGAGTCCGGAGAGCCGGCGGGACTCCTGATCGTAGAGGTAATTGAGCAGGGAGTTGTCGGAAGCCACTTCGTCGGTGTTGGTGACTGACTTGAACAACTCGTTGTAGGCCGTCATGGGATCGGCATAGCAGTAGTTGCGCTGCTTGGGAGCAGGCGCTGAATACCCTGAGACAATCCCCGTCCGGTGGTCACGCCCGTGAGGCACGGCCAGCGACATTTCCACATGGCCGAAGGGCGAAGGGAAAAGTTTCGCGAGTTCGAAGTCCACGGTGGCCCACTTGATGTTGCTGAGGATATCGCGTCCCGCCTTGTAGGCTCCCATGCAGCCGGAGTATGAGTAATGTCCGCCGCCTGAGATCGACATTGAGATGCCGTGGAGGATGGTCATGTTCTCCTTGTGTCCGTCGAGCGCATTGAGCCAATCGGGCAGTTCGTGCTTGTCCAGATCCATCTCGAATGCCTGCTTCTCATCGTTTTTCTTTTTCTGCTCCGATGAAAAGGATTTTAACTCGAATTGATTGGTCAGGTTACCGTTGGATTTACGGATGAAAACGAAGCGGTGTGGGAAGCCAGCCGAATTGACCGGAGCGGCCTGTGCTGAAGCGGCAAGCAGATTGCTGAATGATGGGGTGAGTGCCAGACCTGTGGCCCCCAGCGTGGTTTTCTTGAAGAATTCCCGGCGATTGGTAGTCATGATCAGTTTTTGGTGGTGGCTTTGCGGTAGATGAAGGAGTCGGAAGTGAGAAGGGAAACGATCACTTCATCGAAGCTTCCCTCGTTTTCAAGGTAAGCTTTTTCGGCATCGATCAGGGTTTTGGAGTCGGAGAGTGTTTCGTTGCGGCCCATGAAGAAACGGAAGGCATGACGGATCATGGATTGTCGTGCTTTGTCGGATTTTGCCAAACGATCAATCAGATCAAAAGCGTTTTCGACCTCACCATCCAGTTTCGAGTCGCCAGTGCCATCGAGCACACCCTTTGGATTGACCGGCAGCGTTTTGTAAACCGGCAGTTGGGCTCCGAAGGTGAGTTCTTTTATTGATGTTTTAGCGATATGTCCCTTTGGAGCCTCGTTGATGAGGTTTTCGGGGTGCTCAAGGTTTTCCTCGGTTCGGAATCTTCCGAAGTCGTCGAAGATTTCAAAGGGGAAGCCCAGCGGATCCATTTTCTGATGGCAGCGCCAACATTCCTGAGCTCCCGTCTTGATCTCCATTCGCTGACGCATGGTCTTTGCATGGTTGGGATCAATCACGGCATCGACGGTGATCGGTACATCTGGGATAGTCCCTGCCAGGAGTTTTTCCTGAACCCATTTGCCACGGTGGATTGGGTCGGTCTCGAGATTCTGGGAGTGTGCGATCAGCCAGGCTGGGTGGGTGAGAATGCCCTTGCGGTTCGGTATCTTCGCCGGCTGTTGTGCCGGATAATCCCAAGTCCGCCAGTCGATATTCCAATAGCTTGTGACTTCTTCGCCCCGCATCTGCTGTCCGGACCGACCGAGCACCGGCCCGCCGTTCCAGAATCCCATACCGTTTTTCATGTAAGGCAGAGCGCCGGATTGGCCTTCGCTAAAGTGCAGCTCAAGCCCGGCCATCATCCGCTGGAGCTTCCTGAGGATTGCGGGGTGATCGCCCTTTTTCTCACGCTGAAACTCCCAATGTTTTCTCAAGAAAGCCTCATGCGGGGCGACATCTTCCGGCTTCCATTCCTGCCAGTCTTGGTCCTTGAAGTGGTCGTAAATCTCTTTCAGAGCATCGGAAGCGGCCGTCATCGAGGCGTTATCGCCGTTGTGAAAGATGTAGAACTTGTCGGTGGTCAACAATTCTTCAAGGACCCGTTCGTCCTTCTCGAGAATATGTTCGACCAACATGTCTGCCTCTTCAATCAGTCTGCTGACGGCAGGTTCGTGGCGGCCGGCTCCAAACCGGCTATCGTCCTTGAAGACCTTGAGCGCCTTGGGATAGCCGAAGAACTCGCGAAAGAACCGCAACTTCCGGATCGGCTGGTTCGTCACGCTGGGGTTAAGGTTGGCCGCCTGCACCGCTTCGTCGATGATCGTCCACTGGTCGCGGCGTTTGAGCATCCGGCGCACCTCGCGCTCGTAATCCTCACGCGTATTGAGCCGACCTTCTCGTGCAGCCTTCGCCAGTTCCTCGTCCGGACTTGAGTCAGTCAGGGCGTAAGCGAGGGCATAACTCGCATCTCTCGGCGACATCATCCGTCGGCCATGCTCATCGGCGTCACCCGATCCAAATTCCTGGCGGTAGGCAAATTCGGTATTCAAGATCAACGACTCGATCAACTTGGTAATCGCCTGCTGCCGCTCGAGTTTGACCATGAACTGCTTGAGTAGTTCGCGGTTCTCGGAACGCTCTGATTCACTCGGCGGACGCTCAAAAATCTTGGCATACAACTCATCGATCATTGCGTTGATGCGAGCATCATCCGCGCCAAGCGCTGACTCGCGTTCTTGCTTGAACGACTCGGTCCAATCGGACACGCATTTTTCAATGATCGCCTGGTAATCGTCACCCTTCTCGCGATGCTTCTTGATCGTCGCAGCGATCACTTGCATCTCCCCATCATTTAATGGCTTGTACGCTGGTGCCGGGCCCTGTTTCTTGGCTTCGCGGTAAATCAGATCCATGTCCCAGTGATCCCAGAACACCTTCATCAAGGTGATGCGATTCTCAATACGATGAGCGGAGACCCCTTGCCTGACCCAGTCGCCTTCGGCTTGCAGGATGATCTTCTCATAGTCTGCGCGCTGGTCGTCCAAGTATGGCGCCCAAGGGGAATCCTTGTCGCCTTTTATCTCCTTTGCCTTATCCTCCGAGACCTCGTATGGGGTGTTCTTGTAGATCACAATGCTTCGGAACACCGCGTCGAGATCTTGCTTGTCCTGAGAGTTCAAGAACTCGGGATTTTGAATGCGATAAGTATTCTGCCCGGGAAACTTTCTTTTCCGGATGCCCGGGAAAGGGATATCAACACGCTCAAGCTTGGGCAAAAGCGCCTCGTGCTTGTTGCCATAAATCTCCTGAAGCAGGCGATCCATGTATTTGTCGGTGGCCAGGAAGTCTTTGCGTGACTGCCGTATTTCCCGGTGCTGCATTTCGTCCTGCATTAACGCATACATCGCCGGGTACTGCGCCTTCATGACCGACGCGGACGACATGTGTCCGGCGATCCGCTTGGCGTTGCCGACCATCGTCAGAAGGTGACCGGTCGTTAACGCTTCATTGCCGTAGTAACGAACGCCGACCTTTTCTGGAAGCAGGTATGGATTGGTGATCGTTCGACGGAATTTGTCCCCATGCTCGGTCTTCGGGCTCCAATGGATGCCACTATCGCCTGCGACCGTGTAATTGGTGCCGTAAATAGTCCTCTTAGGCTCGGAGTTCAGCAGGCGGTTCACTTTTTCGGTGAAAATAAATTCGCTCACCAGCCAGCGGCGGTCTGATGTGAGCCCGGGAAGGTCGGTATGCTTCCCAGAAAACAGTTCTTCATGTTTGACGACGTTCCCGTATTCGGAGCGCCTGAGTTTTTCGGCCAAAGCTTTCGCAGCATCGCCCGTCACCTGGCTCTCAAGCCATTTGATGAGGATTTTGCGCTCTGCCTCGGTCGGTTGCTTTTCATCCTCAGGAGGCATGTCTTCGAAAAGCACAGCTTCATTCGCGTCGCGGTAGAGCGTCTTTAAATCGACCGGATCGATCGTCTCAAGTTGATCCAAGCGGATATCACCCTTCTGTTTGTCGGCACCGTGGCACGAGTAGCAGTAAGTCTCCATCACCTGCATGGCTTTATCCTTCAGGACTGTGGGGTCGATCTCGGGTTCCGAAGCGTTGCTTTTCGACAGCACGGTTTCCGTAGCGGCTCCCGTTTGGGAAAGATAAAAAGAACAGAAAAAACCTGCCGCGATCACGACGAACGCGCTGGGGACAAATTTTGAATGAACGAATTTCATTTTGTGTTGGTCATTTTGTGTTGGGTCTCTTCTCTAGCAATCTTCAGACCTTGCAAAATATAATCTGGATGACGCGTTAATTCGAGTGGATCGAATCCAAAGGCGAATGCCACCTCGGCCCCTTGCTTTGTGTCAAAACCGGCGACAAGGTCCGTCAGGGCGCTATGCTGGGATCCCTCGGCCGCACCTTCACCCGCGCCACCGGAGGCTACCAGAGCCGCCTCCACTTTGGTATCCCTCTCAGCCCCTTCGACGGTCACTGGATCACCGGCTACCTTTCCCCGAAGCGCTTCAAGGAGCACGACCACTCCTGGACCGAGCTTCGGACGAAAGACTTGGCGACCTGACGAGGTAGCCTTGTCTTCACCCACTCACTCGGATCCGCTTGCTCGCGGACGGAGTGGGGCTATCGCTTCTCATGAATCTCTCCCTCGCTGCCCTCCTCCTCATCGTCCCACTTGCGGTCGCCGCGCCCGAGCCCTTTGAGCGCCTGACCTTCCACGCCGCCCCGAAGCCGCTCGCCGAGAAAGCCGTGACCGAAGACTGGCCGCGCTTCCTGGGTCCGCGCCATGACCTTCATTCCAAGGAGACCCACCTCCTCAAGCCCCTGCCAGCCGAGGGTCCCAAAATGGTGTGGGAGGCGGCCCGGGGAGGCGGCCATGCCCCACCAGTTGTCTCAGGCGATCACCTCGTCATGATCCATACCCTGGAGGGTCGCGAGGTCATCGAATGCCTTCACCCCGAGACCGGCCGTCGTCACTGGAAGTTCGATTATCCGGTCACCTTGGGATCGAGCTACGGAACCAAGGATGCCCCGCGTTCCGGCCCCGTCATCGCCGGTGATCTGGTCTTCACCGTCGGAGTGCGTGGTGACCTGCACTGCCTCTCCCTGACCACCGGTCAGCTCGTTTGGAAGAAGAATCTCGACGAGGAATACGGCCCCGCCCCCTTCTTCTTCGGACGGGGTGGTTGCCCTCTCGTCCATGGCGATCAACTCATCGTCAACGTCGGCGGCAAGTTCTGCGTGGGGGGCTTCGACAAGCGGACCGGCAAGCTGATCTGGACCACGAAGCACGACTGGCAGGCCAGCTACGCCTCACCGGTGCCAGCCAAGATCCACGGCAAGGACCGCATCCTCGTCTTCGCCGGTGGCATGACCGATCCCCCGGTCGGTGGCCTGCTCAGCATCGACCCGAAAACCGGCAAGGCGGAGAGCACCTTTCCCTGGCGTGCACAGATGTTCACCTCGGTCAATGCCGCCTCGCCGGTCGTCATTGGCAATGCCGCCTTTGTCACCGAGGGCTATACCGAGGGCGGTGCCATGATCGACTTCGCTCCCGATGGCAGCACCAAGCTGCGGTGGCAGGCTCGGCAATTCAGCAGCCAATTCACCACCCCGGTCGCCCATGAGGGCTACCTCTATGGAGTATCGGGCACCGGCGGAACCGAGATGGTCTGTTACGAGATCGCGACCGGTCGAGAAATGTGGCGGGACGGCATGGCTCTCGAAGGCGCGCGCCTCGGACGGGCCAGCCTGCTCCACATCGACGGAGCCTTCCTGTGCCTCGGAGCCCAGGGGACTCTACTCTGGCTCGACCTTAGCCCGAAAGGTGCCAAGATTCTTTCGCAGGCGCAGCTCTTCCTGGCACCGGAAACCTGGGGTGTTCCTGTGGTGTCACGCGGACTCCTCTACATCAACCAGAACGCCATGGGCTCCCGCCTGGTGTGCTACGATCTGCGGCAATAGACTGGGGCGGAACGGCACCACCCGAGCTACCTGATGCCCAATATCCAAGGTTTCAAACGCGACGGCGGCTTCCTCACTTTCATCGAAGACACCCTGGCCGCTGGCCATACCCTGAGGGCGGTCCGCAGCTCCCGAACGACTTCGCGAACGACTTCCCAGAGCGAGTCTTGAAACTCAAACCGGGGGATTTCATCCGACCAGTAGTCAACCCGACCTCAAGACAAACTCATTTCATCTGGCTATCACGGCCGGGGAATGAAGAATCCAAAGTAAATCCCACCCTATAACTGCCACCCCATGATCCGGCTCCTACTTCTCTGCTTTGTCCTTATCAGCACCCATACCGCCAGTGCCGAGCCCCTCCGCATCCTTACCTACAACGTCCTCTATGGCTTCAACCATGACAAAGCCCCGGAGATCGGTGCGCAGTGGATTTCCGAACAGAACCCCGACATCGTCGCGCTGCAGGAACTCAACGGGTTCAAGCAGGGAACCCTCGAGGAAATCGCTAAGAAGTGGCACCATGACCACGCCATCATTCTCAAGGAAAGGGGCTTCCCGGTAGGACTAACGGCCAACTCTGAGATCACCGTCATCGAGAAAGGCCTCGACGAAATGTGGCACGGCTTCCTGCACTGCAAGGTCAAGGGCATGAATATCTTCGTCGTGCACCTCTCCCCTTCCCAACACGCCTTCCGTATGAAGGAGGCAAAGCTCCTGTGCGAGAAGGCCAAACCGCTCCTCGACGCCGGCGAAACCGTTCTTTTCCTGGGGGACTTTAATTGCAACTCCCCGCTCGACCAGAAGTGGCTCGACGCACGACCCAAGAATGAGGAAGCCCTCGACAAAAAGACCGCCCAGGCCCGCACCGGAAACGCCGATCCAAACTCGGCCGTCATGGCCCAGTTCCTCGCCCTCGGACTGATTGACCTCGTCCACGTCAAACAACCCACAGCAGAACTCGAGCGTGGCACCTTCGCGACCCGCCTGCTTCCCCAGTATCAAACCGACGAACAACGCAAAGACAAAACCTGGCGCATCGATTACATCCTCGCCGACCCCGTCCTTGCCAAGCGCTGCACCTCCGCCCGCATTCCACGTGACAAGCAGGTCGACCTCGTTTCGGATCACTACCCGGTCGAAGCGATCTTTGACAAATAGCGACTCGCTTCCTCAACCAAGTAAGCGGAGGCTCCGAAACCTCATATTCTTCAATCACCACCTCAAAGAGTTCGGCACCAAAAATTCATCGATTATGTAATCATCCTATTTTACAGCAGGAGCTTTAAGCCTTCTCATTCTCGGATCTGGCAACGCCACAGTCCTCAGTCAGATTGCGCTCAGCTATACCACGACACTCGCCACGATCCCAGATGGCTCAGCCAAGGATTCCGGGATCACCTGGGCTACGCAGCGGGGTCAAGCCATGCTCGCTTTCCGAGAGGACGACGGCTCGGACTTTCCTAGCGGCTATACCCATACGACCGATCCTGGGAAATGGCGTCCCACCCTTCCCGGCTTCAGCTCAGCCGCCTTCCCGCAGTGGGGCCAACTCGAGTCCTTTGCACTCCCCCGCAATGATCTTTTCCGCCCCCAACCCCCTCCCGTTCTTTCTAGCTCGGCCTACGCTCTCGAATTGCGATGGGTCAAAGAAATTGGTGGCTCTGACAGCACTCTGCGCACCGCCGATGAATCTGAGATCGCCAATTTTTGGGCTGATGGTGGCGCCACGGAAAACCCTCCTGGCCATTGGCTGGATATTGCCGGGGATGTCTCGGATCAACAAAGCCTTGGGATGCAGGATCGAGCACGGCTCTTTGCGCTCATCTCGCTAGCCACTGCGGATGCCGCGATCGTGGCGTGGGATGCCAAGTATGTTTACGATCTCTGGCGCCCCATCACCGCGATTCGCGAAGCTGATACCGATGAAAATGCCTCCACGACCTCCGATCCTACTTGGCTTCCGTATATCAGCACCCCTCCGTTCCCCGAATATGTCTCGGGTCACAGCACCTTCAGCCGTTCCGCTACAACCGTCATGGCCGCCTTCTTTGGCACTGACGAGATTCCCTTTACCACCGGGTCCGATGCCCTTCCGGAGGTTCTTCGCTCCTATCCGGGATTTAGTGCCGCAGCGGACGAGGCTGGAGTTAGCCGTATCTACGTGGGCATTCACTTCGCATCCGGAACCATCGCTGGACAATCCAGCGCCTTTGGCCTCGGAACTCTCGTCGCCAATAACTTCCTCGCCCCGCTCTCTGACACCGAGTTCTCTCTTGTCCGCCATAGCCCGGACGGTTTGCAACTCGAGGTGCAAGTCACCAACGGAGCGACCTACCGCGTCGAAGCCTCTTCGGACATGCAATCATGGGAAACACTGACGACCATCACTGCTGGCAGCTCGACGATCTCGTTTCTTGATGCCAATGCCCCAGCAGGAAAACGCTTCTACCGCCTTGTCGAACTTCCCTAGCAGTCTGTGGAAACTAATATCCCCCCCGGACGGTCTTTGAAAGATTCCGTCAATTGCGGACGAATCACTCTCCCACGCCACGCAAGATTTTCCAGACCTATGAACCGCTCCACCACCCTCCTCCTCGCCCTTTCACTCGCGGCCACCGCCCAGGATAAAAAGCCCGACGACAAGGCCACCGACCCGTTTGCAAAAGAGGGCAACCCTCCGCCGGAAATGGTTCAGCCCACCCCGGAGCAGGAGGCTGAAATCCTCAAAGGGGTTTCCGTTCCCGAGGGCTTCGATCTCACCCTCTTCGCCGCCCCGCCTTCCTTCAACTACCCGGTCTTCGTCGCCGCCGCCCCGAATGGCGACCTCTACGTTTCCTGCGATGGAAACGGCGCCCAAGGCACCGCACCGAAGCGCGGCCGCATCGTCCGCCTCCGCGATACCGATGGCGATGGCCGCGCCGATGAGACCAAGGTATTCGCCAAGGAACTAGACGCCCCGCGCGGCCTGCTCTGGGACCACGACCGCCTCTACGTCGTCCATCCGCCGAACCTCACCGCATTCATCGACGCGGATGGCGATGGAGTTTCGGAGAAGCAGGAGACGCTGGTGAAAGGAATCGGCTGGGAATACCGCGGCCGTCCCGCCGACCACGCCACCAACGGTCTTTCCATGGGAGTTGACGGTTATCTGTATATTGCAGGAGGTGATTTCGCGATCATGAAAGCGGTAGGCCGCGACGGCACCACCCTCCAGCACCGCGCTGGCGGCGTAATCCGCGTCCGCCCGGACGGTAGCAAACTGGAAGTTTACGCCACTGGCACACGCAACATCCTCGAGGTCGCCATTTCCCCGGAGATGGAAATATTCACCCGCGACAACACCAACGACGGCGGTGGCTGGAACGTCCGTTTCCACCACTTCACCGGACTCACCGACCACGGCTACCCGCGCCTATACAAAAATTTCAGCGACGAAATCACCCAACCGATCGCCGACTACGGCGGCGGATCCGGCTGCGGCGCGGTCTATATCGACGAACCCGGATTCGGTGATTGGAACAACGCCCCCTTCACCGCCGACTGGGGATCCGGCGCACTCTACCGCCATTCGCTGAAACCAAAGAGCGCGACCTTTGTCGAAACCGAGAAACCCCAACCGTTCATCAAACTCTACCGTCCCACCGATGCCGACGTAGATGCCATGAGCCGTGTCTATCTCGCCTCTTGGAAAGGCGCGACCTTCAACTGGGAGGGGCCGGAGGTAGGCTTTATCGTTCAGGTGAAACCGAAGGGGTTCACTCCTGAGCCACTTCCGGATTTCACAAAGGCATCCGATGCGGATCTAGTGAAACTCTGCGAAAGCGAAAGCTACCGGCGCCGCATCGAAGCGCAGCGCGAACTGATCCGCCGCGGTCTCCCCGACGAAGCCGTCCCCGGTCTCACCGCCCTCGCTGCGGATCCTGCAAAACCCATCGCCGCCCGCGCCACCGCGCTCTTCGCATTCACCCATTTTCCGGAGAAAGGTAAAGAACTCTCCGCCGCGCTCATGGATCTCAAACCCCAACCCGCATTCGACGTCCTCGTCGCACGCGGCACCGCAGAGAACGCGGAATGGGTCGCGAAGAAACACGAAGGCTCCTTCACCATCCCCGCGCATTGGAAAAACCAGCCCGCCACCCTTGTGCAACTCAACCGTCTCGTTTCCGAAACGGATCTGTGGAACGAAGAAACCCGCCGCTCCATTTTCAACCTGACCCTCGGCAACTCCGACTCCCGCGTCCGCCACACCGCAGTCCAGGCGCTCGCCAAGCTCGGCGACCACGCACTCGCCCTCAGCTACGTCTCCGGGGAAAACGCAACCACTGGCCATGACGGCAGTCCGCTTGAAAGCGCCGACGCCCTCTCCGCCCTCGCCCGCATGCACAAGTCCGAGGTCGTGGAAGGCCTCATCGCCCTCTTGAAAAACGACAGCCTCGCCGCCCATCGTAAAGGCATCCTTTCAGCACTCGCCCGGCTCCATTTCCACGAAGGGGAATGGAAAGGCGATTCATGGGGCACCCGCCCGGACACGCGCGGCCCCTACTACCAGCCGGAACCATGGGCGGAGTCCGCAAAGGTTCTCGCTGCCATGAAAGAAGCCCTCACAACCTCCGAGCCGGAGGAAGCAGCGTTCGTCGTAGCGGAAATGAACCGCAACCGAATCCAGTCCAACGACGCCCTACTCCGCATCCTCGCCCTCGCCAAGGCCGATGACAAACTCATCCGCGAGGCCACCGCGCAGCTCGCCACGGCGGAAGATATCCCCGTCGATGCGATCCCTCTTCTCATCAAGGCAGCCCGGACCAATCCCGAAGGCCTGGATCCGAACACCGCCGCCACCCTTCTCTTGAACGCCGTCACGGCACTCGCGAAAACCGGCAGTTCCGAGGGAGCCATCGCCTCATTACAGGCGATGATTTCCCTTCAGGGCGTCTTCGGATCCGAACGCCAGCAGGATGCGGTGAGGAACCTCTTTTTCAACTCGCAGAAACTCGAAAACCACCACCAGATTCTTGAGGAGGAGGCGGAGAAAATTTCGGGTCAACTATCCATCTGGGCCGATGCCGCGTTGCTGAATCTCAGCGCACGAAAAAACGGCAGCCCGGAATCCCGCAACCTTTCCACCAAGGCACTCGACCACGGTTGGGAAAATCCGAAACGACGCGTCCAGATCCTGAATGCCGTAGCCCGTATCAAGCACAACCCATACGCAGACAAAGTCCTCTCCGCCCTCGACGACCCCGACAAGGCAGTGGCCGAGGCAGCGGAAAACGCCGCCAACGCCCTCCAGATCAAGAGAAAAACCGAATCCGACGGACCGCTCATCAGCAGCATGGAGAACAAGAAGGCCATCGCCGAGATCATGAAGACGAAAGGCGACCCGAAACTCGGAGAGCAACTTTTCGTCCGCGCTTCCTGCCTCACCTGCCACACCACCAAAGAAAGCGAAACACAGAAAGGCCCCTATCTCGGCAACATCGCCCAGACCTACAAACGTGCCGAACTCGCAGAGGCCATCCTCGATCCGAACAAGACCGTATCCCAAGGTTTCGTCACCAACGTGATCACCACCAATGACGGCACCGCGACCATGGGCTTCGTCTCCTTCGAAAGCGCGGAAAAGGTGACCTTGCGGGACATCACCGGAAAAGAAACGACCATCGCCACCAAGGACATCAAGACCCGCGAGAAGCCGCCCGTCTCCATGATGCCCCCCGGCCTCGTCTCGAACCTAACCGTAAAGGAATTCGCCAGCCTCCTGGATTACCTGGAGGCGCTGGCGAAATAGCTGCGTCGCCGCGCCTTTAGGCCAAGCGGGAGTCTCCACGGTGGTTGAGGATGCGACGGAACCTTGTCATCTGCACATCTAGAACGCTCGACAGCCCGAAAGCCTCCTGACCCTCGAATTCCAGTCTTTTCCAAATCACGGTTTTTGGGCGCGCTTGGTTTGATTGCTTCTAGCAGCCACCCGCCATCCACTTTTCCGGGAAACCTGCGCCCCCCCTTTCTCCCCCTCTCCGATCTCCTCAACAACGCCCACAGGGACACCCCGCAAAAAGCAAACTCTTAGCAGTAGACCAAGCCGCGTTTGACGATTGTGAATGAAAGGCACAAACTTTTACGTCTGGAACAAGACGCCAGCACAAACACCCCGTAACCACCAATCCATGTTCTCCCCCCGTTTTCAGATCGCCGCATTGTTTGTCACAATGCTCGTCTCGTTTTCACTGCACGCCGACGAGGCGGTTCTTAGCGCGGATTTCTCCGTTCACGTCGGTTCCGTCCGTCCTCTCCACGGCATCAACAAGGGGCCGCTGGCACCGGGTGGAATTTTTGATCTCATCAAGGAGCAAAAGGAACTGGGCATTCCGTTCACCCGACTGCACGACTGCGGCTGGCCCAATCCGTATGTGGTCGATCACCATGCGATCTTTCCAAACCCGGACGCCGATCCGTCGCTGCCTGGGAGCTATAATTTTGCGCTCACCGACGAATACATCGAGGCCGTCCGCCAGACCGGCGCGGAGCCTATCTACCGGCTGGGCGAAAGCATCGAGCACACGAGCGTGAAACGATATGCCCACCCGCCTGCGGACATGAAAAAATGGACAGCGATCTGCCTCGGCATCATCAGGCATTACAACGAAGGCTGGGCGGACGGACATCATTACAACATCCGTTATTGGGAAATCTGGAACGAACCCGAGAACCGTCCGGTCATGTGGAGCGGCACGGACGACGACTACCTGCAGCTCTACCGCACGGCGGCAACTGCCATCACGAAGGAGTTTCCTAATGTGAAGGTCGGCGGTCCGGCGCTTGGCGCGAGCGGTCATTTTGTCGACGGAAAATTCCGTCCAACGGATTTTGCGATGAAGTTTCTGGCCATGTGTCGCAATGAGAACGTGCCGCTGAATTTTTTCTCCTGGCATTGCTACACCGATGATCCCTCCGAGCTTTCCGAACGCTCACGCGCCATCCGAAGTTTGCTTGATTCCCAGGGCTTCACCGAAACCGAGAACCATCTGAACGAATGGAATTTTCTGCCCAACAACGATTGGGGATCGATCATGGGCACAGCGACGCCCGCCACCCGTACGCGTGCCTACGACGTGATGGCGGGTGCGCCGGGAGCGGCATTCGTCGCGACCGCGTTGATCGAGCTGCAGGACACTCCGATCAACATCTGCAATTTCTATCACGGCGAATTGGGGGCGTTCGGTATTTTCAGCGAGCAGGGTGTTCCGCTGAAAGTCTATCAGGCGCTGCGGGCTTTTCAGGGACTGATGGAAACTCCGAAACGCGTAGAGACTCGCGGTGCCTTGGATGGAAAACTTGCCTTCGCCGCCGGCCTGAGCACCGACGGTTGCGAAGCCTCCCTATTGGTGAGCAATTTCGATGATCCGCGTTCGGAGATTGTTCTGAATTGGAAAAGCTTCGACTGGACCGGCGGCGTGACGGCAGAGATCCACACCGTTGATGCCAAAAATGATTTTGCCAACGTGCGAAGCGAGAGGATTGCGGGCGAAAATCCAACGCTTCGTCTGAAGCTGAAAGCTCCCACCATCGCGCTGATTCGTTTGCGGCCGACGGACGGTTTGTCGGCCCACCGGACACTATCAATCACCTCGCCCGCAAACAGGCTGGTCTTCCAAAGAAATTTTGAAGGGAACGCGACGATCCATGTAAAGGGGATCTGCGCATGGCCGGGGGTTCCCGTTGCGGTGCGGCTGGTGGATGCAGAAACAAAGCAACCGGGTGAATGGACATCGTTGGGAGTCGTCCGACCAGATTCCACTTATGAGGGTAGCCTGTCGGTTGCCGCCGGTTGGTATTCGATGGAAGTCCGCGCGCGGCATGATGATCAATGGACCGTCGCCACGGTGGAGCGTGTTGGTGTCGGAGAAGTGTTTGTGGTGGTGGGTCATTCGGTGGCACACGGCGGGGAGATCAATCTTCCCGGAGCGCAGGATGACCGCGTCAGCACCATCGCGCTCCCACCGGGAGATACGGAATCCAAGTGGCGGTATAAGTTCACCGGCGACCCGCGCTTTTTACCGGAAGCGGTCGGCACCCACTTCGGGTCGAACGTCCAACCGGCTCCGGCGGGCAACGGCACTTATTTTTGGGCCGCGTTTGCGGAACACGTCGCCAATGAACAAAACGTCCCGGTGCTGATTCTCAACGCCGCCTTTGGTGGCACCAGTCTGGATCATTGGGCCAAATCCGCGCGCGGCGAGTCCTTCGATCATTCGTTTGTTAAGTCATCGATCCGTATGCCTTACATCCGTCTAGAGCACGCGCTGACCAAGTATTGCGCGGTCACCGGCTTGAGGGCGATTCTCGCTGATCAAGGCCAGAACGATTGGCCGGAAAAGGACGAAGCCAAACTTATTGCGAACTACGAGGCCTGGATCGAGCAGGCGCGGAAGGACACGGGCTTTCCGAACCTCGCGCTAGTGGTGAACCGACAGTCACCGCCGGATGCCTTTGGCCAGATCCGGCGCGTGCAGGAACGCATGATCAACGAGTTCCCCAATTGTTTCCCGGGCCCGGACTACGACACCCTGGACAAGCAGGACAAGGTGGACGCAATTCATCTCAGCGAGTCCGGTGCCCAAAAGGTAGCCCGGCTTTGGGCGAACGCGTTGGATGCTGATTTCTACAAGACCGCAGCTCCGTTGCCCCCGAAGTAATGCCAAGCAGACAGCTGCCCCAAATCAACGTCAATACGGCAGCCGCCCTTCCAGAATACCGGATGACATGCCCGGTTTGAGCTGGGCCACGAAACGGAGTTTGCTGGTGGTGACCGGCTTGAATCGCAGGATGGTGAAGTGGTAGCCGGCGTAGAGATCGGCCGCGTTCACGTAGTCGGCGTCGAGTTCCACCGCCTTCCAAGTGCCGTTGTCCCAGTGCTCGATTCGAAAGGTTTCGGGGAAATCAGTTTCCACCTGATCGGCCGCCCAAAAGATGTCCGTCCGTCCGATGGACAAGGCCTTGTAGGAAAAAGGGGTCAGGTCATAAATCTTATAATGCTCTGTTTAACATCTCGCCATTTTTTGCTCCTTGGTATGGCTTGCTTCATTTCCTTGGCCAGTTTGCTGACATAGGGGGCACTGCCCACGTGAAGGGTTTACGCGATCCATTTTTGCGGCACGCTGGTTTGAAAAGACAGCGCCAAAAGCGTTACGATGGAGTGTCGTTGTCACGGCGGACATCGCCGGGAAAACCTATTTTTCGTCACACCAAATCGGCGTGACGTTCATTCCGGATGATCAGGAGTTTTTCTCGAACTGAGTTTTCATGGTGCTGGGAACTATGGTATCCTGCGGGATTGTCACACGTGTCCTGCGGGCCTAACAGGGTTTCGTGCTTTTAGCTGCGCTCGTTTCTCTCACGTGTATTTCGTGGTCGACTCATTCGGGCTGCACATCTACCGTAGTCGGATACTTCTGATCATGAATGTTCGACGCATAACTTTCTGGATGATTACCGTTGCCAGCGGATTGCTCTGCTTTGCTGTCGCCGATGAGCAACAGCATCCGGGGCCTGCGTGTTTTACCAAAGGGAGCGATTTTTTTGCCGATGAGGTTTGGGGCAAGGTTGGGGCTGGCACTTGTCTAAAGTGTCACAAAACCGGGGGCGATGCGGAGGAGAGCGAATTCATTCTGCTGGATCCTGCGCATGACGACGCAATGACTCACAACCGCAAAGCCTTCTACACCATGGCTGCTGCTCGCGAAGGCGATGAGTCGCGCATGCTTTTGAAGGTGCTTGGAAAACTCGATCACGGTGGCGAGGAAGTTTTGCAAAAAGACTCGGCTCGTTACCACATTCTTGAAGAGTTTGTTCGCCATGCCGAGAGCGGAAGTATCTCAAGCACACCGTCTGTCGCAAACACAAAGCCCTTTTTCGAAGACGTCCAGATGATCGATGATCGCAGGCTGCTGCGTCGCCTGACTCTCTCTCTCGCAGCGCGGCTTCCGACTCCGGAGGAGCGCTTGGCTGTCGGGGTCGGGGGGCTTAATGCCATTGCGAGCTTGCTGGATGGCATCATGGAGGAAGAGGCGTTTTATGACCGGCTGGCGGAGGGCTTCAATGACATTTTCCTCACTCCCGGCATCGATGATGTCGCCGAGAATGTTCTTTCTTACGAGCACTTTGAAAAGACGCGCCACTGGTATCAAAAGTGGGCCTTTACTGACATCGAGGATGAGAAGGAACGAGAGCGCGCTGGATGGAAACTGGCGGATCACTACCGCGAATCAATGAAGCGCGAGCCGATGGAGCTGGTAAAATTCGTCGTGCGCGAGAATCGGCCGTTTACTGAAATTATCACTGCCGACTACATCCTGGTCTCGCCTTACAACGCGCGCGGCTATGGGATTTTCGATGAAGTGAAGGATCGTTTCAAGGACACGGATGACCGCTTCGAATACATCCCGGTGCGGCTGAAGGCGCTCAAAGGGCGGAGCGAAAGCACGAATCAGGAATCGACCAGCGGCTTCTATCCGCATGCGGGATTGATCAGCACCTTTCAATACCTGAAACGTTATCCAACGACGGAAACGAACCGCAACCGCTTACGGGTGCGCATGTATTTTCAGCACTTTCTCGGCATTGATATCATGCAGCTCGCGCCGCGCGTGAATGATGCGGCTACGATCACGGCTAAGTATAAAGTGCCGACGATGGAGGCGACGGATTGCGTCGTTTGTCATAAAATCATCGACCCCATCGCGGGCGCTTTTCAGGATTACTATGCGCTCGATGGAAATGGCGTTCATCAGAAACGCAAAGAGGGCTGGTATCAGGATATGTTCGCGCCCGGGCACGAAGGTGATGCTCTGCCCGAGTCAGAACGATGGCGCGCTTTGCAATGGCTTGGTGAACGCACGGCGAAAGATCCGCGTTTCGCGATCGCGATGGTTGAGCATGTCTGGTATATCCTAACGGGGCGCAAAACTCTGCGGCCGACCGAGGATATTGAGCATCCGCTGCACTCGGCGAGACAACGGGCCTACAGCGAGCAGCGCCGCGAAATTGAGTCGACCGCAAAACGCTTTGCGGCTGACGGATTCAATTTAAAGCAGGTCTTTAAAGAACTCGCGCAGTCGAAATTTTACCGTGCGGATGGTATCGGCACTGCCGTCAATGATTCCGCCCGCCAGGCCGAGCTCGACGATTTAGGCGTGGTGCGTTTACTCGCGCCGGAACAGGTGGAACGGAAGCTGGCGGCAATTTTTGGCGAGGAATGGGGGCGGCTGGACGAGCAGTTTAACATTTTATATGGCGGCATCGATGCCCAGGAAGTGACCGAACGCATCGCCGATCCGGGCGGCGCGATGGGCGCGATCCAGCGCATGATGGCCAATGAGATTGCGTGCAGAAATGTGCCGACTGATTTTGCCCGCCCGCCGAAAGAACGCCGGCTGTTTCCCGGAATTGAGCCGGATGTGACTCAGGACGAAGCGACCATCCGCGCGGCGATTGTGCATCTGCATGAGCAGGTGCTTGGCAGGTTCGATGCCCCTGACTCGGAGGAGGTTGGCCGAACCTATGACTTGTTCGCCGGAATCATCAGCGATGCGCAAAAGTTGGCGTCTTTTGAGAAGCTGGAGATCTACTCCTGCCGCGCGGGAGGCGAGGGCGAAAAGCGCGTCGAAGATCCGCACTACACGATGCGTGCCTGGCGCGCCGTCCTCACCTACTTGTTACGCCAACACGATTTCCTCTATGAATAGAATGCCATGAGACGCGACTTTTTGAAACTCTGTGGGCTAGCGGGGCTCGGCGTCGCAGCGCCGGTCGGCTCCGCCCGCTCATCAGCCAAAGAGCCCGATCCTTATGATGGGCCTTATTATGCTGTCTTTAATGCTTCAGGCGGTTGGGACACGACTTACCTGATGGATCCAAAAGGTGTCGGTGAAACCAACCGACTCTACAAACAGGGTGACATTCTAACAGAGGGGCAAATTGCGTTCGCGCCCAATGCTGCACATATCGACAAGGCGAAGAACGGGCTGAGCAATGAGGATTTCTTCAAACGCTACGCAAAAGAACTGCTCGTCTTTAACGGCCTCGATTATTCGGTCAACAACCACGCGCCCTGCTCGCGCTACATGGCGACCGGAAAGCTCGACAGCCTCGCCTACCCGACGTTTGCCGCGCTCATCGCCGCCGCCAAAGGGCCCGCGTGTCCGCTCGCATTTCTGACATTTGGCAACTACTCGAACACCGGCAACCTCGTACCGATGGCGCGTGTCCCCTACTTGCCAACGCTCGGCCGAATCGCAAACGCCGACTGTGTCGAGGGCAACCAGCGCAGCCCCTATCACGACGATTTCGTCAATGACAGGATCGAGGCAGCACTGAAAAACCAAAGCGATATGCGCCAGTCGCAGGCGCACCTGCCGCGGACAGATCACGCACACAGCATGCTCTACGGCGCACAGTTGAATGCCAAAGCCCTGCAGCGCGTGACGCCGTTCATTCCAAAACAGCAACCGAAAGAACGGCTCGCGCAGCAGGCCGAGATCGCGCTCGCCTCGTTTAAAGCCGGCGTCTGCGTTTCAGCGAATCTTTCCATCGGTCAGTTCGATAGCCATGCGAACAACGACCGCGATCAAATGAACCTCATCCCCGAATTACTCGGTGGCATCGATTACATGCTGAGGCGGGCAGAGGAACTCGGCATCCGCGACAAGCTTGTCATCGTCATGCAAAGCGAAATGGGCCGCACACCGAACTACAACAAAGGCGACGGCAAGGATCACTGGTCGATCGGTTCGATCATGTTCCTCGGGCCCGGCATCGCCGGAAACCGCGTCATCGGCTCAACGGATGATGGCCAGTTTCTCAATCCGATCGATGCCAACTCACTCGCGATTGCCAAAGATCCCAAAAAAGGACTACGCGTCCGGCCCGAGCATATTCATCTAGCATTACGCGAATTTTCCGGAATCGAAAAACATCCCGCGAGTGAGAAATTCCCATTTGTGATTCCGGAGAAAGATCGCATACAAGGTTTCTGGGGATAGGCAGAGTCGCGATTTTGGGTGCTCACAGCAGTCCAAAGCTTCCGTTGGAGCTCTGCCAAAAACACCTCTTCAAGCAGCACGGAAGCTATACTTCCCGGCTGAGAGTGGTGTCGGCGGCTGAGAGTGGTTGACGGGCGAGGCAGATGGAGATTCAAGTCTCGGATGCTGTTTCGACTCTTCGACATCAACCCCCTTTCGCCGTAAGCGTCAGATCTAAATGTCTCCCTCAAGATTCTGGACACAGATGCAAGTTGGCCGTATGCTAAATTTTTAAAAAGTTTTTTTATTTCCGTCTCTACATCTTTATTATATACTCTTGCCTCGTAAAAAATAGCTCATCTTAACGATTATTTCGAACGGATCTACGTAATTAGCCTTCCCGACAAAATCGAACGGAGCCCATTGAGATCGATTCCCTGAGAAAAAAATCAAAACAGCTCGGTCTGTGACGGATCGTATCGAGTTGGAGGAAAAAAAGCATTCTGATTTGGGCATGAAAAAACAATGCGTCCTGCTGGGCGTGGCCCGGTCGTCGGTCGATTACCAGCCCGTTGCTGAGAGCCCGGAGGATCTCCGTATCAAGCGGTTGATCGATGAGATTCACCTCATTGATCCCTGTCTGGGAACGCGCCGATTGAAGACCGTTTTGGCGAGAGAGCATGGACTCCAGGTGAACCGGAAAAAACTGCAACGACTGCGTCGTGAAATGGGCATTGAGGCCATCTATTGTAAACCTCGCACCTCGATCCCGGACGTCGCAAGTATCCTTACCTCCTACAAAACCTCGCTGTGGAGCGCCCGGATCAAGTCTGGTGCGCCGATATCACCTATGTGCCCATGCCGGGCGG
>CAWUTG010000104.1:0-18482 GCA_963925135.1 uncultured Verrucomicrobiales bacterium | reverse complement strand
CTCACAAAGAAAGAGCTAACACCCGCGACCGACTCTAGCAATCGTTCCTTGATTATCTCACCAGAGTCCACAAATTCCCCGCATGTCGCTCACGACCGAGGAACAGGCCCGCTACCTTCGCCAAACCATGTTGGCGGAGATCGGCGAAACTGGGCAGGAAAGGCTGAAAAACGCCTCCGTCCTCTGCATCGGCACCGGCGGACTCGGCTCACCCGCCATCCTCTACCTCGCCGCCGCCGGGGTTGGGGAAATCGGTCTCATCGACCCCGATGTCGTCGACCTCTCCAACCTCCACCGCCAAATCCTGCACGACACCTCACTCGTCGGGCATCCCAAACTCGAAAGCGCCAAAGCCCGCCTCCGCGGGATCAATCCCAACGTCGAAGTCGTTCTCCATCCAGGCAAATTCGAGGCGGGAAATGCCCTCGCACTCCTCGAACCCTACGATCTCCTCCTCGACGGATCCGACAACTTTCCCACCCGCTTCGCTGCCAACGACGCTGCCTTCTTCCTCAAAAAGCCCCTCGTCCACGGCGCCATTTTTCAATTCGAAGGGCAACTCACCGTTTTCGCCCCCCATCTCGGCGGCCCCTGTTATCGCTGCCTCCTCCCCGAGCCCCCGCCCGCAGGCGCGGTCCCGACATGAACTGAAGCTGGTGTCCTGGGCGTGCTCCCGGGTGTCATTGGAAGTCTCCAGGCGATGGAAGCGATCAAGCTCCTCGCCGGCCTCGGCAAGCCCCCTCTGGGTCGGCTCGTGCACTACCGCGCGCTCGACACTTCTTTCCGCGAACTCCAAATCAAAAAGGATCCTAATTGTCCTCTCTGCGGCCCCAGGGCCACCATCACTCAACCCGTCTCCTACCAAGAATCCTGCACCATGACTCCGCTTCCTGAAATCACCACTCTCGAGCTCCGCCAAATCCTCGCCGAGGGCTTCGACGGCATTCTGTTAGATGTCCGCGAACAAGACGAATACTTCATGGCTCATATCGAGGGCAGCCAACTTCTCCCCTTAAGTGGTTGGCCTGCCGTCGCGGCCAACCTTCCCAAAGACGTGAAATACCTCGTTCACTGTGCCGCCGGCATACGCAGCGCCCGCGCCGGCGAATGGATGCTTCAAAACGGCTTCGAAGACGTCACCAACGTCGCCGGCGGCATGAAACAGTGGCTCCAGGAGGAATAAAGTGGCGGCGCTTTTCAAGCGCCATGCCCTCAATCTATTCCCCGAAAGGATCAGCTTCATTTCGCAAGTGAGCCTCAAACAACTCCTTTGCGAACTCATCGGTGAGCTGAAGCTCGGCAAGCTGCTTTCTCAACTTCTTCATCATCTTGATCAAGAAGTTGAGATAATCCCTCTTTTCCAATCATCGGGCGAAGTAGTTTTTCTCTCTCTCTGAATCATCGCTGCAGTTCGCGATCATGAGTCGCAAATCAGTATCACGAACGCGGTCTGCATCCAGCCAGTTGCCCCCTTTAAGAATGTCCGGTATCACCTCTGGGTGTTCGCCAATCCATTCGAAGGCTCCTTTTTTAGAGACCTTAGCTCCCAATAACGATGGCCTGTACCAAGCCACGCCCGGTCAGCCTGATCCATCAGTCCGGCCAACTCTTGACTGGATCGATTTTCAGCGGCGCTCACCCGCTCTGGCTTCCGGCTGGAAGGTGCGGCACCTACCTCAATTCCTTCCCCGCCTCGGATCCAAGACATCCCTCCTTGCGAGCGAAATTGAACGAACGCCAGCAGGATTACTCCGATTAGGGCAAAGCTCGCAACTAGGGTTCGTTTCATTTTGTAAAGCTATGCGATCTTTCAGACGACTGGTCCGACAATCTCCTGTCGGATCTCGCCCAAGCCCTCAATCCCCAGCTCCACGATATCGCCCACTTTTAAAAACTGAGGGGGCGTCATCCCCATGCCCACTCCGCCCGGAGTTCCAGTCGCGATGACATCGCCGGGCAACAGGGTCATGAATTGCGAAATGTAACTCAGCACCGTCCTCACTGAAAAAATCATATCGCTGGTATTGCTGTCCTGTCGGATCTCGCCGTTCACCTTCGACCAAATTTTTAAATTCTGTGGGTCAGCAATCTCCGACGCTGGCACAATCGCCGGACCTGCCGGACAAAAGCCATCGTGACTTTTCCCCTTGTTCCATTGTCCCTCGTGTTCCTTTTGCCAGGCCCGTTCCGAGTAGTCACAAAGCACGAGATAACCTTCGATGTAGTCCATTGCCTCCTCCTCGCTCACCCGTTTGGCCTGCTTCCCTATCACGATCCCGAGCTCCACTTCATAATCCAACTTTTCCGCGCCCGGCGGCAACTCCAGCGGGGCGAACGGTGCAGCCCAGCTACTCGGAGCTTTCTGAAAGAGGACCGGCTCGCCCGGCAGCCCATTTCCCAACTCCAGGGCATGGGCGACGTAGTTTTGTCCGACACAAACGATCTTGGAGGGCTGCGGAAGAATACCGTGGGATTTTGAAGGTTCCATGAATTCCAAACCTTATTGATTTGCTCTCCAAACTCAATCATCCAATAACCCCCGCACCAGCCCAATGTTCGAACTCCTCGCCACTGACCCCGATTGCAAGGCCCGCCGCGGTCGCCTCACGACTCCCCACGGCGTCATCGAGACCCCTATTTTTATGCCCGTTGGCACCCAGGGCTCGGTCAAGACGCTCCATCCTGATGACCTCGTCATGATGGATACCCAGGTCATTCTTGGGAACACCTATCATCTCTGGCTGCGCCCGGGCACCGATGTCATCGGCTCCTTTGGCGGCCTCCACAACTTCACGACCTGGGACCGCCCCATGCTCACCGATTCGGGCGGCTTCCAGGTCTGGTCGCTTTCCAAAATCCGCAAGATCTCTGAGCAAGGAGTGCAATTTCAAAGCCACCTCGACGGCACCAGCATGATGCTCAGCCCGGAAAAGAGTATGGAGATCCAAGGCATCTTCGGCTCGGACATCGCGATGCTTTTTGATGAATGCCCGCCCTACCCTTGTGAACGCAAGTATGCCGAGGAATCCACCAACCTCACCACCCGATGGGGAAAGCGCTGCAAGGAGTGGATTGAAACCAACAAGCCCGTCAGTGGAACCGGTCGACAACTCCACTTCGGAATCGTTCAGGGAAGCGTCTATCCCGATCTCCGGGAGCAATCCGCCCGCGAACTCGTCGATCTCGATCTCGACGGATACGCCATCGGCGGAGTCTCGGTCGGTGAACCGGAAGACGAAATGTTCGCCGCCATCCAAAACGCCGAACCCTTCCTTCCGCAGGACAAACCCCGCTACGCGATGGGACTTGGAACGCCCACCCAGCTTCTCGAAATGATTGGCCAGGGCGTTGATATGTTTGACTGCGTTCACCCCACCCGCTGCGCCCGCCACGGACAGGCCTTCACCCCGGACGGCCCCATCCACATTAAAAATAAGGAATTCGAGTTCGATCCACTTCCACTGAGTGCCGACGCCCACCCGCACGTTGCCCGTTTTTCCAAAGCATTTCTGCGTCACAGCTTCCGGGCCGGCGAAATCACGGCTCAACGCGTGCTCTCCTTTCACAACCTCTATTTCTATCTCGAACTCATGAAAAATGCCCGCAAGGCGATCACCGAAGGTCGCTTCCGGGAATTCCAACGTGAATTTGTCGCCCGCTATACCGCCGGAAGAAGCTGAAATGAGACTCTTTAGCATTGCTTTTCAAGGGTAATCCTGATTTCTAACTCCTCCTCACACGCGCTTCATCAATCGATGCGCACCAAAAGACCTTTTCCCCAATCCTAAGATGACCATTTTTACTCTCGCACAGCAGTCCGGCGGCGCCCTCGGCAACCCGATCGTCATGATCGGCCTCATGATCGTGATGTTTTATTTCCTCCTGATTCGCCCCCAGAAGAAACAGCGCAAAGAACTCGAAGCCCGCATCGAGTCAATGTCCAAAGGCGACCGGATCGTCACGATCGGCGGAATGCACGCCATCGTTCACCACATTTCCAAGGAGACCGTGACCCTCAAAATCTCCGAAGGGGTTTTTGTTCCTTACAACAAGGTCGCCATCGCCACCGTCGATAAATCCGGCAAGGGTGATAAGAAAATCGAAGAAGCTCCCGTTGAAGAAGAGACCAAGGAAGGTTAAGTCATTCCCTTCACCATCCCGAATGTCATTCCCTCAAGTCAGCAAGTCGATCAAAGCCCTCCTCTTGGGCTTTTTTTGCTGCCTTGGAGTCGCCTCGGCAAATGAGGCTCCCGCGGTGAAGGCTGTTCCCGCACAACTCTTTTCCCTGAACGAGGTCCACCCTCAGTCCGACCGTCTTGTTCCAGCCACCGCAGAAGGGACCACTCTTGTGCCTCCGAGCTATCGCCTCTGCAAGTTTCCGATTCTGGATGAGGACGGGAAGAATATCGGAACGAGATCAATGTTGGTTTCCATCCGGAACATCGTAACCGCCGAGCATGTCCAGTTGGCACGTCTGACCGGAAGACTTGGCGAGATCGCGGGCTTGCTTTCCGATGCAGGCGGCAAAAAGGTCAGCAATGCCATCGACAAGATGCAGATGGGTCGCGATCGGTTGGCCGTGATTCTCGAGGGGGCGGACTCATCGCTCCGACAGTTCAAGCACAATTGGATCGTGATTTCATCATCACTGGTCTCAACAGTAAAGATGAAGTCGACCGCGTAGCCCACGCATTCAACGCTCCCATCAAGCCCGCTCAATAATTTTCAAATCGTCAGTTTTTAATTAATCCATGGAACTCCAAGACTATCCACTCCTCGTCGTTGGCGCAGGTATCGCCATCGTCGCACTCATCTTCTGGTATGTTGCGACCGAAATCGACAGACGTAAGCGCAACGTCGGCACCGCTGCCATCGTGATTTTCGTGGGGCTTTGCCTCCTCGCGATCTTTCCGAATGTCTTCAAAGGATCACTCGCTCCCAATCTTAAGGGCGGGATTGATCTGATCGGTGGATCTTCGTTTATTGTCGAAATCAAGCCCTCGAAGAATGACGAGGGTCAGGAAATCACCGTCGAAGCCGAGGCTGTTCAACAGGCAATCGCCACCTTGTCAGACCGTCTTTCCGGCAGTGGACTCTCTGACAACCTGATGCAGCCTCTCGGCGAGAACCGCATTATCATTGAAATGCCCGGTGTCGGTGACGAGCGTCGTGCTGAGATTCGCGACATCATCGAGCGCACCGCCCGACTCGAGCTCAAAGAGGTGCACCCGCAAAGCGATCAACTCGCCGACGCTATCGAGTCAGGCGCCCAACTCCCTCCTCCGGGTTATAAACTCTACAACTTCCCTATCATTGATGAGGAGTCCCAAAAAACGGTCGGCACCCGCAAAATGCTCCTGAATACCCGCAACATTGTCGGCGGAGAAATGGTGCAACTCGCCCGCGCTACCACCAATATCGGTGAGATCGCCGTTCTTCTGACGAAAGACGGAGGCAAGCGGGTCTCAAACTCAACAGGTAAAATGGAAATCGGCCGTGACCGTATGGCGGTCGTTCTTGATGGCGAAGGCCTCATCGCGCCCACTGTGCAAGCCAGCCTTGGTCGTGAATTTGTCATCAATGGTCTCGACGGAAAAGAAGAGGTTCGCCGCATCGTTTTTGCTCTCAATAACCCGCTCAAGAATCCGCTTGAAATTCTCTCCGAGCGCAATGTCACAGCCCGCTATGGTGCCGAGGTTGTTCACCAGGGGATCAATGCAGCCGTCGCCGGCCTTACCATCACCCTCCTTTTCGTTCTCATTTACTACCGTTTCGCGGGTATCATTGCCCTCCTCGGCCTCACCGTAAACATGATCATCCTTTTCGGAGCGATGGCGATGT
Source organism: uncultured Verrucomicrobiales bacterium (assembly GCA_963925135.1). Lineage (GTDB taxonomy): Bacteria > Verrucomicrobiota > Verrucomicrobiia > Verrucomicrobiales > Akkermansiaceae > SW10. Next base: position 12,641 of record CAWUTG010000104.1, on the reverse strand, counting down.
TCGGAGCAACCTTCACCCTTCCGGGTATTGCTGGTATTGTTCTCACGATTGGTATTGCGGTGGATGCAAACGTTCTCATCTACGAACGTCTCCGCGAGGAGATGGCTGCCGGCAAGTCTCTTGGATCAGCCCTCAAGGCTGCTTACGAAAAAGCATTCAGTGCCATTTTCGATGCTAACATCACCAGCTTGATGACAGCCCTCATCCTCCTCTGGCGTGCCTCGGATCAGATGAAAGGCTTCGCTATCACCCTGACCATCGGAATTCTCGCCTCCATGTTCGCGGCGCTCATCGCCACTCGAGTTTTCTTCTTCTGGGGCCAGGACACGGGTGTGATGAAGAAACTCTCCTTCATGAACCTTGTTCCCGAGCGGACCATTCGCTTTCTCGAGATGCGGAAACCCGCCTTCATGATTTCCGGTCTCCTCTTGATCGGCTCCCTCGTTCTTTTGGGAACCAAGCGTGACGACTCTCTCGGCATCGACTTCTTGGGTGGATCCATCATCAACATCCAGTTGGACGCAGACTCCAACTTGACCGCCGCGGACGCCAGGGCAGCCTACGCTGGACTGACTTTGACCAAAGACGCCACGGCCCAGCTCGAGACCGTTCCTGGCTCTGACAGTTCCATCCTCTCCATCAAGTGTGCTGAAGATGACCTGATTCAGATTAAGGAGGCACTCCGCGCAAACATCACCCTTCTCGGTGAAAAAGACGGAGATGTGTATAAGATCGTGATTCAAGACAACACGATTGCGGCCTCCCTCGGTGGCGAATTCCTGCACAACTCACTGTGGGCCCTTGGAATCGGCCTTTTCGCGGTGATGGTTTACATCAGTCTGCGATTCGAGTTCTCCTTCGCCATCGGAGCCTTCGCCGCACTGATTCACGACGTCGTCGTCACGGTGGGCATCATCGTCCTTCTGGGCACCGAGCTGTCCCTGATCCACGTCGGAGCCATTCTGACGATCGCGGGTTACTCCATTAACGACACCATCATTATTTTCGACCGCATTCGTGAGTCCCTTCTCACCAAGCGGGGAAGCATTAAGGAGGTCATGAACATCGCGATCAACGCGACTCTTTCCCGGACGATTTTGACATCGGGAACAACCTTCATGACCGTTCTCGTTCTCTTCATCTTCGGTGGAGGTGCCATGAAGGACTTCTCCCTCGCGATCATCATCGGTATCATCGTCGGAACCTACTCCTCGATCTTCATCGCCTCGCCTCTCGTTTACCTCTGGAGCAAGGCCCGCGGCTCCAACCTTCGTGAAGAGCTCCTCGACCATAATCTGAGCGAGGCGACTGAAGCCGACGCTTCGTAGCCGGGTTCTATTCTGAAATACTTCAAAAGCACCCCGTCATTTGGCGGGGTGCTTTTTTATGCCCAAAATCACGGGGATCTCACGTTGCTTTCAGGACCCACCCATCTAAACTACGTTCATGAAATGGTCGTTCCTTAAACTCCTCATCTGCTGCTCGTTGGTGGGCCCAACCTTCGGGCAAGAGCCAACTCTGCCGACTCCGGATATCAAGCCGACAAACGTTCTCGAAGATGACGGCTCACGGGTCTCAGTTCTGGGCTATCATGTTTTTCACGCCACGAAGCCAGCGACTGAAATGCTCATTCCGACTGCCAAGTTTCGACAACAGATGGAGTTGGTGAAAGCTTCCAATATCCCGGTCATTACGATGACCCAGTTTCTTGCCTGGCGTCGCGGCGAAACGGAACTTCCACCACAATCCTTTCTGATCACGATGGATGATGGCTGGAAATCCGCCTATACCGAAGCCTTCCCCATCATGCAGGAGCTTCAGCTCCCATTCACCCTCTTCCTCTACAAAAACTACGTGGGCTCCCATCGCGGAGGGCGCGCCCTTTCCTACGGGATGATCAACGAAATGATCGAGAGTGACCTTTGCTCAATCGGATCCCATTCCGTGAGTCACCCCTTCCCCATTGACGTCAAAAAGGAGGCCAAAAAGGGCCCCGGAGACTACGAAAAATTCATCCGCAAGGAACTTGGCGAGTCCCAGTCATTCCTCGTTGAGAAATTCAAAGACGCGATTACTACCTATGCCTATCCAGGTGGCTATCATACTCCCGAGATGTATCCCATCGCAGACGAATTGGGATACGACCACCTTTTCACGGTAAAACCAGGGAAAGTGCGTCGCGACTCCAATCATTACTTTCTACCCCGCTACATTATTCTGGGGAATAACGATGGCGCGTTCGAAGCGGCCATGGTGTTTCGCAATGGGAGCTTCGCAACCCCGCTCATCCCGGTTGAACTCCCCCATCCAGCGAAACCTGGTGCCGGGGAAATCGTTTCTAATCGCCTTCCCACCATTCAAGTGAGTCTTGCTGATGCGCCTGATGCAGACCTCGATACCGTGGTAATGAGGGTTGCAGGCTTTGGTGAGGTGCCTGCTCAAATTGATCCCGAAACCCGAAAAGTAAAGTGGACCGTTATTCGCCCACTCCGCCAGCCAGTCTGTGAAGTCAGTGTTCAGTGGCGGAACAAACTTGAAGAAAAGTATGAAGCACCCATGAAGTGGTCATTTCGGGTAGATCGCACAGCGAGCTATCAGGCTGAGTAAGCAGTTTTCGAACTGTCGATCTGGCGGCATGTGCTGCTTTTGCTAAAATATGCCTATTTTCAAAGAGGTCAGGACTCCCTCCTGTTAATCTTCGGCTGATTGGGTGTATTTTTGACTTGTAAAGTGTGCGTTACTGGTCCACTCATCCTTTGTAACTGAATTTTCATATGAGTAAGCAAAAACTCGACGGTGCCCAGGCACTCATCAAAACCCTCGATGATCTCGGTATAGAGTTCATTTTCGGATACTCCGGAGGGGCCGCCATCCCGATCTTCGACGCTCTTGAGACCATCAAGACAAAGATGAAGTTCATCCTCGTTCGGCACGAACAGGGTGCTGTCCACATGGCCGATGGCTATGCCCGGGCTACCGGGAAGCCTGCCGCAGTCCTCGTAACCTCAGGTCCTGGTGCCGGTAATACTGTGACCGGTCTCATGACCGCGCAAATGGACTCGGTCCCTATGCTTGTCATTTGCGGACAACAGGTGACATGGATGCTCGGAAAGGATGCCTTCCAGGAAGCTGATATCTTCGGAATCACCATTCCGGTGGTGAAACACAACTATCTGGTGAAGGAGACCAACGATCTCGTTCGCATCACGAAAGAGGCTTACCACATCGCGACCACCGGTCGCCCTGGTCCTGTTTTGATCGATGTTCCCAAGGATGTATCTTCCGGTGATTTCACCGCCAGCATGAACCCGGAGATCAATCTCCCCGGCTATGATCCGAGCGAATCGGAAAACATTGATCAGGATGCCGTGGCAAAAGTTGCTGCGTTGATCGCCGCTTCGAAGCGCCCGGTCATTCTTGCGGGCCAAGGCGCGATGATTTCGCGGGCAGGCAAGGAATTGAAGTATCTCGCCGAGACCTTGAATTGCCCGGTGACCTCCACTCTTCTTGGCAAGGGCGTTTTCCCTGAAACACACGATCTTTCACTCGGTATGCTCGGCATGCACGGAACGGCCTATGCCAATAAAGCCATGGTCGAATGTGACCTCTTGCTCAACATTGGTTCGAGATTTGATGATCGCATTATTGGTCAACCGGACAAGTTTTGTGCCGACGCCAAGATCATCCATATCGATATTGATCCCGCCGAGATGGATAAAATGATCCGTCCCGATATTCAAATTGTGGGAGACGCCAAGGCGGCTCTTACCGATCTCAATAAGCTGATCACTCCTCTCGAAACAAAATCGTGGCTTGCGACGCTCGATGGATACAAAAAGAAGTATCCCCTCTCCTACAAGAAGCAAGGCGGACTCCGCATGCAGCAAGTGATTGAGGAGCTCTATGAGCAAACCCAAGGTAAGGCCATCGTCTCGACCGACGTGGGCCAGCATCAGATGTGGGCGGCCCAGTTTTATAAGAACGATGAGTCGTATCATTGGCTTTCCTCAGGTGGAGCCGGAACCATGGGCTTTGGCTTCCCTGCCGCGATTGGGGCCCAGTTGGCCCATCCCGATAAAACGGTCATCTCAATCTCCGGTGATGGAGGTTTCCAAATGACCCTCTTCGAATTGGCTACTGCCGCCATTCACAAGCTTCCGATTAAGATCGTTGTTCTCAATAACCACTACCTCGGCATGGTCCGGCAGTGGCAGGAATTGTTCTTCGAGAACCGGGAGTCGGGAGTCGACTTGGAAGGTAATCCGGACTTTTGCAAGCTCGCTGGTGCCTACGGGATTCCCAGCGTGCACTTCAAGCGCCCGGCCGATTGCCAGCGTAAGATTGAGGAAGCTCTTGCCTATAACGATGGCCCGATCCTGATTCATGCCGAGTGTGTGAAGTATGAAAACGTGTTCCCCATGATCCCGGCCGGCGCGGCTCTGGAAGACATGATTACGGAGCCACCCAAGCACCAAATGGCCAAGCCCGTGGGATCTACCTAGGATTGATCAACGTCCTGATTTCTAAAATTCAAACCAATCATTCCCAATGTCTAAAACCATTGTCACTACCGATACTCCTGTGACGGAGAAAAGCGCTCCCCGGGGCGTTTCCAACACTCTGTCCATTCTCGTTAATAATAGCCCGGGAGTTCTGATGCGGATCTGCCAGGCCTTTTCCCGACGTGCCTATAATATCGATTCCTTGGTTGTTTCCGAAGGTCGCACCGGCGCTTTCTCCCGGATGACTATCGATATTTCAGGTCACCCTGATGGACTCGACCAAATCATCAAACAGGTCAACAAGCTCATCGATGTCATCCATTGCTTTGAGCACACTGCCGCCAATTCCGTGGTCCGCGAAATGCTTCTCGTGAAGATTCTGGCAGACCGCAACGAGCGCTCTGCCGCCCTTCAGGTGATCGAGCATTTCGCAGGTAAGACCGTCGACATGAGCCCGACTTCCATGATCGCAATGTTTACCGGGACGACCAGCAAACTCGATGCAGTCACCCTGATGCTTGGTCAGTTTGAGGTAGTTGAAACCATTCGCACTGGTAAAGTTGTGATGGCTCGCGGTAATAGCGCAACTTAGTCGAAAAGAATCATTCAAAGAAAGGCGGCTTTGGGATTTCTCCGGAAGCCGCCTTTTTTGTGAAATTCCGCTCAACCCGATGTTAGCGGGCGTAGATTCCCGCCGGAGATACCACAGCCCACGGCCCTCCGGTGGTTCCGTGAGCGCCATCGACATCCAGGCTCGCCTGGCTGGCGGCCGCTTCAAGACTCTCTTGCCTGAATGGAGTCATTCCACTTGGTGCCCGGTCAATTTTATCGAGAGCTGCAAGTCCGGAGAGGACACCCACGATTTTCTTTCCCGCAACCTCAATGGTAGAGGTTACCGATCCTGAGCCTTCTTCGACCGAGATCCTGGCACCGAGAATCGGAGCATTTTCAAATGGAGTGCCCGCGAAAATTTTGGGGCCGAAGTATCCTCCCACTGCGGGATCACTGGAAATAAAGCCCCTAAGTTCGGGCACCCCTGCAGGATCTGTTTGAATCAAAATCATGCCGGAAGGAACCGAGCCAACCGGAGGGTGGACCATTCGGGCCACATGGACGCTGAGCTTCGGCTGCTCAGCCCCGTTCGTTACAAACCCCGACGAGATCGACTCCCCCGTCCCAAGACATAGAAGCACTAAGCATAGCGCTCCCTTTCTAGCAGTATTAGCCCACTGATCAATACCCGGTTTAGCCCTGAAGACGATCAAGGAGTTTGGTGTGGATTCCCCCGAAACCACCATTACTCAAGACGGCAACGACATCTCCCTTTTTAGCCAAAACACCCACGTGTTCTACGATCTCGTCAACCTCGCCGAGATACCAGGCCTGTGATCCATTGGCCTTGATGTCTTCGACCAGTTTGCCGGGATCAAGCCGCTCAGCCTCGGCGACCTTCTCGGGATCAGGGACAGCCGGGATCACCACAAGATCGGCCTTCTGCAAAGCGGTCGCCAGGGAATCTTGAAAAATATTGCGACGAGTCGTGTTCGAGCGGGGCTCAAAAAGAACCCAAAGCCGTCGTGAAGGATACTTCTGCCTCAATCCATCAATCGCCAGTCCGATGGCGGTAGGATGATGGGCAAAATCATCCACCACGGTGATCCCGTTCACTTCACCTCTTTCCTGCTGGCGACGTGCGATCCCTTGAAAGCCAAGAAGGCCCTCCTGAATCTCGGTGACCGAGAGTCCGGCGAATCTTGCCGAGCAGACCGCCATCGCGGCATTTCTCACGTTAAACTCCCCGACCATTGGGAGCTCGTAGTTTTCACCATCGATGACAAAACAACTCGAACCTGGTAGATACTCGACTCCGCTAATGCGGTGCTGGCATCCTTCTCCAAATCCGACGGTTTCCGTTTGGCACGGGCTGTCCCGGGCTGCTTCGAGGCAGTTCGCGTCATCCCCGTTAATCAAGGCGAGTCCATTGCGGGGTACAATTTTAAGAAGTCTGGAAAAGGTAAGGATGATCTCCTCCAAATTGTTGTAGATATCCGCGTGATCAAACTCGATGTTGTTCATCACGACGAGCTCCGGAAGGTAGTGCAAAAACTTGGAACGCTTGTCGAAGAAAGCCGTGTCGTATTCGTCCCCTTCCATCACGACAAACTCACTCTGCTGAAACCGGGCTCCTTGGCCAAAGTTCGCCGGGATTCCCCCGATCATAAAGCTGGGGTTCTTCCCTCCTGATTCGAAGATCCAGGCGAGGATCGAACTGGTCGTTGTCTTGCCGTGGGTTCCGCTGATGACGTAATTACGGCGACCTCGCAGGAAATATTCCTTCAGCACTTCGGGAAGCGAGAGGTATCGTAAACGTCGATCAAGAATCGCTTCAGCCTCCTCGTTTCCGCGGCTGATGGCATTCCCGATCACTACCGTTGTCGCCTCCGGAGGGATGTTTTCCGCCCGATAGCCTTCGATAATCTTAACGCCCTTGTCTTCGAGAAAGGTGGACATCGGCGGATAGACCGATTGATCCGACCCTGTTACGACATACCCTTGCTCAATCATTCCTGCCGCGACTGAACCCATCGCGGTTCCGCAGACTCCGACAAAGTGAAACTGCTCCTTCTGTGTATTGCTCATCAAAAAAAATCTTAAAATCCTGGAGCGGCGACCCGTCCCATCTGTCCTTCAGCCAACCGCTCTTTAAGAATACGATCAGCTATCTCCTTCACCATCTCCTCTAACAGAAGTCTCAGGTGGCTTCCGCGTCGATAGTCGGCCGGGGCGATATGTTTAACCCGATCTGCGTGGGTGCATAGTTGGTAGCATTTCCTGAAACTACGACCGGTTTGATCCTGGGGGTTGTAAACCGCAATCGCGTGCCCTCCGTTTTTCTTCATCACCGTAAAACAGGGCACATCAGTGGGCCCGTCGCCCACGTAAACCATATTCTGAAATGGAATGGGTCTGGAGTCGTTTGGCATGTGGTCATTGACATCATCGTGTTGTGCCAACATGCCCTTGTTGATCCGGAAGAGATACTGCGTCTTCGTGGTGTGGGAAATGGTCCTCTTGGGGAAACTGATGCGACCAAGTTCGTCCTCTCCGAATTCACATCCGAAGATGGCCTTCACTTTTTTAGCGAGAGTGCATCCATCCAAAAGTGCTTTGAGTCCCGATGAGACAATGTAGTGCTCGACCTTGATGCCGGCTGCTTCGTGTTCAGGCCTCAAACAGGATTCACGAATCTCATCAAAGACATCGTCAACTCCGGGATAATAACTCATCCCCTTCCCCAACTCCGTGAGGTCTGCATTCGTCACGTGGTCCATCCCGAGGTAGTCGAGGAGACATTTCATGTAGGCCAACTCGCCGTCCCAACTCCGCTCCTTCACGAGAATATTACACTTCTTCCAGAATTGTTCGGGGTCGATTCCGAACTTTGGGAAGAGCACATCATCCTGCATGTAACTCGGGCTCAAGGTCTGATCGTAATCATAGACGAGAGCGATGGTGTTTTGGGGGACGGACATGACAGGCGGAAGATGCCCTTTCTATGGCCCAGTGTCAAAATCCGAGATGGACGAAACCAAAACCCTTCGACTACTCGCTCAACTGGGCCCCCTCCATAACGGCGTGGTGGATGGGCTGGCAAAAGGGCCCGCCCTTGAGAGCGGTGGAAAGTCTTATTCAAGTGTTGTCGATCCGCTTTCCTTCACCGCTTCTTTTAAGGTGCCACTTTCTGAGACCAGCGCCGATCTCCCGTATACCTTGCACTTCCGAAACTCGGAAAAATCCGGAGTTGTCCGGGCAATCCCTACCGGAGTGCGCCCGATTGTGGTTGCCTCACTTTCAGGTAACGACTCCACAGGCTTCCCCCATCAGCCTCTTTTGGAAAACGTCCAAGCCCATCGCCCCGACTTGATCACCTTCCACGGTGACCAGATCTACGAAGGCATTGGTGGCTACGGTCATATCATTGATCAGAATCCCAATATCCGGGCCAATATCTGTTACCTCCGCAAGTTCGCGATGCATGGCTGGACTTGGCGGGATCTCCTCATGACCACCCCTTCAATCACTATTCCGGACGACCACGATGTCATGCACGGAAATCTCTGGGGTAATGGCGGGAAATTGGCCGATCGGGCCGGGGCAAACTATGATCAACAGGACTCAGGGGGATACAAGATGTCTCCCGAATTCGTCAACATGGTGCACCGAACCCAGACCGGAAACCTTCCCATCCCGGACGGACAGCCGACCTGCAATAATGGCATCTCGACCTACTACACGAGTTTCCGATACGGCCCGCTCGACGTTGCCGTCCTTGGTGATCGCCAGTTTAAATCCGCTCCCAAGGCGCTCCTGCCCGATGCTCTTATCAACAATGGTTGGCCCCAGGATCAACAAAAAGTCGCTCTACGGATTCTTAAAAAAGCCGGAGCTGTTCACCTCGCCGGAGACCAGCATCTCGGCACAACTTGGACGCTACGGAATCGACTCATACGACGAGGGCACCTACTGGCTCGCCACCCCCGCCATCGCCAATCTTTGGCCGCGCCGATGGATGCCCGAAGTGATGCCTGTTGATTACAAAGAAGGAACTCCGCGTTGGCTTGGAAAGTTCGAGGATGGCTTTGGCAACAAGTTCCGGCTCGATGCCGTTGCCAACCCATACGATATCGACCGAGCCCCCTCCCGCCTCTTTGATCGGGCATTGGGATACGGCATTAGCCGCTACGATTTAAAGACCGGTGAAGTCACTCTTGAGGCGTGGCCCTAGACCAATGGACCCCAGCATGAAGGGAGAAATTCCCGGCCTTACCCCGGTTGGCCGGTCAAGGTTGCGAAATAGTCCAATCTTCTTCTCTGGACGGACCCCTAATTAATCTCTAGGAAATGTGAGATGAAACGTTTTACCTTCCTTGCGCTTCTCGCGCCTTCACTTCTCGCACAGGAGAAAATCGACGCCGTTGCAGAGGGCAAAAAGACCTTCGACACCATGGGCTGCATGGAGTGCCATGTGAGTTCTCCGACCGACGACTCGCTCAAAACCGGTCCAACTCTTTACGGGCTTTTTCTCTCAACGCCCCGCAACCGGGATGTGATGCCCAAAGGTGGAGACAAAGCCGTCACGATTAAGGCCGATCAAGCATACTTTGTGAGATCCGTTCGTAACTCGTGGGATGAACTGGCCGTCATTGAACCCAAAACCAATGAAGATCTCACTTACCCCCCTGCGATGCCGATGTATCCCAAGGAAGTCGTGACAGATCAGGATCTAGAAAATCTTTGGCATTACCTCAGGACGCTGGCACCTGCAGATCAAGCTGGCCCCGCCACCGTCATGCTTGAAAAGACGCAAGTGGCCCAACCGAAATCTCTTCTCGATATCCCGAACGAGGTTCTTGTGACGACCCGCCCAACCGTCTTCCGTGCCCCGCTGCGTGGATCCAGTGGACGCGCGATTCATGTCGGGCTGCCCAATGGCAGAAACTTTACCTTTGATCCTCAAACCTTGTCGGTTCGAAACATCTGGAATGGCGGCTTCCTCAATCTCTCCGAAGAGCGCAAGGGACGGGGTCAGCCCGGTTCCACCCGTGGTCACAATCACCAAACACTCGTTGAGAGCAAGAGTCTGATTCAACCCCTCGACAACTCTGGAAACCCCATCAGTTTTGAGTTTAAGGAACCTGATGTTCTTGATCACGCCGCCATTAAAAAGTGGCTCTGGGACGAAAAGGATTTTTCGGCCCGACTGGCTTCCACCGATGCTGAATTCCTCGGGTATGAACTCTCCAAGGAGGCTTCGTTCCCCACTTTCAAATTCCGCGTTGGCGGCAATACCGTTTCGCAAACTGTCGACTTTGATGATGAGGGCAGTCTCACCATCACCATTGCGGGAGTGCGCACGCCAATGAAGTTTCAAATCGATGCCGGTAAGTTGGGTGAAGTCCAGGTGAATGGCGAAATCCTCAAAGAAGACATATTCACGCTCGATCCCAAGAACGGAGCGGTCCATCAGATTTCCGCCAGCCTTCCGACTGGATTGGTCGCCCGCCCCCGCCTTGAACGGGAAGAGAACTGGGCACCCCAACCCGTCGTCAAAAAAACCTCGCAACCTGGTAATGCTCCCTTGGAACTCCCGGCCGGATACTCCATCCAAACTTGGGACGCTCCGAAGGATCTCTATGGCCGAGATCAACTCTTTGAGCCCATCGGTATCGCTGTCGCAAAGGATGGCACCATCGTCGTCACCACCCGCACCGCCGGCATTTGGCGCATCCGTGACAACCAGTGGTCGCTATTTGCAGAAGGAACCTATGAAGCCCTCGGCGTTGTTATCGAAGACGAGCGTGGCGATCGCATCGTCATCATGCAGAAGCCTGAAATGACCCGCCTGACCGATGTCGATGGTGACGGCCGCGCTGATCAGTTTGACACTGTCTGTGACGACTACGGCTTCCATGGAAACTACCACGAATATGCCCACGGTCCCGCTCGCGATGCCGAAGGGAATTACTACTTTGCCCTCAACCTTTCCCACGGAGGTGATGAAAAAACTTCCTGGCGTGCTGGTGGTCCCTTCATGGGATCCATGGGTGGGTATCGGGGTTGGGCTTGTCGAGTCACCCCGGACGGGGAATTTGAACCCTACGCCAACGGTCTCCGCTCACCTGCCGGAATCGGCGTCGCCCCCGACGGCCGACTTTGGTATGCTGAAAACCAAGGTGAATATGTGGGATCTTCCAAAGTGGTCCCTCTCGAACAAGGCCAGTTCTATGGCCACCTCTCGGGTCTCGTCTCCCTTCCGGGAATGAATCCGGATTCCCAGGAACTCAATTTCGACAACTGGAAATATAAAATCCGCAAGGGCGCGGTATGGCTGCCTCACGGCAAGCTCGCAAACTCACCCGGCCACCCCGCCTGGGATACCACCGGTGGAAAGTTTGGCCCCTTCGCCGGACAAATGTTCATCGGTGATCAAACGCTCTCAACCTTCCTCCGTGTTGAAACGCAAAAGCTCAACGGCATTGACCAAGGCTTTGTCGTCCCCTTCGCCCGTGGCCTCCACGCCGGAGCGATGCGCCCGTGCTTCCTTCCCGACGGTTCCCTGCTCATCGGTCAGACCGGACGCGGTTGGGGAGCCCGTGGAGGACGGCAGGACAGCTTACAGCATGTCATTTACGACGGAAAAACGATTGCCGCAGATCTCCACCGGATCACTCCGACCAAGGAGGGCTTTTCGATTGAACTTACTCAACCAGTGAAAGCCGATGTCACCAGCGAGCAAATTCTCAAGAGCTTCTCGATGGAATCCTGGTTTTACGAGAACACCGGAAGATACGGCTCTCCTGAACACGATAAGCGGAAGGATGAGATCAACTCCGCCAGCCTTTCGGAGGACCGCAAGACCATCACCATTGCGATCAAAGACTTCTCGAAAAAGCGCTCTGCGGATCGGATTCACTACCTCAAGTTTCAGACGGAGAACCTCTTCGAGATAGAAGCCTGGCCCACTCTCGAGGCCTACTACACCCTCCGGGAACTCCCCTAACGGAAGACACCGCAGATCTTGAAAGTCAGCCCGTAACCCTGGAAGAAGAGCGCTTTATACTTCTCCTTCTCAATCATCTCACCTCAAGGTTGAAAGCGCTCAACCTTGAAAAATACGAGAAGCCCGATGGGCTCGAAGCAGACGTGGCCGACTTTTTTCAAAAGCCCATCCCAAACGCTGTCGCCAAGAAATATTGGGCCATGCATTCCCAGCAAACCAAAGAGTTGCTAGGAATCGCTGATCCACAACCTCCTACCCAAGATTGAACTCCGTATCAGAGAGAATAGCCCAACAAATCACCTCCAGCATTTAAATGGCGTTTAAAAAGTGGACGATCGAACAGGAAATCATTCAGCACGACCTTTCAACGTTCTCATGGAATCTCCGGCTTCAAGTCCCGCAGCGACCAGATCTCACCTGCCAGCTCTCCCAAAGCACCCCGTGGCTTCCGCGCCCCGTCCTTCCGCTTCGGCCCAAACCGTTCTCGGCTCGCCCGAAACACCCCTTCCACAAAAGCTTTCGATCCAATCACCGCCCCGTCCGTAAAATACCTGACCCGGCAACCCACGACCTTCGAA
>CAWUTG010000103.1:0-2633 GCA_963925135.1 uncultured Verrucomicrobiales bacterium | reverse complement strand
CAACAAACGCCCCGACAACCCCGCCCTTGGCCACCGGCTTGCCTTGGATGGATACTTGCGCCAAGACTGTTGCTCCCAGGTTTGGATACACGGTCGCTTCCCCCCATGCCGGGCCTGCTTTCTCCTCCGGCGAATGATCTGACTGGTCCTTGACTATCGCGCGGCTCAGCATGCTATTTGCCACCATCCCCACTGTCCACGTCCCGGCCGCTTCCACCTTTAACCAGTAACCCGATCCAGGTGCCATCGTCGATAACGTGTTCAGGAAGGAGGGTATGCTCGGGTCATAAGAACTCTCCAGGTTCTTGATCTGCACAACCGTGCTCCCAAGACTTGCCAACTCACCGGCGACACCCTCTCCGTTCGGCCTCGGGTATCCCACCAAATTCCAGCCGCGCTTCACATTGATCGATGCCCCCGATGGCACTGTCCCCTCCACATCCAAGCTGACGTCTTCGCTTACCTTTAACCAGTAGCCATCCTTCACACTCAAACTAGACAAGGTGTTCAGGAAGGAGAATAATAAGTTCGGATAGTACGAATCGGTCAGGTTTTTAATCTGCAACAGCTTGTCCTCGATGGGAGCTAAGACAGTCGCCGTCGTCATGTCATCGGCCTCCACATAGAAGAACGATACCAGGTTCCAACCCTCTTTCAGGTTCAAGGTCTGCGTAACAACACCTTTACTGTTCGTGTTGCTGTGCCTGTATTATTAAAATCATCAATAGCTGAGTATTCTATTTCGTAAGTTCCTAGTGTAGAAGTGTCAACTGTCCCAGAACTAGTAACACGCCCGCCTCGGATACCCCGCGATGTTCCATCCCGCCCCAAGGCTCACCGTCTGATCCCTGCCGAGATCGCCTTACAGCGTGTGGTTAAAAACGCTGGATGTGTGTAACCAATACCCTGGCCCAAGCTGGATTTAGCAAAGGATTCAGACATCCGGAGAGCGGGAGCCACCTTGCAAAGACCGAGTCATCTGTGTCACTCTGCACCTTAAATTGGCCAAAGGCTTCCTTCCAAAATAAAACCATCGAGAATGAGAACACTGCCATCCGCGAGCACGCTTGCGACGCCAGGTTTTGCCATTGATAAGTGAGAGGAAGAACACTGGTGGCCTGGACCGAAAACTCTGCAATGAGCCCTTCACGAAGCGTGAGCGAAACGAGCCCGGCAAGAATCTCAGGGAGAGCTTCATCATCTAACAGTGTCACCACGGTCGTACTGTTTTGAAGAACGGATCCAGAAACTCCACGGAGCGTAGCGGTGAAAGATTCGGAGCTCTCGGCTAGGGTATCATCGATGAGATCAACTTCAACCACCCGGGGTGAACCATCGCCAGCAGCCCAGGTGAGGGTCGTTGAGAGCGCTCTAAAACTAGCGATCAAAGTAGATTTTGGAAAGTGACGAGAAGTCACCGGAAAGATGACCGAGCCTGATCCACGCTCCCTCTACCCATACCTTTGCCAGCGGACCTGCCCGGGTTTCAAAAAATCGCTTCCGATTTCCAAAATCGAGATTATGGATGCAAAACGGTGACGGAAGAAGAGATAAACAGGATCATCGGCATGGCGTGGGAAGACCGCACCACCTTTGAAGAAATCCGGGAACGGACCGGACTTGGCGAGGCTGATGTCATCAAGGTCATGCGCGCCAATCTCAAGCGAGGCAGCTTCCGGCTATGGCGAAAGCGCGTCTCGGGAAGAATCACGAAACATCGAAAGAGCTTCCGCTCGTCGAGGGAAGCTCTGAATCGGCAGCCCTGCCGCCACTGGTTAACCGGTGAAGGCTAATCGGTATCGACCTTAAGGCGCATGAAGAAGCGCTGACCCAAGGGAAGGGGCACCGAGGCCTTACGGGTTTCGATGTAGTCATCCGTCGATACCAGAACATCGGGAGCAGGATCCCATTGAACAAGATCCGTGGAGTATTCGATGACGTAGGGAAAGTCTTTCAAGAGGAGGTCCCGCCCAAAAGTCATGATCCCTTGATTTCCTTCGACCACAAATTTCAGGAGCTCCGGGTCACTGACGAGGGGGTTCATCCCAAGGGCAAACTCAATCAGATTGAGAACTCCATCGTTGTCAAAGTCCTCGGTCATCCCGCTACCCTGCGGAGATCCGGCACCGAAGAACCCTTCGCTCCAGAAATCATAGTCGAGTAATTTACCGCCGGGAGTTCCGGGTTCCGCTGTCCAACTCGTCGGAAAATCCCCAAACAATCCACCGGGTAAACGGGCCAGGGCGGCACCATTTCCGGCCGCTCCTACCGGCCAGGGCGTCTCAAAAAAATAGACCACTTCATCCTCGGTGACTTGCGGGTAGAATGTAGGGTCGCTCGACGGAGGCGAGTCCGGACGTTGATGACGAACGGTCCCCGAGACGTTATCAAGCGGACCATCGGTGAAGGGGCCAACGAGTGGAACACCGTTGTCGATATTGTATTCGTTTCGGAATGCCGTGGTCGCCGCAGAATTCGCAACAGGATCAAAAGCCACGATGGAACCGGTAGGACGGGCCAGCCACCAATATCGAGATTACCGCCCCTGGTGTTGTGAATCTCGATCCAGTCTTCGGCCGCCCCCCCCCGACTTGATTGGCAATCGGATACCAACTGTTTGGGTTGTTGGTGAG
>CAWUTG010000102.1:0-2782 GCA_963925135.1 uncultured Verrucomicrobiales bacterium | reverse complement strand
TACTAAAGGTGTTTCGGGGGGGCTCGGATTGGGTGAGGGGTGTTTGTGAAGCTGCTGGTGGAAGGCCTGCATGAAAGAGGTGGAGTTTCCGGAAATGAGGGCAGAGGGGCCGCAAAGTTGAAAGGAGGGATGGGCTGGCAGGGAACTTTTTGAGAAGGCCGGCTCTGGATCGCCGGGCTTGCCTTTTTGGCGGAGCGCCTCGGTGGTGGAGTGACTTACGAAGGTCATGGTGATGTAGTGACGCCCATGGCTTTGGAAGTTTGCAGAGGCTTCGGCGTGGGTCCAATCGAGGTCGGACCAGGCTTGGAAGATCGTTTTATCCGGACCGGCAAGCGGATGCCATTCGAGAAAGGTGCGCTTGTTTTCACAGACAATGGCGTTGACGAAGTAGTAGTGGGTCGGGAGGTGGGCCGGGGTTCTCGCTTGGGAGGCAAGACTGGCAGTTGGGGCTTTGACTGGTGGCCCGGTGAGTTTTTTGACGGTAAGGATGCGGTCGGGGAGGGAAATCCGCTGAACTTTCTCGGTATCGCCTTTTTTTGATGGTTCAAGAAGCTGACCGTGCAGGATGCTGCTTCCCGACAATATGATGGTGGCGATAAGGATTTTCATGTCTCTTTTTTGATATATCTCGGTGAGCGTTGAGTCAACAAGGGTGTTCCGTTACCCTCCTAAGCCCCTTGCAGATCAAAGTCCTCGCTCTCGATGAGATCAACGCGACGCTTCATCTTCTTCTGGATGACCTTAAAATGATGAAGCTCCTCCGGGGTGATCAGAGAGATCGCCTCACCCGGCGAACCCGCCCGACCGGTGCGGCCAATCCGGTGCACGTAATCTTTCGGTGAACGCGGCAACTCGTAGTTGATCACGCAAGGAAGCTCCTGAATATCAATTCCACGCGAGAGCAGATCAGTTGCGACCAAGACCCTTGTTTTTCCGGCCTTAAAATCCGCCAGTGATTCCCGGCGTGCCCCCTGGCTCATTTTGGAATGAAGAATGGAGGCCGGGATTTCATTCTTGCTCAATTTGTTCAAGACCCGGTCAGCCGTCAGCGTCGATGACACGAAGACCAAAATTTGCTGATGATTCCCCTGCTTGATGAGATAGCGAAGCAGCGGGCCCTTGCGGATTTCTGAAACCGCATAAGCCACTTGATTGATGAGAGTTTCCTCTTCCCCGTCATGAGCGATCTCCACTACGACCGGATCGGACAAATGCCCTGCCAGATCGATCTTGCCAGTGGCCGAAAAGAGAAGCGACTGACGCTTCTTCGCAACAAGTGAGAGAAGTTCATCAATTTCATCCTTGAATCCCAGGTTGAGCATCTTGTCGGCCTCGTCCAAAACCAAAGTCGTGACTGATGAGAGTCGAACGGCGTTCTTGCGCACCAAGTCCAACAAGCGCCCCGGAGTCGCCACGAGGAGATTGACCTTTCCGAGCGCCTCCATCTGCTTGTTGATTGAGACCCCACCAAAAACAACCCGGCAACTGAGATCGGAATGCATTGCCGTGAGTAACTCGCGAATGACATTAAAAATCTGATCCGCCAACTCACGGGTCGGCACAAGGATGAGCGTTGCCGCTTCACGTTGCGCGGACATCTCCGCCTCCATCATCCGTTGGAGAATGGGCAGGACATAGCTCGCGGTTTTTCCGGATCCCGTTTTGGCAATTCCGAGAACGTCCCGTCCCGCCAGGACCGCAGGAATCGCTTCACGTTGAATCGGAGTCGGCTCTGCAAACCCGCAGGCCTCGATAAGAGCGGATGAAAGGCCAAGTTCGCTGAAGGACATAGAGAGATCCTTCTTACGGGAGCCGGACTGAATAGCAAGACTTGGAACGCTCCGGCATCAGGAGCGTCTCCGTCGGGCAACGAGCAAACAATGCCTCGATCGCTTGGATTTCTCATGCGGCTTTGAAGGGATCTCCTCCACGAAAAACCCCGCTTTGATCAGGCACTTCTTGAACTTCGGCGACGGCTCGGAAAGCCAGTAAGCCACGCATCCATCCGGCGTGATGACATTCTTGAGCTTGTCCAAAAATCCCGGCGAATACAGGCGGGCATTCCCCTTCGTGATCAGGTCATCCGGCGTGTTATCGATGTCCAACAACAAGGCGTCATACGATCCCGGCTTCTTTTTGGAAACGATGTCGTAAAGATCGCCCTGAATAATATGGGTCCTGGGATCCTCCAACAGAGGGCCGTTGTATTCCACAAGGAAAGTCCGGTTCCACTCGATCAAGGGAGGCATCAATTCCGCCACATCCACCGTCGCCGGACTGCCCACCACTTCCAAAGTTCTCTTCAATGTGAATCCAAGCCCCAAGCCGCCGATCAAGACCTTGGGATGTGCCGGACGCGATCCCTTCCCGTCTAACAGAGCCTGGCAACCCACATCCGCCAACATCTGCTCGGAATAGGTCAAGGCCGTGCTCATGAGCTCGAAGCCGTTATACTTGAGGTAGATTCTTCCGTCATGCTGATGCAGAGAATAGTGTGTGCCATCCGGCATCGTCGACTCGGCAAGCTTCACGTAGGGCTTCATGGCGGGCAGCATTACCATTTGCCCACAATGAACAAGAAAAAGCCCGCATCATGACGAATCACGATGCGGGCTCTAATTTGAATTTTCGCGAATCCTAAGCGAGGTCGGTCCGGTCCAGGTTCATGACCTTGGTCCACGCTGCCACAAAGTCGGCGAGGAATTTCGGTCCGGAATCGCCGCAGGCATAAACCTCGGAGATCGCCCGAATCTGGGAATCAGCTCCGAAGGCCAAGTCCACG
>CAWUTG010000101.1:0-37873 GCA_963925135.1 uncultured Verrucomicrobiales bacterium | reverse complement strand
TCAACCCGTTCTTTAAAGTGATCTTCTCGGGCGCATAAGCCTCCATCGCCTGCACTTGTGGACCCGATAACCATTCCTCTAAAATCGGCCACGGATCCCGATCCCGCACCTCCCGAAAGGTCACCGCCCCCGCACAGATTTGCCCGATCGCCATCTCCCGGTCATCATCACGAAACCCCGGGATCTCCAACTCCGGCATCGCCTCGCTCAAAAAACACAAGCGCGCAATCCAGCGCTCTACCTTGGAATCCCACTTCTTCAGTTGCAGCTCGCCCGCAATGACCCGCTCCCCGAGCAAGCACCCCGCTAAATCCGGATCGACCTCTCCGCCCCGTTTCTCTTCCAACACCAGCCCGCGAAAGGTCCGCTGCTTCACCGCCACCACCCGGCGCGCAATCTCATCAAAAACCACCCCGCCCGAATCGCGAACCTCCTCCTTCGGAATCCACGCCTCGTCAATCGCGACACAGCGCGATAACTGCACCGAGCGCTCACGCCCTTCCACTTCCATAATATCCGCCGCCAAAAAGAGGGCCGATTGCCGCACCGAAGACTTCGAATGCAACTTCCCTTTCCGTCCGCCCACGACATGGCACACCACGCTTCCGGCATCCCGACGCACCGCGATGCGATCTCCAAAGGCCACCAACATCGCCTTCGCGCACTCCTCTCCACGCTGACGGAAGTCCGGTTCCTTCACGCGTGCCCCCCGCCTCTCCATCATCTTCACCAGCTGCTGAAAACTCTTCCACGTCTCCCGCGATCCCCGCGCCAAAATCCCCTGTCCGTCACAATCCCTCGGCGAAAAATTCATGCGCACCGCCGACATCATCGCCAGCCATTCCGCCGCGAAATCATTCTTCCAACCCGGCTCATCGTCCAGGAAATCACTCCACTTCGATCCCCGCTCCCCTCGCTTAAAGATTCCCTCACCCTGCACCGCCGCCGCGATAAACAAAACCTCCCCCAGACACTCCCGCCCATTCGCGACCAAGGCCGCCAGACGAGGATGCATCGGAAACTTCGCCATCTCCGCGCCCGCCTTCGTCAGCTTCCCGCCCCCATCCAGAGCGCCCAAGACCCTCAACAAGTTCTCGGCATCCCGCCGCCGCGCCTCCTCCGGCGCATCCAGCCATCGGAAATCCCTCACCTCATTCACCCCCAAGCGTTTCAAAAACAAAACCGCCTCCGCCAAATCCACCCGCCTCACCTCCGGCGTTTCAAATTCCGCCCGCCCCCGGTGATCACTCTCGCTCCACAATCGCACACACTTGCCCGGCCCCGTGCGACCGGCCCGCCCCGCCCGCTGCTCCGCCGACGCTCTCGAAATCTTCTCAATCCCTAACGAATCAAACCCGCGCGAAACATCGTAACTCGACTGCCTCGCCAAGCCCGAATCCACCACCACCTTCACCCCCTCGATCGTTACCGAGGTCTCCGCGACATTCGTCGAGAGGATCACCCGCTTTGAGCCATCCGCCCGAATCGCCGCCTTCTGCGCCTCCGGACTCAACGCCGAATACAGCGGCAGAATTTCCCACCCCTTTAACCACGAGGCATTCTCTAACAATGTCTGCGACTTTCGAATCTCATACATCCCCGGCAAAAAGACCAAAATGCGATCGCCCGAAATCAACTCCCCCGCTTCCTCCCGCACCGCCGCCGCCACCCGGTCCCACACCCCTTCCTGACGCACCGGCCCCCGCTTCGTGACCTGTCGTTCACCCCGATGGACAATCTCCACCGGAAAGAGCCGCCCACCCGCTTCCACCAATTCGCACGGCTCCAGATACTCCTTCAAGCCGCCCACCTCCAGCGTCGCCGACATCACCACCACCCGCAGATCCGGCCGCACCGACTCCTGCAGATCCAGCACCCGCGCCAGCGAAAGATCCGAAGACAAGCGCCGCTCGTGAAACTCATCAAAAATCACCGCCGCCACCCCGCCCAGCTCCGGATCATCCAACAACATCCGCTGCAAGACCCCGTCCGTCACAAAGAGAATCTCCGTCTCCGGCCCGAACCGGCTCTCGAAGCGAATGGCATAGCCCACCCCTTTCCCCACCGAAGTCCCCGCCTGTGAGGCTACAAAATCCGCCAACAAACGCGCCGCAATCCGCCGCGGCTGCACCACAATCACGCGCCCCTCCACCTCCGCCCGCACCATCCCCGGAACCGTCGTCGACTTCCCCGACCCCGTCGGAGCCTTCAGCAAAAGCCGACCCTGCGCCGCACGCACCGCCGTGCGGATCTCCCCCTCAACCTCATGCACCGGTAACTTCACGGACATAGAAAATCACTTACCCCCAGAAACAGCACGAACGAACTCTCCCATTCTTCTCCCCCAACCCAAGAAGGAGCCAACAGCGCCCGCTTTCGCCCCCCCACCCCCAAACAATCACCCAATCACCCAATCACGTGGACCGAAGGTCTTCACGCAAACCACGCTCTTCAGTCCTTGACACCTTCTCACCCCTCTAATTTGAATGATGTTCTTATGAACATTTCTAATAGAGAAGACCAAAGCCCGCTCAGAGAAAAATTCCGCACCAGACTCATTGATCTGAGGCTCCACGCCAAAACCCACCCTTACCTCGAAAACTGGGCCGAGTCCTTCATGAAAGCCAAAGCCTACCGGTCCGCCAAGCACACCCACTCCTATTTCGCGGCCCTTTCCCGCTCCGCCCGCCTCGCCGATTGGCAATTCGATCAAGCCCTTCAGTCAGCACGAATCCTCGCCTGTGATCTTCTCAACCTTCCTTGGGCTGAGACCTACGACTGGGAAACCCCCGGCCTTGAGGCCAAAGACCCTGACCATACCCACCGCGGATTTCTCCGAGACTAAGGTGCCAACTAAGGTGCCAGGCAAACAGTTTTTGACGCGGTCTAAATCGGGTGCTACGGAGGGGCTGTAGGTTATGAAGAATCAAGTGAAACGGGAGCTGACGGATCTGGAGAAAGCCGATTGTCTGACGGGGAAGATGTTGGGCGGAATCGCACTGAAATCACCCGGGTTTGGGTCGGGGAAACGACGAAGGTTCGTCTTCGACGACCGGACCTGCTGCTACCACGTCATGTCGCGGGTCGCGGGGGGAGACTTGCTCTTCGGTGATGTCGAGAAGGAGGCTTTTCGAAAGCTGATGCGGCGGATGGAGCGCTTTTCAGGGGTCGAGGTGCTGACCTACGCGGTGATGGGGAATCATTTCCATCTTTTGGTCCGCGTTCCGGAGCGGGAGAAGTTCCTGGCGAGATTCGTGGAGGGATCGCGGGAGGAGCAGGAAAACCGTCTCTTTGGTCATCTCAAACTCCTTTATTCGGCTGCCTATTTGAAGCAACTCAAAGCCGAGCTGGAGGTGATGACGGAGCACAAAATGGACGCGCTCTACGAGAAGACGATGAAGGGATATCTGGATCGGCTGTGCAGCTTGAAGCACTTCATGAAGGAGCTCAAGGAGCGCTTTAGCCGTTGGTTTAACAAGCGTCACGGGCGTCGCGGCACGCTTTGGCAGGATCGCTATCGCAGCATTTTGGTGGAGGACGGGGAGGCGCTGCAAACGATGGCGGCTTACATCGATCTCAATCCCCTGCGGGCAGGGTTGGTGGATGATCCCAAGGACTATCGCTGGTGTGGATATGCCGAGGCGATGGGAGGAAGTAAACGGGCGCGTATCGGTCTTTGCCGGGTGCTCGGGGTGGCGATGGATTCGTGGCGCGAGATTGGTTGCGGGGCCTATCGAAAATTACTTTTGAGCGATGGCATCGAGGCAGGTGTAGAAGATAAAAAGCGGTCGAAGAGTGGCGGAGGTTTTGTGAGGAAGGGATTTGATCACAAGAAAGCGCTGGAAGAATTGCGGGGCGGAAAGAAACTGAGACGGGGCGACTTGCTACGCTGCCGGGTGCGATACTTTAGCGAGGGCATGGTGCTGGGGAGCAAGGGCTTCGTCGAAGAGGCTTTTGAGTCGCGGCGCGAGTGGTTTGGCTCGAAGCGGAAATCAGGAGCTCGCGGGTTGCCAATGGCAGATGGAAAATTGTGTTCGCTGCGAGACTAAGGTGCCAGGCAAACAATTTCGGGCCTTCAAATTAAGACACGCCAGAGAGTTTAGGAGAGGAAATTGCCGTCCTGAAGAACAGAGCGGAAACCAAAAAACAGATCATGAGAAAAGCAATTGTTGTCGCCCTGGATGTGAATGCGCTGGGCGGAAGAAAAAAGGAGCAGGCTTCCGAACAAGCGCTCAGTGAGCTGAACCAATATTTAGCCGGGGGATGGAAGGTCGTTCATTCTTTCGCCATGAGCGGAACCGGCAATACGATCCTTTCTGCAAGTGTCGTGATTCTGGAAAAGGACTGAGATCACCTGCTTTCATCAAGGCGACGGTCTCCCCGCTGATACGGCGTTCACGAACCTTCAGTAATCTGTTCGCATGCCCGCTTTTGACGTTCAACAAGTTTAGGAACCGGCGTCTTATCAGATGAAGCTGGACTATGGGAACCCGTTCAAGCTCTAATGGCCTGCAATCGATCCCCGTAAAAAAGGGCCACGCTCCAAAGACATGAAAGCAGCCATCATTCCCCTCTTCCTCATCGCATCAATCTTTACCGCTCTCGCTGATGACCCGCGGACCGACAAAAAAGTCATAGCTTCGCAAATTTAAGTCAGATCAGAGTGGCGCCAGTGGCTAACCCCGACGCCATTTCAGCCACCATTTCTCTGGTCGGAGCGCAGGGAATTTCTGATTTCGCGATAGATTCAACCACTGGTGACATATGGACGCTGGATTATAGCGCAACAGCATCAATTCGCAGGTTCGACATCACAGGAGCCCTTCAAGACTCTTTCGATCTTTCCCTTGATGGCTTGGATGCCGGAATCACGTATGCTGATGGGAACCTCTACTACTATGATTGGGTAAACGGGGCGAGCACCTTGACAACCTACAGTGTCGTTAGCGTTCCTGAGCCATCATCCTCTATCCTCCTTGCTCTTGGTGGACTCTCTCTCATCTCAAGGCGCAAGAGAAGCTAGTCTACCCAAAGATAGCTTCTGAGTGAGAGGCGAACCTCGCAGCCATCGGTTGTTGGACTGATCCACAGTTTAGCAACCTCCGCTGTTCGGTTCGCCTTTGTGTTTCTAAAGGGTGACGGTCCTCTTGCGGGGTCGTTAATGCGTAGGATTTCGCGGAGATATCCAAACTCGCCTCCGCAGTGGTGGTAGGTGAAAGGTTCTGGTTCGAGGAATTAGGCAGAGAGTTGGGATCCTTGGTGGATGTTGTGGCCGATTCGCAGTCGGGCTATTTTGACGGTGCTGGCTGAAAAGCCGTATTTGCGGGATTGCTTGTCTGCTCCGCTCTGGACGCCTCAATCCCGGCGTGCCACATTTCCAATATTAAAGCAAAGATGCGTGCATTGGCCCCACCCGCAGAAGTCCGTGAAGAGCGAAACCGGCAAGAAGTATTCCGGGCCTGGATCGATGGCGGCATGCTCTCGATTTCCCTCTGTAACGTCTTCCCGGAATCATACCGCGACGACCCCTCGGAGATCTGGGGGATTTTCATCTCTGACATTTTCCATCATGTCGTGGATGCCATCGTTCTGGAAACGGGGCGGGACCACACCGGGGTCAAGGACTCGCTCCGCCAGTCTTTCGAAGAGGTGTTTTGTTCTGCAAGAGGCACACGTTACGGGACACTGAAGCAGACCTCGCAGCAACTGCCCGAGATTCCCGATCCTGATGTCATCGGAGATGACAACTGCGTGGAGATTGTCCGCATCGCCCTACTCCCCGATTCGATCCGGGTGATGGTTTTGGTGGGCATGCGGCTACCAGACAATGAAGAGTCGGTTTGGGGGAATCTTCTCTACGACACCGAATCGGGCGGCGCAGGAGAAACGACTCCTCCCCCGGCTTGATCGCTCTGGTCTCACCGAGGCGGGGCGAGAGTTTGACTTGATCCGGCAGGGCGATACCCTTGCCTCAAATCAAGGTGGCGCAACCGGACAACCTGGGGCCGCCCATTTGATCACCCGCTGAAACCATGAAATCCAAGATCGTCGCCACCCTCCTCACTGCCCTCAGCCTCCTGCCGGCCTTTGCCGACAAACCGGTAAAACCTCTCATCGTCAAAGCCCCGGAGCCCTGGATTGTTGAGTTTCAGGAACAGGCGGGCATGCAGTTCTACACAATGACTCTGGGAGCAGAGAACACTGCCATGCTCATGCTTTCCCAATGGCCGGTTCCCGGCACATCCAAGGAAATCCCAAAACTCGTCGACTCCCTCAAAGTCGCCTTCCTCGACCAGGTGAAAGGAAACAAACAACTCGAGATCACCTCGACGAAACACCCGCTCAAAAATATCGACGGTGACACCTTCTCCGGCAACTTTGTGAAATTTGAAATCAAGGGCGGGATTGTCCAAACGATGTTCATGATCGGGAAGGACAAGGAGATCTGGAATGGCCAGTTCACTGGAACCGAAAAACAGTGGACCGAGGCTCTGGACATCCTTGAGAAGATCAAAAAGAAAGAGTAGCGAAAGGTTCATGATGCCTAGCACCCCGGACAGGCAGGAGGGCAACCCATTGATTCCAAAAAACGACAATGAAGCGCATCGCCTTGCTTTTGTTCCTTGCTCCCCTTCCCGGTGCCAGCCTCGCCGCCGAAGACTGGAGGGAGCACGTCGGAAAAGCCGGTGCCAGCGGGTGGCGATGCCACATCATTCAAGCGGATCCAAAAAACCACGGCCCGGATGGATTTAATCACCATGACTGGGATGGCGACGGTGATCCCGATGTCTTCGTGAATTTCGAAGAAGGTGGATTGAGCCGCCTTTATTTTAATCCGGGAAAGGCAGAGATCCGCAAGCCCTGGCTCGACTTCATCGAGTTTGAGAAGCATGGAAATTGCGAAGATTCCGGCATGGGTGATCTCGATTGCGACGGGGATATCGACTACATCGCAAACGGCGGGCGCATCTACTTTAACCCCGGCAAGGACCAGCTCAGGAACCCTGAAAACTGGGTGAAGATGACACTCTTCAAAAAGGAAGCCCGCTACCCCGTCGTCAGCGATCTCAACGGCGACGGACTCAACGATCTCATCGTGGGTGCGAGCGCCTGGTATCAGCAGCCCAAGGAAAACAAGCACGATGCCGCCCACTGGAAACGCCACGAGCTGGGCAAAGCCAATTGGGCCATGAACTGCCTCATCCATGACATCGATGGAGATGGCGACAACGACATCATCGTCCAGGAGCGCAGGAAACAAGGGACCTTTTACTACGAAAACCCCGGTAAGGACGAAGTGACGAAACCATGGCCGGTGAAAGTGATCGACCCCCGGACAGGCGGGATGTTCATGGCTCTGGGCGACGTCAATGGCGATGGTCGAACCGACCTCGTGAAGGCGGCTGACAAGGTCTGTATTTACCTGCGCACCAATGACAAGGGCGCGCCGGTTTACAAAATGATTGAACTTCCAAAACCGGCCCAACCCAAAGGCGTCACGGTCAACGCCAGCCCCAAGGGCGTGGCCATCCTTGAGATGAACGGCGACCCCACTCATCCCGAGATTGTCATCATCCCCGAGTATGCCGCGCAATTGTGGTCCCTCAGCATGTCGGGCGATGGCATGTCCCCGGACGACTGGACCAGCACCCTGATGGACATGCCCGCTCCGGAGTCCCGCAAAAAAATGGACAACGCCTTTTTGGTGGATCTCGATTCCGATGGCGATCTGGACATTGCCACCACGGAAGAGAATGGAGGATGGGGCGTGATTTGGTTCGAGAATCCCGCAGCGAAAACCACCGCCCCCAATGATCCATGAAATTCATTAACTGGCGAAAACTCCGCTGGGCGGCCCTTTTCACAGGCCTTCTAACAGCCAGTCTTTTCGTATTCGCTTCCAATCGCTTCCTCTATCTTTCCCATCAAAGATTCCCCGTCCTCGCGGGACTCCAGTGGAACCACCAAACGAGCTCCGAACATCGCGCCAGGAATCCTATCATCATTGGGCATCGCGGCTCGGGACTTCCATCGACGAATCCGGATGCCGCTCCGGACGATCGCCTCATCGGCAATACGAAGCGATCAATCGCCGCCGCCATCGAGGCCAATGTCGACTGGATCGAGATCGACATCCGAATCACCAGGGACCGTCAATTGGTGGTTTTTCATGATGCCACGACCGAGGACAGGACCACGAATGCGGGCGCTGTTGAAGAAATGACGCTTGCAGAGCTGAAAGCCGGAAATGTTCTGGTCGATCCCCCCGAGAAGATCCTCGCGTTAAAAGAGGTGTTCGACGAATTCCAAGCCGGGCAACGGCGTTGGATTCTCGATGTGAAAGTTTCCGGTGTCAGCGGCGCGCTCATCGACCGGATCGAAGCGGCCCACATTCCCAAAGAGCAGATCATCATTTTCGGAAACCACCACATCCTGCAGGAATACACGGGCAAGGGCTATCGCCTCGGATATACCACGCTCTACAAGAAACACCGGAAGATGATTCTATCGCCAGCGGACGTCATCGAACGATGCAAGGAACACGCTTACGACCTCCTCGTGGTGCCCATCTTCTTCGTCACGCCCCAACTGGTCGCCAAAGCCCGGGAGCACGATCTTGAGGTCTGGAGCTACGACTCAAACGACCCACGGGATCTCAGATACTGCGTCGAGTGCGGCGTCCAGGGTTTGATCGTCGATGATCCAAAAGCCGCGATTTCTCAGTTCCGTGACTAAAAAATGATGAAAATGAAGCAAACGTTCGCCCATTCGAAAATCTCTTGAATTATCGTCAAAAGTCGCCGGAGTTTTGCTCATTACCACTGCGATTACCGCGCTCTGCGCCTCAGCCGTCACCTGGTTTTCAATGAGCAATCCCAGGGAGAAAGCCCCGAAATGACCAAACGGGAGAGCATCGACCAAATCGCCCTCTTTCGAGAGGCCCGGCACAAAAAACCCCATTCGGAGGGACGGAAGGGACACTCGCGCAGGAAAAGGGTCACATTGCGGCCAGACTTACCCGGCGGAAGAAACGAAAATACCTGAAAAGTCCCGGCACAATGCTCCGTTTCATCCCTTGCTTACCCGAACAAACCCACTTAGAATTTCTACATGAACACGGCACTCGCTTTTCTCGGCACTCTTGGCGCACAGGAAATGGTTCTCATTTTCCTGATCCTTCTCCTGCTTTTCGGAGCAAAAAAACTTCCCCAGCTTGCCCGGGGCATCGGTAAAAGTGTCGGTGAATTCCGCAAGGCTCGCGAAGAATTTGAAGATGAGATCCGCAAAGGCGGTGAGGAACTCGACGTCGAAGAAGCCAAAGGCAAGCAAGCCCGCAAAGATGCCGAAGAGTCCAAGGACGGCGAGAATTCATGAGACCACTGATCCAGTTTTTTTCAAAAGGCGCTCCGCGAGTCATTCTCGGAGCGTTTTTTCTGTGTAATTCTTGCAAGGGTGACCCCGAACAGGAGACTCCAGCTAAGCCAGATGACGCTCCGGTGGAAGCTGTCGCTCCTGCATCGCCATCGGCCCCGAAGGAGTCAGAGCCCATCGAAACCCCGGCTGAGCCCGTCACCAAGGAGACACCGCCCGCCCAGCCAAGCGACCCGTCCGCTGAAACTGTTCGCTTCATGGCTTACAACCTGAAGAACTACCTCACCATGGATGTCTTTCTCAAAGGGGGCGTCAAAGAGGCCCGGCCAAAAGACCCCAAAGAAGTCGCAGCCATCATCGACATCATCGTCAAGCAGCAGCCGCAAATCCTCGGTCTCTGCGAAATTGGAACCAAAGAAGACCTCGCGGATCTTCAATCCCGACTCAAGGCTGCCGGGCTTGATCTCCCGCATTCCCATCATGCCGGTGGCATGGACACCACCCGCCACCTCGGCCTCCTCTCGGCCCTCCCCATCACGGCCACCAATTCCCAGGACCACCTCCCCTTCAAAATGAATGACGAGGAATTCCTCATGCGCCGGGGAATTCTCGATGTCACCATCGATCTCCCCAACGGCCCCACTCATTTCATCGGTCTTCACCTGAAGTCCAAGCGCCCCTCCAACACCTTCGACGAAGCGGAACTCCGCCTTAACGAAGCCCGACTCGCCAAGGCTCATTGCGATGCCATCATCGAGGAAGATCCCGAAGCCCGGATCGTCCTCTACGGAGACATGAACGATACCCGCAAAACCCCTCCACTCTCCATCATGATGGGCCGGAGCAATTCGAACAACTACCTCGAAGACGCCTTCGTCAAGGATTCCCGCGGTGAACTCTGGACCCACTACTGGAGCTACCAGCAGCAATACTCGCGCTTCGATTTCATCCTCCTTTCCAAGACCATCAAACCCGAGATCGACTGGAAAAAGTCCTACATTGCCGACCCTCCCAACTGGTTTGAGGCCTCCGATCACCGCCCGGTCATCGTGACCTTCGGTAAGTAGATTTGCGCAGGAATGCGCGTAGATGCGCAGTCATTGGCTATCTCACCCAACAAGGTGGAGTTGTCTTGGAACTCCCCGAGTGCCACGCCCAGACCGCCGACTCCCCCAACGTCTTTCAAATCAGCTTGAGCTGCCAAGAGCCGGAAGATGCCAACCACCATCTCTGGATGAATGCCAAGCGCATCTCGCAGGAGACTCTCATTCCCATGATCGCCTCCATCGTTTAGGGTATCGTGGGAATGCTTGTTGGCGTCATTTACGCCACCCAGCTCAGTTGGTGGCAAGCGAATGGCCCTATCCTGGAAACCCTGTCCTTCGGCGCGATCAAGTCCGAAGGTATCTCATCGCTGATCTACGATCGCCTCCGCCCGCTTCACACCAACGCCGTCATTTTTGCCTTCGTAGGCAACATGGCATTTTTGGGTATTTATGATTCGACACAACGACTCTGTAACTACCGCACCGCCTCGGATAAACTCTCGCTCATTCATTTCTGGGGTTGGCGATCCATCATCGTCGGAGCCGCCATTACCCTGCCGCTGGGACTCACCCAGTCGAAGAAATACGCCGAACTGATCCCGTCATCAAATTCTTCGCTGCCGGTATCATCCAAGGTCTCATGCTCGGCCAACTCAACGGACAAAGCACCGGCCACAAGTATGAGTTCGTCGATGACCTCTTCTTCCCCCTGCGTCGAACCGCAGGAAACCTCACCGATCTCGAAGGCCGAGGCCACCCCGTCGACATCCCCAAGCGCAACGTCGTCACCAATCGGGATTACTTCAAGATCGAAAACGTCCCTTTGGTGTTGAAATTTTCGATATCGGCATGTATTTCTCCTCGGCACTTACGTTGCTCTCTTTTTCATGCCTCACCCCGTAGAATTGACTCCCAACCA
This sequence comes from uncultured Verrucomicrobiales bacterium, assembly GCA_963925135.1. Taxonomy (GTDB): domain Bacteria; phylum Verrucomicrobiota; class Verrucomicrobiia; order Verrucomicrobiales; family Akkermansiaceae; genus SW10. The sequence continues at coordinate 26,536 of CAWUTG010000101.1, read as the reverse complement.
CCGCCCGGAGCTGGATCCAGGCTTTTTACCAGCGTCGCTCTGGAACCGCCATTTCTCGGAATTAGGCCAACAATTTGGCACCAGTCCAGTTCGTATCGCCCTTCTACGCCCCGATGGCACCGGAAGCATCCATGAGGATTCCATTCTTTGCCCATCCGCGCCCGATTCCCCGGAACTGAACTCCAAGCATTTAGAACGAACCGTCAAGTTTCTCCTCTGGAGCCGTGGCGGCCACAGGGTCGTCATTGAAGGCGCCTCAGACTTGATCGCAGAACTCGCCAGCTTATACTCTCCTCAGGGAGCACGGGTTTTTGACACCGAATTTATCAAATGCGTCTTCAAGGAGGTTCTCATCATCGAAGACTCCGCGGGCGCTGATTTCCCCACCCCACTCGAATCCAAGCCTTTTGGCGAAGCCTCCACTGTCATCCATGGCAACCGCATCGGCTTCGACCTCGGCGGATCCGATCGCAAATGCGCCGCACTCATCGATGGCGAAGTCGTCTTCTCGGAAGAAGTCACTTGGGATCCCTATTTCCAAAAAGATCCGTCCTACCACTACGACGGAATCATGGACAGCCTCCGCCGCGCTGCCGCCCACCTCCCTTCCGTTGACGCCATCGGTGGCTCCGCCGCCGGCGTCTATGTCGACAACAAAGTCCGCGCCGCCTCTCTCTTCCGCGGCATCCCGGATTTCCTCTTCGAAAGCCGGGTCGAAAACATCTTCCTCGATATCGCCCAGGAGTGGAACGATGTCCCCACCCGTGTCGTCAATGATGGCGACGTCACCGCCCTCGCCGGCGCGATTTCTCTCAAATCGGGCAACGTTCTTGGCCTTGCCATGGGCACCAGCGCTGCCGCCGGATACGTCGATGCCGACAGCAAGATCACGCCATGGCTTTCCGAGCTCGCCTTCGTCCCAGTCGATTACCGTGAAAATAGTCCCGATGACGAATGGTCCGGCGACCAGGGATGTGCGGTGCAATACTTCAGCCAGCAAGCCGTCGCGCGACTCATTCCCGCCTCCGGACTTGAGATCGATTCATCACTCAGCAAAGCCGAACAACTGGTCGAGGTCCAAAAAGCCATGACGGAAGGCGACAATCGCGCCGCTGCCATCTACCGCTCCATTGGAGTGTATCTCGGCTACGCGATCCCTCAATTCACCCGCTTTTACGAGGTGAGCCACCTTCTCCTCCTTGGCCGAGTCATGAGCGGACAGGGCGGCGAAATCATTATCGAAGAAGCTCAGAAAGTGCTGCGTGATGAGTTCCCCGAAATCGAATCCGGAATCTCCATCAGCACTCCTGATGAAAAAATGAAACGCCACGGTCAAGCGATCGCGGCCGCGAGCCTGCCCCGTCTGCGTAAGTCAGTGAAAGCGTAAATCCGGGGATTATTTCTTCCCTTTGACCAACTCGATCCCGGCCTTTTCAGCACCAAGAATACCGGTGTTGAGATGGATCACCCGCTTGAAGCCGAGTTCCTTCCAAACAGGAAGTGATGCTGTGCTGCGACCACCACTGCGACAGTGCATCAGGTAGGTCTTCTCTTTGTCCAATTTGGCGAGCTCCGCCTTAAACGTTTCGGCCTGAAAATCGATGTTCGTAGCCTTCTCCAAATGTCCGGCTTCGAATTCCTCGGGCGTCCGAATATCGATCACCACGATTTTCGGGTCGGCTTTCAGGACCGCGAGGACCTTCTCTGCCTCAACATTCACCACAGCCGTGCCGGCTTCCTTCACCACCTCAGGCTCCGAAGCAAATGAGATTGGCGCTACAAAGGAGAATGCCAGGAAAGCGGACGAAACAATTGTCGAAATCTTCATGCGGGAATCTACGAGAGATTTCCGAAAATATCAAGAACGACCCCCGATTTCAGGGCCGCACCCCATGGAAGGATTTCGTCCCAACCGGACCCTCCCATCTCACACCACACCACTTCCCCGCCATCGTCCGGGTTTGGTAGATCAAATCGACACAGATGATCCCCCCCGTCCCAGATGAACCCGGCATCCCACCCTGCTGAAGTAGCGCTCGTGAAGGCACTCAAGCGATTTATGTTGATTCAAATCTCCGGCTAGAATTCGGCCCGAACCTTGATCCCGGTTTCGCTGGCGACATCTCGTTGAAACCCAACCCAGTAGTTGGTCGATACGAATCTCGTCTCCCGCGAGCCCGTGCGTCGAGACTCACCATCATGTCTCCTGCTCCTTCCAGCACGATGACCTCAACCGACTGGCGACAGTTTGTCCCGGGGCCTGTGCCAATCTCACGACACCTTCTCACCATAGGAGCGAGGCAACTGCCTTACAATCGCACCGAGGCATTTTCGACAACCACCCACACGATACTTGCGGGCTTGAAGAAGCTCTTCGGAACACAGTCACAAGTTTCCATTCGGACCGGTTCAGGAACTGCCGCGATGGAAGCCGCGGCCCTCAATTTCATCGACACCGGCGACCGTGCCCTGGTCATCAATGGAGGAACATTTGGACAACGTTGGCACGATCTCTATGAAGCTTTGGAGGTCAGCCACGATGAACTGCCGGTTGAATTCGGAGCGGATCTCGATCTTTCCCTTCTCGAATCCGCTTTGGCTGGCGGCAAATATTCCGCCCTCCTCATCAATGCCCATGAGACCTCAACCGGACATCTCTACGACATCGAAGCCATCGGCGCCATCGCCCGCAGGCATGATTTGCTCTTCATCGTCGACGCCATCAGCAGTGTCTGCGCAGATGCCTTCGAGATGGACCACTGGGGAGTCGACGTCGCCATTCTGAGTTCACACAAAGCTCTTGCGCTGCCACCCGGCTTGTCGTTCGTCGCCATGAGTGAGAAAGCTGTCGCACTCCTGGGGAGCGATCGAAAGCAACCCAAGAGCCTCTATTTTGATCTCCAAAATTACCTCGAGAATCAGAAGCGGGGGCAACTCCCCTACACTCCTGCGATCGGCATCCTCCTCCAGCTTCATGCTCGACTTGAGGACATCCATGAACAAACTCTCACGGCCCTTTTTTCACAGCACAAAGAGCGGGCTGAATCTTTCAGGGAGGCCGTCCAGAACATGGCGTTCGACATCTTCCCCGCTCGATCCTCGAATGCCATCACCGCTCTTTCATGCCGCGATCTCGATGCTATCGACATCGCCGCTGAGTTGCGGGATCGCTATCACCTCATCGTCGCCTCCAATGGAGGGGACTTAAAATCCAAAGTCATCCGTGTTTCCCACATGGGAGATCAAGACCCTGCCGATATCCGGCGCCTCATCATCGCTCTTGGCGAAATCAGTGACCCTGCCAACTCAATAAATATTAATAAATGAAAGCGATAATAATGGCTGCCGGAATCAGTTCGCGACTCGAAGACATCAACGGAAACCGTCCCAAGTGCTTGATCGAAATGGACGGCATCAGCTTGATCAGCCGCTCGGTGAACCTTCTGGCCTCCCGGGGAATCACCGACATCAGCGTCATCACAGGATACAAACGGGAACTGGTTCGGCAGGAACTCCAGAGCCGGGTTAATTACCTCCACAATCCCTATTTCGAAGTCACCAATAGCATTGCATCCTTATGGTTGGCCAAGGACTTGCTGCATGACGATGTCATCCTGATGAATGCCGACCTCTACTATGAACCCTCGGTTCTGGACACCGCGCTGGCACAGAGAGGCAACGCGGTCATGCTCTCGGACTCAACAAGAATCGACGATGCCGATTTCCGGTTCGGAGTGCTTGGCAACCGCATTTTAAAAACGGGCAACCAACTCTCCAACCTCGAAACCGACTGCGAGTATGTTGGGATTGTTAGAATCGATCAGAAGTTTGTAAACAGATTTCGGAAACGTCTGGAAATGATGATCAAGTCCGGTGATTTCAAAAACTGGTGGGAAGGCGTTCTCTACGCATTCATCGAGGATGGCGTCGCAATCACCCACAAAGACGTCGAGGGCGCATTCTGGAGCGAAGTCGATCATCTCGGTGATTACAACCGACTTTCGAGCTGGGTGTCGCGTGGTGAAACAACCCTCGCAACGGTATGAACTCAAAACTCAAAAACCTCTGGGCGACCAAAAATAAAAACGACGAGTGGTGGTCCTCATTCGTCACCTCGCCCCTTGCGATCCTCGCCAATTACCTCGTCATCGATTGGAAATGGGTGACGCCCAACAGGCTGACTGCGCTTTCTTTCATCGTCGCCTGCGCCTCTATCGCCCTCATCATCCAAGGAGGTCGGGTCGAATTCATCACCGCCGCCATCTTGATTCATGCGAGTCACGTTCTGGATTGCATGGATGGTCAGATGGCGCGCTACCGGAAAGTGACCTCACGGGCGGGCTCGTTTCTCGACAAGTTAACCGACCAGGTTCAAGTCATCCTCTGGCTCGGGGCGATCGGCTATGCCTCGTATCAACAAAGCGGAGACGTTCTACCTGTCTTCCTCGCCTTCACCGGCGTCTCATTCTACTCGCTCCGTGGCTACGTCAAGTATGTCACGATTTATACCGAGATGGCCGACGATCCCGGCTACCTGAAACGCACCCTTGCAGAAGCCCGCGAAATTGAAAGCCGTCGTGTGGCGAAGGCCGGCCCTGGCTTTGGGATGAAAGCAAACTTGCGCTGGTTTGCAGGCGAACAGCGGAAGATCTTCTCGTTCGATGAAGGAGTGTTCATCTTCATGCTTTCCGTGGCGCTGATCTTGAACACCTTGACCGCGATGCTGTGGGTGTTTGCCGTCACCCAGATTTTCTACGGCATCGCCCGAAGCGTTCAGCGGGCTCGCAAGCTTCATCTCAATCAGAGCAGGCAAATTCTCACCACGATTGAGAAGTGATTGCCAGGACCCAATGAGGTCCAATCACTCCCCTAAAATGAAAAAAGGCCCCAAGGAAAACCTCGGAGCCTTTTAGAAAACTGGAGCGGGTGAAGAGATTCGAACTCTCGACATCGACCTTGGCAAGGTCGCGCTCTACCACTGAGCTACACCCGCATCGCTTTGGACTCTGGAGAACCCGCGTGCGGAGACTCTTTGCCATTGGCGGCGACGGGCCGCAAGATTTTTTCGTCCGATTTTCTATTTTTTTGAAATGCTCTGAACTTAGGCCTTCTTAAGAGATCAGCCCGGGCAGGATCCCAATCTGAATGTTCATGATTTTCAAAGTTTTACGATAGGCAGCCGTTAGAAACTCCTATTGGAGCACTTTTTTCACCTCTTGGGCCCGACATTTAAAAACTTCCCCCTCCCCTGCCAAAATTCCCCGCAAGCAATGGGAATTTTGCTTTCGCCGCGCCTTTTGCTTTTGAATCTTTGCGACAGCGACCAAGGTCGAAGTTATGCGTTGCATCCAGTGCGGTCACCAACAGGACAAAGTTATCGATTCCCGATCCACCAAAGATGGAACGACGATTCGACGGCGCCGTGAATGTCTGCAATGCGGGTCCCGCTTCACAACCTACGAGCAGGTGGAACGGACGGAGCTCCGGGTCATCAAACGCGACGGCAGCCGCGAAGCCGTGAATCGCGAAAAACTCTTCCGCGGTCTCGTGAAGGCCTGTGAGAAACGAAAAGTCTCAATGGACCAGATCGGCCGCGCGGTAGATGAGATCCTCAGTGAGCTCCACAAGGATCACCACCACGAAGTCCCTTCGGCCAATATTGGCGTGAAGGTCATGGACAAGCTCCATGACATCGATCCCGTCGCCTACGTCCGCTACGTTTCGGTTTACCGGCAATTCGATGATGTCGGTGAATTCATCCGGGAAATTCAGGCATTGGAGAATCGATCACGCCAAGACGCGATGCAGCGTAAGTTGTTCAAGTAACACGGAATGATTTGTCTCTTAGGAAATCTCCCCGTTCTTCAAATCGGCAACCATCAGGTCGTGGGCTACGATACCGCGGGGATCGACGAAGCCCTCGTGAGGGCCGCCGCGATGAGTGACCGCCAGGACTTCCCGTTCATCGACGATATCCGCGCCGGAATCCTCCACTACCTCGAGCACCGTTGCTCACTCCGCCTCCTTCCCATCGAAGATCTCTACGCCCGCATGCGCTCCATGCTGATTCGCTTGGGCTGCGATGCCATCGCCCAAAACCTCAAGATTCTCTCCCCGCCGGTCACCATTTCACTCGTCCGGGCGGCTCATAAGGCCCGCAATGGATGCGAGCTCTTCTTCTTTTCCCAACTCAGCGAGGAAATCGAGCAGCTTCAAGGGAATGGCGTCGAATCCATCCGCTTTTGCGACATCGCGGAAAGCGCCAAGATTCTCCGTGGATGCAAGTCCAAGACGAAAGCCTGTTCGCAGCTCATGTCTGAAATTGTCGATTTTCTGGAACAATATCGAGTGGGCTCGACGACGCTCGAACGACAGATTACCCTCATTCCGATTCTCTAATTTTTGCCATGACCCTCTTTGAAAAAATCATCGCCCGCGAGATTCCGGCGGACATCGTTTATGAAGACGATCTCTGCCTCTGCTTCCGGGATATCGCCCCGCAGGCCCCGGTTCACCTCCTTCTTATTCCCAAGAAGCCCATTGTCCGCATCGCGGAATCCGGCGCCGGAGATCAGGAGCTTCTTGGTCACCTCCTTCTGCGGGTCGGCGACATCGCCCGGCAGGAAGGCTACACTGAAGAAGGCTTCCGCGTCATCATCAACAACGGAAAACACGGCGGCGAAGCCGTTCCCCATCTTCACCTTCACCTCCTGGCGGGCCGCCAGTTGCAGTGGCCTCCGGGCTAGTAGGAATTAGCGTTGCTGGGCCCGGGCTGTCGGGAGAAATTCGCGAAGTTCCTGAATCCGGGTCGCGCTCACCGGGTGCGTGCTTAAAAACTCAGGCGTGCCGGACTGGCTTTGCGCTCCCATCCGCTCCCACCGCGTAATTGCTTCTGCAAGATCATATCCAGCCCAGGCCATGAAAACGGTGCCGACGCGGTCAGCCTCCAGTTCCTGGGCCCGCGAGAACGACAGACCAAAAGCAATCTGGCCACCCTGTTGCGCAATCTCACCAATCTGCTCCCCGCTCTCGGATCCACCAAGGAGAGCTGCCACGATCGCACTTCCGAGCACGATGTTTTGATTATTTTGAATCCGAGACTGGCCGTGATTGGAAGTAACATGAGCCATTTCATGAGCCAGAGCCGCCGCCAGCTGCCCATCGGTCACCGCGATTTGGAGAAGATCGGTATTGATGCCCACTTTCCCTCCAGGAAGAGCAAAAGCGTTCGCGGAAGAATTTTCAAACACCTCAAACTCCCAACGTGCGCCCGGCAAGTTGATGACAGGGCTCAGCCTGTTGGCCACGCGAAGAAGCCGGACGAACCGCTACCTGTCCTGTCCCACTGTTGTAGGCCGCCGGCGCTGCGCACCCAAAGGCGATAACAGGCAAAAGGAGGGGCAGGCGTTTTCCTTTAAAGAATCTTCGCAGCTTCATGCCTCAGATCACTGACAAAGTGAGTGCCTCTTGTCAAATCACGGACTTCTCCAAGCAAAAGATTGTCCTCCCCCCGTCTCTAGCACACACTTGCGGCAGCTTTGAATCTGCCGAATTCCATCACCTGTGCCCGCCTTGTCCTCACGGTGATTTTTGTGGCGGGTGCCACGTGGGGTGGAACTGCCGGCCTGATCGTGGCCCTCGCCGCGTTTATCCTCGCGACCATCTCGGATTGGCTCGATGGATACCTCGCCCGGAAGCTGAATCTGGTCACGTCGCTTGGGAAACTGCTCGACCCTCTGGCAGACAAGATTCTCGTCGCTTCCGCCTTCATTTTCTTTACCCGCAAGGACCTTTGTCCGGTTTGGGTCACGGCCGTCATCATCGGGCGTGAATTCCTAGTCACTGGTCTTCGCCAAATCGCGATCGAGAAAGGCCAGGTCATCGCAGCCGACAATCTCGGAAAGTGGAAGACCACCTTCCAACTAACCTTCGGCATCGTCTGCCTCATCGGGCTTATCCTCTCTCCGAACGGTCCACATTCCGCGATCGGCACATTCTTCGAGAACCTTACCAACCCTAACAATTGGCTTTTCAGGATCTCGCTATGGGGCGCGTTTGGGCTGACTCTTTTGTCCGGTCTGAATTACCTCAAGAAATCCCGGGGCCTGTTTCGTGAATAATGCTACTCACCCACGCCCACATCATCTCGCCCGGACTTGAGATCTCCGATGGATTCGTCCGAATCGCCAATGGGGTCATCGAGGCTGTTGGGGAAATGTCAGAAGCTCCCGGTGAAGGGACCGATTTGGAAGGCCAGATGCTCATGCCGGGCTTCATCGACATTCATTCGCATGGAGCTGACGGCCACGATGTCTGCGATGCGTCCTCCGAAGGCCTGGAACACATCGCCCGCACCAAACTCAAAGAAGGGGTCACGACCTGGTTACCCACCACCCTCACCCAGCCCGCTGAGAAGCTCAAAGAAATCGTCCAAACCGTCTCCCACTGGGCACCCACGGCCCCTCTCCACGTGCCCGGGATTCACCTCGAAGGTCCTTTCATCAACCGTGAGCAAGCCGGAGCACAAAACCCGGAATTCGTCCGCCAGCCCGATCCAGCCGAGCTTCGGGAACTCCACGAAATCTTCCCGGCCTTAATTCTCTCGCTCGCTCCCGAGCTTCCCGGCGCGATGGATCTCATCCGCGAAGCCCGGAGCATGAACATCGTCCCCTCGGCTGCGCACACCAAGGCGGACTACGCCACCATCATGGATGCCGTGGGCTATGGACTGGGTCACCTGACTCACTTTGGCAATGCCATGACCGGACTCCATCACCGCGAAATCGGTGTCGTGGGAGCGGGGCTCCTGGAAGACGTGCTGAAGCTCGAACTCATTGCAGACGGAATTCATCTCGCCCCGGAAATGTTAGAGCTGATCTTCAAGAAGGTCCCGCGCGATCACATTTTCCTCATCACCGATTCCGTCTCCTCCTCGTGGCGACCGGACGGAGAAAACGACATCGGAGGACTCCCCGTCATCATCAAAGACGGTATCGCCCGCCTCAAAAGCAACGGCGCCCTCGCCGGTTCGACCTTGCGATACCCAAAGGGCCTTCAGCTCATTCACGAGATCACCGGCGAACCGCTTCAGGACCTCGTCACGACGACCTCTTGGAACCAGGCCCGCGCCCTGCACCTGCCCGGCCTCGGCAAGATCGAGAAAGGCTTCACCGCCAACCTCACCGTGCTCAATGACAACTTCGAGGTTCTTCGCACCATCGTAGGCGGGGATAATTAACCCACCTCCTTGTGATCGGCGAAGTAGTCGATGAGCGCCTCCCGCGTATTGATCGGGAGCAACTGGGTCTGACTTGCGGGCTCCTCAAGAATCTCGCGAAGCTTGATTAATTTGAGACCACCTGACTGGCTATCGTAGCTGTTGAAAAGAATCCGGTAGCTCTTCGCAGGCTCGAGAGTTTCCGGATCGAGCCCAAACAAGGCTCGGTCATTATAGGGAACCTTCTTGGCTTCCGCGATGATCGTCGTGATTTGAGCGCCGGTGAGAGTCGCATGAACCAGCCAGTTTTCGTAGGGCAGCCATTTCCAGGCATCCGCGATCGTCTTCACGCCGGGAGTCACCTCGCCGGTATCGAAGGTGCCATGAAAAACGCCGTCAGCCGGAGCCTTTTGCTTCGCGGACGCTTCCATGAAGGAAGTGCAGATCAACTGCCAAAACGGACTGTTCCGGCCACGTGATGAAATCGCATTCTTCACCGAACCGATCACGACCTTGCGGCGATCCTCCGCCTTCTCAACGGTCTTCTTGGTACTCTCAATGATCAGGGGATCAAACTCAAAGCGATCGTCCATGAGCACCGTCCAGGCATTTCGCTTCACCAACTTCCGGGATTCGAGATCGAAGCTGAGGTCAACCCGTCCGCAATTAATACCAAAGTAATTTGCCTGGGTGCAGAGCACACCCGACCAATACCAACTCGGCATGTCGCGATGGGTGTGCCCGCCGATGTAGAGATCCACTCCATCCACGTTTTTCAAAAGACTCTGGACCGGATTGGCATGGTCATCTGACTTTCGCCATCCCATATGACCGAGGACCACGATGGCATCGACTTTCTCGGACTGGAGTTCCTTGACGCTTTGGCGAAGGCTTTCCTCGGGGTCAAAAACGGCAAAATTCTTGAGCAACTCGGGACGGGACCAACTGGGAATTCCCGGAGTGACCAATCCCACGAAGCCAATCTTAAAACCTGCCACTTCCTTGATCGTCCACGGAGCCAGCTTGGAAAAACTACTCCCTTCGATCTTCCCGGACTTTGTCCCGTCAATGGTGACGTTTCCGGTGATCACGGGCATGGTGGAGCGGGAAACAGCGGCATCGACAACATCGAGCCCCCAGTCAAACTCGTGATTCCCGAGAACCCAGGCGTCGTAGCTCATCTTGTTGAAGGAATCGATCATGACCGCTCCCTTCGTTTGGTAGCCCTCGATCGTGCCCTGATAAACGTCGCCAATATCAAAGAGAAGGTGATCAGGACAGTCCCTGCGCCAGCGTCGAATCTGGGTGGCACAACGGGCCAGTCCGCCAAGATTCCCCACCCCGTTATAATCCTCGGTAGGGAGAATGTGACCGTGGAGATCGGTGGTATGAAAGAGCGATACCGTTTTGATTGCTTTGTTCTCCGCCGACCAAGCGGGAACGGCGAGCCAGGCGGCGGCTCCGGTTAGAAATTGGCGGCGGGGATGATTCATGAATTCAGGGCGGCTTTACGGTTTTTCTCGACAGAGAGCTTCTCCTGATAGCGTCCCTGCACGATGTCGGTGAGGAGAAGCACCCCAATAACTAAGTAGAAGGTTGTCGAATCCCAGGACCACTTGCAGAAGGACACGCAGTCCAAGGGTGAGGAGCGAATTGATCAGGTCAGGCATGATTCAAGGATCATTGGTGACAAGCTGGATCGATAAAGCGAAAAAACCGGCCAAGCGGAAATCACCGGGCCGGTTAGGTGAATTTTTCGAGACGATCCTTTAGTCAATTTCCTCAGGATCCGTGATTCCGGGGATCTCGGGCGGAGGGGCCACGTCAGGAACAGCGGGAACCGTCGGCAGTTCAGAAACCGGTGGGACGGGTGTTGGAAGCTCGGGAACAGCTGGGAGCGAGGGAACCTCGGGAACCGGCGGTGGAGTCCCGGGGATCTCAGAAGGAGGAGCAATTCCTTCCCCGGAAAGAACGCCTGGCTCGACCGGCGGAGGCACGCTACCCAAATCAGGGAGAGGCACTTCAGGTCCGGCAATCGGGACTTCATTCGTAGAACGTCTCTCCGCAATCATGATCTCGGGCACATAGCCGACTGATCCGGAATCTAGCTCCACGCGAACGTAGGTTCCTTTGTTGGAAACAACTTTCATCGGCGTTCCAGATGGGAGAACCCGATCGGCCCGAGCATTGCCGGATGGGATGGTCGCGAAGAAGGTCGCGTTATCCATCGAAGTTTCCACCCACTGTCCGGGGGGGTAGCTTGGCGATGTCGGGGCGACGAGAAGGGACTGACCGGAACTGGAGCCGGGGGCACTCAATGGGTCAAAATCACTACTGCCACTCAGCGGCTGGTTCAAGTTCTTGAACGTCCCACAGGAGGCCAGCACTAGAGACAGGCCACCCAAGGTCAGGAGGGATGGGGCTTTCATTGCACGACAAATCAGCCACAGACTCTCCTTACGGTCAATGGGATTCACTTCAACAGTTCGATCTTTCGCTTTCATTAAATGATTCATTTTGTAGTTATAGATAAGTGCGCTCCCTCAGATCTCTCCTCATCACCGGTGGTGCTGGCTTTATTGGCTCGGCGCTGGTGCGGAAGTTGCTCGAAAGGGATGATCTGGAACGTCTCACCGTTCTCGACAAATTTACCTACGCTGGAAATCGCGCAAATCTTAGCGGGCCGGATCAAGATCCCCGCTTTCGATTGATCGAGGGAGATATCCTCGACAGAAATCTCGTTCAGCAGATCCTCGCCGATCATCAATGTAGCGGCCTGCTTAATCTTGCGGCCGAGACCCACGTCGATCGTTCAATTGCGCGGGCCGATGACTTCGTCGTCACCAACATAGCCGGCGTCTCCAACCTGCTGGATGCCTGTCGTGCGGCCAATGTCCCTTTGCTTCAATGCTCGACCGACGAAGTCTATGGCCCCACTCCCTTCCCCCAACAATTCGATGAATTTGCCCGACTGAACCCCTCTTCCCCCTATTCCGCCAGCAAGGCCAGCGCCGATTTGCTGGTCCGCGCCGCTCACACGACCTACAGACAAGACGTTGTCATCGCACGCTGCACCAACAATTATGGCCCGAGACAACATCGTGAAAAACTAATCCCCACCCTCATCTTTCACGCCTTGCGGGACGAGCCTCTTCCCCTCTACGGATCAGGCCGGCAAATTCGAGACTGGATCCATGTCGATGACTGTTCACTGGGCTTGATCGCCGCCTTTGAAAAAGGACAGGCCAACCGGGTCTTCAATCTCGGGGCAAAATGTGAGCGCACCAATCTGGGAATCGCGCGCACAATCTTGAGTCAGCTTCAAAAGCCCGAATCGCTCATCACTCACGTTGATGATCGTCCGGGGCACGATATTCGCTACGCGCTCAATGTCCGAACGGCTCTCACCGCCCTGCAATGGAGGGCCAGGATCCCTTTCCGGTCTGGCTTTGAAGCCACCGTGCGGGAGTTGGCTGCCGAGCTTCGGCCGACTTAACCGACTCCGAGAGTCTCCCCAAGCTCGTCTTCTACGAAACTAATTTCGCGAGTGTGAAGTCCGTGGTCACGGATCCCCTGAAGAGTCCGCTGGGAACCACGGCGGGTTCCAGGTCCACTCACTCTATTAATCATCGTCTCAACCAACATCGGCGTCAGAGCCGCAAGTCCAAGACAGGCCAAAGAGAGGCCAACCGGACGGCGGGCCTCGGAACTGAGAACATCAGAAATCAATACCCCGGCCGCTGCACCAAGCACCGCTGGCGCAAACGCTGCCGTGGTGTCAATCCAGTCGCGCTCTTCATATCGATTTACGTTCATCCCATGAGCTTACCCTAGAGGTCCCTCCGACCCAAATTAAAAAAATGGATGATTGCACAGTTTTGACAAGTGGGACGCCGCCCGATTGAATGACTCCAGATGAGTAACAACTACGCCTTGATTCTTGCCGGTGGCAGCGGCACCCGCTTCTGGCCCCTGAGCCGAAATGCCAAGCCCAAACAACTTCTGAACCTGTTCGACGAAACCACCCTCCTCGATCAAACCATCTCCCGTCTCGAAGGCCTCATCCCTCTCGAAAACATCATCATTGTCACCAACGCGCTCCAGGAAGACGAGATCCGGAAGGTCGCCCACATGCTTCCGCCCGAAAATATCTTCGCCGAACCCGCCAAGCGCGATACCGCCCCTGCCGTCGCGCTCGGGATTGGACTGGTCGCCGCCCGCAACCCAAAGGCGACGATGGCCGTCCTCCCTTCGGACCAACTCATTAGCGATACCGAGTCCTTCCGCTCCGTTCTCGGCGACACTCTCAACACGGCCTCACAAACCGACGCCCTCGTCACCATCGGCATCAAGCCCACCTGGGCCTGCCCCTCCTACGGATACATCGAGCGTGGTGCCCCGGCTCAACTCGACTTCAAACCAGAGCACGAAACCTTCGAAGTCGTCCGCTTCCGTGAAAAGCCCAGCCCGGAAGTTGCCGAGGAATTCCTTCGCCAAGGTGGCTTCGCCTGGAATGCCGGCATGTTCGTTTGGTCGCTCGAAACAGTGACCGCTCAACTCGAACAACACGCTCCCGAACTGACAGGATTCATCGACGACCTCAAGGCATCGACCGACATCCCTGCTACGGTCGCCGAAAAATTCCCGAAACTCACGCCCATTTCCATCGACTACGCCCTACTCGAAAAAGCACCGCGCGTTCTCAACATCGAAGCGACTTTCGACTGGGATGACGTCGGTTCGTGGATCTCGGTCGCCAAGTATCTCACCCCACAAGGTGACGGCAACCAAACCAACACCGAGATCACCGAAATCGATTCACAAAACAACATCATCTTCAATGCCCGCAAAGGCTCCCGCATCGCGCTTCTCGGAGTCGATGACTTGATCGTGGTGCAAACCGAGGACGCCCTCCTCGTCGCCAATCGCCACCAGGCAGACGAGATCAAGAAGCTCAGCGACCAGCTTCCCAAAGAGCTTCTCTAACAACTTAAGTCACCAAAAAAAACGGCCCGATCTGGCAACCAGACCAAGCCGTTGTGATTGAAGAGTTCGTCGCCCTCGGATTACTGAGGCACGATGCGGAAGAATCGCTCGGACGCTGGTGCCGTGCCAATAAAGCTCGTCTCACCTTGGGCACCGACAAATCCGTCTTCCAATTCCGTCCAGCTATCAGGAGATAGATCCGGGCTCGACTCGATGGTGTAGAGCACGCCTTGCGAAGAGGTCCAGGTCAGGCTGACATCACCAAAGAGCGGGTCCACCGAAAACGCCGTGATCACGGGTGCTCCGGCAGGCGTCGGAGTCCCGATACGGATGTGGTCGATTTCCACGAAACGATTTCCGGTATTACCGGGATCAATACGAAGGAAGGTCACATCACCGACAAAGACATTGTCCAAGTCGATCTGGTAGTTGTGAAACTGACCATCATTCAGAATGACTCCTGGCTCGATGGTGACCTGGCGATCAGGGGAAAGCCCTCCGCTGCCATCAACCCAGAAAAGTTGAACGGGCTCCGTGTCATTCTGACGAAGGCGGATTTCCACGGTCATTCCCGCGCTGACATCCAAGGTTCCCCCTTTGGTCATTTGCGGGTCAGCTCCTGTGGCATCATACATCAGAACACCATTGAAGACCGATCCATTGGCACGGGCGAAGGCCCAGCCATCGAATTCGCCATCGGTATTCCACTCGCCGAGACTGACAAACGAAGTCAACGGACTGCTATCCGCTACCGAGACTATCGGAATCCCCTTCACGAGAATACTGAAGGTGAAAGTCGCAACGGGATAGGCGGCGTAGTTCGCGGTGATGGAATAATCAGCAGCGGTCGCAAATTCAGTCGGTGTTCCTGAAATAGAACCCGTGTTGGGATCCAAGAGCAACCCTGCAGGCAGAACTGGCGAGATCGAATAGCCCGATGGACTTGCCACGCCGAAGGTCACCGGGGAATTTAGCGCAATTTCTTCGTCCACCATGTAAGTGGCAGGAACGACACCGTATCGGATGATTCCGGGATTCAAGACAGACAGAGTCAACTCGTAGGTATCTTCAATTTCACCCGCGAAAGTCACGGTGACCGTATAGACCGTCGACGCTGTGGCGGCGGTCGGAGTTCCCGTAATTTCTCCGGTAGCGTTATCAAAGCTCAGGCCAGCAGGAAGTGACGGACTGATGGCAAAGCCCGTGGCCGTCCCATTCGCAACAAGCGGGAAGTTCCCGGCAATGGCAAGGTCGATGTCATACTTGGCAGGAGCCAGGGTGTAGCCCGTAATCGCAGGTTCGGGAAAATCGTTCACGTCGTTCGGGTTGGTGCCGAAGGCAACTTCCACGCCATCAAGGAAACCATCGTTGTCGGTATCTTCATTGTTAGGATCCGTTCCAGTATCCCCCGCTCCTACAAAAATCCCGGTATTGGTCTCCACCGAGTTTCCAAGTCCGTCGTTGTCATCATCTGGATCGATTTTGCCGATACGAACATAGTCCAAAGTCACGGAACGTGAGGCTGGCGAATCAGCAACCGGATCGAAGCGAAATCCAGAAATTTCTCCGGTGAAAAAATCGCCCAGAGGAAATTGGAGAACATGAAACTGCCCATCAGCAGGCCACAGCCCGAGTGGCAGCACCGACTTGCGATCTGCCGAAAAACCGCCATTGCTATCGGCCCAGAAGAGATCGATCCGGCTGTTGTCGTCGCTCTCCCTGCGGAGGCGCATTTCAACAATCGGAAAATCGCCCGTCGTCGAATCAAGAGTCAGCCCGTTCCGAACCAGCTGCGGATCATTGCCAACCGTCAGGCCGGAAAACTCCCCTCCAGCCACTGACAGAGAGTTCACGTTATTCGCGGTCCACCCTTCCTGGTCACCCGCAACATTCCATTCTCCGAGAGAGGTGAAGGCATTGACGAGATCGGCAGGATCAATGAGCGGGGCTCCCGACCGAACGCTCAAGCGGACGTAGTCAAACTCGAGTAAGTTACTGGCACCCTGTGAGCCATCGATGCGCAGCCCCTTAAGATTGGTGTTCACGTTCCGGATTTCGAAACGGTAGATATGAGGAAGTCCATCAACGGGAACCGACCCACCGGGAAGAACTAAAGTCCGGGCTGCCGAGAAACCACCACTATTATCGTTCCAGAACAGCTGGATCGCGGTGGCATCTGTCGCCGACCGGGTCAGGCGGAATTCAACTTGAACAATGGAGGGACTTCCGACAAAAAATTGGGAAGGAAATGGATTTAAAACGAGTTGGGGATCGCCTCCGTCGGTGGTCCCGGAAAGAGTGCCGCCTGCAACGGTGGCGGGCATTTGGTTGGTGGTCCAACCCTCTTGGTCTCCATCAGCATTCCATTCGCCCAAACTCGTTGGGGAATCAAGGAGATCAACGGGATCAACCGTGATCGTATTTTGAGCGAGGAGACTGGCTCCTCCCAGGGCGAAAATGCTCAGGGCATTCGCCAGGATTTTATTGGGTTTCATTGATTTGATGACTGGTTAGTAGGATTTGATTCTGAAGAACCGGCGGATGCCGGAAGCTTCGTCAGGAGTGATGACCTTATCGGTGCCATCACCAGGGATAGGTGCTCCCGAGGGAGTCCACGTGAAAAGATTGGCTGAGGTCTCGAGCACATAAACGACACCGCTCTCCGCCTGGAACGAGAGGCTCAATCCGCCATCCGCATACGTCGTAGAGATCACCGCTGCCGCCGGATTGTTGATGAAATTGGCTGCACCCGGAGTCGGCATCAGGGAAAATGCAAAATCTCCTCCGCCATCGAGACGGCGGAGCTGAACAACATTCGACGTTTGCTCGCCAAATTCCACGAGATCAATTTGCGAACCATCTGGGGCTGTAAGGACAATCAATTCGCCACCCGCAGAAAGCTTGAAAGGAACGTGAATCTCCTGACGCAGAGCAACCTCGTTTTGCAAAGACTCATCATCAGCCCACACAATGAGATACCCATTGGCGGGAATGGCGAAACCTGCCGGAATGATGAACTTCAAAGGATCCTCGAGATCATCACTCAGCGCCCAACCAGCGAGTGACACCGCATTAGCGGTCGGGTTGAAGAGCTCGATCCAGTCATCGGAATCACTATCGGCTGGATCAAGAATTCCGCTTTCGGCAGAGTTCGAGGCCATCCATTCGTTGATCTTCAATCCGATCCAGGTTTCAGAGCCAGTGTAGGTGATCTCCAGGGTTCCGGAACCCAGACTGGTGCCCGCAGAATCGAAGGCCTGCACAAAAAGACTGTTAGAACCGGGTTGCAGCGCCACTTGCGAGGACCATGCCGTGATTGAGGAATGACTCAGGGAAAGAGGAATGCCATTGGCCGAAATCGCCGTGACCGCCAGTGGCAACGTCCCGCCAATCGTAGCGTAAACCGAGTTACTGGAAGCCGGCCCGCTAACGGTAAACGGAGCATTTTTCCCGGCGAGCTCACTTTGCAAAAAGGTCTGACGTTGATTGATCCAGGTATCGACACTGAGCCCATCGGGCCCGCTGGGAGCGAAGGGTGACGTCACCGCGGCCCCATTCGCTAAGAGGACATCGTAGGTCTCCTGAAGGATGTCGCGGGCATCCGATCCCGCCATCGCAGTGAAGAAGGAATTCAGAGATTCATCGAGAGCCTGCCAGTAATCGCGCACGGCATTGGGATCATCATAGAGTCGCTTGAGATTCGGGTCGACATTGGCAGGGAAAAGCGTGGCATTGAACGGATCGTTGAAGACACCCAGACCCACATCCATATCCCAAACCACGACACTCCACTTACCGCTTTCGAGCGATTCAAAAAGGTAAGCATTCTTCGACCCCGGATTACCAAAGGTATCCCAGTAACTTCCCAAATCGTTCGCGGCGAACGTCCGCATCCATTGTCGAAGATCGGTCTTCTCCCGCATCCGTTCCACCAGTTCGGAATCGGGTGATTCCGCCGCCGAAATTAACTCGAAGAGCCCTAGGAAATCATGGCCGTCATCATGACCCGAGCCATGCGACCAATTCCAGCGATAGCGTGGAATTTTATACTCGCCACCGGTCGTCGTAAAATGCTCCAGACGGTTCCCGATCGCGGACCCCGGCGTGTCTTTAATCACCTCGCTATCCCCGTCAAACTCGAACCACGGATTGGTCTTGGTGAGCCGTCCTTTGTCCGCGAACCATTCGTCCATGATGTCGCGATTCGGCTTCTGAACATCCTCCATGATCAGGCTGTCGCGCTTAATGCCATTCACGTAAACGTGGACATAACGACGATGAAGATTGGGCAATCCCAACTTCTCCAGGAACCAAAAGAGAAGCCGCTCGCGCTGACGGGTCGCATCCCGTGTCGTCTCGCGATCAAGCGTCAATTTTTGGGTATTGAGGAAGACCTCGTCACCCGGAAGCGAGATGTTGTATCCGGTCGGATTCCCAACCGGAGAATCGTAAATAGTGACCCCGTTCTGACTGCCCGCATAGTGGACCCCCACATTATAGAAGACGCGACCATCGCTCACAAAAGTGGCGTCGAGATCAAGATTGCTCGAGCGGGTCCGGTCACGCCATTCGACCAGCGTGTTGTCGGTAATCCAGATTCGCATCGTACTCAGGTCACCTCGTGGAGTCACCTCGCCAACCTTCACCAGACATTCGCGATTCGTGGCATCCACCGGAAAGCGGGTGATCACCGCAGGCGATCCTGAATCAATCGTCAGGAGGTGGAAGGCCACCATCTTGCTTGAGGTTTGAGCCGGGATCGTTCCGGTATAAATCCCCTCCCCTTGATGAGCCATGATGATCTGCTGGGTCGAGCTCGATGGATCAATGCGATAACGAAGTCGGACGGACGCAACGCCATCCGGATCATCAACCCGCGCCGAGATCTTGATCGACTCACCGACTTGCGGAAAAAGCGGGAAGTGGTTTACTTCAGTAATCGCGGGACCGGCATTCCCGGCCGAAAAATTCGGCGCGCCCGGAGTACCCACTGCATTTGGGACAGGAAGAGTTCCGGCCGCTTCAATCCAGCCGCCATTTAGCCCGAGTAAAATATCGGGATTCCCCGAAACCCAACGACAAGTGGCCCTGAGAGTGACCGTGGCCCCTGGAGGAATTGCTTCGGTGAGGGTCGTTTCGACAAGGTTGGCCAAATCTCCCCCGTCTGATGCGATCAGCCGGAGCGCACCACTTTGAGCAACACTCGGGCTGTGGGTTCCCAATAATTTCCATCCCGAAGTGCCAGTGTCAAAGGTGCCGTTTGCCACGACGTTCCCGCCATTGACGATCACTTCGACGTTGTCGATGACAGCCTCCCCTTTCCCGGCAAGAAGTATGAAAAAGCGGGTCGCTTCCGGAGCCTTTAAGTGCCCCAAATCGAGCACTCCCGTGTGCTCCAGGGTGATCGTCTGGGCAGAAGCCGATTCATCACCCGCCGTCCAGTTGGGCGCGAGTGAGTTGTCGGAATCAGGGTCGATGAGCTGTAAACTTGTCCCGCCCCCGTCCGGAGCATCCGACCAGCGCCCGCCATCAAAATAGGTCACTTCATCAACAACGACCTCCAAAGAGTTACGGAGTTCAATCCGGGCAGAGCTGTTAGAAAGCGAGCCGGAATAATCACCAAGAACTTGATTTGGATCGAGCCCGGGATGGAGCGCCAAAAATTCGGCCCGGTTCTTCGCGATCACCAGGTTAGCTCCCGCCGCCAAGGTCGTTCCATCTGCCATCAGAAAATCGACATCGTCGTTGATGGTCCATCCGGAAAGATCGACAGCCGACGCGCCATTGTTGAAAAGCTCGATGAACTCCCCCGTGTTTTCTCCGTTGGAGGGATGATAGTGGACTTCGTTGATCACGATTGGCCGACGAAAAACCGGCGAGTTCAGCGAACCCGGAGTGGGATTCGTAAGTTCCGTCCAGCGAGTCAATCCCCCCCATGAATGATTGCCCTCCTGCGCCCCGATCTTGCGGGCCGTGATGACGCGACCTGCCGGGTCCCGAAGGAAAACCTCATCCCCGGTCGCATCAAACGAGAAACCGAGCGTCGCTGAATCCAGCGACAAATAAGCCCCCGGCATCAAAGAGCCGGATGGAAGGGCATAACCCGCGAAATCGGCATCATGGCTCAGCGAGCACCCGCTGAGATCAACGGAAACCGACCCGGCATTGTAGAACTCCACAAAATCACTCCCAGCCGTGAATACTTCGCTGATTCTAAGGGCATCAAGCGGAGTGGTGCTCTCTGGATCAAGCCCGCCCGGAGAACCACCCGGATGCGTGCTGGCCTCCCAGGCTTCGGCGCTGGCCTCGCCATAGGATGGGTTTGCCAAAACCAACGAATGCCCGGCTCCATCAGCCGCCAAAGGCCAACGGTCATTGTCCCGGTAGTTGGTCTCCAGAACAATTCCGCCCGAAGATTTTCGAATCCTAACAGTCCCGTTGTTATTCGAAAGGCTGCCCGTCCATGGACCCAAAACCGTCCCTGACACTCCGGCATTCGCCAGAGTCACGGGGTCGGCTGCGATCACTATAAATCCTCCTCCGGCAAGGCGGGTTCCGGCAGGGATGTCGAAATCCGCATCCCCCCGCAGCTTCCACCCCGAGAGATCAACGCTGATAGGGCTGGAATTGTAGAGCTCGATGAACTCGCCCGCTCCATCAGCGACTCCCGCCGGATGATAATGAATTTCCGAAAGGACGACACTCGTCCGCCGGGTGCAAGGCCCCGTGAACACCTGGGCCTCCACAGGCACGGGGACGACCGCCCCAAATACAAACAAAGCCACCCACCAACGAGGGAAGCTTTGTGAACTGAAAGGGCGGTTCTTCACAAGAATTTCAGATTTCTAGCGACGGCGACGTGCGAGCAGAGACATTCCGCCCAATACAGAAAGGAGAGCACTTGCAGGCTCGGGGATCGACTGGAAACGGACGTAGTCGACTTCAAAGTTCTTTTCTGCCGCATTTCCAATCGGATCGAAGCGCAGGGCCGTAATGTCCCCGCTGTTTAAAACAGGTGCATTGCTCAGATCGAGAACCATGACCTGCCAGTTGTCAGATTCAGCAGTCAGCGTCATACCGTAGGAATCTGCCGCATAAGCCCCGGTTCCAACGTACGTTTGCGTGGAGATCCTGCCGCGATGAAAGAGAGCGCTAAGCCCCCGAGGTAATGGAAGGAGTTTTTAGGTTGGGTCGTCATAATTTTATCCGATTTCATTAGCGGATTTCATCAAAGGGATGATCCGCTGTCATGGGGTTTTTAACACAGCCTCCGTAGAACACGATACGTTTCTTAAGAAATGTTTCTTATACCCACTCTCCTATCGTGAAATTTGACGTCTTGCAGACTCTCAAAGGCCTTCCTGACAATAAACAGCCTGACAAGCACCTTTGCCGCGACTATCACAATCGCCCAAGAGATGAATCAAGCCACCGACCCCGTCTTCAAGCTCATTCTATCCGTTGGACTCGGCGGCATTCTCCTCCTCATTTTTGGCATTCTCGACAGACGGGATCTACTCGCCCTCGCCGGAGCCATCCTCATCGCCTCCTCCATCAGCACCATCGCCAGACTGGTCAAATGAATCACCCCATTTTAGCCATCGACCACGGCGACGCCCGCATCGGGATCGCCGCCACCGATGAGTTCGCCATCTCGACCCACCCCGTCGAAACCATCGACGTCCGCAAGACCGAGCCCATCCCGCGAATTCTCGAAATCATCGCCGAGCGGAAGATCCAAACCGTCATTCTCGGCCTCCCTCTCCGCATGGACGGATCCGAGGGAACCAGCTCCAAGAAAGTCCGCCTCTTCGGCAAGGAGCTCAAGAAACACCTCCGGGGCCTCCCTCTTACTCTCGTTGACGAACGCTTCACCACCATGACCGCCTCCGAAAAACTCCGCGAAGCCGGTAAAAATGCCAAAAAACAAAAAGGCATCATCGACCAGGCGGCAGCTCTCGAAATCCTCAAAGAATACCTCGGCTGGTAACCGGGATCCAGAGCCCCTTGGCACTCGACCTCCTTATGTCACTTCACCTTCCGCCAAATCTTCCTCCCCCCGCTCCTCAACAGATCTAAGCTCGGCGAGAAAATCCGCTCAAAGGCATCGATCGCCTGCCTCGGAGTCTTCAAACTCCGGCCATCTCCCCATTCATAATCATCAAAGCCAATCACTCCGCCAACTTTCAAAAGCGGCCAACTCATCACCGCATCCGTCAAGACATTCTCCGCCGTGTGACTGCCATCGATATAGATAAAGTCAAAACTCTCCCAGTAGCCCTGATTCGCAATCATCAAAGCCAGCACCTCGACCGATAGCCCGTCATAAAGTTGAATCGACTCCTCACGCCCACTGGCCGCTCGATTCCTCAGAAACTGCTCCCGCACGTCGTCACTCACCTGCGGAGTTGTCGGATCCTCCAAATACGGATCGATACAATGCACCTCGCTCTCTGAATTCGGAAACAAAACATCCAGCATCAGATTCGCGCTCACCCCGTCAAAAGCCCCGACCTCCAACGCCTTAATCGCATAGCCACTCTCCAGCACATCGCACCACCCTGCCACATCATCCAAATACCAACCCCACTCCTTCAACCCTTCATACTTCTCTGCGAGCGCTCTGCCAGTCCCCTCCTCGTGTTTTCTCATCTCGGGTCGAATCAAGGCCAATGGTGAAGCATTCAGACCCCGCAATCCCTCCTCGACCCGTTTCCCCAACTCCTCCAGCCCCAATCTCCCCCCTCTCGAAAAGTCACCCAACACCGCGAAATCCAGGGCAAAGCGTTCCCTCACCCACTCCCGACTTTCCCCATCGAATTCCGCCTCCAACGCCCCCACCTCTTGCTCCCATTCCACCCCAACCTGCGGCCTCCCGCGATCATCCAAAAGCCACAAACCTTGCGGATCAAGCTCACCTTCTAAAAAAAGCCCACCTTCCTCCCGCATCACCCCCACCAACGCCGATAAATCTAGTCCCGAAAAACGCTCCTCCCTGTTCCGCAGCGACTCCGCGAGCCGCTTCACCCTCAGCCAGGGACTCGCCACCTCCGCCCAAGCCCGCTCCGGAAGAATATCCCAATCCCTCACATAATCCACAAATCGGCGCCTCCGCAAAAAATCCTCGTTCAAAGGCTTCACCTCAGACGACTCCACCTCCACCAATCGAGACTCCACTCCCAGAATCTCAATCAACAGCCCCTCGTCCCCACCCCAACCCGGCACCGAGACCCTCCGCCCCAAATCCTCGATTCCGCTCAGCTTCATCGTTTTCCCATTCCAGCCAAGCTCGGTATCGCGGGCGCACCACTTCTCAAAAAGTTCCGCCACTTCCGGGCTGACCTCACTCTTCTCCGCCATCTCATGAATCCGAGGCAACGGAGGCAAGGTCCTCCCCAGAGCCCGCCCTACCATCTCCGGCAATAAATCCAACCTATCCAAAGGCAAAATATCCGTGAACACCTCAGGCTCCTCCCCCAGCCAACCATGCTGCGCAGCCATGTGATGCCCCATCGTCCCGGAATGAGCCGCGTAATCCCCCAGTCTCCTCGCAAAACCCCCAATCCCCCTATCCTCCGCCTCCCCAAGTTGCCGTACCCGATGATCATAAACCGACCTCATCCGCGAAACACCGCATCGATGAATCGCAATCACCATCCCAACCGATTCCGGCAGCTCCTCCCGCGACCAATACTCACAATCTGGTAGACCCTCATAAATATTCCTCCCACCGTAAGGCCTGCCCGTCGCGATGAACCACATCCAGTGACGCACCGACGTGCACGCCACCTTCGGCCCTGTGGAGATCGCAAATCGAAATCCCTTCGGCCCAACGATCGCTCTAAACTTTTCCATCGATAATCTCCTTCATTGTTAAACCCCCTAAATTTCTTAGGGACGGATTCATAATTTTCTTCTAATTCGGCCTAACAACTCAGAAAAAATCACATCTCCGCGAAGCGACCATGCCTGACATTCTCGACGTTGACCCGTAATGACTGTCCAACTTAAAATGTTGGTTCAACGAGACCCTCCAGTTGTCACATGCTCATCTTTCCGTGAACAGATGCCTTAGCCTATCAGGCAGCTCCCCACTTCCATCCAAGCGCACCGTTTTCCATGCAGCTCTTTGATATTCGGAAAATGGGGTCTTAGCTGGATCAAGTGCTTTAATTACATCGGGTGTAAGTTCAAGAATCTCAAATACAGAATTTCCGCCTTGCTCCTCTCTAAACTGAATCAGTCTGTCACGCCCCCCAAAATCCCCCGTCACATCGGAGAGAACATTCATCCCAATGTCGGACAATCGCAACCCTCCCGGCGACTGAATCTGATCTAAACGTTTCTGAGTCTCATGACGGAGAGCATTCGCTCTAGCTTCATTCATTGGTATTATCAATGTAACCTCAGCATCTCCTTCTGACAAAATTATCCTCCGTTCCTTTTCTTCATCTAGGGCACAATAAATCAGATCATCTACTATTTCCTTAAATTGGTCACTCTGCTCGTGAGAAAAGCCAAACTTTTCCATTTCGGCCAAATCTACGGTTAAGTCAGCTTTCAGAAGGTATCCAGGCAATCGTTGAGCTAAGCTCCGATCAATCAATACAGGATCTGAAGTCCCTCCTGATTCAGAGGAACTACCCTCAACCGACCTCGGCTGATCACGATCACTAAGCTCTGGAGCAATACCTTGATGAATCCGTCTTGTGAAACCTGTATCTTTTTCGTTGCCACCCCTAGCTTCTCCCTCCTTTGGGGGCGAAAACAGAATGAAACCCAATGACAATCCAGCGACAATCCCTAGAAAACAATAAGTCAAATATTTTAAATTCACAATAATTAAAAATGTTATTCAGAAAACCGATACTTCATCACATACGGAATTTTATCTTTTCTCACCTTCATTCGAATCCTTGATGTCCACTCATATCCAGCCGGTGGTGGCCCGTCACCATCGTTAGTTCCAGAATTCTGCTCATCGGTGTAAGATGTCGAACCGCCAGGCGCAGGCGAGTACTCGGTCCGACACTTGGTCCTTATTTCATTAACATCTTCTACCCAACCTACTTCATTCGGAAATCCTGCTGGAGCCTCCGGCTTGGGTGGAGGAGGGGAGTCGCCATCGTTTCCATTGATATTAACCCAAAGATAAGGCGGGTCTGGCACCCCCTCGTCTAGCCAATATTCGATACTTCCGTCAACCTGTCTAACTTTGCGTTGGCGCTGTTTAGAGATTCGGTAGACATAACCTTCAGAAGGAACATCTTTTGTCTTTTTTGACTCACTCTCTTTTTTCTTCTCGTCGTCTGCCCTTGCTTCAAGACAAAGGCCTTGCCATGCCAAAAAAGTTGCCGCCGTCGCTCCGCCCGTCCTCTTCAAAAACTTCCTTCGGCTCAATCCTCCTGAGCCTCCTTGAAAACCCTCGCTGGGGTCTTGTGGGTAAAACAAGGGGCTTCCGTGGCGTGGGATGAAATTATTGTTGTCTTTCATAATTTCATAACTTCATAATTTCATAATCACCCTATCACCCGGCTACAAGAAAAAGATTACATTTCTACACACTTTTTTTGAAGCCCTTGAAACATCAAGCATCAATGACCATTTCTTCCGAACCGCTACCGCTCCTTTTCGCCACTGTTCTTCTTGACCCTCCCGGACACCGGACGGCGCGGCAACTTGGAAAAACCCAGATTTCTTCTCTTCTCCGCTTTTTCTTTAATGGGGAGATCATTGTTTGGCGGAACTTTCCCGAAATCTTCTATCCCGTTGGCCGGGTTGGGGTTCACGAGTTTGATTTCGTCCCCAGCTCCCCTCTCAAAAAGGACGCCGACCTTGGTGAGATTGCGCTCAAAGCCAAACTCCAACTCGCCGAGTCTCTCGTCGAACACGCCCACCGCTATTCCTGGATCATCCTCGCCGATCACGATGTTCTCACCCTCCGGAACTTGGATCATTTATTCGAAAACCAAGACGCCGATCTTCTTGTTTCCCAACGAAAAGACGGCACTTTTAATGAGGGATTTTTCGCAATCAATTCTTCACATTACTCTCGCTTTCTCGATGCGTGGAAGGTTCCCAAGATTCTCCCCTCAAGAGGCGCGCCCAACTTCCTGCAAGCCATCATCGACTCAAAGGAATTCAGCACAAAGACCTTCGATTGTGGCGAAGTCGTCTCCCCCTTCGCCGACCAATGCCCCGTCCGCGACATCATGGCGGCCGCCATCGTCGGCCTCGCCGGTGGCACGGCAACCGAGAAAACAAAACTCTCCTTCGCCCTTCACATGATGCGCACCTTCGGCGACGAAGACGGTGTCTTTCTCGATCTGATGG
>CAWUTG010000100.1:0-41653 GCA_963925135.1 uncultured Verrucomicrobiales bacterium | reverse complement strand
CTTGATGGTCGCCTGCAGTGAGGCGCGGGTGATCGTGATCTCTGTGGATGGACTCCGACCTGATGCGATCACGAAACTCGGACCGGAGTTGGTGCCAAACTTTTATCGTTTAAGAGAAGAGGGCGCGTTTACGGACAATGCGCGGACAGATTTTGACTATTCCGAGACCCTTCCCAACCATGCCTCGATGATCACGGGGCGTCCGGTCAGCGGGGAATGTGGTCATGGCTTGGTAGTGAACTTTGGCGGAATTACCACGAACCTGCATGTCGATGGATACAAAGCGAGTATGTTTGACGTTGCGCACGATCATGGTTTTTCGACGGCTCTGATCGCAGGGAAGGGAAAGTTTGCCGCTTTCTCGGGGAGTTATGATGAGGTCAAAGGCGCTCCGGATTTAGTGGGTGTGGACAATGGCCGGGACAAGTTGGATTTTTTCCAGGCCAATTCCACGGACCCGCTTTCTGTTTCAAGTTTTATTGGCGGGCTGCGTGCGTTGCGCTGGGATTTGACGATGCTGCATCTTCGAGGGCCGGATATTGCCGGACATTCAGCTGATTGGAGTTTGGATCTCGCAAGCCCTTATTTGTTGTCGGTCCGTTCAATGGATGGGTTTCTTGGGGAGGTATTTGAGTTGATCGATTCCACGCCGTGGCTGGGCGGGTCGACGTATTTGATCGTGACATCGGACCACGGAGGAACGGCTGGAACCTACACCCATCTTGACGCTGAAATTCAGACGAACTACACCATCCCATTTTTTGTCTGGGGGCCGGGAGTGAAAGAGGGGGGGGATCTTTATGAGATCAATCCGGGCTTTGTCGATCCAGCCAGGTCCCGTCCGGGTTTCAATTCGCCCAGTCAGCCCATTCGAAACGGGATGGTGGGAAATTTAGCGTTACAGTTGATGGATTTGCCTCCGATTCCGGGGTCCTGTTTGAATCTCGCCCAGCAGTTTCGGGTTAATGATGCGCCTGATTTTCAGATGCTCTATCCCGGGCTGAGTCTGGAATCTGATGACAACGGAAATGGTCTGGCCAATTTTGCAGACTACCTACTCGGGGCGGATCCCTTGGGTGTGGATCGTCCGGATCTCTTGCCTGCGATGGACGGGCCATTGCTGGTCCTGAATTTGAGAAACAATGTCTCTGATGTCGGACCCTTTGTTGAGATCAGTGCGAATGGACAAACGTGGGGTCCACTTTTGGATGGGGCCACTTTTCTCCGCAAGGAGGCGAGGGAAACACGGGATGGGGTGAGGTTGACTCTGAAGGTTCCGGCATTGCTTCCCCGGATTCTTTTGCGTCAGGTGATGGAGCCCGTCCGTTGATTTAAGGTTAGCTCCGGCAGGGTGGTTGCGTATGGTCTTGGTATGAAGAGACGGCAGTTTGCACAGGTGAGTTCGATGGCATTGGGTGCCGGATTGTTTTCGGCTCGGGCGATGGCCAATGAAGCAGGCGCCAAGCCCTTGCTGACGCTGGGCTTGCTGACGGATGTGCACTACGCGGACAAGGAAACGCAAGGGTCTCGCTTTTACCGCGATAGCCTCGCGAAGGGTCGGGAGGCGGCGGCGTTTTTTCAAGAGAAGAAGCCGGCGGCGGTGATTTGTCTGGGCGATGTCATCGACGCGGCGAAGACGGTGGAGGAAGAGACGACTTATCTGAAGGCGATTGCGAAGGTTCTCGATGAGGCCGGCGTGCCGCGTCATCACGTGTTGGGAAATCATTGTGTGGCGACGCTGACCAAGGCGGAATTTTTCGAGCACAGCGGGCAGGCCGTGAAGAAGGGATACTACTCGGTGGATCTCAACGGGGTGCACGTCGTGATTCTCGATGCTTGTTTCAACAAGAAAATGGAAGCTTATGAACGGGACAACTTTCAGTGGAATGACGCCAATATCCCGCCCTTAGAGCAGGTATGGCTGGCGCAGGATCTCGCTGACACGGAATTGCCGGTGGTGGTCTTCGCCCATCAACGGCTGGATCTGGAGCCGAAGAACAATCACGCGGTAAAGCAATCGCCGGAAGTCCGAAGAATCCTCGAGACGAGCGCGAAGGTGAAGGCGGTCTTTCAGGGTCACAGCCATAAGAACGAACTCTACGAAGTGGAAGGGATTCCCTACTGCACGCTGAAGGCGATGGTCGAAGGCGGCGGCGAGAAAAATAGTTCCTACTCGCTTCTGGAAGTGTTCGCGGACGGGAGTCTGAAGCTGAAGGGGTTCCGGACCCAGGTGGACCGGGAGTTGTAGGTCAGGGTAAAAGTTGCTGGCCTTACACGAATAGACAGTGTGGTTTAACGTTATGAAGATTTTAACGTTTTTAGCATTCTCGATTTTGGCGAGCCCTCTGTTTGCCAAGGATTGGGAGAAGGAGATCTCCGCCATGGAGGCGAAGGCTGAGAAGGCGGAGCATGCCAAGGACGGGTATCTCTTTGTGGGGTCGTCGAGTATCCGGATGTGGGATTTGAAGAAGTCCTTTCCGGAGTTGGCGACAATCAACCATGGCTTTGGCGGGTCGGAGTTGAGTGACTCGCTTCAATTCGCGGACCGGATCGTGATTCCGTTTCAACCCAAGGTGGTCTTCCTCTACGCGGGCGATAACGATATTGGGAATGGGAAGAGTGCGGAAGTGGTGGTGAAGGATTTTGTCACCTTTGCGGCAAGATTGAGGGCCGCGTTGCCGGAGACACAGGTGGTGTTTTTGCCGATCAAGCCAAGTTTGAAGCGGTGGACTCTCTGGCCGGAGATGAAAAAGGCAAATTTAGAGATCGAGATGTTTACCAAGACGATGGATCACTTGCATTATCTCGACACGGCAACGCCGATGTTGGGAGCTGACGGCAAGCCGATGGCGGACCTTTTCAAGAGCGATGGCCTTCACATGACCGAGAAGGGCTATGCGCTCTGGAACAAGGTGGTGGCGGGTTGGGCCGCGAGCCGGAAGAGTTCCTAACGGGGAATCTCGTTGGCGGTGTAATAGAAGAGGGTGTTTTGTATCTCCTGCTTCCCGGTGCTGGTGAGGCGAGCGAGGTTGAGTTGATAAACGCGACCGGCTGCAAAGTTCTCGAGAGTCACGGCGACAGTGCGGGCGTCGATCTGCTTGAGCAATTTGAGGGGGTTGGCCTGTTTGTTCTCGGGGTCGGAGCCGTAGGTCCAGCGAGATTGGTAGGTGAAAGATTTGAATTTGAGATCCTTCTTTTCGAGGGGTTTGGCGAGGTCGGCGGTGAAGGTGAGTTTGAAGCCATCGGGGGTGATTTCAAATTTCGAGATGTCGAAAGGTTCTTCGTTTTCCCAGGGAGTGATCCGTTGGAGTCCTTCGGCGGGAGATCCCCAGCCACGAACGGTTTGGCCAACGTAGAGTTCTTTGCCATCGGGGCTGAAGCGGAGGCGGTGGTTGCCGCTTCGGAGTTTTTTGGAATTGAGGAAGTGGGTGCACGCGCCCTGGAATTTGCCGTTCACTTTCTCGAGCATGAGACGGGTGATGCGTTGACTGTTGTTGTCGGGGAGGAGCATTTGGCCGGGGAAGTGAGGAAAGGTGTCCGGGATTTGGTAAGGTTCGCCGGCGGAACGATTCATTTCCTGGTGTGGGATCTGCACGGAGGGAAGAGTGCGGTGCTTGTTGTAGGCCTCGAGGTCGTCGCGATAGGTCGCGAGGGGGTCCTTGTCAGCGGGCCAGGCGGGATCCCAAACGAGGGCGCTGGGGTGTCCGTAGAAGGCATCTTTTTGGAGATGGAAGAAGGGAGTGGTGGCACGCCAATCGCCCTGGTTGTCGCCGCACCAGAGATTGCCTTCGGTATCGAGGTGGATGCCGTTGTGCATGCGGAAGCCGTAGCAGAAGGGGGTGAGGTTACCCTCGGCATCGCAATGGAGAGTGGTGCCCCGCCATTTTACGGAGGCGAAGTTGCGGCCGCGGCGACCGAATTTGGAATACTCGCCGAGGGTGTGTTCGGCGGTGGGGCCGTTGTGGGAAGCGGTGCCGACGGCGATGTAGTATCCGCCCTTGCCATCATCGGTGAGGGTGTTGGTTTCGTGGTAGTTGCCCGAGAGTCCCCAGCCGGAGGCGAAGACTGAGTATTCATCGGCCGAGCCATTCCCATCGGTGTCGGTGGCTTCGGTGAACTCAGCCATTTGGGTGATGCGGACCTTGTCTTTGGAGACGGCGTCGATGCCGCAGCCGTTGTGAAAGCCGGTCGCGAAGAGTTGCCAGTCCCAGTTGTTAGGGTCGGCTGAAGGAGTGGCGCGGAAGACATCGCCGCGACGAAGGACCACGAAGAAGGTGCCATCGGGAGAGAAATCGATGCCGCCGACTTCGGGTGGGCAGTCTTTGGGAAGGACGATATTTTCGACCTGGTAGTTGTCCGCGCAAAGCGGGGTGGCGAGGAGGAGAGAGAGAAGAAGTGGCTTCATGAGAGAAGGAAAGTGGAGGGCTTACTCGGGCGAGGAGTTGGCGAGGGATTGGATGTAGAGAACGAGCGAGTCGACTTCGAGCGGCTTGAGCTGGTAGGGAGGCATGTAGTTCGGCGGGAAGCCGTTGGCGGTCTTCGCGTTGGGAGTCACGATGGACTCGCGAAGGTAGGCTTCGTCAGCGACCACTTTTCCGCCGCCTTCGAGGGCGCGGGTGGTGCCGAAGAGTCCCTGCAAGCTGGGTCCGTGGCCTTTGGAGCCATCGGTGGAATGGCAGGCGATGCACCCGTAGGCACCAAAAACAGTTTCGCCGGCTTCGATACTGGCGGTTTTAATTTTGAGATCGCGTTCGAATCCCTGATGCTTGGAGATGATTTCGCCGGTGATGAATTTGATCGAGATCCGGCCTCCGGTAGTGATGATTCTTTTGAAGGAAAGATCGCCCCTGGCGCTTGGCATCACGACCTCAGTGAACTCCTCGTCACCGAGCCGGTATCGGAAGGTGGGGACGCCCACATCGGAGAGCTTGTATCCCAGGAATTTCGGCTTCGCGCGTTCTTCGGGTTGGGCGAGGTAGAAGAGATTTCCGACAAGGCGGGAGCCGTAGTCGAAGGCGCGACGTCCACCTTTTTGTTCGTCGCCCCAATAAGGATAGAGGTCGAGGAAGCCGCCTTGCCAGGCGTAGAGAACGCGGCATTCCACGGTATCGAAAACGTAGGAAAGAGCCGGTCCGTGATTCACCGCGATGGCGGCGGGGATGACTTTCATCATCTGGTATTCGCCGGAGGAATCGCGACCTGAGCCAGGATTGTATTTGGGAGAAGTAGAGGCTTTGCCGTGATTGGAAAGGACGGCGGGATCGAGCCCGGGATCGGGGACGAAGGTTCTCAAAATCAAGGGCTCCTCAAGAGTGCCGAGGGGATTGGTATCGTAAGTAAGCGGGCCGGCGTGGACCAAGCCGAGACCGAGGAGTGAAATGAAAAGAGATCGCACGGGAACAATTACCCGTGCGATCGAGGGATCCTGTCATGAGCGGTCATTTTTTTGCACGCAACAGAAAAAGAGAGGGGGTTACTATTTCCAGGCAGCGAGCGAACGAAATTCAAGCTTGAAGGGGCCTTGGACCTTATCGGCGATGGTGATGCCGAGGCCGTCGATTTTGGCGGGATTGAACTCGCGATCCAGTTCCATGCCGCGCCAGCTCGCTTCGAGGGCGGAGAAAGGGACGCGGACTTTGGTCCATTCGCCTTTTTTCGTTTCAAATTTTCCGCTGAAGGAGACTGATGAGCCACGAAATTTTTCGTCGGTGGTGAGGCGGAGGTCGTAGGTGCGGCCGTCGCCTTTGACTTCGATTTCAATGCCTTCCCATCCGTCGAGATTCCAATCGCCACCGCTCATGCGGAGGGAGGAGAAGCCGCCGTTGTTCTCGAGGGAGAGCGTTCCTGAAAACAGGTAGGTGCCTTGGTCGGTTTTGCTGACCTTGCCCTTGGAGAGGCCACCCATCACGCCATCATCGGTGATGCCCATTTCGACTTTGGTCTTGGCAGGAAGAATGGCGCGGGTCTCGGCGGTTGCAAAGCTGCTGCCAAGGAAGGCAAACAGGAGGAAGATTGTTTTATTCACCCCTCAAGATAGCACAGGTTTAAAATTGTGCGTGTTGAATTATCTTTGGGTTCCCGGATGGATTGCGGTCTTTTGGCACTTTAGGATTCACAGGTCTTTCAACTGATGGACATGATGGTGCGTCCATGCGAGATCGACGATTCATTGCAGTTCATCGCGGTGGCCCACTGGTTTTGGAGTGCCATCAGCTTCTTTCGACTTGCTCGCGATTGGTGCGGGGTAAGCCTTCGCGGGAAACTCCGCCTCATGAAAATACGGCAGAGCAGCATGAATGAGGTGACTGTAGTTTAAAAAAAGAGTGTTCGCGGGAGATTGAATCGGGCAGTTTGTCGGCATGTTTTTGAAGGTGATTCTTTTTTCGATGGCCGTGATGGGATGTGCCTTTGCACAGAAGGGGACTTCGTTTTACTCGACCACGAATGGCAAGTTTGTGGCGGTGATTTCTGATTCAGCGTTGGAGAAGGAGCCGGAGATCGATCACTTTGAGCATCTTTGCCCGGGTTATGGTGGGTATGAGTTGCTCCACCGAAGTGGTGATGCGCGGAGCTGGCTTGATGTGCGTTATCAAGGCGCGACGAGTGATCTTTATGGTGCGACGATGAAGACGGCGGCTGGGTTCTTTCCTTATAAGGAAAATGATGTCGTGGAGTGGCGGGGGATTTTAAAGGGGGCGGAGTTCACGCCCTACGCGGTGATCTATCGCATTCAGGCGCAGGATTCCGAGAATGATGAAAAGCAATTTTCAAGACTTGTAGTGGTAGCTTTGAATCAGGGGCGGGCGAAGGTGCTGGGTTCGACGACTGGCAAAAATGCCGATGCCGATGCGAAGAAGTTGGCGGATACCGCTTCGCCTGTGAAGTAACTCTATACGTCAGCGAGTGAAGGTGAGATAGGTGGGGGATGCAATGGAGAGTCTTTCGCAATTTGGACTCGGAGGTTGCCGCGTGTCATGAAAATTGAGTAATTATTGCTGATGTAGGAATGTTGGGTCGGCGCGGTCGCTTTTTTTGGGAGTAGTTTTCTTGCCTCGGGCAATGGAGTTTTGCCTTGGGGATTTGGCGCTGAGGATCTCGGTGCGGCGGGTGCGATTGCGGCGATGCACGTGAATCCGGCTTTGCTGGCGGGGTTTGAGGAGAACGAAGCGACTGTTTCGATTCGCTATCTTGCGGGGAGCGGGGATTTTTCACGAGGTGGAATCACGAGTTCGATGCGGGATGGTGGCGGATTTTATCCGGACCTGGCGATGGCGTGGCGGTTGAACGAGCAGGTGGTGCTGGGCTTCGGGGCGTCGCCGATTTCGGGTTTGGAGGCGAAGTGGAACTATCTGGATGCGCCGGGGGGAATTGGCGGGATTTCGTTTGGCGAGCTGCGACATGAGAGCCGTTTTGTGGCGGTTCGTTTGGCGGCTGGGCACCTTCGGTGGAGTTTGTGGCGGTTTACCAAGCCTCTCCTGATTGGACCTTTGGGGCGCGGGTGAAGTTGCCGGTGACCTTGGATAATGAAGGGAAGGTGGGGGTGGATTTCTCGGCGCAACTTCCGCCTCTGGGGTTTGGGGGAGCTCCGCCACTGAATGACTATGATGCGCGGGCGAAGACACAGTTGCCGTTAACAATTGGAGCCGGGGCGCCTGGCAAATCGACCTGGGCTATGGCTATGAATTTTCGCCGACCACGAAGGTCGGAACCAGCGGTTACAATGCCGGGGAGTATTCTAACAGTTCATTGGATGCGGAGGTTCAGCACGCCAGCCTGTCGTTTACGCGGCGCTTCTAATTGTTCAGAGGGGGCCTCCGACTCCCTGAAGGTCAAAGTTGATCACTGCTGCGGATGCGGGAAGCAGGAGGGCTGCGGATGCGCCTCTTTACGATTTTTTCACCCCAGAATTTTTTTCTTCACCTTGCGGACCGATTTGGCGAGGCGGTCATAGAGGTGGATGGCCTTCGTGGGATAGTTTTGCTGGGCGGTGATGATGAGGGCGTGGCAGCCCATTTCCGAGGAGAGGCCACCGTGATGGGAGTCGGCGGCAGCGCGGAGGAAGTCGCCGGGTGAGAGTTCCTTGACTCGGGCTCCTCGTTGTTAATGCCTTCCATGTGGCGTGCGTAGGCGATGAAGTTGGCGGCAATTCTTTCGGCTTCGCGGAGGGGATCTTTTCCAGAACGCCGGGTGGAGAGCAGGGCGGAGTCGGAGGGGTGACTGCGGGTCGTGGAAGATTGAGTAAGGATGTTTTACTGTTCGGAGTCGGTGAAGGAGGTAAATCGTTCTTGGGCGAGAGGGAAGTCGACGGCGATGAGGCCGTTGAGAATGGAGGGGCGGAATTTTGGGCTGAGTTCTTCGAAGGCGGAATTCTGGATGATGTAGCTCGGGTCTTTTTCGATGAGGAGCGGGAGGATTTGGTAGTCGAGAATTTTGCGTTCGCGGTCGGTGAGAGTGGCCGAGCCAAATCGAAGCGATGACGACGACGAGGAGGACGAGGGTGAGGGTGAGGGTGAGGGTGAGGGTGAGGGTGAGGGTGAGGGGAACGAGGACGTGGCTCGTTTTCATGCCCTGCGTGATGGATGTTACTTCAACTCGGCTTCCAGGATGGCGTAGGCGCTTTTGGAGAGGGTCGATTTCTTAAGGGTCGCCAGGTCGCGGAGGGCGAGGTCTTTGCTGCCTAGGAGGACGAGGGCGAGTCCGCGGTCGGCGATGAGGGTGAGGTCGGGCCGGTCGGGTTGAATGCGGGTGTTCAACTCGATGAGGGCGGAGTGAAGATCCGGGCGGGCTTTGTCGACTTGCCTGGCGATGATGCGGGCGCGGGCGCGGCGGATAAGCCAGGAGGCGCGGAAGCGGGATTCGGCGAGTTCTTTTTCGATGATGGGGAGGACTTCGGCGGATTGACCGGCGGAGAGGGAGGCGTCGATCCAAGCGTTGCGCAGGACGATGCCCTGGTGCTTTTGGCT
Source organism: uncultured Verrucomicrobiales bacterium (assembly GCA_963925135.1). Lineage (GTDB taxonomy): Bacteria > Verrucomicrobiota > Verrucomicrobiia > Verrucomicrobiales > Akkermansiaceae > SW10. The sequence goes on along the minus strand of CAWUTG010000100.1, from coordinate 32,690 downwards.
GGCGGCTTTGAGGATGTCGGCCGCTTTGGCGGGGTTGCCGGATTGGAGGAGGAGACGGGCGTGGAGGAGGTCGAGATCAGTGGTGTGCTCCGGGTGGAGTTGTTGGATCTCGTTGCAGGTGAGGAGGGCGGTTTGATCATCGTCCGACCAGCTGGCGACTTGGGCGATGAGGAAGCGGGCTTCGAGTTGGTGCTTGGGTTCCTTGGCGTCGGCGAGGTAGGACTTGGCGAGGTCCATGGCCTCGGGTGTGTCACGAAGGAGCTGGATGAGGGCGGTGAGGGATTCGCGGTGACCGGGCTGGAGGGCGAGGGCCGCGCGTAAATCGGCTTCGGCGGCCTCGGAATTGCGGAGTGCCCGGTATTCGATGGCCCGCTGGAAATAGAGGTCGGCGGTGGCTCCGGATTCGATCTTCTGATCGAGCTCTTTGATGGCTGCCGTGACGTCGTGATGCGCGAAAGTCGCAGCCGTAAGAAGGGCCAGGACGATCGCGAAAAGACGAGGGGCGGACATCTTACTTTTCCAGGAGAAGAGAGGGATGGAGGGTGAAGTCCGAACTCTTGATGTTGGCGTTATGGCCTTCGATGGCGATGACGTTCTTTCCTTCAGCCTTGAGATACTTGGCGGCTCCTTCGAGCGGGAAGTAGTCAAAGTGGAGCTGGGCTTCGTGCAGGGTGATGTCGCTGGCCTTGGGTCCGTTGTCTTTACCGACGCCCTTGCGAAGGACTTCGTGTCCGTTGATGAAGACGATAAAGGCGTCGTCGTATGAGATGGAGAGGCCCAGGTTGGCGGGGTTGGCCCCTTCGGGCATGGTGAATTCGGAGCGGATGTAGAGGACCATGTATTTGTTGTACATGTCCTTGAGTTCGGTGGCGTCGTCGTTGTCGCCAAATCCAAATCCGGCTTTGCCGGTGGTCCAGGTGGAGACGTCATAGTCGGGAGCGGCCCAAGCGTTGGCTTCACCAGCGGGGTGTGAGCCTCCGAGGTAAGACCAGGTCGCTGACTTTGGAATGAGGGCGAGGGTATCCTCGGGAACGGCGGGCTTTCTGGGGCGGACGGGCTTGGCTGGCTTCAGGCCCTCGGGTTGCCAGGGATCGAGAAGAGGAGTGTGTTTGACTTCGCCTTTTTTGAGGATGGCGAAGGTGTCGCTGACGTTCTCGTCTTTGTTGAGCATTTCGGCGGTGAGAGTGTCGCCGGAGACTGAGATGAGGCAGGAGCCGTGCTCGAGAATGATGCGCTTCATGACGGGGCTGGTGCCAACACGACGAAGGGTGGTGCCGCCGTGGCCGGTGACGATTTGGACAACGCCGTTGTTGGGGTTGAGTCCAGCGCTTTTGCGGTAGGGTCCATCGCCAGCAGGGTCGCCATCGCCATCGTCAAGGATGACGCCATCGGCGATGGTGGGGGTGTGGTAGGCACCGTCGATGAGCATGGAGCGCTCGTAAATGTGGGAGTGTCCGGTGAAGACGATGTCGACGCCACCGCTTTCGAGGATGGGCATGATGTGCTCACGCATCTCGATGAGTTGGCCTTCTTTGTCGGAATCGTGAGAGCCCTTGGTGTAGGGAGGGTGGTGGAAGAAGGCGACGAGGAAGTCGGCTTTCGTTTTTTCGAGGTCGGCTTTGAGCCACTGGGCCATTTCGCCGCTGGGGCGTCGGTCGAGGTCGTGGGAATCGAGGCAGATGAAGTGGACGCGGCCGAAATCGAAGGAGTAGAAGGCTTCCTTACCCGAGGCGAGTCCACCGGCTTCGGCATTGGTGGGGCAGATGTAAGCGTCATAGAAGGGGCCTTCGCCCGAGGTTCCTTTAGAAGTGCGTCCTTCGTGGTTTCCCATGGATGCCCAGCAAACGGTGTTGCGGATGGTGGCTTCATACATGTTGAAGAAGCGGTCATCGAATTCCTTGTTGGTGCCGGAGCCGTAGGCCATGTCGCCGACGTGGAGGTAGAGGTCGAGTTCTTTCCCGTGGGTGGCATTGTGATTCACCATGGCGGTGTGGACGGCGGCTTGGTCCTTGCCGCCGGTGCCGGAATCGCCAACAACCCAGAAATAGACGGGGGTGTCGGTGCCGGGAACGGGGTGGGTTTTAAAGCAGTAGGTTTCATCTGCTGCGGTGAGGCGGGTCTCGCCATCATAGACCGCGTAGTAATAGGTTGTGGACGGGGTGAGGCCGGTGATGGAGGCTTCGAATTGCTGGGTATCGACCGGGGCGTCTTTAAAGATGGGCGCGGGGCTCTCGACCGAAGGGTGAAGGCGGGTGAGGATTTGTCCGGCGGGAACTTCGGCATCGAGGTTGTCGGCGGATTTTCCATAGCGCATGCGGGGCGTTGAGTCGCCGGAAGTGCGCCACACGATGTGAATCGACTCGTGGTTGGCCATTTGAAGATAGGGTGCGCGGGCGAAGACTGAGTTATCTGCGGATGCAAAAAGACTGGTGAGGAGGAATGAAATGAGGAGGCGCATGGTGACAGGAAGGAAAGCTTCGTAGATTTTGAGAAAATCGCAATCAAGATTGCGGGTTTGACCTGGGGAGGCTCTCGAGAGTATGGATGAGGTCCTATGAAACCATTATCGATCCTGGCCGCCCTTGGCGCAACTATGTGTCTGAGTTCGTGCAGCATTCTCAAATCTGCGGTGCAAGTGCCGCTGCGCACTCTTCAAGGAGTGAGCCGGACGATCGGAGTAGGGATTGAACACAGTGAGGAGCAGTCGCTTCAGAAGACTGTGGATGCGGAAGCGATCGACAAGAAAATCGACGCTCGATAGAGGCCGGATCCTGTTTTTGGACGTGAAGGTCAGGACTTGGAAACATTGGGAGCCTTTCCGGTGTAAGTGAATCCATGTCTCGTTCTGGTATTTTCGCTCTACTTTTGGGTCTCTCGCCGATCGCCGGGGCCGCGAATTTTTATGTCGCGAATGCTGGAAATGACTCCGGCGATGGGAGTGAGACGAAGCCTTTTGCGTCGATTGAGCGGGCGCAGCGGGCAGTGCGGGAGGCGCGGAAGCAATCGCCGGAGGAGGGGGTGACGGTGACGATTATTTGGGGGAGGTATGAGTTGGAAAGGCCTTGGGTGTTCGAGAGTGAGGACTCGGGGGGGGCGGAGGAGGCACCGGTGGTTTACCGGGGGCAGGGGGTGGTCGAGATTAGTGGAGGAAGGGTAATTTCGGGTTGGGAGCCTGATCCGGCGGTGCCTGGTCGATGGAAAACCAAGGTAGAGGGGCTGCCGAACTTTGAGCAGTTGTGGGTGAATGGTGAGCGGGCGATCCGGGCGAGAACTCCCAATTGGTGGCATTTTAACAGTCTCTTGTATGTCGGTGAAGAAGCGGTGGGGGGGAAGCCGGGGAGGAAGCTTCACACTTTCGAGGTTTCGCCCTCGGATCTCGATTCCCTCGAAGGGGTCAAAAATGAGGATCTCGGGAAGGTGCAGGTCATGGTGTTTCACAAGTGGGATACGACGCGCGAGTTTTTGAAATCGGTGTCTCCGGAGGAGGGGGTTTTCACGACGGAAGGGTCGGAAATGAAGAGCTGGAATCCCATGAACCGGGGTTGTCTTTACTATTTGGAGAATTACCTGGGCGCGCTTGATTCGCCAGGTGAGTGGTTTTTGGATGGCGAAGGTTGGTTGTTTTATGAGCCGCGGGAGGGCGAGGAGATGAGGAAGGTGCAGGTGGTCGCGCCGGTGTTGGAAAACTTGCTGGAGGTGAGGGGAAAGCCGGGGGCTGAGGTGAAACATTTACGATTTGAGAATCTGGCGTTTCGGCATTCGGCGCTGAGGACCCCGGACGGTGGGGTGCCTCCTTATCAGGCTGCGATGAGTGTGGAGTCTTCAGTGGTCACGGTTCGTCATGCGAGCAAGGTGGGCTTTGATGGGTGCCGCGTGGAGCAGGTTGGTGGAACGGGGGTGTGGTTTCGGGAAGGAGCGAAGCATTGCGAGATTAGAAATTCCCGCCTTTTTGATCTAGGTGCGAGTGGCGTCCGGATTGGGGAGATGCAAACGCTGCCTGACGAAACCCGGACCAGTCATATCACGGTGGACAATTGCATTATTCACAGCGGAGGCCGGATTGCGCCTTCAGCGGTGGGGGTGTGGATTGGTAGAAGTGGTGACAATGTGGTGACGCATTGCGATGTCGCGGACTTTTTCTACACCGCAGTTTCGGCCGGGTGGGTCTGGGGATACGCGGACAGTCCGTCAAAGCGGAACCGGATCGAGTTCAATCATCTTCACCACCTCGGGTATCGAATTTTAAGCGACATGGGCGGGGTTTATACGCTGGGGAAATCGGAGGGAACCTCGGTGAGCCACAATATTATCCACGATGTTTACGCGACGCGTTATGGCGGTTGGGGGCTTTATCCGGATGAAGGAAGCACGGGGATTCGCTTTGAAAACAACCTCGTTTACGACGTGCATGACGGGGGTTTTCACCAGCATTACGGGCGCGATAATCTCGTCAAAAACAACATTCTGACTTTTAGCGCAGAGGGGCAGGTGGCCCTGACGCGGAAAGAGGATCATCGCTCGTTTACCTTCGAAAACAACCTGGTGTATTGGGATGCCGGCCGACTCTTTGGCGGGAGTGGATGGCGCGCGGGTGCGACGGTGGACATTCGCAAGAACCTCTATTGGCGAGCGAGTGGTCAGGAATTTGATTTTGACGGGAAGAGCTTTGGAGAGTGGCAGGCGACCGGAAAAGATGCAGGATCGGTGGTCGCGGATCCGATGTTTGTCGATGCGGGGAAGCGGGATTTTCGATTGAAGGAAGGATCACCGTCGGAGAAAATTGGCTTCAAGCCTTTTGATTTTTCGAAAGCGGGAGTGCGGGGCGAGGCTTGGAAGGCTTTGGCTGCTGCGACGAAATTTCCAAAGCCTTATGAGGTGCCGTCCCCGCCGATGAATTTGGTGAATGACCGGTTCGAGCGAGGAGAGGCGGGGAAGTTTTTTCGGATGGTGGAATTGTATCAGGAAGAGCAAAAGGGTTTGGTACAGATCGTGGAGGATGCGGATTCGCCTGGGAATCACGTTCTGAAAGTGAGCCGTCATCCGGATCTCAAGCAGGGCTTCAATCCGCACTTTTATTGGACTCCGCAGGTGACCGAAGGAACGGCGAATTTGTCGTTTAGGGTTCGTCTCGAGAACGGTGCTAACATGAGTTGCGAATGGCGGAGCAAGGGGCATCCCTACAAAACGGGGCCTGCCTTGCGGTTTGGAGACGGCAAGGTGTCGAGCAAGGGGAAGGTGCTCATGGAGTTGCCCAAGAGCGGTTGGGTGCACGTCGAAATGATAGCCAGTATTGGTCAGACGGGAGCGACTTGGCTGGCCATGGTCATCCTACCTGATGGTTCGCGGAAGGAGTTTACCGGACTGCCTTGTGATCCCGAATGGTCCGTGCCCGAGTGGGTGGGCTTTTCATCGGGCGGAGCGGGGAGTGTGAGTTATGAACTCGATGACTTAAGGTTTGAGGTGGAGTGATGTGTCATTGTGCTCAGATCCCTCTGGATTTCGATTTGATGACCACAATAAAACTTGACCACTAAGGGTTACCTCATGACAGTCCCGCACATGTCAATTAGGACAACCATAGAAATTCTTCTCCAAACCGTATTAACGATTTCGGTCGTTTTGGTTTACGGAGTTGGGTCGGTTGCCGCGATTGAAATAGAGCACGATCATGGGGATCTCCCTACCGCTTCATCAGATTCCCATCATCATCATCATCATCACGATGATCATGACCACGATAGCGATAACGGAGAGAATGATGATTCGGGTGACGAGTTACCAGGAGAGGAAGGTGAATCGACTTCTCATCGCCATTCGCACGTCGTCTCGTTCGATACGCAGGTGGCAACAAGTTTTGTGAACATTTTGACCTCCACAGCAGGAGGTTTTTCGAATGAAAGGCTCGTTCCTGAAGAGGATCTGCGCCCTGACAGTCCTTACTATGAGCTGTCGAAGCCTCCCCAATTGGGTTGAGTTGAGTGACGTGAATTGAGTTGAGCCCTGTTTTTTAGGCTCGCTCAAAACGGGCCTGTCCGGCTTTGGCCGACATTCAGAAACGATATTTAGGTCGTTTACCTGCCCCCCACGGTCACTCCGATACAGAACGCTTCTCTTCAGCGTCAGGACTCCTTGTGCCCTCGTGTCAACGAGAGTCCAGGACGCACCAGATCGCACGGAAGCATCTTTTCCAAATGACCCTTTCTACCCAGCCTATGAGGCATCATGAAAAATTTTATACCACATAATCGGGGAGCTTTGTCCCCCCTTAAAGGACTCCGTCCAAAAACCGCTCTCCAAATTGCGGCGGCAGCCAGTGCCGTTCTATTGCTAGCCGGTTGTCAGACCTTTGAGAGCCGACCTCTCAATTTATCTACTCACGACCAGAAGTGGAGAGCACAAGGCCCATCAGGCGAAAAGGTGCAAGCCTTCGCCAAGCGCCTTGCAAAAACGCCATCGGGCACTCCCGCCTTTAATCCATCCAATGGCGTTTCCCTCAACGAGGGAAAGATGATCGCACTCGTTTACAATCCTGATCTGCGCGTGGCCCGGTTGAAGGCAGGAGTGGCCAAAGCAGTCGCTGATCATGCCGGATTGTGGGACGATCCCGAGCTCAGTCTCGATGTCCTAAAAATCACCAAAGGTGTTCCCGATCCTTGGATCGTCGGATCTTCCCTTGTTCTCACTTTGCCCTTATCAGGACGACTCTCGGCGGAGAAAAATCTCGCTGAAGCCTCGATGTATGCCGAGCTGGATCGGGTCGCCGAATCCGAGTGGCGGGTCTCGATTGATTTGCAAAAGGCCTGGATCGAATGGTCCTCACTTCGGACCGAGCTGGAGCAAACCCAAAAAATCGTGGAGACCTTGGTCTCTATTGTGAAATCAACCACCCAGCTTGCCGAACAAGGTGAGATTCCCAAAACCGAGGCCGGACTTTTCACGATTGAGCAAACCAGTCGCCGTGTCGAAGCAGAACGTCTGGAAGGCGAGGTTAAAGCAAAGGAACAGGAAATCCGTTCCCTGCTTGGAATCTCTCCGGGTGCCCCGATTCGCCTTGTCCCGCTTCTCGCGGTGGCAGGTTGGCAGCCCAGTGAAGATCGACTGAGATATAACAATCCAACGATCAACCGTCTTCGTTGCGAATACGAAGTTTCCGAACACACCCTGATACGGGAAATTCGAAAACAATACCCGGATCTCGTCATCGGACCACAGGCCGAAAGCGACGAAGGTCAGTCGCGCATCGGATTCATCGCTGCGATACCACTCCCTATCTTGAATGCCAACAAGGGAGGCATTGCCAAGGCACGCGCAGAGCGCGAAGTCGCTCAAGCCGAATTCGAGACAGAATATGAGCGAAAAGTCGGAAAGCTTGCCGCCCTTCGCGCCCGGCTGAGGGCGATTCAAGGCCAGCAATCATCCATTGAGAGGGATCTCATTCCCTTGGTGGATCGGCAAGCAAGCGATGCCCGGAACCTTGTCGAACTGGGAGAGGGCGGAAGCCTTGTCCTCCTGGAGAGCCTTGTCAGAGCGCATGAGGCAAAACTGAAAATCATCAATATCCAACTTCAACACTCCCAAGCGGACACGGACATCCAATTCCTGCTGGGACCCACAAATCACAAGTCGAACGGAAAGAAAGAGTGATACCATGAACCATTTAAAAATCGTCCCACTATTGGGGCTCCTCTTCATTCTCCCATCCTGCAACCGCAAGGGCGAAGCAGCCGCATCTTCTGCCGAGGAAGAAGCCGAACAATCCACCAATCGGATCGCAATTCCTGCCACCGTCCGGAGCAATCTGGGGATCACCTTTGCCAAGGTAGAGCGGAGAAATGTTGAGAATACGGTGCGCGTGCCGGGATCATTCGAACTCCAACCACTGGCCAAGCACGAATATCGCATGATGCTCCCTGGGCATATTGAATTTCTCGTCAACCAGTTTGATGAAGTGACAGCAGGCACTCCTGTTTATCGATTCCGCTCGCTACGCTTGTTAGATTTACAGCAGCGCGTCGATCTTGCGCAAGCTTCGCTCAGACAAGCGGAGGCAAACTACGACGTCGCAATTACGAGGAAAAGAGCACTTGCGAAAGCCGACTTCAAACGCGCTGACTTGGATGTTCAGGTCGCTGAGCTAGAAGCAGAGATCGGCCAACGGGAAGCGGAGCTAACTGCCGCCAGCGCAGCCCTCCGGAATGCCTCGCAATCTTCTGGTCGAGAAAATCCCACCTCTAATGCTGATGCGAGTGATTGGATCGAAGTTCGCGCCAAGGAATCCGGTTTTGTGGAGTCGCTTGCAGTGACCAACGGAACCTTTGTCGAGGAGACGAGCTTAATTCTCACCACCGTCGATCCCACGAAAGTTCGTTTTCATGCAATGGGCTTACAAAGTGATCTGCCGAAATTTAAAAACGGACAGTCGGTAAATATTGTTCCCCCACAGGGAACCGGAAATGACCTGAATGAATCCATTGAAGCGACCCTTCAGATTGCTTTAGGGGCAGATCCTGAACAGCGAACCGTGGGGCTTTTCGCAATGCCTAGTGAATTAAAATCATGGGTTCGTCCTGGAGTTTCGGCCTTCCTGGAAATCGCGGAGGAATCGAGTGATGGGGTTATTCTTGCGATCCCACGCTCTGCCGTGGTGAAGGACGGAATCACTCATGTCTTCTTCAAACGTGATCCTCTCGATGCCAATAAAGCGATTCGTATCGAAGCAGACCTGGGCGTGAATGATGGACGATGGATCGAAATCAAGAGCGACCTCGGACCAAAAGACGAAGTCGTCCTCAACGGAGTTTATGAACTCAAATTAGCCAGTTCGCAAAGTGGAACCTCCCAGAAGGGCGGGCATTTCCATGCCGACGGATCTTATCACGGGAAAGACGAATAACTCCTCACTACCATGTTAAGTAAGCTGATTAAATTTTCGCTGGAGCGAGCGCCCTTGGTGCTCATTCTGGCGGGCGTGCTACTCGCTTTTGTAGCACTTCGCCTTTCAAAGACTCCGGTGGATGTCTTTCCAGAGCTCAATGCTCCGACTGTGGTCATCATGACCGAAGCTCCCGGTCTGGCTGCTGACGAGGTCGAACAATACGTGACTTTTCCGATTGAAAGTTCGGTCAACGGAGTGCCGGGAGTGAGGCGTGTTCGCACCTCGAGCGCGATTGGTCTATCCATTGCCTACGTCGAGTTCGATTGGGGAACGGATATCTACACCGCGAGACAACTCGTCTCCGAGCGTCTCGACTCGGTGCGTGAAGATCTCCCTCCGGATGCCCATGCCGAGATGACTCCGATCACCTCGATTACCGGGGAGATCATGCTTCTTGCCATCTCATCACCCGGTAAGGAAATGAGCGATCTTGAGATCAGGGCCTACGCTGAATTCGATCTTCGAAACAAGCTTCTGGCGATTGCCGGAGTGTCCCAGGTTTCGGTGATCGGCGGCGAGCTTCCCGAGTATCAAGTGCTCGTTCGTCAGGATGATTTACGTCTTTACGATCTCACTATTCAAGATGTCATCGATGCCTCGGGAGCCGCCCACAGCACTCTGAGTGCCGGTTATTTGCCGGACGTCGACTCCCTTGAAATACCTGTCAGGCAAAGTGGAAGAGTTCGTTCGGTGAAGGATATTTCCGGTACCTTGATCAAGTATCACGACGGATTTCCCGTCACGATTGGGCAAGTCGCCAACGTGAAACTCGGTCCCGCACCCAAGCGGGGAACCGGAGCCGATGGAGGGCAACGGGCGGTCGTCATGACCATTCAAAAAGCTCCCGGAACAAATACCATCACCATCACGGAAACGATTGATTCGATGCTCGATGAACTGGATTTCACTTTGCCGGAAGGCCTCCATATCAATCGGCAAATCTTCCGACAGGCGGATTTCATCAACCTTTCGGTTTCGAATGTCGTCCACGCTCTTCGCGATGCGGCCATCATCGTGGCTGTCATTTTGATTCTCTTCCTGCTCAATGTCAGGACCACGGTCATCACTCTGACTGCGATTCCGCTTTCACTGGCCGTCGGCTTGTTGGTGTTCGATTGGATGGGCATGACCATCAATGTCATGACTTTGGGAGGCCTAGCCATCGCGGTTGGCAGCTTGGTTGATGACGCCATCATCGATGTCGAGAACGTCTTTCGACGACTCAACGAAAACGCCGCAAGGCCCGAGTCCGAACGACAACCGCGCCTGAAGGTCATTTTGGAAGCGAGTAACGAAATTCGCCCGGCGATGGTTTTCGCGACCATCATCATTGTTCTGGCATTCCTCCCCCTCATGTTTCTTGAAGGGATCGAAGGTCGCTTTTTTCGCCCGCTCGGAATCGCCTTTGGGGTGTCCATCATCGCTTCTCTCATCGTCGCTCTCACGGTGACTCCAGCGATGTGCCGCTATCTCATGTTCGGGAAGAGCAATCACGATAACTCCGTTGACCCACCGCTCGTGCGAAAGTTGAAGGCGGTTTACACCCCGCTTGTCAGAACCGCCGTGAGGTTCCGAAAGATCGTCATCGGCTTGGCGATCATCGCGACGTGTTTGGCCCTCTGGTTGAGTTCGACGTTTGGAAAATCCTTCCTCCCTGAATTCAACGAAGGCACCTTTACGGTGGGATTGTTCGCACCTCCGGGAACGTCACTGCAAGCGAGCGACCGCATGGCGAGTTCCATCGAGCAGCAGCTTTTGGCTCTGGAAGGAGTGAAGAGTGTCACTCGCCGGACCGGGCGGGCTGAACGCGATGAGCACGCCGAACCAGTGAGCAACTCGGAAATTGATGTGACTGTAAAACCGGGTTTCGAGAACCAGGAAGTGCGTAAACAAATCAGTGAGATCCTTGAGAAAGTTCCCGCGATTACCACCAACATCGGCCAACCCATCGAGCACCGTCTCAGTCACATCCTATCCGGCACTCCCGCCGCCATCGCCATCAGCATCTATGGAGATGATTTGGATAAACTGCGCGTGATTGCCCAGGAAATCGAAGGGGCTTTGAAACCTCTCGAGGGAGCACGGGACGTCGCCGCCAATCGTGAAGTCATGATTCAGTCACTGCCGGTTGACTATCGTCCAGCTGACTTGGCAGCCTACGGACTCACTCCTCGCTCAGCCGCCGAACAAGTGAGAAATGCCGTCTTCGGTGTGTCCGTCGCGGAGATCAACGAAGGAGTCCGGCGTTACAGTCTGGCAGTTCGTCTTGAGGAAGATGAACGCGATGAACTGCGGGACATCAAGAACCTGGTGCTTCGCGGCAAAGGAGGCGCACTGGTGCGTTTGCACGAAGTCGCGGATATCGGACCCGAAATGACCTCGAACCTGATCGGACGGGAAAATGCTCAACGCCGCGCTGTCGTAACTCTCAACGTGGAGGAAGGATACAACCTCGGGGACCTCGTCGAAGAAGTTCGCGAAAGGGTCGATCCCATTGTGCAAAAATTTGGCTACACCGTGAAATACGGAGGTCAGTTCGAAGCTCAACAAGCTGCCAGCCGAACGATCTTCCTCTTCAGTGGATTGGTTATCCTGATCATGGTGTTTCTCCTCCAGTTGGCCATTGGCTCCTTCCGGGTCTCTTTGCTGGTTTTGGTCAATTTGCCACTTGCACTCATCGGCGGGATCGCGGCGATCTATCTTAGCGAATCACCGGGAATCCTGAGCAATACCGCCGCTCTCTTCGGACTCGGTGGACGCTACACCGCGCCAGTCATCTCGATTGCCAGCATGGTGGGCTTCATCACCCTCTTTGGGATTGCCGTCCGCAACGGCATCTTGCTGGTGAATCACTACGATCATCTCATGAAACATGAAGGGAAAACGATGTTTGAAGCCATCGTCCAGGGCTCATCGGAGCGCCTCATCCCGATTCTCATGACCGCTTTGACGGCTGCTCTGGCAGTCGTCCCCATCGTCTTGCAGGGAGATAAGCCCGGGAATGAAATTCTCGCGCCCCTGTCAGTCGTGATTCTTGGAGGTCTCCTATCATCGACCTTCCTGAATCTCATCATTGTCCCGGCAGGCTATGCGGCCATCCACCGCGTTTCCGCCGAACAACCCAATCCGAAAGCCAAACCTAAGAACAAAACAGAAAAACCATGAAAAAAATAAACACCATGATTACCATCATGTCGCTTGCGGCACTCCTTGTCAGCTGCAACGACAAAGAAGCCGCAGCGCCTGAAAACGTAAAGCCTGAAACGCCCGAGGCTCCGGCACATGAGGAGGATCACGAACATGATGAAGTTGCCCTCGGGGAATTCGAGATTGGGGAATACATGGTCAAAGCTGCCCAAGGTCATGGCAATGTCGAAGCAGGCAAGGAAGGTCACCTCGTGATCACTTTACCTTACAAAGACAATGGCGAAACTATCACCCGAGCCTGGATCGGCTCGGGTGACCGCACCATGTCGTCAGTAGGAAAAGGCCAGTATGCTCCGTCTCACGATGACTACGACATCCACGCCATTGCCCCGGACCCACTCCCGGCCGGAGCCACCTGGTGGCTCGAAATCGAAAAGCCGGATGGCACCAAGGCCGTAGGATCAATTCGGTTGCTCAAGGATATTCCCAAGCAGTAGAAGCTGATTTCACTCGTCCAATAAAGCCATTGTCCTGTCACCCCGGGCGATGGCTTTTTTGTGTGGGCGAAGTGATTTCACGGATTTGATCTGTGAAGGTTAGCGCTTTCTGCGGGCGAGAGGTGCAAAGCCGGCGAGGCCAAGCAAGAACGTGGATGAGGGCTCCGGAATCGAGGTCACGTAGGCCGCTGAATCGTCATTGATTCCAATCTGCTGAACATGTGTGGCGATCCGGAGGTCACCACTCCGGACTGATGTTACCAAAGTGTCCACGGAGGAATTGGAAAAGGTGATCCGGAGACTCTCATTGGGATCAATGTCTGGGATTGCGCAGAGAAGCACAGGCTGATTGAGGTTGCCAGAATGGGGGCACTTGATTCTCGGGTTGTTTTCATAGGGAGGGCATTTGCGCCTCCGCGTACATCGCGAAGGAACGCCCTGAGTTAACCTGAACCACTTCGTCCCCATCAAAACATTCCGTCGCGCTCCTTGACATACGATGTCAGGACGAGAGGGGATCGACCGGTTCCGAGATCCCTTAAGAATTCCGGAGGGATGGAAAAACGGGTGGGCGAAATTTCTCAAAGTTCCTCCGAAGTATTTCCACTGACTTGTGGAAGAAAGCTCCGTTTTTTATTACTCCGTCTCCTTGATGGATTTGATCCACTTCGCGATGACATCGAGGGTCTTTTCGTCGGGCACGCTTCTCGTAACGGGAGGCATTTGTTCCGGAGCGCCGATGGCTTTCATGCGACGGTGGAGGAAGGATTTTGCGAGATCACCGGGGGCGATGAGTTTTCCTTCCTCAATTCCCAGGTTGTTTCTGACTATTCCGTCAATGATGCCCTGTTCTTCAAGCGGGGTGGTGAAGCGGGCATCCCAGCCGGCACCGGTTCCTCCGGGGCGATGGCAGGCGGCGCAATTGACATCGAGATACGAGCGAACCCGTGTTGTAAGCGGGGCGCTTTCGTCATCGGTGCGACAGGTCTGCGGAGCCTCTTTAATCTCCTGTTCGGACAAGGGTTGGTGGAAGACTTTCTGGGTGCTCCATTGATGAAGTTGATCGCGATCCAGTTGATGGAGCTTTGGTCCGAGGACGAACCCGGCGTTGGGGGTATGGCAGAGGTAACAAAGACCGCTCGAAGGATAGGGCCAGGTTTGCTGACGTAGGGTGCCAGACTGGCTTTTGATTGAAATTACTTCTTCCTCTCCGTCGGGAGAAACGAGGTCGGCTTCCTGTCCCCTTGCCCGCCATCGATAACTCGCGCCGTAGCCGAAGGCTCCGGTTTGATCGAGAACAAGGATGCGGGTTTCGAGCTTGCGGCGGAGGCTGGTTTTTTCGTCGATGACGAGATCGAAGTGCTGAACAAGGACGGTGCCGGCAGGCCATTTGAATTCGCCGGATGGTAAAATTTTGAGGCCTTCTCCTTCTGGTAAAATGACCCAACGCTTCATCTCCGCTCCATCGGCCCAGACGGTGCTGTTCAAGGTGTATGGCAGGGCGGAGGCAATGGGTTTGAGCGTTGCCATTTCTGAGAAAATTCCGGTCTCGGTCAGGGTGGGTGGAAGTCCTTTCTCTGGTGATGAGGCAAGCTTGAGTCCCGCCGCGAGTTTCACGGGGCGGACTGGTGAGGGGGTTCCGGCGGCCGTTGTGCTTTTTTCGCCCGTCCAAGTCACCCTCCAGAGCGAGCCATCTTTGCTGGCGGTATTTGCTTCGTCGGATCCTCCCTGAATGCCGGCCCGTTCGATGTACCAGAGTGCTCCATCAGGGGCGGTGGCGACATCGATGGCTCGGTTGATTCCGGAGGCGAAATCCAGTCGTAGCTCCGGCTTGTCCGGATCGATCATTTTGATCCATCCGCCGTAATCGCTGAAGAAGTATTTCCCCCGGTAGCCGACGGGAAATGCTTCGGGCCCGGGTTGGCCCGGAAGATAAAAATCTCCTCCGCATAAGGCCAAGCCCTGGTCCTTGCCGTGATCGTAGGGATAGACCGGATCCTGGTATCCCGGGGGAGAATTCTTTCCATGCACTTTGCCGTCGATGTCGGGCCAGCCGAAGTTTTTGGCGACCGGTGGAGCGCTGGAATCGTATTTTTCAATTTGCTCGTAGTTGGCTCCTACTTCGCTGAGAAAGAGGATGCCGGTCTCCGGCTGACTGGCGATGGTGTAGGGATTGCGCAGGCCCAGGGCGACGATGGCGCGGTTACGGTCTTTGAAGTCCCGGTAGTGCGGGTTGTCTATGGGAATGGAGCCGTCTTTGTTGATCCGCAAAAGTTTGCCAAGGAGATTGCCGGGGTCTTGCGCGTTCGGTCCTTGCGCGTTTTCGCCGGTGCTCAGGTAGAGTTTGCCATCTTGCCCGAAGGCGAGGCCGCCGCCATTGTGCCATCCGATTTTGGAAAGGTGATCGATTTCAAAAATGACCTTCTCGCTGCCGGGGACGACAACATTTCCTTTAGCGGTGAAGCGGCTCACGCGATTGTTGCTCGATCTGTGACTCTTGTCCTCTGGTTTGCGGTTGTGAGTGTAGTAGAGATAGAGCCAGCCGTTGGTGGCGAATTCGGGATCGAAACAAACGGAGAGTAGGCCCCGTTCATTCCAGCTGTCGACCTGACCCGTGAGATCGAGGAATGGTCCCGGTAGCATTTCCCCTTCATCAATCACTCGCAGAAGTCCCTGCTTTTCGCACAGGAAAAGGCGCCCGTCGGGAGCGAAGGTCATGGTGGTGGGATTGAGTCCGGTCGCGATTTTTGTCTCAGCGAAGCCGGGAGGGAGCGTTGCTCCTTGAGCGGTCGAAATCGCCAGATGGAGAATCCCGAAGAGGCAAGTGATGGGCTTTGGAATGATCATTTGAAGGTGGGGTCTCAGAGCAGCTGAATTAATCTTTATTGCTTCCTGGCGGGTTGGTCCCGGTCTGCCAGGAAAGCGCGCATGAGTGTCGGCTTGTTGGTGGTGACGGATTGGGCTCCGGCTGCGACGAATTGGCGTGCGGTTTTTGCGTCATCGATGGTCCAGAGGTGGTAGCCGAGATGAGCTTGGCGAAGGCGGGTTCCGAGGTCCTTGGCGAGAGCGGGGACGGCCTGGGCTCCGAGCCCATCGGCGCCGATTTCCTGGAGAGTGGCGATGGTTGTATCGAGGTCCGGGGTGTAGGTGCCGTCTTCCTCTTTTTTGAAGCTGGTGAGCCAGTTGGCGGTGATTCGCGCGTCGCGTTTTTTGAGGGCGCGGATGACTTCTTTGTTGAATGAGATGATGGTGATTTGAGCGAGGGCGGTTTTCGACTGAGCGAGGACTTCGAAGAGTCTTGGGACGATCTCGGGGCCGCATTTCACTTCGATGAAGATGCTTTTTCCACTTGGGATGCTGGCGAGGACTTCGGACAGGAGTGGCATTTTTTCGCTGCTCCATTGAGAACCTTTCCATGAGCCGACGTCGAGATCCTTGAGGTCGGCCCAATCTGTTTGAGTGACCTTGAAGTCTTTTGTCGAGGTTCGCTTGGTGGTTGCGTCGTGGATGGTGACGATGCGGCCATCTTTCGTGAGCCAAAAGTCTCCTTCGATGGCATCTGCGCCCTGACGCCAGGCTTCATTGAAGGCCGCCATGGTGTTCTCCGGGGCGTCGGCGGAAGCTCCCCGGTGGGCCACGATCAAGGGCACGCTCCAACAAGGAGACATTCCGATGATGCCGATGATGCCGGTGAAAAGGAGAGGAAGAAGTTTCATGGTGCGATCCTTGGAGGCGGAGGGAAGTTTATCAAGAGGAACCCGCCGCTGCCAATGGGCTTGTGATTTGCTGGACGAATTCGTTGGCAAGATGTCGCACAGGTTCACAGTATCTTCCTTGATGTTTTCTGGGAAATTAATCGGGGTGCTTTTTGCGACGACAGCGTGGGCTTGTGGTGAGGTTGATTTTCAGCGGGAGATCCGGCCGATTTTATCGGATAAATGTTTTGCCTGCCATGGCTTTGATGAGGAGGCCCGTGAGGCTGATCTTCGGTTGGATACGCAGGAGGGCGCTTATGAAGATCTTGGTGGTTATGTGGCGATCGAGCCGGGGAATGCTGAGAAGTCCGAGGTTTATCTGCGGTTGATCACAAAGGATGAGGACGACAAGATGCCACCGGCCGAGGCTCATAAGACCGTTTCGCCAGCCGAGATTGCCTTGATCAAGCAGTGGATCAACGATGGGGCAAAATATGAGGAACATTGGGCGTATCAGCCGGTGAGGAAACTGGCCGCTCCGAAGGGGGCCGAGATTGATCATTTTTTGAGCGAACGGCAAAAGAAGGCCGGGCTTCAGCCGTCGGGTGAGGCGGATCGACCGACCTTGTTGCGTCGGATTTCCTGGGATCTCCGGGGAGTTCCGCCGACAGCGGCAGAGGCGAAGGAGTTTCTTGCGGATGAGAGCCCGGAAGCTTTTGCGAAATGGGTGGATCACTTTTTGGAGGATCCCAAGTATGGCGAGCGCATGGCCGTGTGGTGGCTCGATTTGGTGCGATACGCAGATACGATTGGCTACCACAGTGACAACGAGATGAAGGTGACGCCCTATCGCGATTATGTCATCAAGGCTTTCAATGAGAACAAGTCCTTCGCGGATTTCACGCGGGAGCAGTTGGCGGGGGATTTGCTTCCGGAGGCGACGCTCGAGCAGCGAATTGCCTCGGGCTATAATCGACTTTTACAAACAACGGAAGAAGGCGGGGCGCAGGACAAGGAGTATCGTGCGATCTACGCGGCCGACAGGGTGCGAAATGTTTCGGAAGTTTGGATGGGGTCGACGGTGGGTTGTGCGCAGTGCCACGATCACAAGTTTGATCCTTTCACGGCGCATGATTTTTACGCAATGGGAGCCTTTTTTGACGACATCAAGGAAGGTGGAGTCGCTAAGCGGAGTCCGAATTTGGTGGTGCCCTCGGCTGCCGAGGAAGCGCGGGTCGCTGAGCTGGAGAAGATGATTCGTGAAGGCCAGGGGGCACATTTGTTGGCTAATGATGCGGAGTTCCGCAAAAAGCTGGAGGAAGGTCGGAAGAAATGGCTGGAGAGCCAGGCGGTTCCTGATTTCGGGTGGCGTGCGGTGGAGATCTCGAACCTGAAAGCTCCCGAGGGAACGACTCTGAATCCTCAGGCGGACGGATCGATTTTGGAGGGTGGTAAAGTGGCGGATTTCCCGAGCTACTCGATCAAGATGTCTTCGCCGGGCAAGGTCACGGGGCTGCGTCTCGAGGCGATGACGGATGCCAGCTTTGCAACGAAAGGCGGCTTTACGAGGGGCAATGGAAATTTCGTCCTGACGGGAGTTGAGATCAAGAAGGACGGCAAGCCGCTGAAGATCTCCAAGGTGGTCGCGAACGTTGAGCAGAGTGGTTATCCCACGACGAGTACGATCGATGGGAAGAAGGAAACAGGTTGGGCGGTGGGTGCTCATCAAGAGGAAGGTCGTAAGGGGACGCCGCAAATTCTCTTTGAATTGGAGAAGGCGTTGGACCTCAAGGAGGGCGAGCAACTCGAAGTGTCGCTGCATTATCAATCGGCGCATGCGAAGCACAGCATTGGGCGATTCCGCGTGAGCGTGAGTGCGTCGCCCGAGCCCGGTTTGAAAATGCCGGAGGTTCCGTCGACGGCTGTTTTGGCAGCGCTGAAGTCTGTCGAGCGGACGTCTGCAGAGGAGAAGTTGCTGGCTGACTATTACGAAAAGATTTCCCCTGAAATTGTTGAGCAGAAAAAGACGTTGGCAAAATGGGAGAGTGAGCTCAAAGCGGTGAAAGACGGGATGCGCCGAATGTTGGTGGCGGAGGCTCTCCCCACCCCACGAATGACGCGGGTCTTGCCACGGGGCAATTGGCTCGATGAGACGGGTGAGGTCATCCTGCCTGCGGTGCCGGTGTTTTTGCAGAAGCATGGCTGGCAGGTGGAAGGTCGGGCGACGCGGCTTGATCTGGCGAAGTGGATTTTGGAAAAGGACAATCCACTCACCGGACGGACGGTCATGAATCGTCTCTGGAGGCTGTATTTCGGACGTGGCATTGCCAAAAATGTCACTGATCTGGGTGGGCAGGGAACGATGCCTTCGCATCCTGAACTTCTCGATTGGCTTGCCGCTGATCTCCGCGATGGCGGTTGGGATCTCAAGAGGATGGTGAAGAAAATCATGACCTCGAAGGCTTATCGTCAGAAGTCGGAAGTGAGTTCGTTTTTACGCGAGAAGGATCCGGCCAATGATCTCTATACCCGGCAGGGGCGTTGGCGGGTGGACGCCGAGTTTGTGCGGGATGGGGCTCTGAGTGTTGCGGGGATTCTCCACACGGAAGTTCAGGGTGGTGAGAGTGTGAAGCCCTACCAGCCGGCGGGATATTGGCAGCATTTGAATTTTCCCACGAAGACGTGGGAGGCCAGCAGCGGGGAAGATTTGTATCGACGCAGTGTTTACACTTTTTGGTGCCGGACCTTTTTGCACCCTTCGATGGTGGCATTCGATGCCCCGAGCCGGGAAGAGTGTACTGCAGAGCGGGCGCGTTCGAATATTCCACAGCAAGCGCTGGCGATGTTAAATGATCCAATTTTTGTGGAGGCGGCGCGGGTCTTTGGTTCGCAGATCGCGAGCCAGGAAGGATCGGTTCAAGATCAGTTGGCATGGGGAGTGAAAGCAGCATTTTCGCGCGATGCCACCAAGGATGAGGTGGATCTGTTAGAAGATCTTTTGGAGAAACAACGTGAGAGATTTAGGAATGATCCGGAGGCCGCGAAGGCGGTGCTATCGGTGGGGGAGATGACGCCGAATCCTGCCATTCCTGAAACGGAGGCTGCCGCCTGGGCGCAGGTCGGGCGCGCAATTTTAAACGCTTACGAAACCACTTCACGATTCTAAGAGTATGATTGAGATGACGAACAGACGGACTTTTTTGAACCAGGCGACGGTGGGAATCGGAGCGTTGGCTTTGCAGCAGCAGCTTTTTGGAAGCGAGCTTCCAGGGGGAATGCGGATGGCGGGTTCCCCGAAGGCGAAGCGGGTGATTTTCCTCTGTATGGCGGGTGGTCCGTCGCATTTGGAGACCTTTGATCACAAGCCGACGTTAGCAAAGATGCATGGCCAGGCGATGCCGGAATCGATTACGAAGGGGCAGCCCATTGCGCAGCTTCAGGGGACGGAATTGAAGTGTTTGGGACCGCAGTGGGATTTCGCAAAGTATGGGAAATCAGGGCAGGAGATTTCCGCGGTCTTCCCTCACATTTCCAAGCTGGCAGATGATATGGCGATCGTGCGGTCGATGACGACGAAGCAGATCAATCACGATCCGGCGCATACCTTTATGAACTGCGGGACGCAGATTTCGGGGCGTCCGTGTATGGGATCGTGGATCCAGTATGGACTGGGAAGTGAGACGCAGGACCTGCCAGGGTTCGTGGTGCTGACGTCAGTGGGTGGGGGCCAGAGCCAGCCGATTGCTTCGCGACAATGGCACAGTGGGTTTTTGCCGAGCAAATTTCAGGGGGTGCATTTTCACTCCAAGGGCGATCCCGTTTTGTATGTTGGAAATCCGGCGGGGGTTTCGCGGGGTGACCAGCGGGATGTCATTGATACCGTGAACGGGTTGAACCGGATGCGGCATGATTTGGTCGATGATCCGGAGATTTCGACGAAGATTTCACAGTATGAGATGGCCTTCAAGATGCAGGCGAGTGTGCCTGATCTGGTGGATTTGAAAGGGGAGTCGAAAGAGACTCTGGAGATGTATGGAGCAACGCCGGGCGATGGTTCGTTCGCGAGTAATTGTTTGCTGGCGCGCCGCTTGGCGGAACGCGGAGTGCGCTTTGTTCACCTATACCATCGCGGGTGGGATCACCACGGCGGGGTGAAGAACGGGGTGGCGGCGACGGCGAAGTTGGTCGATCAGGCGAGCTGGGCTTTGGTGGAAGATTTGAAACAACGCGG
Source organism: uncultured Verrucomicrobiales bacterium (assembly GCA_963925135.1). Lineage (GTDB taxonomy): Bacteria > Verrucomicrobiota > Verrucomicrobiia > Verrucomicrobiales > Akkermansiaceae > SW10. The sequence continues at coordinate 12,185 of CAWUTG010000100.1, read as the reverse complement.
GATGTTGGATGACACGCTGGTGGTGTGGGGCGGCGAGTTTGGTCGCACGCCGATGTCACAGGGTGCCGGAGCCAATCTGGGGCGTGATCACCACATCAAGGGCTTTTCGATCTGGATGGCGGGTGGCGGAATCAAGGGCGGGACGACCTATGGCGCGACCGATGATTTTGGTTACAACGCAGTTGAGGATGTGGTGTCGGTGCATGATCTTCATGCCACGATGCTTCATCTCCTGGGAGTGGATCACAATCGCTTCACCTTCAAACACCAGGGGCTGGATATGAAGCTGACGGGCGTCGAGAAGGCGCGCGTGTTGAAGGGGATCTTGTCGTAGAAGGAAGCTGTGGTGCGTCGCTAATGATTGGCTAACCAGAAAATGCCCAAGGCGATGAAGAGGATAAAGACGATGAGGATGACCCATGCGGCTTTGGAGGTTTTGCCTCTTTGGTATTTGATGTGTGGAGTGTTTTTGACGATTTTGCGATAGGGGGCGGAGAAGACCATGCGGCCTTTTTTGCAGAAGAGGTGGTAGAGGACCATTGCGCCGATGATGGTTCCGATGGGGAAGCCGACGAGAGCGATGCCAAAGAGAAGGGCGTTGAGGATCTGACCAGCGCGGCCGAGGCGTCTGATGGAGATTCCTGCCCAGAGTAGGGCGGCGGGGATGAGCATCGCTACGATGATCTGGCCAACTCGTTCTGCGGTATCGGAGGGGAGGGGGTCGCTGGAGGTTAGTCTTCCAAAGACCGCAAAGAAGACGCCGAGGAAATTGAGGAATGCGAGGGATTTGACCGAGGTTTCGTGCTTGATGTGGGCACGGCGAATGGCTTCTTCCGCAGTGTCGTCGGCGAGGACTTTCTCGACTGCCGGGGGGGCGTAGGGATTGTCGCTCATCGCAAACTCGACCTACTGGAAGTTGGCAAGGAAGCTGGCGGCGTTTTGGCCAACTCCTTTGATCTCTTCGTCGACTTGCGCGGTCTGGGTCTTTTGTCCACTGGCCTCCAGCTTGTCGCGGAGTTCGAGGAGTTTGCCGAGGTAGCCCTGGCGAAGGTTTTCCATGCTTTCTTCGAAGTCTTTCTGGAAGCGTGCCTGGCGCGCGCGCGCTTTGGCGTAGTAGTCGGCCGCCGCCGGGGGAAGGTTGGGGACAGGGAGGCCTTCGGGGAGGATGCCATTGGTGGCAAAACTATCTTCAAGAGCGTTGATGGGCGCTTCGTATTGGTCCTTGCCGACCTTGGATTGATCGCGCAACCAGGTGGAGAGATCCCACATGAGGTTCTTTTGGTTTTCGCGAAGTTTTTCAAGCTGCTCTTCTTTTCGCTTGCTGACAAAACGGCGTCCGGTGGTGCGGTGTTTGGCAAGTTCTCCATCACCTTGGGTGGCGGGGGTGGCGCTGCCGTCGGCAGTGGCTTGTTCGGAATCGGTGCTCCATTCGATGAGGAAGCTGCCGACTTTTCCCGCATCAGGTGAGATGTCATCCCAGCCGGATCCGGAGGAGCTTTTCACGAAACGAAGGGCTGAGTCGTCAGGGCCACCATCGGGCGAGCTGGGCTGCCAGCTGGCCTGCTTCCATGGTTCGCCGGTGGACCAAATCCAGGTGCCTCCGTTGCGACGACCGCCGAGCCAGGCTGATTCGTCATTGGCGAGGGAGGCGGTGAGGTGCTCTCTGATGAAGAGACTTTCAAGGGGGTCGGAAGCGACGGCGAGGTGGCCCTTGCCGGTGCCGGCGATGAAGTCGGCTTCATCCCACGAGACGGGTTTTTGAACGAGAAGGAAGACGCGGTTATCCTGGGCGACGGCGGTGGGGGGCCAGGCGGGGCCTGGAGTTCCGAGCGTGGGCGCGAGGCGGGCGAGCTGGGAAGTGAGGGCCCCGGGGTTGCTACCATCGGCAGACCATTGGATGACGAAGGCGTTTTTCTCGCCGTTGGGGCGGGCTTTGATCACGCCGGTGCTGGTGAGGGAGGCACAGGAGCCGAGGGTGGTGGCAGGGTCGCGGTAGGCCCATTCTTCGCCGGTGACCCAGCTCCAACCGTTGCGGGCGCTGGCGCCGCCGCCGATCCAGACGCGCTTGAGATCTCCGGTCATCCTCTTGGTGATGACATCGAGGTCGGCATTGGTGCCGGGGGTGGCGAGGTGGGCTCCGTGTTCCTCGGCGAATTGCGAGGCGGCGGTCCAGGTCATGGGACTTTCGACGAAAAAGATGGCGTGAGTGGAGCGGTCGATGGTGCCTTCCGGATAGGTATTTCGACTCCCGCTGACGAGTCTGGATTTTAGATCAGCCAATTGTTCGAGCGGGGTCTTGGTGACAGGCTCGGGTGGGGTGGGCATGCCGGGGTTTCCGGTATTGGGGGTTCCACCGTTGGCGAAGGCTTTAGCGCGGTCGTCGGCTTCTTTTTCGAGGCGGATGCGCTCTTCGTCAGCTCGGCGTTCTTTTTCGTAGATGGCGGCGCGGAGATCGGCTGAGGCTTTGTCTTCGAGTTCCTGGGCGTCCCGTTCTTTTTTGAGGCGGGCCTGTTTGTCCTGATACTTGCCCCAGGTGAAGATGATGGCGGGGATGAGGACCGCGATGATCATCAGGTTCCGGATGATAGGCCAGTTGCTGCTGGGCTCCATAGCGATTACTTGCGGGGCGACGGGAATGTCGGCAGCTTCGGAGTCTGCCGAGCGCTTGGGGGCGCGGGTGAGCTTGGGTTTGGAGGCGTTTGAGTCGGATGACGCGGCAGTGCTGAGCTTGCGGCGGCGGGGATCCTCTGCGGGCTTTGGGCTGGAAGTCTTGACGGATGAGGTTTCGCCGGTGTTCCGCTTCATAGGTGCGGATTTTGATGCTCCTCCAGTGTTGCCGGTGCGAATGGCGGTGCGGGCTGATTTCCCGAGGGTGGGGAGGAGCTTGTCGAGTTCATCCGCGATATCGGCCGCGCTTTGGTAGCGCATGGCGGGGTTGCGGCGGGTAGCGCGACGGAAAATGGGGTCGAGCCGTGGGTCGCAGCTGGAGATGGTGGAAGGGGGGCTGGCGGGCTCGTTAGGCATTTTGCCGGTGAGGAGCTGGTAAAGAATGATACCGACGGCGAAAAGGTCGGAGGGGATCCCGATGTTCTTTTCGCTGGCGAGGATCTCGGGTGCGGCGTAGCCGGGGGTGCCGAAGACGGGGCCTCCTTCGTTGTCGGTATCCGAGGCGGAGGCGAGGCCAAAGTCACCGATTTTGGGATTGGCATGGGAGTCGAGAAGGATGTTGGCGGGTTTGATGTCGCGGTGGATGATACCGGCACTGTGAGCGTGGGCGAGTCCACGGCAGATTCCGATGATGATTTTGCAGGCGGTGGTTTGGTCGATGGCCTTGCCGTAGCTGGAGTAGTAGAGGGATTTTCCGTTCACCAGCTCCATGACGATGTAGGGCATGTCGCCGGCCTGTCCAAAGTCGTAGATGCCAATAAGATTGGGATGGTTGAGCTTGGCCATGGCACGAGCCTCGGCCTGGAACTGCTCGCGGAAGGTGGGATCATTGAGCTCGCTGGGCAGAAGCTTGATGGCGACGGCCCGTTCGAGCGAGATTTGGTTGGCGCGATAGACGGCTCCCATTCCGCCGGTGGCGATGAGGTCGGTGACGTCATAGCCGCTGAGTAATTCACTCAGCTCTTCGGGTTTTGGCGGGTCAAATTCAACTGGAGCGCTCATTGATAATTGAGAGGATCAAAAGGTGTGGTGGTAGGATGCCGAAAGTCTCGGGTTGCGGCAATCCTTGAATTGGGGGAGGGATTGAGTCAGTTTACGGGGGAAACGGCAAGAGATGAACGAACAATTGATCTATACGACTCTGGGGGAGGAAGGATTCACCCGGTTAACGGCGGGTTTTTATCGGCGGGTGAGAGAGGATGATCTCATCGGTCCGATGTATCCTAATCAAGATTGGTCAGGTGCGGAGGAGAGATTGCGGGATTTCTTTCTGTTCCGGTTCGGGGCAGATCAACGGTATTTGGAGAAGAGGGGGCATCCGATGCTTCGCGGGCGCCACATGCCGTTTCAGATCGGCGCGGCGGAGGCGAAGCGGTGGGTGGAGTTGATGGGGGAGTCGGCTGACGAGGTGGTGGCGGAAGCGGGAATCCGGGCCGAGATTATGGAATTCTTTACGCAGGTGGCTGAATTCCTCCGGAATAAGGAGGAGTGATTACTTAATGGTAATGACGTCGGGTTTCTCCTGGTTCGATGGTGGTTTCCTGAACCTGGCGGGAGAGGACCTTGTCGGCGATCCAAGTCTGGATGAAGTCCTTGTCTGCTTCGCTGAGGGTAGCGATATTGACCTGGGCGAGGGGTCCGCCCTTGATGCGAAGGACGACTTCTGATCCGCTGGCCTTGATCAGCTCGGCCTCGATGGTTGTGCCTTCGGTGTTGGTGAAGGTTCGTAGTTCGGCCTGCGTTGGGAGGAGAAGAAGGCCTGAGATCATGCCAAGGAGGGTGGGGAGGCAGACGTTCCTAGATTAGCACTAAGCTCTGAGGGGGCCCACTCTTTCAACGCGCAAAATGTTGTTGGACGGCTTGTGCTTTTCATTGCCGGGAAGGCGGCTAGTTTTTGAGCCGTGAGCGTCGACGAATACAGAATTTTGGGGAATATACTTCTGATGACGGTAGTGGCGTTCTTCGGGTTGGCTTTGCCGGGGTATGCGCTGGTTCGCCATTTATGGCCGGAGAGTGGGTGGAATCTGGGAGGAAGTGTGGGGACGTCGGTGCTGCAGCCGTTGGATTTAATCGTCGCGGGCGGTTTTGTGAGTTTGTGGGTATTGCAATGGCAGCAAATGCCGGAGCAGTTTGCGAATGCTGATCTTGAGCAAGCGCTGACGGCGCCGAAGATTCTGGCAGGGGCGCTCATGTTTGTGATGTTGGCTTCGGTAATTCCACTGGTCCTCTTTTGGAGGTCGAATCTCTGCGAGTTCTTCGGGTTGAGATGGGAGGGGTGGAAGAATGTCTTTTGGATCATGCCGGCCTTCGTGGTGGCGATGTTCGCTCTGAATGTGGTGATGATGCTTTCGGGGTGGCCGGACTGGGTGAAGGCGAATTTCGGGGGCGAGGGGCAGAAGACGGTCAAGTTGCTCCGTGAGACGAATGACATGGGGGTGATCTGGGCGATGGTGCTTGCGGCGGTGATCGTGGCACCGATTGTGGAGGAGGTGATTTTCCGGGGGTATATTTACCCGGTGGTAAAGCGGTATTCGGAGCGTTCGTTTGCTGCGATCTTTACCGGGGTGCTTTTTGGAGTGATTCACTTCAATCTTCTCAGCCTGCCGACCTTGGTGGTGATGGGAGTGGTGTTGGTGGTTCTTTATGAAGTGACAGGATCGCTCTGGGTCACGATTGCTTGTCATGCGTCCTTCAACGGGACGACGGTAGGTCTGATGTTGTGGGCGAAATATAGTGGAATCCCCCTGCCGCAATGAAGACGGTGGGCGAGAGCGGTGAGGATGAGCTGATTGCACGGCTTTGCGAGGGGCTGGCGACCTCCGGGGATTTGGTGGTGGGTCCTGGTGATGATTGTGCGGTGGTCGGCGATGGGGAGGTGCTGACTTTGTTGAAGACTGATGCGGTGGTTGAGGGGGTGCATTACCTGCCAAGTGAGGATCCCGGACGGGTGGGTTGGAAGGCGGTGGCGCGGGTTTTGAGTGATTTTGCGGCGATGGGGGGAGAGCCACGGGAGTTGTTGGTGACTCTGGCTTTGCCCGGAAAGACGACTTTGGAGTGGGTGGAAAAGCTTTATGCCGGAATGTCGAGGTGCCTCGTGAGGTCTGGCGGGGTGATTGCCGGGGGCGAGACGACTTCGCTGCCGGAGGGCGCGCCGATCGTGATCTCCGTCGCTGGAAGGGGCGTGGTGCGGCGCGAGCGGCTGGTCACCCGCAGCGGAGGGAAGGTTGGCGACAAAATTTACGTGACGGGTCGTCTTGGTGGTTCGCTGGCGGGGAAGCATTTGGATTTTTCTCCCAGGTTGGTGGAAGCGGGGTGGCTGGCAGGGAATTTCTTGCCGACCGCGATGATGGATTTGTCGGATGGTTTGGCGAAGGACTTGCCGAGGTTGGCGCGCCGGAGCGGCTGTGGTTTTCAAATTATGCGCGATGCCCTGCCTCTCAATGAGGGGGTATCGATCGAGCAAGCCCTGGGTGATGGAGAGGATTACGAGCTTCTTTTTACGAGCGGAGCGGGGGCTGAATTGTTGGAAGCATGGGCCGGGCGCTTCCCTGAACTTGAGCTCACCGAGGTGGGGAGATTGACCTCGGAACCGGGGGAAATCCTAAAAGGCGGGTGGGAGCATTTTCGCCATGAATAAAATTCGCCCTGATTTCGTCGAAAATCCCGAATCCACTAGAGAGTAACGCAATTTCGTGTAGACTTCCCCATGCAACAATCGACTACTCTTATGAAACTGACCAAATTAATCCTACTCCCCGCCTTCGCTGTTTGTGCTCTTATCACGTCTTCTTGCTCCGAGGAGCAGAAAGAAGAGGCTGAGTTGAAGGTCGAAGATGCCAAGACTTCGGTAAAGGAGTCCACCGAGGAAGTGGCCAAGAAGGCTGAAGATCTCAAGGACGCTTCCGGTGATAAGATCGAGGAGGCCGAAGAAGCCGCTGAAGAAAAAATCGAAGAAGCCGGCGCCGCTCCCACTGATGCTGTTGAAGCTGCCAAAGAGAAAATGAACGAAGTCAAGGAGGCTGCTGCCGACAAGGTTGAGGCCATCGAAGAGGCTGGAGCCGAGAAAGTTGACGCTGTCAAAGAAGCTGCCGCTGAAAATGCCGAAGCTGCCGGAGACGCTGCTGCTGAGAAGATCGAAGCAGCCAAAAAGGCCGATCTTGGCGAGTAATCGCGGACCCGCAATTTACCATTAATTTTCAAAACCCGCAGGTCTTCGTGCCTACGGGTTTTTTGTGTGAAGGGGCCAAGTAAAAAAGAGAAGCTTGATCAAGAGTCGAAAATGATTACGTATGATCTCCGTAATCCAATTCGATTCAACGTGTCTTTGCTCAAAAGTGTTCAAATTGGTTCCCGGGTTGCCCATGCGGGTGAGTGGGGTGAGGTGTGGCTGGCGGTCGCTGATGAACTTGAGGCTCTCATCCGGGAGCGGGCAGGGCAGGGCAAGTCCGTGGTCTTGGGCTTGGCGACTGGAAGCACCCCCCTCGATCTCTACACCGAGTTGATTCGACGGCATCGCGAGGAAGGGCTGTCGTTTGCCAATGCCACCAGTTTCAACCTGGATGAATACGAAGGGCTGGGGCGCGATCACGAGCGTAGTTATTGGTGCGAGATGTGGCGAAATCTCTTTGATCACGTGGATATTGATCCCGCCAGGGTTCATGTGCCGCCTTCTTGCTATGAGGACGCGGTGGCGGCTTCGCTGGAATATGAGGCGAAAATTTTGGAAGCGGGCGGGATCGACTGGCAGTTGCTGGGAATCGGACGCGATGGCCACATCGGCTTCAATGAACCGGGAAGCGAGCGGGAAACAAGGACCCGTCGGGTCGAGCTCGCCGAGGTCACGATGGTGGATGCCGCTCCAGGCTTCGGTGGCCGGGAAAATGTTCCGAAACATGCGGTGACGATGGGCGTGGGGACCATTCTGGAGTCACGGCGCATTATTTTGATGGCGAAAGGGGCCGCGAAGCAAAAAATTGTTCATTTGGCCATGTCCCAAGAGCCTTCGAGCGATCTTCCGGCCAGTTTTTTACAACTCCACGAAAATGTCGGTTGGTTTCTGGCCAATGACACGGCAGGATTCTAACATCATGTTGCACGACGAGGATTTGATAAAGAAGGCTCATCAGCTGGGTCAACCGAAAGACTATTTTCATGGGCTCGACTGGGGCAGAGAGATCCTGCCACGGGAGATTGTCTCGTTTTGCCGGGTTGCCCAGGATCACCGGACCAGTGGTTGGGATGGCATTTCGGCAAAAGCCGGCCGCTATGACCAGCACGCCCGCTATGTTCTTTTGATCGCGCTCGAGGGATCGGGCCGAATGGGAGTGGAGACCGATGTCCGGGAAGTTCGGGAAGGGGAGACCCTCTTGCTCTTTCCCCATCAGATCCACTACTATGTCGAATTGCCCCAGAAGTTTTCATGGCTTTACATTACCTTCGTGCTTGAAGGGGAGCCGAGGCAGGCTCTGGAATGCTGGCGAGACGGGGGACGGATCGTGAGTGCCCGTGCCGAGGGGATGCTCAATGAATTTTTGGAGATTTACGAAAATGGCGACGGACTGGGCGCGAGCATTAAGCTCGGAAATACCCTGACCGAGCTCGGCCAGGGTAAGGCCGCAGGTGGTAAGGTCACGAGCGATGGAGATCTGGTGGCGAGAATCAAAAAGCATGTCGTGGGGAATCTTGAAGGCGACCTCGCCATGCCGGCCCTGTCCAAGGCGATGGGAGTGTCCGAGAGTTACCTTCGCGCGGTCTTTCGTGACGAAGCGGGCGTTTCGCTGGGCAATTTTGTTCGCTCGGTCCGCCTGGTCCAATCGACTTACCTGCTTGAGCAAGGGCAGGACGACCTCGGTGTCATCGCCGAGAAGACGGGCTTTGGCTCGCTGACAAGTTTCACCCGGGCTTTCCGGAGAATGTACGAAATGACCCCGAGTTCCTACCGCAAGCGCAGGCGTGCGGAGACTGAAACGAAAACCTATTAATTACAAAGAAAACGATGAGTGAAGGAAAGAGTGCCACCACGGCCAAGCTGTCGGTGATGATGTTTTTACAGTTCTTTATCTGGGGGGCGTGGTACGTCACTGCGCCCAACTATTTGGGGACAATAGGTTTTACCGCGGACGATTTTAGCTGGACCTATTCTGTGGGACCCATCGCAGGAATCCTTTCGCCATTCTTCGTGGGAATGATTGCCGACCGTTTCTTTCCGGCTCAGCGAGTCTTGGGGGTGTTGCATCTCTTCGGCGGATTAATGATGTTCGTCGCGGCAGGGGTGATGAAGCCCGAGACCAGTCCTACGATGATCAACTGGTTCTTCTTCGGTCACATGCTTTGCTATTATCCAACGCTTGCCCTGACCAATACGATTGCGATGAGGCACGTGGAAAATGCTGAAAAGCAATTTCCTCTTATTCGCGTCTTTGGAACGATCGGGTGGATTGTTGCAGGCCTGAGTTTGTCGTTTCTTCTCTGGGATAAGAAAGTCGAGATGTTCTACCTCGCCGGAAGCGCTGGCCTGTTGCTGGGCTTGGTGAGCTTTGCACTGCCTTCGACTCCTCCGACGGCGACGGGCAAAGCCGGTATCCGCGACGTCTTCGGATTAGATGCCCTGGTTATGCTCAAGGACCGGTCTTATTTGGTGTTTTTGCTCAGCTCCATGCTGATTTGCATCCCGCTGGCCTTCTATTACCAGATCACGAGCCGTGTCGTTGAAATGACCGGGTTACCAATTGGTCAAACGATGAGTTACGGACAAATGTCCGAGATCTTCTTCATGCTTGTGATGCCCTTGTTTTTTGCCCGCCTCGGGGTGAAACGGATGCTGGCTGTGGGCATGCTCGCTTGGGTGGTGCGTTATCTTCTCTTTGCCTTCGGTGCACCTGACCAAGTTGTCTGGATGATTCTAGTCGGGGTCATCATTCATGGGATTTGCTACGATTTTTTCTTCGTGACTGGTCAAATCTATACCGACCAAAAAGCCCCCGCCGGCATTCGAGCCCAGGCCCAGGGATTGTTGGTGCTCTTCACTCTCGGTATCGGGATGCTTGTGGGAGCCCAGGTTGCCGGTAAGGTGGAGGCTGCCAACTCACCGGAAGCCGTTGCCAAATTTGGCGAGTTGGTGAAAGAGCGTGAAGCCGATCTCAAAAAGGTCAACGAGCAGATTGAAGCTGCGAAAACCGATAAATTGGTTGCCCAAAAAGAAACTCTCGAAAAAGAAAAGGGCGAATACCGGCTTGAGCAACTTAAGGCAATAAAATGGAAGAGCCTGTGGCTGTTCCCGGCTGTTTTTGCTGCCGGCGTCCTCGGTGTTTTCCTTCTGCTCTTCCGGGACAAAACAGGAGAAGGGGTGGTGAAAGAATGACTTCACTGGACTGGCTCCTGGCCATTGGCCTGACTCTCTTCGTATTATGCGCGTTTGCCGGGATGGTGAAGTTTGTGAAGGCCCTTGGCGTCTTAAGACGCGGGCGGCCTGAAATCGACCACGAGTTACAACTGGAACAAGAACAGGAATTTCAAAACGATGAAAAAGACAATTAAGGTATTATGTGTGGGTGCTGGCCACATGGGGACATCCCATGCGCGGGCGTATCATGCCCTCGAAGGGTTTGAGATTTGTGGAATCGTGACCCGCTCACCTGAAAGCCGGGCGGCGCTGAATGCCGACCTCGGTGCTAACTATCCCGAGTTTGGAGATTACGAGGAAGCCCTTGCTGCCACCACGCCGGACGCCGTTTCGATCTCAACTTACCCCGATACCCATGCGGCCTTCGCGATTGCCGCGATGGATGCCGGCGCGGATGTCTTTATCGAGAAGCCCCTCGCGGAAACGGTGGCAGAGGCAGAGCAGATCGTAGCGAAGGCGACCGAAAGCGGACGTAAGTTGGTGATTGGTTATATCCTCCGCCACCACCCGAGCTGGGTGAAGTTTATCGAGATCGCCCAGACTCTCGGCAAGCCCTTGGTAATGCGGATGAACCTGAACCAGCAGTCGAGCGGGGCCAATTGGGAGACGCATAAAAATCTCATGTCATCGATCTCGCCTATCGTGGATTGTGGCGTGCACTACGTCGACGTGATGTGCCAGATGACCCGGAGCAAGCCGGTCCGCGTGAGTGGCATTGGAGCCCGGCTCACGGACGAACTCCCTGAAGGAAAGATCAACTACGGCCACCTTCAGGTGACCTTTGAAGACGGAAGCGTCGGCTGGTATGAAGCCGGCTGGGGCCCTATGATGAGTGAAACCGCTTTCTTTGTGAAGGACGTCGTCGGTCCCAGGGGATGTGTCACCATTTCGGCCAAAGATGCCGCAGGCGAAGGAGCCTCGGCTGATGTCGATTCCCATTCCAAGACCGAAGCTCTGCGGCTCCATCACAGCGCGCTCAACAGTGAAGGAAAATTCGTCAAAGAAGACGATTGGATCACGACGGATGACGAGCCGGATCACGACGGGCTGTGTTATCGCGAACAGGAATTTTTCCTCAACGCCATCCTGAACGACGATGACCTCACCGATCACATGGCTGACGCTATCAACTCAATGCGCATTGTTGCCGCCGCTGATGAAAGTTTCCGCACCGGAAAAACCGTAGAATTATAATCATGATGAAATCACTCATTTTTGCTTTTGCCGCATCCTGCACGACCTATGCCGGAGAATTCGTTTCCCTGTTCAATGGGAAGGACTTCGAAGGCTGGGGAGGGAAGGATAAAACAGAACAGTCCGGCTATGTCGTGAAAGACGGCGTGGTCACATCGACTCCCCAGTGTCGTAACCTGGTCACGGAGAAAGAGTATTCCAACTACGTCTTTGAGTTTGAATTTTTACTCACTCCGGGCGCGAATAATGGACTCGGGATTCATTATACGGGGAAGGGTGATCCTGCCTACTCCGGCATGGAAATCCAGATTCTCGACAACACCCATCCCAAATATGCGGGGCTCAAGGACTACCAGTTTCATGGTGGTCTCTACACTTTGGTGGCTGCCAAGAAAGGCCATCTCAAGCCAGTTGGTGAGTGGAACAAAGAGATCATTACGGTCAATGGCCCGCTGGTGAAAGTGGAGTTGAATGGCGTGGTGATCATGGAGGCCAACCTCGATGAGGTCAATAAGGAGAATCCCAAGCACGAAGGCGCGAAGCGTCGCAAGGGCTTCCTCACCTTTTGTGGTCACGGTGATATCTTAAGTTTCAAGGGAATGCGCATCAAAGAGCTTCCCGAGACGAAGTAAGCTCCACAAATTTAAAAAGCCGGCTTCGAGTAATCGAAGCCGGCTCTTTTTTTAACGACGATTCAAACCGCCATGCGGAAGAATTCCAAGGGCTCTTTGGCCGTGCGGCCGCGACGTTTTCAGAGTTTGTCACTTTGCAGGATGACGGGTGCTTCCCGGGTGTTCTCGAAACAAAATTGCCGGGGCAAGGTTGTGTAGAGCGAAGCCGGAGGTGCGGTGCCGCCAATCCTCTTGAGGAATTTCCCGGAGGTTGCGGTGTGGTCGTAAACGGTTTTCATGCCGAGTTCATC
>CAWUTG010000099.1:0-4285 GCA_963925135.1 uncultured Verrucomicrobiales bacterium | reverse complement strand
CCTCACCTATGAAAACGTTGCGGTGCGCTCCCTCTGCGCCGACACCCATCCCGACCACGATTCGATCTGCAAATTCCGCCGCGAGAACAAAACCCGGCTTGCCTCCTGCTTCCACCAGATCCTCGAACTCGCAACCATCGCCTCGCCTAGCTCAAGGAGGCCAAGGCAGTCCTCGAAGAACGTGCCAAAGTCCGCTTTTAAAAATCACCTTGGGATGCGCTTTTTCGCCAGCTGAACCTGGAAAAGAGCCTCCCAATGCTCGGAAAGAGCCCGCAAAGACCTCCGAAATCCGGCCTGAGGGCCCATGAGATCGCCAAAATGACTTAACCAACCCAAGGACCCCACAAAAAAGCCCCCCACGATCCTCTTAGGAAAATAATTCGTCACCGATCTCACCAAGTCCGACAGACTGCTAGTGAAAGCACAGGAGACGGCCGCGATGAGAAGTGACCGGGTCGTCATACCGCTGGTTGGTGGGGGCGTCAGACTAGAGTTGCTCGGGAGCTTCGATGAGCTCAAGTCGATAGAAGACCGTGGGGGCTTCAAGCGGTTCGGAATCTTGAAATGTTATTGAATGACTTCTTCAGAGATGTTTTCCAAGTCCACCCCTCTCATCAGGCGGTAGTTGGCCATTTGGTTGGTTTTTAAGAGTCGGTAGCTGTCTTCGTTGACCCCTTCGAATCCTTCTGCGATTTGGAGTTCGATGGAGGATTGCCATTCCCAGTCGTGCTGGAGTGCGCGGGTTTGGAGGTCGAGATTGAGCGGGACGGTGGTGGGAGGGCCGGAGAGGGAGAGGACGATACCTTCATTCAATTCAAAACCGTTTTTGATGAACTCCGACGGGTCTCCCTTTTTTCCCGAGTCCCAGCCAATGGCGGTGTGGTTTGAGCGGGGGCCGAATTCTTTTTCCTGGATCGCCATCCAATCGGCGAAGCATCCAGGCGAGGGAGGGGCCTTAAAGAGGATGAAGTTGCCCCAAAAGTAGGTGGGGTTGAAGGGCGTGCGGATGAGGTAGTAATGGCCCCGGTCCAGCCCTTCGCCGTCGCGATGGTGGAAGATCGCATCGGTGAGGTAGCCCAGGTTGTTTATTTCGCAGCTTTCCGGCGCTTGTTTTGCCAAAGCTGGAAAATGACGGCGGCGAAGGTGATGACTGCACCGAAGAATTCGCGGGTGAGTTCGACGCGCGGATCGTCGGCGGACATGGAAACCTGGGTCATGGTGAAGGGCTTGTCACCGAAGAGGTTGTCCCAGAGGCCGGGGCCGGAGGAATACATCTCGGCGAAGCAGGCGAGTACGGCGAGGGCAAAATACCAGAGGGGAAGCTTCTTGAAGTTGGTAGCGATGAAGGCGATGGCGACAATTCCGTAGAAGAGGAGCCAGAGGGCGGCGTCGATTGAAGAGGGGTGGTCGTAGATTTTTGGGTCGATATCGTTGCGCTGAACGTAGGAGAAGAAAAAGAAGAGGGCGGCGAGCGCGTAGTTGAGGATTTTCATCGCGGTGGAATTGAATGTTGAGAGATACGGATGAGCGGTTAGCGTCCTTTCCATGCCCCGCAAGATCTTGTTTGTCTGTACCGGAAATACCTGCCGCAGTCCGATGGCGGAAGGGATTTTCCGCAAAGCGGCCGAGGGAACCGACTATGAAGTGGGTTCTGCCGGAGTGGCGGCCCATCCCGGGAGTGCCGCGAGCACGGAGACGCGGGCGGTTTTGAACGACCAACGGATTGAGTTGGGGGAATTCCGGAGCCGGATGGTGGACGACGAAATCTTGAAGGAAGCCGAAGCGGTTTTTTGTATGACCGAGGGGCACCTTGAGATGTTGGAGATGCTCTATCCGGAATATGAGGAGAAATACCACCTCGCTTGTGATTTTGTCGAAATCAACGGGAAAGTCGGAATTGATGTCCCGGATCCCATTGGAATGGGCCGCAAAGCCTATGAATCCGTCGCGAAAGTGCTCAATCAAGCGGTCGTGGGCATCATGGGATTCCTCGATGAGCGGGAAAAGTAAGATCGATGGACTAAGTTAGCGGTTGCCATTTCCGTCGGAAGTGGGCAGGGAAGGGGCGTTCTATGAGTGCTGATTCTTACCGCATAGTTGTCGGGGCCGATCACGGCGGAGTTGAGTTGAAAAATGCCATCGTGGAGGCCTTGAAAGGGGCTGGTCGCGATGTCTTCGACTATGGCAGTCACGGGAAGGAGTCGGTCGACTATTCCGACTTTGCCAATGAGGTCGCCCGGGCGGTCAATGAAGAGCGTGCTGATCGTGGCATTCTCGTCTGCACTTCGGGCGTGGGCGTTTGCCTGACCGCGAATCGTTTTCGTGATGTCCGTGCGGCCAATGTCCGGACGGTCGAGGAGGCGGAAATCACCCGTTCACACAACGATGCCAACGTTCTCTGCCTCGGGCAGGCCGTTGTCACCACCGAGGTGGCGCTTGAAATGGTAGAGGCCTTCCTGAGCACTGATTTTGAGGGAGGACGCCACGAAGCCCGTCTTTGCAAGGCTTCGGGTTCCCGTCTCGCAATGACGGACGATGAGGTTTTTCAGGCGATCGTGGGCGAGGAACATCGTCAGCGGACGCACATTGAGCTCATTGCCTCGGAGAATTTCTGCAGCCCGGCGGTCATGGAAGCGCAGGGATCGCTGCTCACCAACAAATACGCCGAGGGATATCCCGGACGTCGTTGGTATGGTGGTTGTGAGAATGTCGACGTGGTCGAGGAACTCGCGATCAACCGCCTTAAGGAAATTTTCGGTGCCGACCACGCCAACGTGCAGCCGCACTCCGGCAGCCAGGCGAACACCGCGGTTTACTTCGCGGTTCTTCAGCCAGGCGATAAGATTTTGACGATGGATTTGGCCCACGGAGGTCACTTGACCCACGGGCACCCGGCCAACTTTTCGGGCCGTCTCTACGATGTGACCCATTACGGGGTGAGCGCCGAGGACGAGAAAATCGACTACGATGCTCTCGAAGCCCAGGCCAAGGAAGTGATGCCCAAGTTGATCACCTGTGGGGCGAGCGCTTATTCCCGCACCATTGATTTCGAACGCATGGGGCAGATTGCCAAGGCGGTCGGAGCTTATCTCTTCGTAGACATGGCGCACATTGCCGGATTGGTGGCCGCCGGGGTTCACCCGAGCCCGGTTCCGCACGCGGACTTTGTCACTTCAACGACGCACAAGTCCCTTCGTGGACCGCGTGGCGGAGTCATTCTTTGCAAAGCGAAGTATGCCAAAAAAATCGACGGTCGCGTTTTCCCCGGAGTGCAGGGAGGACCGCTCATGCACGTCATCGCGGCCAAGGCGGTTTGCTTTGGTGAGGCACTCAAGCCCGGTTTCAAGGACTATCAAATTCAGGTCATCAAGAATGCCCAGGCCATGTCGGCGGCGCTCGAGAAGAATGGTTACCGCATCGTTTCCGGTGGCACTGACAACCACGTCTTTATGGTCGATCTTCGCCCGGTGGGACTCGATGGTTCCATCGTTTCCGATACCCTCGACAAGGTCGGGATCACGGTGAACAAGAACAGCATTCCTTTCGATGAAGCTGGCCCGATGAAGCCGAGCGGAATTCGCATTGGAACTCCGGCGGTCACGACCCGTGGCATGAAGGAAGCTGATGTTGAGACCGTGGCCGATCTCATTCACGAAGCGCTGCAAGCCCGTGAGGACGACGCCAAGTTGGCTGAGATTCGTAAGAAGGTCTTCAAGTTCAACGAAGCCTTCCCGATGCCTTGGTAGCCGAAAGCTCCAGCTTTCGGAACTTTGGATTCGGATACCGAAAGCTAGAGCTTTCGGCTACGGGCTGTCGCGCTTATCCAATGACTTTCGGACGAGTTCCTCAGATTGAAGCTTTTGCTTCTCGTTCTTGAGATGGGTTCTCCAGAGCCAGAGGATGACCAAGCCGATCAAGATGAAGACGGCGGGCCATTCCCACGGTTCAGGGAAGGAATCCGTGTGATCCAGCGCGCTTTTGTCTTTCTGGGTGACGTCACTCATTCTTTTGGTTCGGCAAAAACGGTTCGGGCTCCTTTGATGGAGATCTTTTGGTTTTTCGCGTAGGCTTTGGCGGCGGCTTCTCGCATGTCATTTTTTGATCCGTCTTTGAGCCAGACTTCGAGGGCGTCGTGCAGGATGAAGGATCCGGGATACATCAGGCTTTTGGTGAGGAGGAGGGGCTCCGAGTTCATCGCCTTCAAGGGTTTGGGGAAATAGCTCCCGGTGAGGCAGGCCAGGACAATGGACTCGCTGGCGACATCTCCTTCTTTGGCGGGCGCGGG
>CAWUTG010000098.1:0-31469 GCA_963925135.1 uncultured Verrucomicrobiales bacterium | reverse complement strand
AGGTGTTCCGCCCAGGCAGCCCCCGCGCCTTGGATGGCAATGCCGAGATCTTCATGATAGGAAAGGTAGGCCTTGTCGGGGTCGATGATGGTGACCGGAAAGGAGATCGTCGCGGTGGATGGCGTTCCGCTGATCATCCAGATGGCGCAAGAGACAGCGGGTCTGAGCAGGGATGATCTCATGGGATAAAGATGAACAGGGGTGATGAAAACCGGCCGGTGCCAAGGCCATCCTTTTTTGATATTGAGATTCTTGAAAAGGATCGTCGAGCATGAAGAAGTGTCCCGGTAGAGGATGTTTCGACACAGGGAGGAATTCTGTTCATCCTCCCGACATGTGCGCGCGCTTTTTGTTTCTTCTGTCGTTCCTATCCTGCGGCTGGGCATTTGCTTTACCAAAGAACCTGATGAAGGAGAACTTGGTGGCGTGGTGCATTGTCCCTTTCGATGCTGCCAAACGGTCTCCGGAAGATCGCAGTAAGATGCTCAACGAGTTGGGCCTGACCCGTTGCGCATACGATTGGAGACCGGAACATGTCGCCAGCTTCGAGGAGGAAATCCAGCAATACCAGAAGCACGGAATCGAATTCTTTGCGTTTTGGGGAGAGCATGAGAAAGCATTTCAGTTGTTTGAGAAACATGATCTTCATCCGCAGATTTGGAAGATGTTCGGTGACCCGCAAGGAGGCTCTCAGGACGAAAAGGTGACAAATGCCGTGAATTCCTTGGAAGGGTTGGCAAAGAAGACGGCCGCGATGAAGTGCAAGTTGGGACTCTACAACCATGGGGGTTGGAGCGGGGAACCTGCGAACCTTGTGGCGGTGTGCCAAAAGCTGCATGAAGCGGGGCACACGCATGTAGGAATCGTTTACAATTGGCATCACAGTCATGACGAGATTGCCCAATGGGCGGATTCGTTGAAGCTCATGAAGCCCTATCTCCATTGCCTGAACCTGAATGGCATGAAGCTGGGTGCGGAGTTCAAAATCCTGCCGCTTAGCCAGGGTGAGCACGAGCTGGAAATGCTGCGAACGCTCATCGCAAGCAAGTATGAGGGACCGATCGGAATTCTCGATCATCGCCAGGAGGTAGACTCCAAAGTTGCCCTTCAAGAAAACCTCGATGGTCTGTCGACGCTGACAAAAGATGAAGCGGCCAAAAAATAGGCAACACTTGGAATTTGAGGGGGGATTTCGTGGGGAGTTGAAAAAATTGAACCAGCCCAACGGATCGAGCTCCGCGCAGTCGATAGAGGTCCGGTTTCTTTACCCTAAGCCAGAATGTGGCGAACGATGTCGCCGTGGACGTCGGTGAGGCGGAAGCGGCGGCCTTGGAACTTGTAGCTGAGCTTGGTGTGGTCGATGCCCAGTTGATGGAGAATGGTCGCCTGGAGGTCGTGCACGTGGATGGCATCCTTGTCATAGTGATGCTTGTCGGCGTGGACTTCGTTGCCATCGGCATCGACAATCTTGGCCCCGTATTTATCGGTGTGGCCGACGGTGAGGCCTCCTTTGATGCCGCCACCGGCCATCCACATGGAGAAGCAGGCCTGGTGGTGGTCGCGGCCGTAGTCCGTTTTGCTGAGAGGGCCTTGGGAGTACGACGTTCTTCCGAATTCGCCCCCCCAGATGACGAGGGTGTCATCTAAGAGGCCGCGTTGTTTGAGGTCCATGACGAGAGCGGCGGAACCACGATCGGTCTTTTGGCAACGGTCTTTCATGGAGCCGGGGAGGCCGCCGTGGGCATCCCAGCCCTGGTGATAAAGTTGGATGAACTGGACGCCGCGTTCAGCAAGGCGGCGGGCCTTGAGGCAGTTCGCAGCGTAGGTGCCGGGGTCCTTGGCTTCCTCGCCGTAGAGGTCCCAAGTGGTTTGCGGTTCGTCAGAGGTGTCGACGACTTCCGGCACGCTGGATTGCATGCGGTAAGCCATTTCGTATTGCGCGATGCGGGATTCGATTTCGGGATCGAGCTCGCGGCGGAATTGCTCGTAGTTGAGCTCGTTGAGTTTATCGAGCATGGAGCGGCGGGCTCTGCCGCTGATGCCGTCGGGATTGGAGAGGAAGAGGACGGGGTCTTTGCCGGGAAGGAAGTTGACCCCGGCGTGGCGGGAATCGAGGAATCCCGATCCCCAGAGGCGGGAGTAGAGGGGCTGCCCACCGCCATTTTTACTGACCATCACGATGAAGTTGGGGAGGGCCTTGTTGTCGGTGCCGAGGCCGTAGGAGAGCCATGAACCCATGCAGGGTCGTCCTGCGATTTGGGCTCCGGTTTGGATGAAGGTGATGGCGGGGTCGTGATTGATGGCGTCAGTGTAGACGTTCCGCATGATGCAGATGTCGTCGGCGATTTTGTGGTGCCAGGGGATGAAGCCGCTCATTTCCTGTCCGCTTTTTCCGTATTTGCCAAACTCGGTGCAGACGGATCCCGCCATTGGGATGGAGGATTGATGGGAGGACATCCCGGTCTCGCGGCCACGTGCGTGGGCTGGAAGTTCCTCGCCGTGGTGCTCGCGGAGGTAGGGCTTGTTGTCGAAGAGTTCGAACTGGGAAGGACCGCCGGATTGGAAAAGGTAAATGACGCGCTTGGCCTTGGGCGCGACTTCAGGACCGCCGAGGATTCCGTTATCGGAGTCGTTGGCGAGCAGGGAAGCAAGAGCCATGCCGCCGATGCCCGTGGAGGTCTTCTTGAAGAAGTGACGACGGTTAACGGCGAAGGGGTCGATGGATTCGGAGATCATGGAATGCTGTCTGACAACTGTCGCTTATTGAACGGGAAATGCGAGGGAGGTTTTACAAAAACAGGTGCTTTTTTTGCGGCTGGGAGGAGGTCCGCAGATTACGCAGATAAACGCAGATTGGTTGAGGGGCTGTATTAGGTTTCCTGCCTCAGGATGGCAGGGGGACGATCGAAGGGAGTGGGTTTTCTCTTCTCGCGCTGATCGGTCTCGAAGTGGAATTTTTTACTAAGACGGATCGCTGTGTCATAGTGGCTGAGGCGACTTTGGCAGTCTGCCCATCCTTTGAGGGCGGAATATCGGTAGAGATTTGCAGGGGTTGTCCAGTATTTGACGAATGAGACTTCAAAGCAGGAGCTGGCTTCCTGCCATTTCCCGAGATGCCAGAATGCAACTCCGTATTTGTAGTAGAGGGTTCCGTAGGAGTCCGGGATGCGCACGTCACGGTGTCCGAAGTTCGTAGCCTTCTTCCCAAGTCGGACGACCTCTTCCCAATTCTGTTGGCGGAAGGCCCAATTCGAGTCGTCGGCGACCGTGAATCCGGAGCAGGGCGAGCCAGGCAATGCCATGACGCTCAGAATCAGGAAGGTAAAATGGGAGCGGTGGACGAACGGCATGGTTCTTGGAGAACGTGCAGTGGTGATCGTTTCCTAGCTTAAGGAAGCTCGTTGGTGTGCTTCAGAATGAAGTCGACGATGGGCTTGGGGTCTTTGAGGCTGTGGGGGTGGTGGCCGACGCCTTCCTTGCGGATGACTTCGATGGGGCCATCGAGTTCTTGGTAGCGCTTCTCGATGATGTCGGTGTTTTGGGCGACGGGGACGACGTCATCAGCCTGGCCGACGACGTGGAGAAGGGGAATTTTGGCTTTGGCGAGCGGGGCGAGATTATCGACGGGGTTGCCTTTGTAGGTCTGAGCTTCTTCGGCGGTGAGCTTGTAAGCTTGTAAGATCTCGGGCTTGATGCCGGGCCAGCTTTTGAAATCACAAACGGGTGCGTCGGCGTAGATGCAGGAGACTTTGTCGGGATTTTTGGCGGCCCAGTTGAAGATGATGAGGCCGCCGCGGGACATTCCTTCGAGGGCGGGCCTTTTGGAGAAGCCGTGGTCAGTGACGAGATACTTGTAGAAGTGATCCCAACGGGCGACGGCGGCGGGGGCTCCGTAGAGTCCTCCGATATCGCAATAGGCGACGTGGAAACCTTTGTTGAGGAGGGCGATGTCGGTTTGGGGTTCGTGTCCAAAGAAGCGGGCGCGCCAGATCCAGGGGTTTCCTTTTGCGGCTTCCTTTGGGACGACGATTTTACAGCCGACGTTGTTGTGTTGGAAATCGAAGAGGTCGAAGCCGTGGAAGGATCCCTTTTTTCCGGGCCAGGGGGATTCGGCGAAGGAGGTGAGGGTGAGGATGAAGAATAGGAAGAGTTTCATGGTTTGTGAGTTTAGCGTTTCCAGATGGCGGCGTCACTGTTGTAGATGGCCTGGCAGACGACGGTCATGGCGGCTGTTACGATGGGGTTGAGGTCTTTGGGGAGAGGCGTGACGCCGACTTTGAGGAGTTTGTCGGCTTCGGTGGGGTTGGTGGTGAAGTCGGCGTGGGAGTCGGTGAAGATTTCCCTGAGGATGCGGAGTTCGTCCTTGGTAGGTTGAAGGCTGGTGGCGCGAAGCCAGGCGAGGTTGATGCGGTCGTCGAGTTCGGTTTTTTCCTGGATGGAGGAGGATGCGAGTTTGCGCGCGGCCTCGACGAAATGGCGGTCGTTGAGGAGGACGAGGGCGGCGGAAGGGCTGTTCGTGCGGCTGCGTTTGACGCTGCAAACCTCGAGCGAGGGTTTGTCAAAGATGGTCATGTTGGGCTGTGGCTTGGTGCGTTTCCAGTAGCTGTAAACGGAGCGGCGGTGGACGTTGTTGACGCTTTCCTTGCCGTTGCCATCGGGGGCGTATGGGTGGACGGGAGGTCCGCCTTGGCTTTCGATGAGGAGGCCGGAGGAGAGGAGGGCGGCATCGCGGATTTCTTCGCCGCTAAGGCGGTGGGAAGGTCCGCGGGCGAGGAGCTTGTTAGAAATATCGCGAGCCTGGAGGTCAGCAGTGTAGGCGGACTGTTGTCGGAAGGTGGCGGAGAGGACGATTTGACGTACGAGCTTCTTCGTACTCCATCCTTGCTCGATGAAGTCGCGGGAGAGCCAGTCGAGAAGATCGGGGTGGGTGGGGAGGTCGCCCTGAAGACCGAAGTTTTCGGTGGTGCGGATGAGCCCATCGCCGAAGAGGTGTTGCCAGATGCGGTTGACGTAAACGCGGGTGGTGAGGGGGTGGTTGGGGAGGGTGAGCCATTGGGCGAGGCCGAGGCGATTGCGCGGGGCGTCTTCAGGAAAGGGAATGAGGAAGCCGGGGGTGTCACGCGTGACGAGCTTCTCGGGAGTGCGGGGGGCATTGAAGTCGCCACGGTCGAGGATGTGAGCAGGGCGCGGGGTGGCCATTTCCTCCATGACGGGAACTTCGGTGAAGGTGTCTTCCTGTTGCACGATGGCCTTTTGGGCGGAGGAGATTCCGGAGATGGTTTTGCGGTATTCGTCGTGATGATTGGCGAGGTAGTAGGGGTAGAGTTCGTCGTCTGAGAGGGTGGTGAGGTCGACGGTCTGGCCGGAGAGGTGGCGGACTTCGGCGGGGGTGAGGTGGCGGTCGAAGGTTTTGAGCTCATCGACATGTCCGCCTTTGAAGCCGGGGCCGCGGAAGATGGCACCGAGGGTGAAGGAGCCGTCGGAGTATGTTCTGGTGCTGACGCTTTTGAAGAGCTTGTCGTTGAGGACGGTGGTTTCGATGAGTTGTCCGTCGAGGTAAAGTTTGAGGCCTGCGGCTTTTGAGAGGCCGTCGTAGGTGAAGGTGAGGTGGTGCCACTCGTTTTTCGGGAGTTGGGCTACGGAGCGGATGCCGATGCCATTGCCCGGCCAGGCGCGGAAGACGCGGGCGTTGAGGTAACCGTTTTCGATGCGGAGATCGATGCCGTTGTAGCCGATTTCGGTTCCGTGGCAGCGTTGGGCGATGACGACGGAGCGTTCTTCTCGGAGGGTGTCTTTGACCCAAAGGGCGATGGTGAAGGGATCGTAGCGATCCTTGAGGAAGTGGTTGGGGATGCTGGCTCCTTTGTCGCCGTCGAGGGAGACGGCTTCACCATGTCCGGCCGGGCCTTCGACGTATTGAGGGCCGCCGAGTGAGATGGTGAGGTCTTTGGCTTTGGCGTCTTTCTTGGGGGGCTGGAATTTTGAGACGAGATTTTTGTTAAAGTCGAAATCACCGGTGAGGTCGGCGAGGGCAGGCGGGGTGCCGGGGGTGAGAGTTGCTTTCCAGGTGTCGAAGTCAGGGCGGGCGGAGTCTTTGATTTCGGCGAGTTTCTTTTCGAGATTGGCGGAATGTTCTTGGCGTTTTTTGAGTTCCTTTTCCTGATTCTCGTTGGGGAGGAGAAGGCTGGGGGGCGGGGAAATGTTGCCGTGAATGTAAAGGCCATCCTCGTTGATGGAGTTGAAGAAGGAGAAGAGTTGGTAGTAGTCCTTGGCGAGGATGGGGTCGTATTTATGATCGTGGCACTTGGAGCACTCCATGGTGAGCCCGAGGACGGAGGTGCCGATGGTGTTGACGCGGTCGGCGACGCCATCGACGAAGAATTCGAGTTGGTCCGAGCCGCCTTCGTTGGTCATGCGGTTGAACCTGTTAGAGGCGGTGGCGAGTCTTTGATCGCGGGTGGCGTTGGGAAGGAGATCGCCGGCGATGTTCTCGGTGAGGAATTGCTTGAAAGGCATGTCCGCTTCGTAGGCGCGGATAACGTAGTCGCGGTAAGGCCAGGCGGTGAAATCGGAGTCGGCGTGGTAGCCCCAGGTATCGGCATAGCGAATGCCATCGAGCCACGGGGTCGTCATGTGTTCGGCGTAGGCACGGGAGGCAAGGAAGCGATCGACGGCTTTTTCGTAAGCTCTTTCCTGGTCGGCTTGGAGTTCGGTTTCGAAGGTGGAGATTTGCTCGAGAGTGGGTGGAAGTCCGGTGATGGCGAAGCTGGCGCGGCGGAGCCAGCGGACGGGGTCGGCTTCGGGGGAAGGTTGGAGGTCTTCTTTTTCGAGCTTTGCGGCGACGAAATTGTCGATGGGATTGCGAGCCCAGGCGTGGTTTTTAATTTGGGGCGGCTCGATGAATTCGGGGAGATTGACGAAGGCCCAGTGGGGTTCGTAGTTGGCTCCTTGCGCTATCCATTGGGCGATGATTTTTTTCTCGGACTCGGAGAGGGAGAGATTGGAATCGGGCGGGGGCATGACCTCGTCGGGGTCGGTGGAAATGATGCGCTGCCAGGAGACTGATTTTTCGAGGGAACCGGGGACGATGGCGTGTTTGTCGGGAGAATCTTTAAGCGCGCCGTAGGCTGCGGCTTCGCTGTCGAGGCGGAGGTCGCCTTTGTTATTCTTCTTATCCGGTCCGTGGCAGAGGAAGCACTTGTCCGAGAGGATGGGGCGGACGTCGGTGTTGTAGCCTCCCTTTTCGGCACCGTTGGACAGGGCCAAGCTGAGGAGTAAGAAAGTAAGGGGTTTGGACATGGGAATCAGCAGGGGAACTTGTATGACGAATCTAAGTCTCGCTAGTTCTACGGTGGCTGCGAGGAAATCCTGCCGAAAAAAGGCGGAAAAGTTTGCGGGAGGGTGGGGGCGGGGCTTCCTTAAAGGGTCGGGTTCTTTTAGGTTTTCGCAAATGTTCAGGAGGATCAACGTGATTGTGCACGCTTGGGGGCACTATGAATGCGCTTCGTTGGCGGCCGGGGTGGCATTCTATGCGGCACTTTCGATCTTCCCGGTGATGATGGTTTTGGTGGCAGGCGTGGGGTATTTTTTCCGCTTCATGCCGGATGGGGCAAGTGCGCGGGATGAGATTTTGGAGTTGCTGTCGCGGCAAATGTCGACGGAGTTTGCGGAGTCGATGGCTCAATTGCTCCTTCAGGTGCAGGATCGGGCGTTGGTGAATGGCCCGCTGGCGGGGGTGGCCTTTTTGTTCACGGCTTCGCTGGTGTTTGCGCAGATTGACCGGGGGTTTTATCGGATCTGGGATGTGAAACGTCGGGGGAAGGAAAAGGGGATTCGGGGTGCGGTGCGGAAGGCGGTTTCGAGTCGGGCGCGCTCGTTTGCGATGATTGTGGCAGTTTGCCTGTTGGTGATTGTCCTTTTTGTGCTGGGACTGGGGGTGCGGACCTTGGGAGAGTTGAACACGGCGAAGCTCGACATGATTCCGCAAATTTCGAAGTATCTCTCGCTCCCTTTGAGTGTTTACGGGTTGATCGGCTCGTTTTTGGTCGTGCTGGTCTGGATCTACTTCTCGGTGATGGTCTTGTTCATCGGGGCACTGATTGTGCGCGTGGAGAAGAAAATTTCGCGGAAGAAGCCGGTTTAGAAGAACTTCCCGCCGCCGTCTTCTTCCCACTGGCGGCGTTTACGTTTGGTGAGGCGGCCCTGGTCGCCTTCCTTACGGAATTGGCGGTTCGCCTTTTCGGCAAGGCGGCGTTTTTCAGCTTCGGCCAAAACTTCGGCAGGAGTGTGATCGATGTAGGCCGCCAGGGCGATGGGGGCGGCGGCTCGTTTTTCGAGAAGCTCCACGACTTCGACGGTGCGTTTAAAGCTGTTGTCGTGACTGGGAGCGATGAGGGTGTCGCCGACTTTTAGCGAGGTGCTGGGCTTGAGGGCGGTGCCGTCGCGTTTGACCTTACCGGCGGAACAGTCATGCGAGGCTTTGCTGCGGGTTTTGTAAAGCCGGACGGCCCAGAGCCATTTATCAACCCTCATTGCTCATGGAGGAGGGGGGAATGAGGAGGACGATCTCTCCTTTCACTTTACGTTCGGAAAAGTATTCGCGGACTTCGGTGGAGGTGCCGTGGTGGAGGGTTTCGAACTTTTTGGAGAGTTCACGGGCCACGCAGATGCGGCCCTCGGGGGCGAGTTCGCTGAGGATCTCGAGGGTGGAAGGAAGCCGGTGGGGAGATTCGAAGAAGAGGGTGGTCTCGCCTGAGTCGAGGGCGGCCTGGAGTTGTTTACCGCGTTTGCCTTTTTTGACGTGGAGGAAGCCGTGGAAGGAAAATGGGTGGGGTGGAAATCCAGATGCGACGAGGGCGGTGGTAATGGCGGAGGGGCCGGGGAGGACGGTGAACTCAACGCCTTCGTCGCGGCAGGCTTTGAGAAAGCGATGACCGGGATCGGAGAGGCAGGGGGTTCCGGCATCGGAGATGATGGCGATGTTTTTGCCTTCCCGGGCGCGGGAGATGAGTTCGGGGATGCGTTGCTGCTCGTTGTGGTCGTGGAGTGAGATCAAGGGGCGGGCGATCTCGAGATGATTGAGGAGCTTGAGGGAGTGCCGGGTGTCCTCACAGGCGATGAGGTCGGCTTCCTTGAGCGCTTCGATGGCGCGCAGGGTAATATCCCCGAGATTGCCGATGGGGGTGGGAACGAAGGTGACCATGAGGGGTTTTTAAAGTCCGTCGGCGAGGCGGGCGACGATGCTGGTGGCGGCCCTTTGGAGGGCGTCGGGCAGGGCGCTGGCGCGGGCGGTTTGCAGGTTGTTGTCAACGAAGAGTCGGGTCTGGCCGCGGCCCTTTCCTGATTCGAGAACGATGCCGGGTCGGGACGGGTCGATGAGCTCGTATGAGACGACGACCTCAAGGCGCAGTTCCTCGGAGCGCAGAACGTCTTCGCGCGAGGAGCGGGCCTGGCGGTAGGTGAGTTGCTCAATGGTGAGGAAGAGAGTGGCGTCGGATTTACTGGAGGACCCGATGCGATAGGTGCCATCAACCGTGAAGGCGTCGACCACGGAGTTGGTGGCGAGGGCTTCGACGCGTGGGAAAATAACCCGGCTCTTGGCAAGCGGGATATAGATGGATTGCACCCCGGCGAGGTGGGAGGGCTTGTTGCCACCCCAGCGGTAGCCAGCGCAGGAGCTGAGCAGACCCAGGCAGAGGATGGTCAGGAGAATGCGCATCGTGAAGGGCGATTAGGAGCTGAGTTTGGCGATCCAAGCTTCAGCTCTGGAGCGGAGAGGTCCGGGCTTCGATTTACGAACGGCCTCACGATAGTAGAAGAGCGCGGAGGCGGTCTGTCCTTTTTTGCGGTAGAATTCAGCAACGTTGTAGGAGCGCTGGATGTCGCCGGAGTTGACCTTGGCAATTTCACGGCGGGCATCGGCGGCACGCGGGTGGCTGGGATAGCGTATGAGGACGTCATCGAGGGCCTTGTGAGCGCGATCCAGGTTGGCTGCGTCTTCGTTTCCGTTTGCGGCTTGCTTGAGAAGGATGGCTCCGATGCGGTATTGGGCCTCGGGGGCATATTTGGAATTGGAGTAGTCCCGGACGACGCTCTGGTAGGCGTCAATGGCATTTGCTTCTTTATTGTCGGCGGTTTCGTAAACTTGGCCGATGGCAAATTGGGCCTTTTCTGCGGAGGCGGCCCGTGGGGCGTTGTCGCGGACTTGTGCCAGCATTTCAGCGGTCCGTTTGACTTCAATGCGGGATTTGAAGCCAATGAAGGAGCTCTTGATATGTCCCTGCGCGACCTGGTGGGCGATGACCTCCTGACGCTTCATGCCGTCGGCATAGTGAGGGGAGGCGGGGTATTTGGTGAGGAGGGCGTTGTAGGCCTCGAACGCTTCGAGAGGCTCACGATCGTTCTCAAGAAGCTTGGCGTAGCGGTAAGTGGCGTTGGCTGCGACGGATGAGAGGGGGAATTTTTTGGTGATCGTCTTGTAGTCCTTCATGGCCTTGCCAAATTTTCCAGCGGACTCAGCGGCAAACCCGGAGTTGTAGAATTTTTGAGCAGTGCTTTCGCCGGCACGGGTGATACTGGCGAGTTGAGGGGCATCGGGATTGCTACCGCAGGAAACAAAAGTGAGAGAGGCGGCAAGAAGGATCGACGCTTTCTTGATCAGGATCATGTGAGGAATTTAGAGAGCGCTACTGAAAAGAAAAGGTGCATTTCCCAACTTGTGAAATGCGGAGGAGGAGATGTTCCGGAGTTTGGCCCGGGGTGAAAGAAAAATGGCCCCGGGGACTTGAGAAGTTCCTGGGGCCAAATGAGGTCTTTACCGTGCTGACTTTTTCCTAGGGGACGAGGTTGACGATGACACGGAAGTATTGTGGAGCTTGCGTATCGGGAAGGAAGGACGGGTAAGCCACGGAGACGACTTCATAGGCCGGGTCATCGGTAGAGTCGGTGACCAAGGTCGGAACCGTTGCGCTTTCGAACCAATTTTCGAGATCGGAGCTGAACTCCAAAGTGTATGTCACGCTGCCGGATGTTCCATGATCATCTCTTCTTACGAAGACGGCGTTGAACTCGTTGATCCCGCCGTTGTCGACGACTTGGACGGTAGGAATGCCATTCACGCTTCCGTCGAATGCCAAATCAGCTTGATCCGCAGCGTTGGGATCGGTGCCGAAGGCGAATTCGAGGAGGTTGTTGATGCCATCCGAGTCAGCTGCGTCGGAGAAGTTTTCTCCAATGCCGCTGTTGGCGGCGGAGCCGAAGTTGACAACGCGCCAGGCTGCGATGGCGTTGGTGGAAGCCGCAGTCAGGGCGATGTCGTTACCGTCGCCTCCGAGGTAGTCAACTTCGCCACCAAGTCCCGATGAAAGGAAGTTGGCCGTGAAGGGATCTCCGGACAGGAAGGGGCCGAAGACGGCATCGGTGTCATCATTCGAGATGATGACGATGTCGGCAGGGCTTGCTTCAACAGTGGCGGATTGTGACACGATGAGCGATCCATTGCTGACGGAGACGGCTCCAGTGACGATGACTTGGTCCCAATCGGTTCCGGCGGCACCAGCGGTGTTATCGACGTCGATGGCGAGGTCGCCATTCAAGGTCAGTGCACCGGTTGCGAGGGTCCCGATGGTGTCAACTCCGGGAGTCAGGGTGCCTCCGGCGGCGACGGTGACGGCGGAGGTGGTCGATCCGGTTCCGCCGAGGACGCCACCGCTATTGACGGTGTAGTTGTCGCCGGTTTCATGCGAACCATTCAGATACAGGGTTCCGCCGGCGTTCACGACCGTTGTTCCCAGGTAGGTATTGGTTCCGGTGAAGGTGACTTCTCCGTTGTCGAGGTTGTTTTGCACCAACACATTGGCTGGTCCACTGATGTCTCCGGTCACTGTCCAAGTACCGTTGTCCCTGTCATTGCTTCCTTCGAAGGAAACATTTCCTCCGGTGGTGGTGACGATGTCCCCGCTAATGGTGAGGTCCACTCCCTCGAGTCCGTAGTTTCCGAATCCCCGGGTGGTGCCATCGATGGTGGTGATGGTGCCGGCAAGTTCGAAGTCAATGAGTCCACCACAGCGGAATCCTCCGTTGGTGATGTTGATGTCGTTGGGAATGACGACCCCCGTTGATCCAGCCTGCAGCTGGGCTCCGCGGGAGAGGATGGGTCCGGTTCCGAAGTGATCGCCGCGGTTAACGATGACGATTCCTTCCTGGGCTCCCTGGTCAACACCGTCGAAAGTGGTGCTGGCACCATCTCCGAGCATGAAGCCACCGGAGAAGGTATTGGCGGACGGACCATCGAAAATGAGGGTTCCATTTTCGATTTTTTGAATTTCGCCGTCGCCGCTGATGACTCCGGTGACGGTTTGCGAGACGCCCGCTCCGACGTTAAATTCAATGACGCCGGGGCTGTTGACAACCATGGGGCCACCGCCATCGAAGGTGGATTGAATTTGCCCTGCGATGTATCCGCCGCGGTAGAAGCCATCGTTGACGGTGGTGGTGCCGGTGTATGTCAGGGTGTTTCTGACAATGAGGCGACCGGGGCCGTCTTTGATGAAGTTGCCGCTGCCTGAAATGGTGCAGTCGAGAATGTTTTGGGGAGTATTATTTAAGACAAGGGTCTCAGCTCCAAGATCGATATTCGGTCCCTGCGGTGAGTTGAAGGAGGTCAGGGTCACGGTGCCCGTTCCGGTATCGGTCAACTGAAGGGTGAGGGTGTCTTTCAGAACAACTGTTTCGCTGGAGTAGTCACCGTCGTTCACGATGATCGTTCCAGTTGGGGAAACCACTGCGAGGGCATCTGTGATGGTGGCAAAGGCACTCAAACCCATGGTCGCTGGAGCGACTGCGGAACCACCGTCAGCATCAGTAATGGCGGCTGCGAAGGGCGTTCCAGCGAGGTCGTCATCCACGTAAATGGGATCAGGAATGCCCGAGGTGACGAGGAGACTGCGGGTGACTGCGCTCCCTCCGTCTTCATTACCGTCCTCAAGTGATACCGAGAGGGTGGTGGGGTCCGCGGTGGCGATACCAGTCACGAAGTTGACGGCTGCGAGCGCGGCGCTGGCAGTGACGGAATCTGCAGTGATGGACCAGACTCCATTGGAGTAGATTTCACCATTTCCACTGTCGGCAGTGAGATCGCCGGCATCGGCGGTCCATCCATTGATCGTGAGGGTTACGGTGACAATATCTGGAGTGGCTGCCCCGGAGGCGGAGATGGTTCCAGTTGAATCGTTCCAGAACTTGAGGCAAGACACGGCGGCCGGTCCTCCCGAGAGGTTGAGGATATCGACATCAGTGAATGTTGTCGCGGCGGTGGTGGTGTTACCACCTGTGCCGGTCCCGGCGTTTAAGCCAATGTTCACGGTGTGATCGCCTACCCAGTTGTTGTTGTCATTGTTGAGCAGGAAGGCCGTTGCAGCGGCGGCACCATTCACAGAATAGGTGACGGTGTCGTTGGCATCGCTCAGGATGACTGCGATACGGGCGAGGCTTCCGGGTGCGAGGGCAGTGGTGGAAAGCGGAACGACCACGGTGTTGTCGCCAGCCCAATCCAAATCATTGAAAACGTCTGGAACAGTCGTGTCGTCCGTGGGGAAGTTCACGGCTGTGCCCCCTGATTTTACGAGGAGGTGGGGGATTCCGTTCACGAGGTGGATTGAGCTGCCGTTGCTGCTGCCTCCCATTTCCCAGACTTGCACCGTGCCGGCCAGATCAGCGGGGTTGACTGCGAAATCAAGTTCAACCGAGTAGCCACTTGCGGTATTCAGGGCATTGCCGCCGGCATCGTAATCGAAGCTGGCGTTATCATCTGAGCGGAAATCGGCAAAGGTGGTGACGTTGGAACCTCCGCTGAAGAAGAAGATCGGGGCTTCAGTGGTGGAGACGGTAGACTGGAATCCGGCATCCGGATCAAGGACGCCGAGACCGGTGAGGGGAACCGTTCCTGTCCCTGCGAAAATCACGCTGGGGCCGGTGAGGACGGGATTGCTGTTTCCTCCGTCGTGGAGAAGAACAATCGCGCTGGAATTTGCCCCTGCGGAAGGGGTGAGTTCGCCACCCGAGAATGAATCGATGGAGGCGATGATGGTTTCGCAGCCTTCGAACAGGCCGTCAGTCAGGGTGGCCACATTGAGATTCGTCGAGGTGCTCCCGACAGTGATCGCGGCTGAAGCCACTCCGGTAAAGTCGCTGTCGTCACTGGCAGTTCCGGAGTAGCTAATGTTGACGGTCATATTGGAACCCGTTGGGGCTTGGGTTGACGTAATGGTCCATCCGGCGAGAGAGTCTTCATTGACGTCGCCGTTGCTGGCGATGGATACCGAGGCGTCCGGATACTTGACGTTGATCACGAAGCTTCCCGAGTCTGTGGCCGAACCATCAGAAACGATGAAGTCGCATCCTCCGACAACCGGGGAGCCGTCTGCGGCGAACTGGATATTGGAGTTGTCGATATCGGCCTGGGTGAAGGTGTCGTTGAGACCGAGGGTGGTGAAACCGAGGAAAGAGAGTGTTCCTCCGGTCGGAGCGGATGTGATGGTGTAGGTCAGTCCCGACTCCGGGGTGTCGTTGTCGAAGGTGTCAAGGGAGGCCTCGGTGATAACACCAATGGTCCCCGGAACGATCTCAAAGGGGAGGTTGGTGACAACCACCGGGTCGTTGGAAAGGACGAGGCTGGAGATGCTGAGACCTTTCAGTGAAACAGCGCTGGTGGCTCCGAGATCGCCGTTTGCCAGTGCTTCGGTGGTCAGTTCAATGGTCTGTCCACTGGTGAGCGGGGTCAGGAGTCCGCCCCAGCTTCCGGATGTCCGGTTTCCGCCGTTATCGCGGTTGTAGGCGGCTCCACGGCCACGGGCGATGGGGCCTCCGGCGCCGTCGATTTGCCATCCCTGCAAGGGCACGATGCGGTCCTGGTTGTCATTGGTGTCATCACTGGAGGTGAAAACGGTTCCGAAGAAGAGGTAGTCATCGTCTTCATTCACTGTGACCGGGCTTGTGCCCGTGGTGTGGGTGAATTGGGCGCTTCCGCCGAGAGCGGTATCAAAGGTGACCGGAGTGGTCGTCGGGTTATTGACTTCCTGACTCGCGGCACTGGTTAGCGAGATCGACTTGGCTCCCAGGGGGAGTTTGACGATGGTGAGACCTGTTTCATTACCGAGAATCGTTGAGGCTGTGCCTCCGGCTTCCATGGCGAGCTCGACGCTGAGAACCTGGCCGGCGGTTGCCGAGACCAGGGTTCCGATCGCGGCCACGCCGCTCTGAACGTTTTCTGAATTGGCGTTCCCTCGCAAGTAGGTGGTCGTCACTGATCCTTCGACTTCCGCACCATCCAAGGTGAGACGTTGCTGATAATTCGTGCGAACGGTGTTTCCTCCGGCTTTTTCGATCCGGGTGTTGGCAAAGACGAGGTAGAGTCCGGGTGCATTCAGAGTGATGTCCCCTGAGGATCCTGCGAAGGAAAAGGCTGACCCGAAGGATGAAGTGGCATCGATGCTATCGTAAGCGACATCGGTGAACGTTGTATTGATCGCGCCGGCTTGGTCCGAGGCGCGGTGGACGCTCAGGAAGTCCCAGCTGTCGTCGAGCTTGAGAAGTTGGATCGCGGTGCCATTGGCGGCCCGGGTTGGGAGAACTGCGCCGTCGGGATTGGTGTCCGAGCGCCGCGTTTCGAGGGTCAGGATGTCCTCGTCCGAGGCAACCGTAATGATGCCTCCTCCGGAGAGGACCATTTCGTCGGATCCGCCCACTCGGCGAAGGAAGCCTTGTGACCGGCCGATCGCGAGCGGGGAGCCTGCCAAATTCAGGTTTGCCAGGACTTCAGCCCGGTTGGCTCCCGCAGTCGCATCAAAGCGGGTGTCATACATGACGAGGTGGCGACCCGAGCTCAGCGCGATTTGGCTGGAATCAGTGCCGCTGGGATTGAGTTCGTAAGTGCCATCGACGGACTGTTCGGTGTCAAATTCATGGATCAGGCTGGGTCCGAATCCGTCCGGCGTTCCGGCTGCGGTGAGAGCTTCGCCTCCCCCGATTTCAAGAAGGAGAGCCTTATCGCCAAAGGTGCCGCCCGGGGTCACCTGGCTGAAGGCGGTCGACAGGGCGACTGCCGATGCAAGTGTGCCGCTGAGTGCAAACTTTCGGGGTGTATTTTTTCGAGTCATTGTCTTTTTGTGCAGTATGTGATCCAAAGGACACTGAAGGGTCATTGTGGAATTAAGATTTATAACATGGAGGTCGCATAAGCTGAGTCAAACTCATTCTGGAGATGAATGAAGCTTCCTAGTGCGTCGTGGGATCTGGCTGATTGCCGGGAATTTTGATGGTTAAGAAAATTAAAATTTTGAGCTGCCCACGCGGGTAGGTAGGGCTCGTCATTCTGGATTTTGAAACTAGTCTCACCCTCGTGAAAGCGCTTGAGTGGATCCTCAGAATTGGGCTGGGAATATTTTTCGTCTGGAGTGGTGTTGTGAAGTTGCAGGACCTGCAGGCGTTTACCGGGGCAGTGGGGAATTTTCAAATTGTCGGGGAGCCTTGGGATGCCGTTGTGGCCTACAGTCTCCCCTGGGTGGAAATCTTTGCCGGGCTTGCGGTGGTGAGCGGATTCGGAAAGTTGGGCGGGCTTGTCATGATTCTGGGAATGCTGCTCGTCTTCAATGTCGCCATCGCGTGGGTTTGGTCGAAGGGGCTCAATATCAATTGCGGTTGTTATGGTAAGGATTCCGAACCCACGAATTATCCGCTCAAATTGGCGGCAAATTTCGGGCTCATTTTGGTTGCGGCGGCGTGTTTGGTTTTAATGTGCTTTCAACGTCGGCTTGCCACTCCGATTGGAGAGAATACAGTTGAGCTATGACCTACGCTGATCGTCTGAAATCCCGTTGCGAAATCACGGGCTCCGCCCTTTGTGTGGGCTTGGATCCCCGCCCTGATTTTACTGAAGGTGGCGTCGATGGAATCGCGGAATTTCTGCGCCGGGTGGTGGGCGAGACGGCAGAATATGCCGCGGCCTTTAAGCCAAATATGGCCTACTTCGAAGCGATGGGCTTGAAGGGGATTGAGATTTTAGAAGGACTTCTCAACGAAATGCCCAACGACGTTCCGGTCATTCTTGATGCCAAGCGCAGTGATATTGGCGAAACCCAAAAGTATTACGCGCGTTCGTACTTTGAAAACTGGGGAGTCGATGCGGTCACCCTTAATCCTTTCCTCGGATACGACACTCTGGAGCCCTTTCTGGACTGGGAAGGGAAGGGCGTTTATCTTCTCGCGGTGACTTCGAATGCTGGCAGCGTTGATTTTCAGCGTCGCGATTGTGAAGGGAAGGCCCTCTTCGAGCGAGTGGGGGATCTCTGCACGCGGGCGATCAGCGAAGGAAAGAAAACCACGGCCGGATTGGTGGTTGGCTTGACCAATGCCGACCAGGATGTCCTCGCTAACCTGCCGGATGTACCCTTGCTGGTCCCCGGCCTGGGTGCGCAGGGTGGAAGTCTCGATTCGCTCAAGGGAAGTGGACGGATCGCGCCGAGCGTCATCAACGTCTCGCGTGGAATCACCTACGCCGAGGGGAACACTGATTACGCCGGGCTCGCCAAACATTGGGCAGACGAAATTTCACGTAGCCTCGCTTAAAATCAAAGGTTATGGAGCAGAAGGATCGTAATTCCGGACTGGTGCCTAAAAAAGGGTGGCCGGGTCGTAATTATACCTTCTGGAGGCATCGGCTTCTTCCCCAACTCCTGAAGAAACGGGAAGGCCAGACCGAGCAGTCTATCATTACTCCTCCCAATGAAGGGGTCGTTCGCGTCACGTGGATTGGACATGCCTCCTTCCTGGTGCAGTTCGGATCGCACGCCGTCATTTTCGATCCCAACTGGGCGAACTGGCATGGTCCGGTGAAGCGGCAACGGGAGCCGGGCTTGTCCTTGGCCAATCTGCCTGAGCTTGATTTAGTCTTGGTGTCTCACGCCCATTTTGATCATTTGCATAAGAAGTCGCTCCGGACGATTCAGACGAAAGAGGGCATCGTAGTTCCCCGGGGAAGCGGGAGTTTGGTCAAGCGACTGGGTTTTGGATCCATCGCCGAGATGAAGGTCTGGGAAGAGCGCGAAATTTCCGGGATGCGGGTCGTGCATACGCCGAGTCATCACTGGGGCGCGCGCTATGGTGCTGATGTCAATCGCGACTACGGCGGCTTTCTGGTGGGATCGGGATCGCGTAAAGTTTTCCACTGCGGCGACAGCGCCTATTTTCCGGGCTTCAAAGAGATCGGCGCGAGGGAGGATATCTGTATCGCACTGCTGCCGATCGGAGCCTACGACGCGCCGAGCGGCCGCGACGTTCACATGAATCCCGAAGAGGCCTTGCAAGCCTTCGAGGATCTCGGTGCCGAGTTGATGGTGCCGATGCACTACGGGACTTTTCCCTTGGGCAATGAGCATCCTGATGAACCCATCCAACGTCTCCTCGCCGAGGCCCGGAAGCGCGGAATCGAAGACCGCGTCATCGTGCCTGATGCCGGGAAGGCGATTGAGGTGTGAGTCCGCCCCCCTCGAAATCCTCGCCTGCCGGGGCCTTGCCTTCCTTCGGGAAAATCAAAAAAGCCCGAAAAAGTCACGGCCCAAAAATTTCAGAAAAAGATCTCCCAAAGTGACGCGAAATAAAATTTGAAGCCCTCAAGAAATCATTTTCCGACAGCCTCTGGAGCTTTTGGCTACGGCTTTTTCTTCATTTAGTCGTGCGGATGTTCTTTCAACAGGTCAGCGGGGGCATAGAAGCTTTGTTGGGATTTGGTGGACTCGCGGACTTCTTTGACTTTGGCGGAGGTGATGACGGAGGCCCTGTTGCCGAAGGTGTTTCTCACGTAGGTGAGGACGGCGGCGATTTCTTCGTCGGGGAGTTGTTTGAAGGCGGTCATTGGGACTTGGCCGGGGTATTGTTTCCCTTTGATTTCGATGGGGCCTAACAGTCCGTGGAGGGTGATTTTAATCAGGCGTTCTTCGCTGCCTTGGACCCATTTGGTCCCGGACAGCGGCGGGAACATGGCGGCGGGGAGGCCTTCGCCATCGGGTTGGTGACAGGTGATGCAATGGCCTTCGCGGCTGTAAACTTCGTGGCCTTTTTTGAAGAGGGTAAGGGCTTCTCCTTTGAGGGGAGCGGTGGGGGCTGGCATTTTTTCGGCGGCGTCGCCTTTGACTTCCTGTCCTTTGAGGTTGGCGGTGGCGGTTTCGAGGACGGGCTTGAGCCAAGAGTCGATGGGTTGACTCGCCACAGCTTTGAGGATTGGCAGTCCTTCCTCCGGAGAGAGCCAGGAGGCGGCGACCGCTGTTTCTAATCGGACGCGGGCCGATTTGTCGTCGGCTGTTTTTTGGAGGATTTGGGTCCGCCGGTGTTTGATTTGATGGCCCGAGTAGCGGAGAACTTTGATGGTGGCGGCGCGGATGCGTGGATCTTTCGCTACGAGGAGTCTTTGGAAGATGTCTTCATAAACATGGCCGAGACCCCAAGTGACCCAGAGGGCTTCGAGCATGTGGTGTTCGAAGTTAGGATCCTGGGCGATGGGAGTGTGCATCCATTCCTGGATGGCGTAGAAGACTTCGGGCAAGGGACGACCGCGGAGTTCACGTCGGGTGCGGTAGCGGGTGCGGTATTCGGGAAGGGTGAGGTTATTGAGGAGAAGATCAACAGAGGCTCCGTGGATTTTTGCGGGTTCGACGAGGGGGCGTTCGGGGTAGGTGATGCGGTAGATACGGCCGTGTTGGTGATCGCGGAGGGGATCGCGGGCGCTGTGTTGCATGTGGCCGACGAGGACGTTGTGCCAGTCGCAGAGGTAGAGGGAGCCATCGGGGGCGAACTCGTGATCGACGGGGCGGAAGTTGCCATCGGTGGAGGTGAGGAGATCGTGGCGGTGTTTTGTTTGGTAGCCGGATTCGGAGTCGAGGACCTGGTGTTGTTTGAGGCCGAGGAAGCCGATGGTGTTTCCAAGGATGATGTCGCCCTGGACCTCATCGGGGAAATGGCGGCTGGAGACGAATTCGAGCCCGGAGGTGGGGCGGACGCGTTGGGAGTTTTCGAGGAGGGAGGGAGGCTTGGGGGCGAATTGGCCGTAGTCGACATTGATGGAGCCGGGGGTCATCCAGTGGAGGTCGGGGTCGGAGGTTTCGAGGAAGAAGGGTTGACCGTAGTCGTCGAAGGCGATGCCCCAGGGGTTGGGGATGGAGAGGCGGGCGGAGCGTTCGAGATGGTTGCGTTGCGGGCTGTAGCGGAAGAATCCGCCGTTGGAGCTGCGGACGGGGCCGTAGGCGGTTTCGACATTACTGTGGAGGAAAGTGCCTTCGCCCATGAAGATGGCGCCCGAGGGATCGGCGCAGAAGGCGCTGATGACGTGGTGGGTATCGTGGTCATCGAATCCGCTGAGGACGATTTCGCGGACGTCGGCTTTGTCGTCACCGTCGGTGTCCTGGAGGCGGATGAGGTGGTTGCCTTGGGCGACGTAAACGCCGTCGTGTGAAATTTCGAATCCAGTGGGGAGGTGGAGGCCGTCGGCGAAGATGGTTTCCTTGTCGGCTTTGCCGTCGTTGTCGGTGTCTTCGAGGATGAGGAGTTTGTCGTTTGGTTTAGGGTCGCCGGGTTTCCAATGTGGGTAGGTAGGCATGGTGGCAACCCAGAGACGGCCCTGGTTGTC
The DNA here is from genome assembly GCA_963925135.1 of uncultured Verrucomicrobiales bacterium. Classification (GTDB taxonomy): domain Bacteria; phylum Verrucomicrobiota; class Verrucomicrobiia; order Verrucomicrobiales; family Akkermansiaceae; genus SW10. The sequence continues at coordinate 10,795 of CAWUTG010000098.1, read as the reverse complement.
GAAGGCGATTTGGACGGGGTTGGCGAGGTGGGGGAATTCTTTTTCGGAGGCGAAGAGGTCGATCTTGTAACCGGGGGCGGTGGTGAAGGAGGCGAGGGCGTCGTCGCCGTAGAGATATTCGGTGGCGCCGTTTTTCGCGCTGGGTCGGTAGTTCGTTTTGACTTCGGGAAGAGGAGGTGCCTTTGCGTCGGCGGCGGCGAGGTCAAAGGGTTTCCCTTGCGCGGCGGCCCAGATGGCCTGATCGCGAACGGCGCACATTTCCTCGAGTTTTTTGAGCTCGGGCGGGTAGTTGACGGGGCCGAAAGGACTGTGGCGACGACCGTAGACGTGAACGCCGTTGGGGATCTTGTAGTATTTTTCCCAGACCCAGTTTTTTTCGAGGACGGCGGTTCGGGTGCCGAAACGGTAGGCGTCGGCGGGGCCGCTTCCGAAGAGTTTAGCGATGATGAGTTCGGCAAGATGTTCCTGGCCCATACGGTTGAGGAGGATGCCGTCGCGGGTGAGCTTCTCCTTTACCCGGAACCAGTTGTGGAAGGGACTATAGCAGTTTAGGAAGAGAACGTTTTCCTCTTGTGCGACCTGTTCCATGGCAGCGGTGTAGAGGGCGAGATTGGAATCGACGGTGCGCTCGCGATCGGTGGATGGATCCTCATAGCCCAGAGGGGAAACGAGGGCGAGCTGGGGAGGGGAGCTGCCGTTGTATTTTTGAGATTTGGTATGCTGGATAAAGGCGTGGAGTTCGCCTTTGAAGTTTTCGAGTCCGGCTTGTCCTTGGAAGGATTCATTGTAACCGAAAAAGGCGATGATGATGTCGGGCTTGAGTTGGGTGAGCCATTCGTCGGGTGTGGGCATGGAGCCGGAGCCGGTGTGGCCGGAGCCCCAGCGGTCTTGGGCTTTGGAAAGGGGCGGGTGGAATTTTTCGGCACCGGGAAAGGCCCAGGGTGAGGGGCGGCCGGAGTGGGGGCGGAAGCCGGGGGTGTTGCCCTCATCACAGATGTTGCGGATGAAGAGGTTTTTTTCGGAGTGAAGGATGTGGAGGCTGGATTCAAAGATTCCGAACTGCATCATGCGGGAGCCGAGGCCGTTGCCGAGGAGGACGATGCGGGAGTCTTTTTTAAGCGGGATGACTTCGGCGGCGGCGGAGATGATGCCGGCGGCTAGAAGGCAGAGGGAAAGATGGACGAAGGTGAGCTTCATGGGGAGCAAAGATGGAAGTTGGCTTTGTAGTCCGTCGAGGATAATTACTTGCAGAAATGGAGGAGGCGATGATTGAAAGAATCGACCACCCAGAGCGTGCCATCGGCATCATAGCGAGCTCCGTGGGGGCGGTTGATGGAAGTCGAGGCGGCCTCCTTTCCGAGAGATTTCCCGGACTTCGGCGGGGTCCCGGCAAGCAGGTGGATGGTTTTCTCTTTCACCTTGTAGAGGCGGAGGGCGTGGTTGTTGTCGTCGCTGATGACGATGTTGCCACCGGGGTCGAGGGCGAGGTGTTTGGGGCCGTTGAGTTGGGCGGCGGTGCCGGGTCCATTGTCGCCGGAGTAGCCTTTTTTGCCGGAGGGATTTACGAGAGTGTGAATGCGTCCTTCTTGGTCGACGTGACGGAGAGCGTGGCCTTCCCGGGAGGCGATGAAGATCGTGCCGTCTGCTCCGTAGATGGCGGCGCGCGGGCCGACCAGGGGAGAGAGGGTCGCTTTTTTGCCATCCTCGGGAATACCGCGTTTTCCGTTTCCGGTGACGGTTTTCATCCTATGAGAGGCGAGATCGATCTCGAAAACCTTGAGTTGGCCGAGATCCGCGACGAGGAGTTTGTTGTGATCAGGATGAAGGGAGACGGTGTAGGGATTTTTGAACTTCAGTTTTCCGTCACCGAGGGTGGAGAGCTTGCCGGTATTGAGATCGATGACACGGATTCGTGAGTTAAAGGTGTCGGCGATGAAGAGGCGATGATCCGGGTGGAGGGCGAGATCGTGCATCCCGTTAAATCGGCCCTCGGCGGCAGGGCCACCGTCCCCTTCGGCAACGTCCCCGAGCTCGTTTCCTCCCGGGGATTTCCGGCCGGCGATGAAATCGAGTTTTCCGTCTTGCAGGCGGAAGACACGATTGCCGTTTTCGTATTCGACCCCGTAGAGGGTGTCGTCCTGATCAAAGACGACTGAGAAAGGTTCGGTGAGCCCGGTAATTTCTTGGGGTGGGGCGGAGAGAAGCGGCAGGGTGAGTGCGAGCAGGGCGATTGCAATTTTCATGTGGAAACAGTTTACGGTCGGGAGGGCGGGAAGATGACATTAAAAAGGGTGAGTCAGCCGGTCATGCTCTTGCCGCCCTCGAATCTTGCGGTATCCTCAACGTACTCCCAAGGCGTAGGATGAGTCAATCCACGCGAGTTTTGGAGTGGCAAGACAGGCATGATTAAAGATGACACTCATACCTCACCTTCTCTCGAGAAGGTTCCGAGTTCGCTCGATCAGTCGTTTCGCCTGCTCTCCTGGGATGGCTCCGTGGCAGATCCCAAGGTGCATCACGGTCAGAGAGCGCTTGGGGGTTCCAAAGGAATGGGGGATCGCTGGCATTATCATCCTGAGATTGAGTTGACTCATTTTTCGGCAGGACGGGGAATTCGTCTCGTGGGAGATTCGATCGGACAGATCAACGCGCCCGAGGCGGTGCTTTTGGGAGCCCTCCTCCCTCATCAATGGAAGGTCGATGAATCCAGCGGGATCGCCCTGCAGTTTCGAACAGGACCCGGTTCCGTGTTGGCGGGCATTCCAGAACTGCGGGAGTTGGATTTTCTTTGGAAGAGGGCGGCGAAGGGACTGCTGTTTGATTCCGCCCTTTCGGCCCGGGTAGCTGCGGGCCTGAAGGCGGCGGTGGCGCAGTCAGGGGCTGGTCGGCTCGGAGTCATTCTGGGTCTGCTCGGAGATATCGGGGGAGCGTTGTCCGCGGCCGACTCGACGGCTGGATCCAGTCTTTCGCGCCCCATCCACTGGAATTCGGGGACCGGCAGCTACAGTGAGATCATTGCAGAAGCCATTGATTACATCAGCAGCCATTTTCAGGACCCCCTGGCCCTGCAGGACGTTCTTAAACATGTTGCAGTGAGTCGAGCGACCTTTTCCCGTCACTTTCCTCAATTCACCGGCCAGTCATTTACAAGCTTCCTTCAGCAGTTTCGATTGGAGTATTCCCGTCGCCTCCTCATTGAGGGCAATTGCAGTATCACGGAAGCAGCCTTTGGGGCTGGCTTTCAGAACCTTTCTCACTTCAACCGGCTCTTTCGAGAACGCTGGAATCAAACTCCGCGTGAGTTCCGCAAAAGCCTGTGAAGTCGGGAAGATTGGATTTGTTGCCCGGTGGCATGATTCGTTGGAGCGTCTCGAATCCATTGACTGGTAACGAAAATGAGATGTGAAATAGGGAATGGTGAGACGAGGGTATCATTTTTTAGAGAAATGGGCATTAGTTGAAAATCCGAAACCGGTGAATGATGTGCGCCATGAAGACTCCCGTTACTCATCGATTTTCGTTTGGCCCCTGGAATATCAGTGAAGGGGCCGACCCCTTTGGCCCTGAAGTCCGCGGGGTTTTTCCTCACGAAGAAAAGTATGCTCTCTTCCGAAAATTAGGATTCGAAGGGGTGCAGTTTCACGATGACGACGTCGTCCCTGATCTCGAGAATCAGTCTCATACGCAGATTCTTGAATGGGTTCGGAAGGTCAGGGGCATCCTTGATAACGAGGGCTTGGTTCCCGAGTTCGTGGCACCCCGGCTCTGGTTCGCGGGGCAGACTGTCGATGGAGGATACACTTCGAATTCGGCCGCTGATCGGGAATACGCCTGGGAGCGCACCCAAAAGTCGATCGATATCGCGAAAGAGTTGGGCTCCAAGGCACTTGTTTTGTGGTTGGCCCGGGAGGGTTCCTATATCCGGGAGGCCAAAGACGCGAAGCTCGCATACGAGCGGATCCTCGCCACGATCAACCGCGTGTTGGATTACGATGACACCATCGAAGTCTGGATTGAGCCAAAGCCCAACGAACCGACGGACCAGGCGTACGTTCCGACGATCGGGCACGCGGTGGCATTGTCATATGCTTCGCAAGCTCCCGACCGGGTCAAGGGGCTGATTGAAACGGCGCATGCCCAGTTGGCGGGACTCGATCCCTCCGATGAGATGGCCTTTGCGCTGGCCCACGACAAGCTCGCCAGCGTGCACCTGAATGATCAAAACGGCCTCAAATACGATCAAGATAAGAATTTCGGCTCATCAAACCTCCGCGCGGCTTTCAATCAAGTTCGTGTTTTAGAAGAGGCGAGTTACGGCAGCCGCGGTGAATTCATTGGGCTCGATGTGAAGGCCATGCGGACCCAGAAAGGTCTGCCGGTGACTTCCCACCTCACCAACAGTCTTCGGGTGTTTCATCATCTCCTCGAAAAGGTGCGGAGTTATGACACCGACAAGGAAGCGGCCTTTCGCGAAGCGCGTGACTACGAAGGGCTGGAGTTGTATGTCATGGAGCACCTCATGGGAATTTCCTGATCGACGAAGCTCCCGACAAACCGACACTATTACCCGATACCCAAATGAAAGAATACAGACTCAATCGACTCTTCAATGCCCGCTCGGGCCGCTGCTTCGATGTCGCCGTCGATCACGGCTTCTTCAATCAACCCGGCTTTCTCACCGGGATTGAAAGCATGCCCAAGGTTCTTGAGACTCTCGTTGCCGCCGGTCCGGATGCCATCCAGTTGACTGTGGGGCAGGCCAGGCATCTTCAAGAGATTCGGGGACGGGAAAAGCCGAGCTTGGTCCTCCGGACGGACGTGGCAAATATCTATGGCAAGGAGCTGCCATCGACGTCCTACAGCTTGATGATTGAGGAGGCGATTTTACAGGCAGTGCGTCTCGATGCCGCGTGTGTCTGCGTGAATCTTTTTCAAATCCCCGGCGCGCCCGAGGTGAACGCGCAGTGCGTGGAAAATATTTTAAAAATGAAGCCTCAGTCAGACTTCTACGGGATGCCCATGATGATCGAGCCGCTGGTGTTTCAGCCCAATGAAGTAGCGGGTGGTTATATGGTCGATGGCGATCTGGTGAAAATCAGTCATTTGGTGCGGCAGGCCGTCGAGCTGGGCGCGGATATTATCAAGGGAGATCCTACCGATGACGTGAGCCTTTATCACAAAGTTGTGGAGACGGCGGGTGGGATTCCGGTTCTGGTTCGCGGCGGCGGAAAGGTAGGGGATCGAGAGATTTTGGAGCGGACGAAGGGATTGATCGAACAAGGGGCGTCGGGAATTGTCTATGGTCGCAATGTCATCCAGCACGAGAACCCGAGGGGAATTGTGCAGGCCTTGATGGCGATGGTGCATGACAATGCCGATGTCGAAACCGCGATGTCCCTGATTTAACCCAAGCTGATGTCTTTGCCTTCCGGATTCGAATCAGAGCTCGGTGCCATTGTAGGTATCGGGAACGTTTTGACGTCTCTTGAGGATGTCATTCCTTATGGATTCGATGGCACTGCGGTGCTGAGGGAAAATCCGGGCGTGGTTGTTTTACCGGGCTCGACTGCGGAGGTGGCGGCCTGTGTCAAATGGGCCACTGAAAACGGGGTCGCGATCACGACGCGTGGATCGGGAACCGGATTGAGCGGCGGAAGTGTCCCGCAGGCCGGGGGCATGGTGCTGTGTGTGGTGCGAATGAATCGGATCCTCGAAGTGGATGCTAAGAATCTTACCATTCGCGCGGAATGCGGAGTGATCACCCAGAAGATCGATGAGGCCGCGGCAAGGGAGGGTTTGTTTTATCCGCCCGATCCGGGGTCGATGAAAATCAGCACGATTGGTGGAAACGTTGCGGAGAACTCCGGCGGTTTACGTGGATTGAAATACGGGGTGACCCGCGATTACGTGATGGGGATGGAGGTAATTCTTCCCGACGGAACTCAAGCCACGCTGGGGAATCAATGTGTGAAGGATGTCGCCGGTTACTCGATGAAGGATCTCTTTATTGGATCGGAGGGGACCCTGGGAATTATCACCGAGGTTCTTTTGAAGCTTCTGCCTCGTCCTGAATCGCGTCGGACCTTGCTGGCGGTTTATGACCGCATGGAAGATGCGGCGGAGACGGTTTCGGCCATTATTGCGGCGAAGATCATTCCCTGCACCCTGGAGTTTCTCGATCAAATGACGATTCAGTGTGTCGAGGATTTTGCTAAGATCGGGCTGCCGACTGATTGTGCGGCCCTTCTGCTCATGGAGACGGATGGTCATCCGGCGGCGGTGGAGGATGAGGCGGCGAAGATGGCTGCGATTGCCAAGGCGCATCATGCCCGCGAGGTCACGACGGCTCGCGATGAAGCGGAGTCGTTGCGACTTGCGAGTGCGCGAAGGAGTGCCTTTTCGGCGCTCGCCCGTATTCGGCCAACCACCATTTTGGAAGACATCACAGTGCCGCGTTCGCACCTGGCCGAGATGGTGTCCTTCGTGGCGGAAGTAGCCAAGAAATACCAACTCACGGCGGGAACCTTTGGGCACATGGGAGATGGGAATTTGCACCCGACCTTTCTCACCGATGAGCGTGACGAGGATGAAATGAAGCGGGTGCATCTCGCGCTCGATGCCATCGTTGAAAAGACGCTGGCGCTGGGCGGCACGATCACCGGTGAGCATGGCGTGGGCTTGGCGAAGAAGCCCTGGCTGCGACAGCAACTCGGTGATGCCAGTTATGATTTGATGAAGTTGGTGAAGAAGGCGCTCGATCCTGACGGGCGACTCAATCCCGGAAAAATCTTTGATTAAGTAAAGGTGGCAAACTCTCTCAAAGCTCTCGATTTTTCGGTGTTGCAGCAATGCATGCACTGCGGGATGTGTTTGCCGACGTGCCCGACTTACGACGCGACTTTGAGAGAGCGACATAGTCCGAGGGGACGGATCTCATTAATGCGGGCGATTGCCGAGGACGAGTTGTCGGTCAATCAGGCCTTTGCCGATGAGATGAGCTACTGTCTCGGTTGCCTGGCTTGCCAAAGCGCTTGTCCGGCAGGGGTGGATTATGCCGAACTCTTTGAGACATCGCGGGCTGAGATTGAATCGGCTGGAATCCATCAGGGAGTCTCGCGAAGTTTTTGGAGGTGGTTGACCTTGGAGCAACTTTTTATGAATCCGCGCCTGCTGCGGGTTGTCGGGAAGGCACTTCGTTTTTATCAGAAGAGCGGGGTGGAATCGTTTGTTCGTCGAGCTGGGCTGCTGAAATTGTTGCCGCAAAATCTTCGTCGTCTCGAACCGCAAACACCACGGATGAGTCCCAAGTTTTCGGATGAGTTGATCGAAGAAGTTGAGATTCCATCCGGTGACCAAAAATACCGAGTCGCGCTTTTGACGGGCTGCGTGCAGGACTTGGCTTTTGCGCAGATCAACCGCGACACCGCGGATGTCCTTTTGGCGAATGGCTGCGAAGTCGTCACCCCGCCGGTGCAACCATGTTGCGGATCGCTTCACGGACACAATGGTGAACCAGAGTTGGCGCGGGAGAATGCCCGGCGCTTGCTGGATCTCATTGATCCGGATTCGGTCGATGCCATCATTTCCAATGCGGGAGGTTGTGGTTCGCATCTGAGGCACTACGCGAAGCTTCTGCCTGATGACCCCCGGGCCAGGGTTTGGGATGCGAAGCTCAAGGACGTGCATGAATTTTTGGCAGCAATGGAGCTTCGGCCGCCCTCGCCTTTGGAAAAGGTCAAGGTGACTTACCATGACTCCTGCCATCTGGCGCATGGTCAGAAGGTGACGCTACAGCCGCGGGCGATCATCGATCTCATTCCCGGGGTTGAGAGAGTGAATCTGCCGGAGTCCGATTGGTGTTGTGGCTCGGCGGGGGTCTACTCGATCACGCAACCGGAGCAGTCGGGCCTTTTGTTGGATCGTAAGGTTGAGCACATACGCTCGACAGGTGCTGCCATTCTCTTAACGGCAAATCCCGGTTGCCATTTGCAAATTGCCAATGCTCTGCCCGAGTTGAAGGTGATGCATCCCATTTCACTTCTTGCCCAAGCTTATCGATCATGAATGTCAACATCGCCATTATTGGAGGCGGCCTGATGGGTCGCGAAATTACGAGTGCCTTTGCCCGCTGGTGCACCCTGGCTGATCTGCCGGTGACGCCGGTGTTGAAGGCGGTCGCGGATCTCAATCCCGAAGTGCTTTCGTGGTTTGATCGCATTCCATCGGTAACCCAAAAGGTGAGCGATTATCACGAGATTCTCTCGAATCCTGAAATCGATGTCGTTTACGTGGCGGTGCCGCACCACCTGCACGAGAAGATTTATATCGATGTCTTACGGGCCGGGAAAGATCTCCTCGCAGAGAAGCCTTTCGGGATCGATCTCGCGGCGGCGCAGAATATTTGCAAGGTGATCAAGGAAACTGGCCGCTTTGTCCGATGTTCTTCGGAGTTGCCCTTTCTGCCAGGCGGGCAACGGGCGATGGAGGTGGCGAAGTCAGGCCAGATCGGACGAGTTCTTGAGGTGCTTTCAGCCTTTCAACATTCCAGTGATCTCGACCCGGATAAGCCGGCGAATTGGAAACGAATCAACGCGACTTGCGGTGAAGGTGGGGTTTTGAACGATCTCGGAATGCATTCGTGCCACATCCCGCTTCGATTGGGCTGGAAGCCGAAGCGGCTCTTTGCCCAACTGCAGAAAGGGTATCCGACCCGGCCTGACGGCAAGGGAGGATCGACGGTGTGCGATACCTGGGACAATGCCATGATTCATGGCTGGACCGAGATTGGGGGCGACGAGGTGCCAATTCGTCTGGAGATGAAGCGGCTGCAACCCGGTGCCACCAACACGTGGACGATTGAGATCCTCGGGACGGACGGAGGGGTGCGATATTCGACTTCTGACTATAAAGGCTTGGAGATTTTTGAGCGCGGCAAAGAGCAATATTGGAAGCGCACCGAGTTGGGGTTTGGGACGGCCTTTAAGACGGTGACCGGCGGGATTTTTGAACCGGGATTTCCCGACGTCATCCAACAAATGTGGGCCGCTTACCTTCTTGAGCGGGAAGGGAGTCTCGGAGATCGCTTTGGCTGTGCCACGCCGGAGGAGGCGCTGTCGACCCATGAAATTTTCGCGGCCGCGCTGGAATCACACGCCACGCAAAGCGTCGTTACGCTATGAACCAAGATCGTCAGGGCATTCTTGCTACCGGGAATTTCATCGTGGATCGCATTAAGCGAATCGATGCCTATCCGGCTGAGAACATGTTGGCCACGATCGAGAGCGAATCGCGTTCGAATGGAGGAGGCCCGTATAATGTCCTGAAGGATTTGGCTGCGATGGGGGTCGGATACCCTTTGTCTGCGGCGGGGAGGATCGGGGCTGACGGCGACGGTGACTGGATCATCAATGACTGTCGGGAGCATGGCATTGATTCCTCGCTGTTGCTCCAGGATGCTTCGCAGACGACGTCTTACACCGATGTGATGACGGCGAAGGGGACGGGGCGTCGGACCTTTTTTCATCAACGCGGAGCGAACGCCAACTTCATGGGGGTGCGGATCGATTTTGAGAAGTGCCCGGCACGGATGTTTCATCTCGCCTACTTGCTTTTACTCGATGGCTTGGATGCCTTTGCATCAGATGGCCGGACTTATGCCTCGCACCTGTTAGAGCGAGCCTCGAATGCCGGGTTGATCACGAGCATCGATGTCGTGAGTGCCGATCATGCGCGTTTTCGTGACGTCGTGTTGAGTTCACTGCCTTATGCGGATCATCTTCTCATCAACGAAGTTGAGGCGGGGCGCACCTTGGGGAGAGAGATTGATCCTGCCAATGCCCGAGCGGTATCCCGGGCGGCGGTCGATTTGTTAGAGTGCGGAGTGCGCCAGGCCGTGGTGCTGCATACCGAGTTTGGGGCCGCGAGGGCCGGGGCCGATGGCTCGAGTCATCAGCAAGGAGCGGTCTGTGTTCCTGCGGAGTCTATCGAAGGCGCGAATGGCGCGGGGGATGCCTTTGCCGCCGGCTATCTCCACGGAGTGCACGAAAAAATGTCGCCCGAGGAATCGCTGGAGTTGGCAGCCTGTACGGCTGCGGCTTGTTTGAGCGACTCTTCCCCGTCGCGAGGGGTAAGGTCGATCGAGGCGTGCCTTGAATTCGGACGTAGGGTTGGATTTAGAGGGCAAGAAGTTGTTTGAAGGCACAGTGGAGAGACTTTTGCAGATTAGTGACGGAGGTGTGTTTTTGAAATCCAACTCAATTTCCCATGAATTCATCCGCGAGAACCCTAAAAGCTAATAGCCATGGTGGTTTAGCCATGTGGCTGAGCTCCTGATTCCTGGCTCGATTGCCCTGAATTTTCAGGATCATCTCGGAACTGGACATCTTCTTCCTTCTGCTTAAGGTGTTCTTATAAACATTTTCCCGACGGGGATTTTTCCAGGCGATTGCCTGATGCCGCGAGCTCCTCCTAAATCGTGATGACCGGGACACTCCACCCGATGAGGGAGGGGAGTGACCACCCACAGACTTCACTGATCGACGAAAACTGCCTCCGGGCCTGCTTCCGCAAGCTCAAGCGCAGTGCAAAGTATCGTCGATGCTGTTTTGACCAGAGCAGGGGGGGGGCTTCTGCCAATTGTCCCAGTCGGGCCTGTGGACCGATAACCATCGCTTCAGATCTGGAAAGCTCTTCAATCATCTTAAATTTCCCCAATCACAAACAAGCTCTCCCATCGTTGCTCTACACACTAAATGTTCTTATGAACACTTAGTGTGCCTTCCGTCTACCAACCCCG
>CAWUTG010000097.1:0-26818 GCA_963925135.1 uncultured Verrucomicrobiales bacterium | reverse complement strand
GTAAGCGGTGCCTACGCGACCTCCTTGACAGGGTCGGCTGAGGATACTTTTCGGCGCGGGTCTTTGCGGCGGGCGGCGGCGATGCGGGCTGGGGTGAGGTCGATGGCTTCGGTCTCGGGGTCTTTGAGGGTCGGGAGGATTTCGAGGACTTCACGCAGGTAGTCTTCGACGGGGATGTTGTAGCGGTGGCAGTTCTCGATAATGGTGTAGATCGCGGCGGCTTGATGACCGGCTTCTTTGGACCCAAAGAAGAGCCAATTTTTCATGCCGAGCTTTGTGGGGCGGACGGCATTTTCGATGAGGTTGTTGTCAATTTCGAGGAGGCCGTTTTCGAGGTAGTTTTCAAAACGTGTCCATTGGCCGAGGGCGTATGTCAGGGCTTCGCCAAGCGGATGGCTGGGGCGGTAGCGGGCGATGAGGATTTTGAAGATGGCTTTGAGGCGTTTGACGATGGGCCGACTTTGACTGGAGCGGTTGGCTTGGCGAAGGCGCGGTCCGGCTCCGCTTTTGCGTAGTTCGGATTCGATGCGGTAGAGCTGACCCATAAGGCCGAGGATTTGCCAGCTGTGTTTGAGGGCTGCTTTTTTCTGAGGGTCTTTTTTAACGGCTTCTTTGGCCATTTTGTAGTGCTCGTGGAAGCGGCGGCGAATGTGCGCGAGGCAGCTCATGAAGACGATTTCGGGATGATGACCTTCGTAGGCGAGGTAGGCGGACCAGCCGTCGCATTGGAGCGCACCGGCAAAGTCTTCGCCGATGGTTTCGATGAGTTGCGCTTCGCCGCGACCGACTCCCCAGTGATAGTAGAGGCTGCCGTGGGGGTTATTGGCGAGCCAGAGGTAGCCGTATTTTGATTGGCCGTGGCCGGGTTCAAGGTAGCGGATTTTTGTTTCGTCGACTTGCAGGTAGGCGCTGCCGAGGGTTTGGGCGCGGATGGCGTTGGCGATGGGAAGGAGGTGGCCGATGCTGCGGTGGAGCCATTTGAGCAGGAGGTCTCGGGGGATGGTGACGCCGCTGCGTTTGAAGATTTTTTCTTGCCGGTAAATGGGAAGGTGGTCGACGTATTTTCCGACTAAAAGATGGGCGAGCAGGGAGGCGGCGGGGAGGCCTCCGACGAGGACGCTGACGGGTGCAGGGGCGACGAGAGGCGCTTGGCTGCGGTCGTTTTTGTTCCGATACTTCGGGCGGACGTGACGCTTGATGAAGAGTTTGCGCGGGATGATTTCGAGGCGATCAGTGACTTCTTCGCCAATGCGTTCGTAGTCTTCGGGCGAGGCCTGGACTTCGAGGGGCACGTGGATTTGCTCTTCGACGGCGAGGTTTTCGAGGCCTTTGATGCGGGTCGTTGGTTTGGTCTGGGCGTTCTTGGCCGCCGATTTATTTTTTGTGGCGTCGCTTGCGTTGCCCTCCTCCGGGGCGGATGTTGCGGAGGAGGGGCCGTCTTTTTTTGATTCGTCGTCGAGCAGGGTGAGTTGATTGGGATCAAATTTTTCGCTCTTGGCGCTGTGGAGTTGGCGCAGGACATGGTCGAGTCGCCGCTCCAGGAGGTCGATCTGCTCACGCTGCCGCAAGACTTCGGCACGGAGTATTTCGTTTTCTTTTGCGAGGTCCACGGTTGCTTTTAATAAAGCATTTTCCTTGCCAAGTACGACGTGAACCGGAGTTTATTTTGGGTGAAATTTTTTACGAACGTTCATACCATGGACGCATGGTGGCGGCGTGAAGGTCGATCCCGTCGAGAAGGAGTTGGAGGGCTTCTGGACTCAGCGAGAGTGAGGCTTTTTTCCCGTCCGATGGTCGAGGCCAGGAGAAGGTCCCGATCTCGAGACGTTTTGCCAGGATGCAGATTCCAGTGCGGTCGTAGTAAAGGACTTTGAGGCGGTTGCGCCGCTTGTTGGTGAAGATGAATAGGGTGCCGGATTGTAGACCTTGTTCCTTGAGGGCGTCGGCAATGATGACGAGTCCCTTGAAGGATTTGCGCATATCGCAGGGTTCCAGCGCGACGAGGATTTTGAGATTTGAGGGGAAGCCAATCACGACGAGACCTCCTCGCTACGACGAATGAAGTGAATTAGCTTCGCGGCAAGCGGGAGCTGGTTGTCGTCTGCAATGATGAGCCGGACCCCGGACTGGAACTCAATGCGAAGCTGTCGGTCGGTGGGATGGCTCAGCTCGATCTCAACGAACGTGATCTCGGCGGCTTTCCAGATTCTGGAGGAATGATTTTTTTCCATCCGGGCAGGATGAGTCCGCATCGTAGTTCATGCGAGTTCGCATCAGGGGTAGCAGCGGCTCCGCTTACGTCTTTGTGAACAAAGCCGATTATGACTTGAGGGTTCCGTTGACCCTCAAGAGAGCGGCAGAATGGAGTGATCCGGAGCGTGGTGATGTCGTGGTCTTTTTCTCTCCCGACACTGAGACGCGGATGGTGAAGAGAGTCATTGGACTTCCCGGCGACACTCTGGAGTTACAGAACAACGCCCTCATCATTAACGGAGAGCCTCTTCAATATGGGGAACTCGCAGCATCCCAACGTCAGGGCTTGGCGGAGCAATGGCAGGCCAGGGCCCGCTTTGCCGAGGAAGAGTTGGGCGGGCGAAAGCACGCGGTGATGGCTCTTGAAGGAGTTCAAAATCCCAAGCGCAGTTTCGCGCCTATCGTGATCCCGGAGGACTCCTATTTCATGATGGGCGACAATCGCGACAACAGTCTCGACTCACGATTCTATGGCTTTGTGGAGCGGGAACAGATCGTTGGCGAAGCGAAAAGAGTCTTGGTCTCCTTCGACATCAACAATTGCTTGAAGCCGAGACTCTCTCGCTTTGGACAAGCTCTCCGATAGTCGGATAATTACTTCAGCCAATCCGGCAGCCCTTTCTCGTCGATGATCCAGGGAGCCTTTTTGGAAAGGCTGATCAAGGCGGGGAGGTCACCGTATTTTGAGGCCCCCGGAAGAAGATCGGGATGGCGGATGTCGTTAATTTTGATGAATTCGAATCCCTTGGTTTCGATCGCGACCCGGTCCAAGGCGTGGCCTGCCGCAAAGTTGACGGCAGCGGCCCAGTGGCCCGCTCCGTCGATTCCTACGAGGTCGATTTTCTCAGCGCCATGTTTGTCGGAGCGGATCATCTCGATGGTGCCCAGGATATCGTGGAGTCGCTGGACAAAGAGAGGTTGGTTGTAGCCGAGGGTGTAGGCGGCAGATTCGCGGGGGTTGTTCACGCGGCGTGTCCCGGTGATGGGTTTACCGTCAGGGAGGAATTCGCCCTGAAGAAAGAGGTCCAAGCCACACACCGCATTCCCGTCGGCGAGGAGCTTTTTGACTTCAGCGCGGGGTTCGCCGGTGGCGTCATAAAGTCCTGCTTTGCCAAGGGGCGTGATCCAAATAACAGCGCGTTTATTCCATTCGGTTTTGGGGTAGAGCCAGAGGGCGGGGACTTGTTCTTGGTAGGTTGCGTTGTTGTGGAGGCCGGGCATTTCGAGGTGATCTCCGCGATCATTCTTTTGAACGAGTTGCCAGGTTGTTTTCCCTGCGTCTTCGAGATTGGAATCAAGAATGGTTTCCCAGCCAAGGCGTGCGAGATCTGGATTCTCGCTGATCTTTTTGTGGGAGGCTTTAGTGAGCGAGGAGAGAAGGCTGCGCTCAAAATCGTCGCCACCTTTTGGCTTGGGGTGATCGGAATTCCAGACGGTGAGGTCCTTTTCAGTGAGTCGGGTATGTGGGCGTTCTTGTTCCGGGTGTTCGGACCCGAGCGCGAGGTGGGTATTGAACCAACGATACATCGCCTGTCGGGAAGGAAGGTTGTAGTTGTGTCCAAACTCGGTGCGGCTGTGCAGCATGACGTTGTCCGGGGCTCCGAGGACCTCGTAGGTTTTTTGGAGTTGAGGGAGGCCCTTGGTGTCCATTTCCTTGGTCCAATCATCGGCGGCGGTGAGGCCCAGCGGCTTGGGTGCGAAGAGGGCGGCGAAAGCGACGTTGCCATTCTGGATACGCATGAGCGTGGAATTTTCGCAGGTGCAACCTCCCTGCATCGCAGTTGATACCATGACGGCAGGCATCGAAACGGTGACACGGGGATCGAGGGCAGAGACGACGAAGGTCTGGGTGCCCCCGCCGCTGGCTCCCGTGACGGCCATGCGATCCGGATCGACGTCATCGAGGCTTTGCAGGAAATCGATGGCGCGCATCGAGTTCCAGGTTTGCAGCATCATAATGCTTTGGAGGTGGGACTCGGCTTGCGGTGAGAAAAGGCCCCAGTTTTTATCCGAGATCATTTCTGGTCGTTGCTTGGCAAAGCGGTGGGCGAGTTCGTAGGAAATCTGGGTGTTGTCACAGTATCCCAGCATGTCGTATTGGAAGACGACACAGCCGAGACGGGCCAGTCCGACGCAACGGGCCTGGATGGGATTACGTGCGGGTTCGAGGAGGGCTTCAGCTCCCGAAGCGATTTCCTTTTTGGCGGCGTCTTCTCCGGCGTCGTAGAAGCGGGCCTCGTCCCAGTGCCCGTGGGGACAGAGAACGCCGGGTTGTTTGCCGGTTCCGCCTTTGGGCCGATAGAGACTACCGGTGAGGAAGAATCCTGGTCGTGTTTCGAAGTAAACTTTTTCAACGGTGAAGTCGCCGCCGTCGACCAAGCCATGAATGACGGGATTCAAGGGTGTGCGATCCGGTTCGGGATACAAGCCGACTGACACCTTCAGGGCCTGCTTGATTTTTGCGGAACGTTGCGTCCACTCCTCTTTGGAGTGCGGCGGTGAGAAGGGGAAGTCGCCATTGAGATCCTTAAGATCACCAAGGCGCTTATCGTTCGGAAGTTCTCCTTCCGGTAGGGCGCGGGGAGTTGCTAGGAGGGGGGATGCGAGCAGGGCGAGGAGAAGGGCGATCTGTTTCATACGGAGGTCACCATTAGATTCCCAAAAGGCCGCCGACTCAATCGACAATTTTGAATCGGGCCAGCTGACGGTGACAGCTATGGGAAGTCGACGACCACTCGGAGAAGACGTTTTGGGATGAGCGAATTGTTCACTGATTCGCTCATGATCGTGTTGGTCCCGGTTCGCGAACCTGAGGGAGTGGTGGACCATGTCCCCGGCTCTCCGGTTGGGCTGCCTTCGACGCGGTAGCGACGGGCAGAGCTTGAGGGCCAGGAAAGGCGTGACTGACCGGGGCTCACTCTCTCGATTTCCAGGGAGAAGAACGAGTTTCGATCGGTTGGAAAGGTGTCATGATAATACTCTTCGAGGTTCGTCAAACCATCGCCGTCGGAGTCGTCATCACCACCCTGACTGGCTGTGCCGAAGAAGTGAAAGTTCTCCCAGGTGTCGGGTAAGCCGTCGTCATCGAGGTCGTCGAGGTCAATGAGGCCCACTCTCAGAGAGAAGGTGCGTTCAACCGAAGTGCCTCCGTCGTCGGTGCTGCGAATGACCAAATTGAGGATGGTGCCGTTGGTAAAGTTTGCGTCAGTGAAAGCTTGTTTGACGCGGACTTCATTACTGTTGACGATTTCAAAGTATTTCGAGCCGGAGGCGTTAATCTCACCTTCGAGGGAGAGATCAAAGGTGAGGTCGCTGCTGCCCACTGCGGCTTGGTGGACTTCGACAGCGAGAGTGTTACTCCCGGCGATCAATAGGTTAGCGGGCACCGTGATATCGACAGGAATGGTTTCGTCAGTATCGTTGATCGCGACATCGGCGAGAGTGGTGGCAGTGGCGTTGGCCGCGAGTCCGGCGCGTCCGATTTCGGCCCCATTCAGATAGACCGCGACTCCATCGTCGCGGAGAATTTTGAGGAGGTGACCGGGATAGGCTCCGGGGTTGGCTAGAGTGAAGGTCCGTCGAAAGTAGGTCGTGATGTATTTGTTGGCGGCATCGGGGCCAAAGTCGACGATGGTGTCTTGGGAATCGCCGTAGCCAAAGCTTCCGGTGCTGATTTTCCAGGCGCTGTCGTCGAAGGCTCCACCTGCGGCCGTCCAGTTGCTTCCACCAAGATCGCTGCCATTGTCGAGATAGCGCCAGTTTTGTCCGAAGCCGATGACTGGTTCGCTGCCGATGGTGGGGACGAAGGTGAAGGAGTGGGTATCATTGGTATCGAGATCAAGGGTTTCCAAAATGCCGACGAGAGTTCCGGTGGGTGCGGTCCGGTCAATGTTGGTCCCGGTGAAGGTGATGTCAGACGGGATGTTGTTGAAGGGGCGAACTTCGATGACGAGATTTTGCTCGAAGGAAAAGCCACCGCGATCGGTGGCCCGAAGCCGGATGGATCTCAAGAGCATGGAATCATCGAGGACAACGGCCGTGACGAGACGGTTGGACTGGATTTGAAAGAGAGCGTTGTCGGTATCTCCGGATCCTGGAATCAGGAAAAAAGTGTGGTAGTCACCGGGATCAGGATCGGTGACGAGGATCTTGCCGACGGTCGAGCCGATGATTTGGCCTTCGGTGACGAAGGACTCGGAGAGAGCGATGACGGTTGGGGCTTGGGATGGATCGGCGACGCCGGTGATGTCCAGTTGGCTGGTGAGGGTGTTACCGGCATCGTCGGTGACGCGGACGTTAACGGTCCAGAGGTCATCGATGGAGACAGGGAGGGTGTTTGCGGCTTGAGCGAATTTGAGGAGGTCGTTGTCGATGGTGAAGAGGGCGTTGTCGTATGAGTTGCCCTGAAAGCTGGCGACCAATTCGAGATCAAAGCTGGTGTCGCTGCTGGTGAGGTTGACTTGATGAATTTCGACGGCGAGGACGTTTTCGCCAGCGAGGAGAAGGTTAACCGGAACCGGGAAGGAAGTGAAGGTGGCGCCATCATCGGTCGCAGCTGTGGAGGCCGGGGTGGTGGAGGTAATGGTGCCTCCGGGGAGGTTGTCGCGTAGAATTTCGATACCATTGAGATAGACCACGGCGCCGTCGTCCCGCTTGAGGAGGAGCTCGAGTGATTCGCTGCTGGCGAGATCGTTAGCCGAGACCTCGAAGCGGTGGCGGTGGTAGTTGGTAAAATGAGTGGAGGCTCCGGCGAGGGTGGTGCCTTCATCGCCCTCACCGTAGCCGAGTTCTGCGGCTCCCACCAACCAGGTGGAATCATCGAATGCCGGATCAGCCCAAGCGGACCCTTGATCACTTCCATTATCGAGATAGGCCCAGTTGGATCCGCGGGTGACAAGGGGGACTGGCGTGATCTCCGAGATCATTTCAAAGGTATGATATGAGCCGTCATTGTCCTCGGCTGTTAGCATCCCGGCGACGCCACCGATCGGGGCATTCACGGGGTAGGTGCCGGGGGCCAGGGTGATAGCGGTCGGGGCGGGGTCGGCAAATTCGAGCAGGGCACCATCGATGATGCTTCCGTAGTGGCCGGCCCAAAATTCGGCGTCTTTGCCACCGTCCTCCCAATAGATTTGGCGGACGCCGGCAGGGTAATTTTCAAATAAGTGGGTTTGCTCCTGCCAGTTTCCCTTGGCCACGAGGGGCGTCGTTTGGTTGCCGGCTTCCCAGCGATCGAGGACGGTGCCATCGGCCGCGCGAAGCTCGATTTTCAAGTAGTATTGATCCGCGACATTGGAGGTGCCCTTAAACCATTCCTGCACTCTGATGGGAGGAGAGCGGTCGAGGAATGCTTCGTTGAATCCGGCGCCGATGAGGTCGATGGTTTGTGAGCGGCTACACCAGGCATAGGAGGTGATGAAGGCGGCTCCGTCGCCCTCGACTGATTGCCCGATGGAACTCCAGCCGTCACCACCCGAGGCGATGATGTTCCAACCCGTTGTTGCTCCGGAGGTTGCTCCGGGATTGGCGAGAAGGTTTTCGCCAGCCTGTAATGGGAACGCGGATATGATGGACAAGAGAACAGGGAACAATTTTTGAGATTTCATCAGCGAATTCCAATTTGGGTTGGTTTCTGTAAGCAGTATTTTTGCCAGCAAAGCCTGGATCTTCTCTTTTTCGCCGAAAGGGCGCAAGGATTGTCTCCGGAGCGATTCTGAATTCGTTGGAGCAATCCTCCTGATTGTTGGCGGGTGAAAGGGTCGTTTCGGGTGAAGGGTATAGGGAGAGTGAAAAAGACAATTTTGGGATGTTGGTTCATGCTGTCGGTGTGGGCGCAGGGCACCTCATATGTCGTGATCGTGGTGGACGATCTTGGGTATATGGATATCGGGGCTTATAATCCTGATACCTTTTATGAGACTCCGAACATCGACCGCTTGGCGGCGAGCGGGGTGAAGTTTACGGACGGTTATGCTGCGAATCCGGTTTGCTCACCGACGCGCTTTGGCATTCAAACCGGGCGGTATCCCACGAGGAAGAATGCCACGAATTTCTTCGGCGGAAATCGGTCGGGGAAATTTGCCCCGGCCAAGGTAGACGCTCAGTTAGATCTTGATGAGGTCACGATCGCGGAGGCTCTCAAGAAGGAGGGCTATACGACCTTTTTTGCCGGCAAGTGGCACCTGGGCGAAGATGCGAAATTTTGGCCGGAGAAGCAGGGATACGATTTCAACTACGGCGGTTTCAAGGCGGGTGGCCCTTATGGAGGAAAGAAGTATTTCTCGCCCTATGGAAACCCGCGCCTGGAAGATGGCCCGGATGGCGAGCATTTGCCCGACCGTCTCGCGACAGAGACTTGCCGCTTCATTGAGTCGAACAAGGGCAAGGATTTCTACGCCATGCTGTCGTTCTATTCCGTGCACACGCCCTTGATCGGGCGTCCGGATTTGGTGGAGAAGTATCGTAAGAAAGCGGAGAAGATTTCCGGAAGGGAATTTGGAACCGAGGAACAAGTCCTGGGAACCGGACCCCGCAAGGTGCGTATTCTTCAAAAGCATGCCGTGTATGCCGCGATGGTGGAAGCGATGGATCAGGCTGTCGGAAAGGTGATGAAGAAGCTCGAAGAGCTGGGCCTCGAAGACGAGGTCGTGGTTTGTTTCACCTCGGACAACGGCGGGCTTTCGACCTCCGAAGGATGGCCCACCTCCAACCTTCCTTTGCGGGGTGGCAAGGGCTGGATTTATGAAGGCGGAATTCGCGAGCCTTTTATCGTTTGCTGGCCGGGAGTGACCAAGCCCGGAGCCGTGAGTGATGTTCCGGTGATGAGCACCGATTTTTTCCCGACTCTGGTTAAGGCCGCAGGCGGGAAGGTCGGGAAGGGCGTCGATGGCGTTGATCTTCTTCCTCTCTTAGGGGGCGGTAAGTGTGAGCGCGATGCACTCTTCTGGCACTATCCCCACTACAGCAACCAAGGCGGATTCCCGAGCGGGGCCGTACGGATGGGTGATTGGAAATTGGTCGAACGCTATGAAGACGGCCGGGTCCATCTCTACAATCTCAAGGACGATATCGGTGAACAGAAGGACGTGAAGGAAGGGAACGAAGAACTCGTGGAGAAGATGCGCAAGCGACTCCACGCCTGGTACCTCGATGTCGATGCCAAATTCCTTCAGGAAAAGAAAGGGAGCGGCAAGCCGTGGCGTCCATAACGCGAGAGTATTCGGAATCCTGTTTTAATAACCGCGCTCCTCAAAGGAGAGCGGTTTTTCTTTGGAGTGGATTCAGCTGCGATATTCCTTGAGGATTTTCTCGGTTTTGGCTTCTTCGACGCGATGGGTGATGCGCTCGAATTCATGTTTATCGCGCAGGGTTTTGGAGACCCAGGATGCGGAATCAGAATAGAGACGTGTTTGTTTCATAACGGCTGAAGGATAAGCCGAAAACTGAAAACACACTGAATCGATTTTTTAGGTTTCAATATTGATTGAATCAATGACGTTTATTTCGCGACGGAATAGAGTTTTTTGCCGGAATCGTCCCGGAACTCGATGGTTAATTTTTCGCCGGCGGTGAGGACGAGGAAGCCACCACTAGGTTGAGGGGAGATGAAAGGTTGCTTGATGAGCGCTTTGGGATCGGTGCCTTTTTTGGATCCGGGAGGAACGCCCATGCGGGAGTTTTCATCGTTGAGGGCGCCGCAGGCGAACTCCTCGATCCCGGTGGGGTGGATGCTGTGGTATTGCCAATGTCGGTCACCACAGAAGGTCATGAAGTTCTCGATCTTATTCTCGCCGAGCCATTGGAAGAAGGCGTCGGCTTCGTGCCGGAAGCCGCCGAGGTTGACGTGGTTGTCTTTCTTGTAGGCGTCATCCGGGCCGATCATGGGGGTGGGAGAGATGAGGAGTTTCCACTTGGCATCACTGGCTTTGAGGGTGGTTTTGAGCCAGTCCTGTTGTTTGGCTCCCCAGAGGGTTTTATCGGGGCCGTCTTCCATCTTGTTGGGCGAGCGGAAGTCGCGACCTTCGGTGAGCCAGATTTGGAGATCCTTGCTGACACGGATGGTGCGGTAGGTAGGGCGTTTCTTGTCACCCATGGGGGCGATGGGGAGTTGCTCGCGAAAGAGGTCGATGCCCGTCATGGGCAAGGGGAGTTTGTCCTTGGTGTTGTCGGAGTCGTTGTAGCGGAAGTCGTGATCGTCTTTTGACCAATAGGTGGGAACGTCCTGGAGAAAGTCGATGAAGCGGGGGAAGCGGAATTGCTCGTGCCAACACTGACGGAGTTCCGGGATGGTCGCGGCAACGCGGATGGGGTTGTCGTAGTATACGATGTCGCCGGTGCCGACGAAGAAGGCGGGCTTCACGGCGGCCATCGCGGCGAGCGCAGGGTAGCCAAGTTGCTTGTCTTCGTCAGTGGCGGTGACGGGGCCGCTGGCGCGGGCGGGCTTTCCGTGCATGAACTTGCAGTAGTTCATGCAGCTTCCGATGATGAAGCGGATCTCTTCCTGCTTGTCGGCACCGGGGAGGGTCTGGAAGGAACAGGTGGGGCCGTATTTGAGGGCGTTTTGGTCAGCTCCGAACACTGCCCGATAGTAGTAGCGCGTGGCAGGTCTCAGTTGAGTGAGCTCGTTACGAACGATGAAATCGTGTTGATCGTTGGCTGGGGAGTAGGGGGTTCGGCGAGAGTCTGAGAAGTCCTCGTTTTCGCTCCATTCGAATGCAGCGACTCCGGATGCTCCTGGAATGTCGCCAGAGGTGTTGAGTTTTTTGGTTGCGGTGAGGCGGGTTTGCAGGAGGATGGAAGAGTCGGTCACTTCACCACTCATGGTGCCTTGACCGAGGAAGATTTCGGCGTGGGCTACCGAGAGAGTGAGGGCGAATAGGAGCGGGCGAAGAAGTGTCATCTGTTTAGGGTGAGATTGTTTGAACCCACCACGGGTTCTTTCCTGCGGCAAGGGTGCTGGTACGGGTCAGTCTACCATCTTCGGCAATACGAAAGATAGCGAGATTTCCAGATTGTTGTGCGGCGGCAATAAGGTGTTTGCCATCGGCGGTGATGTTGAAGATAGAAACCTTGATATTGTTCGCCAAAAATTGACAAATAGGAGGTATGAGCTTGCACAATTTTCTCCACGCTGCCGTGGCCCTCACTCCTACCGCTGGCAACGTCACGAAGGGTTTGGGGAATGAAATTACCGAGCAGCGGGAGGTTGATGACTTCACCGCGATCAATCTGGATTGCTCCGTCGACCTGACCGTCGAGGTCGGTCCGGAAAAGTCGGTCAGTGTCTGAGCCGATGACAATCTCATCCAGATGATCACCACCAAGGTCTCGAACGGGGAGCTCATCATCGACCTCGAGGGGGAGTTACATGACCTCCGGTGGCCTCAAGGCAACGGTCACGCTGCCTGAACTCAAGGCGATCTCTCCTCCATCGGCAACGCCAAGGTGACCTCCAAAGTCACTGTGAGCGGAACGCTGGTTCAGTAGGAGTTCCGTGCCCTGCCAGGTCGCATTTTAAGGGAAGTCGAGGTGGTAGAGGCAGAAAACTGGCGCGGTTCTGCTACGGGCTTTTTAGGACAGGACGGCGGCGAGGAAGGGGGCGGTGACGGATTGTTTGTTTTTGGCGACTTCTTCGGGGGTGCCTTGGGCGATGATTTGGCCGCCGTGGGGGCCGGCTTCGGGGCCGAGGTCGATGATGTAGTCGGCTTCGGCAGCGAGGTCCATGTGGTGTTCGATGACGACGACGGTGTGGCCTTCGTCGGCAAGGCGGTGGAGGACGTCGGTCAGTTTTGCGACGTCCTGTTGGTGGAGACCGATGGTGGGTTCCTCAATAAGGTAGAGGTTGGTATTGGTGGGTCCAACGTCGGTGATTTTGGGTCGGCCCTTGGTGAGGGAGGTGACGAGTTTGAGGCGTTGAGCTTCGCCTCCGCTGAGGGTGGGGCTGGGCTGGCCGAGGGTGAGATATCCGAGGCCGGTGTCAGCGAGGAGCTGGAGGGGCTTTTGGAGTTTGGGATGGGCGGTGAAGAACTCGGCCGCCGTCTTGATGTTGAGATTGAGGATCTCGCCGATGTTGAGTCCGTTGTAGCGGATCTCGAGGGTGGCGTCGTTGTAACGTTCGCCGAGACAGGCTTCGCAGTCGATCCAGGTGGTGGGGAGGAAGTCCATCTCGAGCTTGATGCGCCCGTTGCCCTTGCATTCAGGGCACTGGCCTTCCTTGTTATTGAAGGAAAATCGCGAAGCGGTGTAGCCGCGCATGCGGGAGTCGGGAAGTTGGGCGAAGAGGGCGCGGATGAGGTCGAAGAGTTTGACGTAGGTGGCGGGACAGCTGCGGGAGGTTTTGCCGATGGGGGATTGGTCGACTTCGTAACGGTATTTGAAGGTCTCGAAGCCGGTGGCCTTGGTGTAGGGCGGCTTGTGGGGCTTCTTTTCGCAAGCAACCGAAAGGCAGCCGCGCATGAGGGAGGATTTTCCGGAGCCGGAGACGCCGGTGAGGACGCTGAGGCGGCCGATGGGAATTTTGACGTCGAGGTTTTTGAGGTTGTTGATGGTGCAGCCTTTGAGTTCGAGCCAGTTCTTCTTGGCCTTGAGGATTTTACGCCGCGCACCTCGGCTTGGGTGGACGAGCGGGTTTTGAAGCGCCTGGAGGGTGGGGGAGTTTATGCTACCGGCTTTTTTGGTGGGCTTGCCTTCGAAGACGATTTCGCCGCCTTCGACTCCGGCACCGGGTCCGAGGTCGATGAGGTGGGTGGCGGCGCGGATGGTGTCTTCGTCGTGTTCGACAAGGATGAGGGAGTTGCCCTTCGCCTGGAGGGCCTGGAGGGTGCCGAGGAGGGCGGTGTTGTCGCGCGGGTGGAGGCCGATGGTGGGTTCGTCGAGGATGTAGAGGACGCCTTGCAGGTTGGATCCGAGTTGGGCCGCGAGGCGGATGCGTTGGGATTCGCCGCCGGAGAGGGTGGTGGCGGAGCGGTCGAGTTGGAGGTAACCGAGGCCGACGTGGTCGAGGAATTCGAGACGTTGCGTGATCTCGGGAACGATGTCTCTTGCGATGGCGAGATCCCGACCGGTGAAGTTGAAGGCTTTGAGATTGAGGTGGGCGTCTTTGACGCTCAATGCGGTGAGCGCGGGGAGGGAGAGGAGAGTGGCATGACCGTCCCGGTCATGGTCTTTTTTACTCACGACCGGGACGGTCGTGCCACTTAGAAAGACGTGGCAGGAGTTTTCGCGCAGGCGGGCGCCGTGGCAGTCAGGACATTCGATGGCCTCGTCGGGCTCGGTATTGGTGCGGATTTTTTCTTCCTGGATTTCGGCTTCGGCTTCGGAGTTGAAGCCTTTGGAGTCGAAGCGGCTTTTAGTGGTGTAGCCGTAACCGCGACAGGTGGGGCACCAGCCCCGGGGGGAGTTGAAGGAGAAGTGATGGGGGTCGAGCTCCTCGAATGATTCGCCGGTGACGGCGGAGACGCGGGCGGTACTGAATGTGGTGAGACTAGAACTTTGAGAAGGGGGGAGGACCCGGATGGTGCCTCTGCCGAGTTGGAGGGCGCGGGCGATGTGGGAGGCGATTTCGGAATTGGCCTGGCGAATGGAAACTTCCGCTACAACGAAGTCGATGTCGTGGGCCTTGTGTCGGGCGAGAGGTTGGAAGTCTTCGGTGAGGATGAGTTTGCCGTCGATGAACATCTCTTCGAAGCCAGCTCGGGTGGCGGCTTCGGCGTATTCCTTGTGGAAGCCTTTGCGGGCTTTGAGGACGGGGGCGAGAATGCGGAGTTCTTTGTGTTTTTTGAGAAGTTTTCCGAGTTGGGCGGCGATGGCTTCGGGCGTTTGAGAGACGACGGGCTCTCCGGATTGCGGGCAGTGTTGGATGCCGACCTTGGCGTAGAGGAGGCGGAGGAAGTGGTAGATTTCGGTGACGGTGCCGACGGTGGATTTGCCGCCGCCGCGGGAGATCCGTTGTTCGATGGCGACGGTGGGAGGGAGGCCGGTGATGAGGTCGAGGTCGGGCTTCTCAAGTTGGCTCGCGAATTGGCGGGCGTAGGGCGACATGGAGTCGAGGAAGCGGCGTTGGCCTTCGGCAAAGAGGACGTCGAAGGCGAGGGTGGACTTACCGGAGCCGGAGAGGCCGGAGATGACGACGAATTCGTTGTGGGGGATGTCGAGGGTGAGGTTTTTGAGGTTGTGGTGGCGAAGACCGGAGATTGAAATCTGAGATTTGGAATTTGAGATCTGGGATTTGAGGGACTTGGTGGAGGGTGCTTTGGTTTTGGAAGGAGAGAGCGCGATTCCGGTGTGGGTCTTCTTTTTGGCGAGTTGTTTTGGGGTTCCTTCGAAGACGATTTGGCCGCCGTGGGTGCCTGCTTCGGGTCCGATTTCGATGACGTGGTCGGCGTTTTTGATGACGTCGGTTTGGTGTTCGATGACGAGGAGGGAGTATCCGGCATCGACGAGGCGATGGAAGATGGTGAGGAGGCGCTCGATATCGACGAAGTGGAGTCCGGTGGTGGGTTCGTCGAGGATGAGGAGGGTGTTGATGCTGCCGTCGGTGCTGGTGAGGAGTTGGCAAAGTTTGAGGCGTTGGGCTTCGCCGCCGGAGAGGGTGTTGAGGGGTTGTCCAAGGCGGAGGTAGCCGAGCCCGGTGTCGACGAGGGGTTGGAGGGCGAAGGTGGCTTTGGAGAGGAGGAGCCTTTCCTTGTTGTTTGAGGGTTCGATTTCGGCGAGGAACTCGAGCGCTTCGGTGGTGGTGAGGTTGAGGACTTCGGTGACGGATTTCCCGTTGAGTTTGAATTCCTGGGCAGCGCGGGTGAAGCGGGAGCCGTGACATTCGGGGCAGGTGAGGAAGAGGTCGGAGAGGAATTGCATCTCGACCTTTTCGAAGCCGTTTCCGGCGCAGCGTTGGCAGCGGCCGGGGCCGGAGTTGAAGGAGAAGTAGCCGGGGGTGAGTTCCTGTGAGCGGGCAGCGGGGGTGAGGGAAAAGAGTTGGCGGATGTGCTCAAAGGCGCCGAGGAGGACGGCGGGAGTGGAGCGGGGAGTGCGGGAGAGGGGGGATTGGTCGATGAGTTGGACGCCATTAATTTCTTGGAGGCCGGCGATCTCGGCGGGCGCGGGTGCTTCGTCGATGGTGAGGCCGAAGTGGCGGGCGAGATTGTTGTAAATGATGGGGTGGGCGAGGGTGGACTTTCCGGAACCGGAGACGCCGGTGAGGGCGACGAAGACGCCGAGCGGGAGGTCGAGGTCGAGGTTTTTGATGTTGTTCGCCGAGGCCTTGGTGATTTTGAGGTGGGCTTTTGGGGTTCGGTAGGACGTTGGAAGAGGGATTCGTTTTTGGTCGAAGAGGTAGGGGAGGGTGACTGATTTCGGGAAGGATTTCAGGGAGGTTTTGGCGTTAACTTGGCGCTTGGAAAGCGCAGCCACGATGGTGCCGCCGCCTTCGCCGGCAAGGGGGCCGATGTCGATGAGGTTGTCGGCTTCGCGCATGACGGCTTCGTCGTGCTCGACGATGACGAGAGTGTTGCCCTTGTCGCGGAGAGCTTGCATCACGGTGGTGAGGCGGTGGATGTCGCGGTGATGAAGTCCAACGGTGGGTTCATCGAGGACAAAGAGGGTGTGGGTGAGGGCGGAGCCGAGGCAGGTGGTGAGATTGACGCGGGCGATCTCACCACCGGAAAGGGTGCGGGCGGGTCGGTCGAGGGTGAGGTAGCCTAGTCCGACTTGGACGAGGTATTTGAGACGGGATTGGATTTCGGTGAGGACGAGTTGGGCTGATTTTTCCAGGGGGGCGTGGGTTTTCTCGACCGAGTCGAAGAAGAAGACGAGTTGCTCGATGGGGATGTGCCAGAGTTCGGGAAGGGCTTTGCCGAGGATCTTAAAGTTGAGGGCCTGGGGTTGGAGGCGGGTGCCTTCGCATTCGGGACAGATGGTGTAAGCCCGGTAGCGAGCGAGAAAGACGCGGATGTGCATCTTGTAGGCTTTGGTTTCGAGCCAGTCAAAGAAGCCCTGGATGCCATACCAGCGGCCATCGTCCCAGAGTTGTTCTGATCGGGCGAGGGAGGAGGAGGTGGATGATCTGCGACGCTCGCCGTACTTCACCCAGCGTTGTTGATCGGGAGTGAGTTCGTTCCAGGGCAGTTTTGGGTCGATGTCGACAGCTTTGCAGTGCTTAAGGAGGTCGCGCTGGCATTCCTCGCCGCGTTCTCCCTGGAAAGGTTTGATGGCACCTTGTCTGAGGGAGAGAAGGTGGTTGGGGATGGCTTTGTCGAGATCGATGCCGATGACGCGGCCGAAGCCCCGGCAGTTGTTGCAGGCGCCGAGGGGGGAGTTGAAGGAGAAGAGAGAGGAGGTGGGTTTGACGAGGGGGTGCCAGGAGGTGGTGAACTCAGTGGTTTGAGCTTCGAGATTTGAATTCTGAACGATGGCACGGCCTTTGCCGAGGCGGAGGGCGTTTTCGAAGGCTTCGGTGAGGCGGGATTTGTTGCGGGGGCTGACCTTGATGCGGTCCTGGATGACTTGGATTTCGGTGGGAAGTTTTTGGAGTTCGGGAAGGTTGTCGGTGCGGAGGACTTCGCCATCGAGGAAGATACGGAGGTAGCCCTGGTTGTTGAGGAAGGGGAAGAGGTCGGTGGGGGTGGTGTCGGCGGGGACGGGGATGGGAAAGAGGACGAGGATGGTTTCGTCGCCAAGGTTTTCGAGGCACCAGTTGAGGATGCTGGAGGGGGAATCGGGGCGGATTTCTTCGCCGGTGTCGGGGTGGTATCCGGTGGCGAGACGGGGGTAGAGGAGCTTGAGGTAGTCGTTGACCTCGGTGAGGGTGCCGACGGTGGAGCGGGTGGTGCGGATGGTGTTTTTCTGCTCGATGGCAATGGCGGGCGGGATGCCGTCGATGCGGTCGACATCGGGCTTGTCCATGCGGTCGAAGAATTGCCGGACGTAAGGTGAGAAGGTCTCGACGTAGCGACGTTGGCCTTCGGCGTAGAGGGTGTGGAAGGCGAGGGAGGATTTTCCGCTGCCGGAGGGGCCGGTGATGACGGTGAGTTCACCGATGGGAATATCGAGGTCGATATTTTTGAGGTTATGCTGACGGGCGCCGCGAATGCGGATGACGTTCTTGGACTCTGTTTTCCCGGACTTTTTAGGCACGGGGGGAGATTAACGTGGGATAGGGGGGGCGCAAGGTTGGCGGTGTGGTTTTGGGCGGTTGGGGGCTTTTTAGACAGAGGCTCGGAGGGCGCGTAGTTCTCTTTGAGCTTGGCTATTGAGGGGTGCTGAAGTCGCCGCCGAGGGCGAGATGGAGATCGATGCGGTTTTGGAGGCGGTCGTTCTTAAGACGAATGAGGGAGATGCCGGCGTTCTCGGAGCGGCGCTGTGCTTCGAGGTATTCGAGGAAAGAGGCGCCATCGATGCCGAGGGTGATGTCGCTGAGGGCGCGTTTCTCGGCGAGGCGGGTTTGTTGAACTTCCTGTTCGAGGAAGACTTGTTGTTCGGCGAGGGAGAGGTCGGCGGCGAGGGCTGATTCGACTTCCCGGAAGGCGAGGAGGGCAATGCGGGAGTAGTCGTAGATTTCGGCCTTGTTTTGCTCGAGGGCGGCGCGGGCGCGGGCGGAGGGGGCTCCGCCCTGGTAGAGGGTCTGGGAGAGGGAGGAGGCGATGCTGTAGAGGAGGAAGTTGGGATCGAAGGCGCGGCGGATGCTATCGGCTCCGTTAGAAGCTCCTCCGGTGAGGCGGAGATCGGGGAGGAGGTCCTTGCGGCTGGCCTCGGCGCGTTGGGCTGAGGAGTAGAGGTCAGCGGCGGCGGCTTGAAGATCAGGACGACGGCTGAGGAGTTCTGAAGGCAGACCGGCGGGGACGTTGGCTGAGAGGGCGGGAAGTTCGTCGGATGAGGCGACAGACGCGGAGGGGTAGCGACCGAGGAAGATTTCGAGGGCGCGGGCGGCGTTGTCGCGATTGAGGCGGCGGACGCGGAGGCTGCGTTCGGCAGAGGCCACGTTGTTGCGGGCGAACTGGAGATCGACGGCGCGGAGGGTGGTGGCGCGGTAGCGGCGTTCCACGACGGGGAGGGCGGTCTTATAGGACTCGACGGTTTTTTCGGCGAGGGTGAGTTGTTGTTCGGCGGTGACGAGGTTGCACCAGGCTTTGGCAGTGTTGGCGGCGAGGGAAAGGCGGGCTCCCCGGAAGTCGGCGAGGGTGGCGGCGTAGTCGGCGCGGGCGATTTGTTCGAGATTGCGGAGGCGGCCCCAGAGGTCGGGCTCCCATCCGGCGTTGAGTGAGACGGAATAGTTCTCGGTCGAGGGTTCACTCTTTGCGTCGCTACGTCGATAGCCGGTGGAGGCGCTGAGAGAGGGAAGGCGGGCGGCATTGCCGATGATGGTTCCTTCCCGGGCGGCGCGGAGCCGGTGGGCGATGGACTGCAGGTTCTGGTTGTGAGCGAGGGCTTCGTTGACGAGCTTCGTCATGCGGGAATCGCGAAATTCACGAAGCCAGCCGGAGCTGATTTGAGCGTTCTGTCCAGTGCTGGCGGCGGTCCAAATTTTAGGGGTGCTGACTGTGGTCGTAGAAGCGGTCTCGGGGCCCTTCATGGCCTCGCATGACACGAGTCCAAAAATGGCTGAGGTCAACAGGGTGCCGTTGATGAAGCGTCGCATGCGTTATTCTTGCGAACGATAGATGGGTTTGGCGATCTCTTTGCTCTGTTCGGCCACTTCTTTCTTTAGAACTTCGATCGCTTTGGTGAGTTGGGGGTCGCGACCTTCGGGGAGATCGTTGGGGGCGACGTCGACGATGAAGTGGGGGACGGCTCCATTGAGTTCCATGTCCTTGCCATCATTTAGAAGGAACCAACCGCGGAAGGGGAGGCGCATTTTTCCGATGTCGAGGATGTTGGTGGAGCCGGTAGAGATGACCCCGCCAGCGGTTGGGATTCCTACGAGTTTGCCGCGGTTCAGGGTCTTGATGGCGTGGGCAAAGATCTCGGCATTGGAGAAGGAGTTTTGGTTGCAGAGAACGACGATGGGTTTGTTCCAACTGGCGTAAACGAGGCGGTCCTGCGGGAATCCGATGGAGCCGCTGCGGGGGATGGTGTAGGAATGACGGGGCTGGGTAAGGACGGTCAGGAGGTGGTCGGCAGTGAAGCCGCCACCGTTGTCGCGGACGTCGATGATCAGTCCGTCTTTCCCGGCGCCGCGTTCGTAAATGTGGTGTTCGAATTTTTCAAACTCGTCCCACATCATGCGTGCGACGTGGAGGTAGCCCAATTTTCCATCGCTCGCTTCTTCGACCTTGTCGAGTCGATCATCCAGGATGGCGGAAGTGGCGAGAGCGCGGGCCTGGCCGTAGCTGATGGGACGGATGGTGACGGTTCGTTTTTGGCCGTCTTTGTTTTGAACCTTTAAGACGATGTCGCGATCGAGTCGTCCGTTGAGCATGCGGGTCAGCGGGGTGTCATCGCGGATGACTTGCTCATCGATTTCGAGGATTTGATCGCCAATATCCAAGCGGCTTTGTGGCAGGTTAGCGGGACCATCCGGATGGACGAAGGTGACCCTACGGGTGGCATCGAGACGGACTCCGAGGTGGGGGGTGTAGCTGCGCCAACCTTCATCATAAGCCCATTCCTTTGGGAAGTTGTTCGGGTAGAATCCCATGTGGGAGGCATTGAGCTCGCCCAGGAGCATGGCCATGATACGGCGGTAGCTATCCTTATCCGGACTGGTGGCGGCGGCGAGTTCGTATTTTTCACGAACGTGATTCCAATCGCGGTTATTCAGCGTGGGGTCGTAAAAGGTATCGCGCATGGTGCGCCAGGCGAAACGGAAGGCCATGCGTTGGTGGTTTTCGCGATCACGACGGTAAGGGATGGAGAAGGGATATTGGGTCGCGGTGCCCTTATAAATCTGGGTGGGGAGTCCTCCGGTGACGGCGTAGATTTTGTCAGCCTGATCGAAGCGGATGATGGGGCCGCTGGTTTTATAGGCCACGGCGGGTTTGGCGCTGGCCTTGGGTTCGACCCGGTAGATGGAGTTGCCTGACTGAAAGAGAATATTTTTGGAGTCCGGAGTCCACTGCAAGCGGCCAATGCCGAGGCCGTTGAGCGGGATGCGTTGGATTCGAAGATGAATGTCGTCGAGATCGAGAACGTTCTTGGGCTTCTCCTTTTTGGCCTTCTCTTCTTTCTTGTCGCCTTTGTTGAGGAAGGGAATCTTATCGAGGAGGCTTTTCTTTTCATCGGTTTTCTCGTCCTTCTTTTCTTCTTTTTCTTTATAGGCGGGATCTTTGTTCATGGCGTTGCGGGCCGATTCGAGCTGGCCGTCGCGTTCGCTTTTGAAATGGGTGTCCCGTTTGAGGTGGACGAAGAAGAGGTCGGTGGCGGTGGAGTGTCGGCGTGCGATGAAGGCCAGGATTTTGCCATCGGGTGACCAGCGCGGAGAGAAGTCGTTATCAGGGTGGCGGGTGACGTTGACGGGGTCGCTCTTGCCGTCGGACTCGATGATGTAAACCTCGGAGTTGAAGTTGGCGTCATCGACCGCATAGGCGATGTGATGGCCGTCAGGCGACCAGACGTAGTCGGGATAGGATGAATGCTCGATGAGCTTGCGGGGCTCTGAGCCATCGGGCTTGGCAATCCAGAGGGTGCCGGGGTATTCGAGGTAGGCGATACGGCCGTGATCGGGGCTGACGCTGAAGCCGGTTTTTGTTTTCTCTCCTTTGGTGACGGGTTCGTGTTTGAAGTCCGTTGAGGTCCACCAGAAATCAGTCTTGTTGACCTTGGCCATGCGCCAGTAGTTGGCGTCGATGCCGTTGTCCTTTTTGTAGTAAATGAAGTCTCCTTTTTCGGAGAAGTAGATGTCTGATTCGTGTGCAGGTGAATCGGTGAGACGGATGGGTTCCTTGAGGACGGTATCCATCGCCCAGATTTCGCCTTCCGAGACGAAGGCCCACTCGAGGCCGGTGGGGGTTACGGTAGCGTCGCTGGTGGAGCGGAGGGTGAGGGCTTCGAATTTGGGATGCTCGAGAGTGGTGCGATGATGCAGGCGGATGGCGGAGGGCTTGGAGCCGGGCTCGGTTGAGAGGCTGTAGAAGTCGAGGAGGTGGCGATAGACGAGGGTCTTGCCGTCTACGGAGAGGGTGGGGTCGATGACGCTGTCGTTGGGGTATTCTGTGAGTTGGAGGGCTTTTTCTTTCCCGAGAGTATGTTGCCAGATGTTGAAAGCGCCGGAGCGACTGGTGATGAAATAGAATGACTTCCCGTCGGGTGCCCAGAGTGGGTAACGGCATCCGGTTTCGTCTTTGACAGGCTCGGTGAAGGTTTGTCCGGCGATGTCATAAATCCAGACACGGGAGGCTTGCGAGCCATGGTAACCCTTGCGGTAGGGGTCGATCCCGTTGTTAAGGAAGAGGACTTTCTTACCGTCGGGAGAATAGCGGCCGTTACGTGCGTCGGCGTTGAAGAGGAGTTGTTCGTCCTTGGTGGGGTCGAGGGGTTTTTCGATCAGGCGGAAGGGGGCGGGCCCACCGTGGTCGCGGTAGCCACTTAGGAGGAGGATGGGCTCGGTTGGGTGAACGTCTTCAAGAATACTGCCCTCGGTGTGGAAAGTGATTTGTTCCGGGGTGCCTCCAAGAAAGGACATGCGGAAGACTTGCTTGGAGCCGGTGCGGTCGGAGTTGAAGAAAATCGATTTTCCATCGATAGAGAGGTGCGGGTTTTCATCGGGAGCCGGATGATGAGTGAGGCGCTCGGCTTCACCGCCATCGATGGAGGATTTCCAAATGTCGCCAGCCCATGAGAAGATGAGGGTCTTGCCATCTTTCGAGATTTCAGGCGTCGAGGGGAGCTGGATGGGCTCCAAGGCAGCAGCTCCCGGGGTCACGAGAGTTAAAGAAAGTGCTGCAAGGACGCAGGTGCTTTTTGAGCGGACCTTTGAGAGGCGTTTTTGCAGCGTTGAAGGGTGAAGACAACGCATGGAGGAGGGTGGCGTAATCTCCGAAAAATCCAAGGGATTAGGTTGGGCCGGGCCGTTAAATAAAAAGAACTCTCATTGGAGAGTTCTTGAGACTGCCTGCGGGCAGGGGATTGATCCGGGTAGGTCTCGGGCTTTACTCGATCAACATGAAAGCAAAGAGCACGGTGGCGACAATACCCAGGAGGATGCAGGCGGCATTCAGGATCATCCCCGAGCGGTTTACTTTGGCCGGTTTCTTGCGTGACTGGAGGACAGGCTGGACGGCTGCTGGTGCCATGGGCTCGGCCGTTGGGGGTGGCCTGTGGAACGGGCGCGGTGCGGACGAGAACCGGGGCGGGTGATGAGGTGACCTCGTTCATCACAGGGTTAGGATATTGTCACGAAAGCTCGCGAGTTCGTGATTGTTAAGATTATTAATATAAATTACCGGGGGCTGGCTAGCCCCGGAACCAAAAAAACGCCCGCTGCGGCTGCAGGGGCGTATTTATAAGGGCTTGAGCGTGAAAGTTTTTTTAAAAAACTTCAGGAGACGGACTCTCTGGCGCTTGCGGCGATGTAATCGCGGTTGAGTTTAGCGATGTGATCAGCGCTAATCTCCTTTGGACAAACAGCTTCGCACTCGTATTGATTGGTGCAGTTTCCAAATCCTTCGGCGTCCATTTGGCGGACCATAGCGAGGGTGCGTGCATCCTTTTCGACCTGTCCTTGCGGGAGGTGGTTGAGATGGGAGGCCTTGGCGGAAACGAAGAGCATGGCGCTGGCATTTTTACAGGCGGCGACGCAGGCACCGCAGCCGATGCAGGCGGCGGCGTCGAAAGCGGCGTCGGCATCTGCTTTAGGAATGGGCGTGGCATGAGCGTCGGGTGCCGATCCGGTCCGAACGCTGATGTAACCACCTGAGGCAATCACCCGGTCCATTGCGGAGCGATCCACGACAAGGTCTTTTAGGACGGGGAAGGCATTAGCACGGAAAGGTTCGATCCAAATAGTGTCGCCATCAGCGAACTTGCGCATATGCAGTTGGCACGTGGTGGTCCCGCGCTCCTTGGAGTGGGGGATGCCGTTGATGGTCATGGAGCACATGCCGCAAATGCCTTCACGGCAGTCGTGGTCGAAGTGGATGGGATCGTGTCCGTCCTTAATGAGGCGCTCGTTGACGATGTCGATCATCTCGAGGAACGAGGCCGAGGTCGGGATTTCTTTGGCCTCGTAGGTTTCGATGCGGCCTTCAGCCTTGGCGTTATCCTGACGCCAGACTTTGAGAGTAAGGTTGAGAAGTGGCATGGCGGTTTATGCGTAGGAGCGGATGGAAGGTTGGACTTCTTCGAAGATGAGATCTTCTTTGTGAAGGATGGGAGGCTGACCCTGTGCGGTGTGTTCCCAGGCGGCGACGTATTGGAATTGATCGTCATGGCGCTTGGCTTCACCGGGTTGGGTTTTGCCGGATTGGACCTCGGAGTCGTTGTCGAAGAACTGGTGCTCGGAGCGGAAGTGGCCACCACAGGATTCCTCGCGATTGAGAGCGTCATGGCAAAGGACTTCAGCGAATTCGATGAAGTCGGCGACGCGGCCGGCCTTTTCGAGTTCGACGTTGAGTCCGTTGGCGGAGCCGGGGATACGGACGTTTTGCCAGAATTCGTCGCGAATCTCGGGGATGCGTTTGAGGGCGAACTCGAGGCCTTCCTTATCGCGGGCCATGCCGCACTTGTCCCAGATGAGGAGTCCGAGTTCACGGTGGAAGGAATCGACGGAGCGGGTTCCTTTGATTTCGATGAGTGATTTGAGCCGGTCGCGGACGGTGTTTTCGACTTTTTTGAACTCGGGGTGGTCTTTAGTGACTACGCCGGGTTTTTGAGTCGAGAGGTAAACGGCGATGGTGGAAGGAATCACGAAGTATCCGTCGGCCAGGCCTTGCATGAGAGCGGAGGCACCGAGGCGGTTGGCTCCATGGTCCGAGAAGTTGGCTTCGCCGAGGACGTGGAGCCCGGGGAGATTGGACATGAGGTTGTAGTCCACCCAGAGACCGCCCATGGTGTAGTGGACAGCAGGGTAAATCTTCATGGGCTGACTGTATGGGTCATCGCCGGAGATTTTTTCATACATCTGGAAGAGGTTTCCGTAACGGGCGCGGATGGAGTCTTCGCCGTCACGTTTGATGGCGTCTTTGAAGTCGAGAAAAACCCCGAGGCCGGTGGTGGCGACTCCGAGTCCATCGTCGCATACTTCCTTGGCCGCGCGGGAAGCGATGTCACGTGGGCAAAGGTTGCCGAAGGAGGGATATTTACGCTCGAGGTAGTAGTCGCGGTTCTCCTCAGGAATGTCAGAAGCTTTCTTTTTGCCTTCGCGAATGGCGGAGGCATCGTCCTTGGACTTGGGAACCCAGATGCGTCCATCGTTACGGAGGGACTCGGACATCAGAGTGAGCTTGGACTGGTAGTCGCCGCTGACGGGGATGCAGGTCGGGTGAATCTGGGTGTAGCAGGGGTTGGCCATGTAAGCACCGCGCTTGTGGGCCCGGAAGGCAGCCATGACGTTACAACCCATAGCGTTCGTGGAAAGGTAGAAGACGTTTCCGTATCCGCCGGTGGCGAGGATGACGGCGTCGGCAGCGTGAGAGGTGACCTCTCCGGTGACGAGGTTGCGAACAACGATGCCCTTGGCCTGTCCGTCAACGACGACGAGGTCGAGCATCTCGGTGCGTGAATGCATGGTTACGCCACCTTTTGAAATTTCCTTCTGAAGCGCCTGGTAGCAACCGATGAGGAGTTGCTGGCCGGTCTGACCACGAGCGTAGAAGGTGCGTTTTACCTGGGCTCCGCCGAAGGAGCGGTTGTCGAGGAGGCCGCCGTATTCGCGGGCAAAGGGAACTCCCTGGGCGACGCATTGGTCGATGATCTCGTTGGAGACTTCGGCGAGCCGATGGACGTTGGCCTCGCGCGAGCGAAAGTCTCCGCCTTTGATGGTGTCGTAGAAGAGACGGTGAACGGAGTCGCCGTCATTCTGGTAATTCTTGGCGGCGTTGATGCCACCCTGTGCGGCGATGGAGTGGGCGCGGCGCGGGCTGTCCTGGTAGCAGAAGCAGTCGACGTGGTAACCGAGCTCGGAAAGAGTGGCGGTAGCCGAACCGCCGGCGAGACCGGAGCCGACGACGATGATCTTGAATTTCCGCTTGTTGGCCGGGTTGATCAACTTGGAGTCCATCTTGTGGGACGTCCACTTGTCGGCCAGCGGGCCGGAGGGCACTTTAGAATCTAAGCTCATGGGAAGAGGATGTTATTTGCAGCTTTCGCAGCCGAATCCGAAGACGAGGATCGCGATGGGGATGGAAATGAAGCCGAGGTAAATGACCAGGGCGTAGGCTTTTGCGATGAGGGCGATGGGCTTGGCGGTCTTTTTAGAACGCAGGCCGAGAGTTTGGAAAATGGAGGAAACTCCATGGCTCAGGTGTGAGCAGAGTAGGGTCATCGCGATGACGTAGAAAATGACGACGATGGGATGCTGGAATCCTTGGATCACCATGTGCCAAGGGCTGGTTTCACCGAGCTTGGCGAGGTCCGAGTTGATGCGGATAGTGAAGTGAAGAAGGTGGTAAACAATGAAGGCGAGGATGGTGAGTCCACTCCAGATCATGATGCGCGAAGACTTGGGGGCCTGAACGGTAGCGTCATGGGCATACTTCATTCGGGCTGATTTATTCTCCTTGGTGAGAAGGATGGTGAACCAAACGTGAAGGACGAGGCAGGCGAGAAGTCCGATGCGGGCGATCCAAACACCGGCTCCGTGAAGGAAGGTGTGGAGGAAATGGGCGTATTCATTGAAGGCCTCCGGTCCCACAAAAATCAGGAGGTTCCCCGAGAGGTGACCCGCTAGAAATAAGACGAGGGCGAGGCCGGTGATGGCGACGATGAATTTGCGGCCAATCGAAGATTTGGCGAAAGCGCAGAGGGAACAGGAAGAAGCACTCATGGTTCGTGAGAGAGCCCGTGGGGCACGCGCGACAGCATATTCCGGACGTCGCGGAATACAAGTGGAGAAAGGTTTCGATTTAGGATGAGCGGGAAAGGTCAGAAAAATGGAGTCATTTTAGCCTAACCAATCATGATCGCCCGGGCGAGAATGTCTTGATTCGGTTGTCTGCCGGAGATTTTCTTGCGCATCGGTGTCCAAAAGTCCTGATTTCACGGTCCTTTGTTGAGGCGAATTGCGGCCCCTAGGGTTCTTCGTGGTGTGATGAACCTCACCAAGAGCAACTCCTTTGAATCTTGTAAAAGCCCCCGCAGATACAAGCACCTCAAGGGTTTGTCAGATGACTTTCTTCTACATCACTCCCAACCCGCCCTCGAAAACCGCAGCATCTTCGAAGGGCAATTCCAGATCAATGAGGCACTCAAAGCGGGACGATGGTCCGACGGATCACCTTCCGGATTCCTGAAACCGGGGAGGTGATGGCGTTTTTGACCACCCTTGGAAAGAGCATCGCGCCAGGCGTGGTGGCCCAACTCTCTTTCCTGCGCTGGCGGATCGAAAAGAGCTTCGATGAGATCAAAAACAAACTTCATGAAACAAAGGCTTGGGCAATGAGTTTCGATGCCAAGCGGATGCAGGCGGCCTTTATCGCCCTCG
>CAWUTG010000096.1:0-9805 GCA_963925135.1 uncultured Verrucomicrobiales bacterium | reverse complement strand
GCAGGAGCAATTGTTCATCGGCGAGATGCCGCCGAAGAAAAAGAAGAAGCAACCCACGGAGGGTGAGCGGGCGGAGTTGATCGCTTGGATATCCGGGGAACTTGGAAAGCACAACGCTTCGGTGCTCGAGGATAAGCTTCGTAAACCGGAGTATGGCAACTACGTCGATCATGGGAAATTATTCTCGGGTGACCACGCGAACCTGAAGGCGTTTACCCCGGACCGGCGTTGGTTGATCAGTGAGTTCATTTTCGATGCCCAGTTCAACCGCATTCTCAACCATCAGGGCACGAAGACGATCGATGGCAAACGGGAGGCGGTCATTGGCGATAACAATCGTCGCGTCAATCTCACCAATCCCTTCCTGCTCCCAACCAATTCGGGAGTGCGTTATTACGCTAATGCGACCTTGGATGGCGGCCATCTCCTCACCATGATCACCAATGCCAAGGAGACTGCCGATTACATGATTTCCCTGGTGAGGCGTGACCAGCGATACCTGCCAGCAGCCGGGGCCTTGATGGAGCAAGAGTGGACGCACGAGAAGTTACTCGCATCCCGTGAAGCTTTCCTGACCAGCCACATCGAGCAAGTGCTCCGGGATCTCTATCAAGGCGAACATGAGAAGTTGTTGCCGGCCTTCGTGCCGGTGGAGACCGGGTCGAACGCTCCGGCTTCGGGCGAGGCGACCAAGAAGGCTCCCTTTCATTCTGCTCAGCCGGGGCAGACCGAATTGGTTGTGATCTACCACTCGATGTGCCGACATCACAAGGAGGGGCAGTCCGATCGGGAGCTCGTCAGGAAGTGCGAGCAGGAGTGGTTCCACTTCGGCGACAACGAGCGGAAGATTCAGACTCGGGTCACCTTCCTGGAAAACTACCTAGAGGAATGGCGGGGGCAGATTGTGCAGCACAAGTATGCCGAGAGAAACAAGCCGCCTGTTTACAAGCCTCGCGATGAAGCCGAGATGGAGGTGATTGCCGAAGCGATTCGAAAGCATCGTCAAAAGGGCGATCGCTATCAGGCCATCATCGCGAAGTGTCTCGCTGACTGGGAGGATGGGTTTCGGCAGGAAAGGGTGGCCGCCGGGGCTCCCGACGCGGAGATGGTTGATGGGCTGGTGGACGAACTCTTCGTCAAGATTTTTGAGCGCTCGCCGATGGCCGATGAGGTCGAAAAGTATGGCGCGTTGGCGCAAAGTTACATCAAAGGCCTCAGCCGTCTTCCGGCGATTCATAAGTTGATTCAGACGCTCATCCTGAGATCGGAGTTCGTGTATCGATCCGAGTTTGGAGAAGGGGAGGCCGACGAATTCGGGCGAAAAATGCTCTCGGCCCGCGATGCCAGCTACGCCATCGCTTATGCCATCAGCGATAGCAGTCCCGATGAGGAATTGGTTAAGGCGGCGGAGAGCGGCCGTCTCGAATCCCGCGAAGACTACCAGCGGGAGGTCGAGCGTCTGCTCGAGAAGCGTGACCAGTTTTACCTCATCGATGAAAGTGTGGAACGGCTCGATCTCACCGCAAGTATCACCAACACCCCGATTCGTAAGCTGCGCTTTTTCCGGGAATTCTTCGGGTATCCGCAGATGTTGCCTATCTTCAAGGATAACAAGCGCTTCGGTGGGAACTACGATCAATCGAAGGGGCGTCTCGTCGGGGAGGCGGACCGCCTCGTGGATCACATTGTGCAAAAGGACCACATGGTTTTTGAGGAGTTGTTAGGGACCGAGGATTTCTACGTCTATCACTCCGGCGACAATGAGGCCATGACCGCTTCGTCCGAGCGGATTGGGAGGATCTATCATTACTTCAAGGATCTGGGTTGGGAGGAATTTGAAGAAGCGGATCTCCTCAAGCATCAGGAGTTTTTGAGCGAGGTGAACATGCGGGGAGTCGATGTCAAAAATCTTGGCCAGAATGGTCGTCGCAATTCCATCCGTGAGTTCAAAACCGCGATGGCGAGTTTCACTCTTCGCTTCGACGATGGCGAAACGGCGGCGGCTCCCTTCGTCTCCTTTCCCGCCCATGGTCTTTACAATGCCGCGACCCGGGCCGGTATGCAGTTGCGGGCTCCGGAGGTGGCCAAGTTTTTCAACATCCAGTTAGACAAGTGGAATTATCCTTCGGTGCAACCGGCGAAGGTCGATCATCGCAAGGGCATGCTCACCCATCCGGCCTGGCTCATTGCCCATGCCCAAAACACCGAGACCGACCCCGTCATCCGGGGCAAGTGGGTGCGCGAAAAACTCCTCGCGGGAACCATTCCGGATATCCCGATCACGGTGGAAGCGGTTGTGCCCGAGGATCACGAAAAGACGATGCGGACCCGCCTCGCCAATGTCACCGAGAAGGAATATTGCTGGCGCTGCCACGAGCGTATGAATCCGCTCGGATACACTTTCGAAATGTATGATGATTTTGGCCGCTTCCGGACAGAGGAGTCGCTGGAGCATCCCGATAACCTGATCACGAAAGGGCCCGACAAAGCGGCGGCTCACGTCGATCTTCGGGACACCTATAAGACCCTTCCGGTCGACCCGAGAGGGGTCCTCGCGGGCACCGGGGATCCCGCTCTCGATGGCGAAGTGAAGGATGCCATCGACCTCGCCGGTCGGCTCGCCAAGTCCAGGCGGGTCCGACAGTCCATCATTCGCCACGCCTTCCGCTACTTCCTGGGGCGCAATGAATTCCTGTCCGATTCCAAAACGCTCATCGACGCCGAGCGCGCCTATCTTGAGAGTGAGGGCAGCTTTGATGCCGTCATCGTCTCTCTCCTGACTTCCGATTCCTTTATCTACCGCAAAGCATCCCCGACCCAGAAAACCACCGATCATGAATAGCAGAAGAGACTTTCTCAGAACATCCGCTTTTGGAGTGGGTGCCCTTGCCCTGACGCCCTCGTTCAGCGCCTTTGCGGGTGAGTTGTCGGGTGGTGCGCCACGGCGCTTCGTCTTTATTCGCAAGTCCAACGGGATTCGCCCCAATGAACTGGCCCTTCCAAGCTTCACCGCCGAGCAAAAGGCTCTCGATGATAAAAAGCAGCCTCTTCAGGTCGATCTCGATCAACACGAGTTGCCCGAATGGATGCAGCCGGTGGCCGCTCACAAGGCCCACCTCGCCATCCTCCAGGGACTGTCGTGCAAGATGAGTGAGAATGGTCACTGGTCCTACTCCTCGGTCATGGGCGCATTCAAGTCCGGACGCAATTCCCTCAGCGGGATCAAGCGGGCCACCATCGATTTCGAGCTGGCCAAGCTCTCTCCCTCGCCCTTCGGACACGTCGAACTCTCGCTCACTGGAAACTACAGCAGCTTCAGAACGGGCATCGTTTCCGGCTACTCCGCGCCGGGCGCCCATCAGCGAAACTATTGCTACGCCGATCCGCAGACCGCTTACAACGAATTGTTTAAGTCCGTCACCAATCCCGATGCCGTCGACTCCGACAATGCCATGTTGGAGTTTTTGCAAGGCGAGGAATCGTTCAAAGCCGCGGCTTTGCAGGGATACGAAAAGCTCAAGCTGAGCAATCACATCAGCTCCATCGAGTCGATCCGGGGGCGGAATAAGAAGCTCGAAAAAATGTCGGGCTCCATCGCGGAGTATCTCCCGGTCATCGATAAAGTGCACGCCGACGGCGGTCCCAATGCCACCACCCCCGAGAAGCAAAAGGCCATGACCGATATTCTCATCGCCTCGCTGGTCACGGGCCTGACTAACGTCGTGACCTACACCATCGATGAGCTCTCGACGCCCATCAAAGGCCTGCCCGGGAACGAAGGGGATCAGATTTCCATTCACGAGCTCGGCCACAACGGTGGCTACAGCGGAGTCCCGGCCGACAAGATCCGGGAGAAGATCCGCGTGGGCCACATGGAGCAGATCGCCGAAATCGTGGAGCGCCTCAAAGCCGTTCCGGAAGGAAAGGGGACCATGTTTGATAACACCGTCGTGATGTATTTCCCGGAGAACGGGGAAGGGCACCATAGCCACGGAACCGAAGCTCCCTTCGTGATCCTTGCCGGGGACAACTGCCGCCTCGACATGATGGGCCGCTACACCCGACTTCCGTATCACGCCACCGAAGGCCACAAGACCATTGGCAACTGGTATACCACTCTTCTGAATGCCTATGGCAACCCCATCGAGCACTACGGCGACTTCGACCTCGAAATGGCCCGCAAGAAGTTCGATCAAACCGGCGCCATCAAGCTCTTCATGGTTTAAGAGAGATCCGGGGAAGGGGAGGATTTGTCCGCAGATTTCGCAGAGGGGCGCAGATTTTTTTCAAAGCGCCCTCGGCCCGGCATTGCTTGAGTCTCATGGCTTCTGATTGGATTTCCATTGGGTGAACTCAGCCGGACGGAGTCGAAAACGAGCAATGTTTCCCTCGTGCAGGCTCAGCAACTCGACTTCAACTGTTCCGATGAATTGTGACTGATCTTGCTGTGGGATTTCACTCGAAGCGTTTTGTCGTATCCATGCCGTTGCCTTTTTTGCAGACATGACCCTTTGAACTACTTCTCGAACAACGAGGCCAATTTGGCTGCGATATTTCAATCGAAAGGGATCTGGGTCACCGAGAGATTCGCGGGCGGCGTTGTAACGCTGGGACGAACGCGTGTATGCCCACACGAAGACGTCCCGGAAATATTCGATGCGTTGGAGTTCGTAGATTCCGATGAGCGCATTCAGGTAATCTTCTGCTTCCACATCCACAAAAGAAAGCGGGCAGAGGTTGTGTTGAATCATCGGGATATTGGCGGCGAGGCGGGACACGCGCTTGTTGACATCTTCAAAGGCCTGGAGGTAGGGCAACTGAACCATCACAAAAAAGGCTGCTTCAAACGGATCCTCAATCGCGGAAGCTTT
Organism: uncultured Verrucomicrobiales bacterium; assembly: GCA_963925135.1. Taxonomy (GTDB): domain Bacteria; phylum Verrucomicrobiota; class Verrucomicrobiia; order Verrucomicrobiales; family Akkermansiaceae; genus SW10. The sequence continues at coordinate 4,934 of CAWUTG010000096.1, read as the reverse complement.
GCCAAGGATGGTGCGGAAATTCTCCTCGATCCGTTGCGGAACTTCCAACGGAAGAAAAACCGTGCCCGAGATTCCCACCGGACGAACACGCACGCGACCACATGCTGCCGGATCACTCAGGAGGTTATCGGAGAGTAGAGCGTGGAGGTTACAGATAGTATAGAGGTTGAATTGGATCTCTTCCGTCGGGTCTGCGAGCAACTCGATGGCCGCCTTGTGATTGAGAATCATCTGGGCTTCCTGAGTGGCTTTGCCTTCCGCCGATTCGCCCAGTTCGAGCAGGCGCTGGGTTTCCAGCAGGGAATAGGTGTTACCTTCCAGGCGGCTCGAGTTCCACGCCAGATCGATGAGGAGGCGGTCCAAGATTTGACGCAAATAAGTCCCTGCCGGCAAATCCGTGATTCCCACCTTTCCAATCTCAGCGAGTCGGCTGCGGGTCTCCGGGGGCAGATAGAATGTCACGTTGACTTGGTAGGAATTCAAAAAGTCCTGCTTGTAGCCAACCGGAGTTCTGAAAGCCACGGGCTGGCGAATGAGTTTCCGTATCTCCAAAGCCGCCTCCGAAAGCGGGATTGCGCCAGTTGCGATTGTAGCATTCTCTGACGAGGTTCTTATCGAAGACCCAGAGTCGCGGTAATAGCGTTTTCCCTTCCCGGTCCCGATGCTTTTGATTCGGCCGTCTTGCTCAAGTTGCTTGAGCCGCCTTTGCAGGGTGCGAGTTGGAGGAGCATTCAAAAGGCCTTCACGGATTTCTCCGACTCCCAATTCTCCAGAGTGCTCTGCGATCACCGACACGATCTCGTTCAGTTCAGCTTCTGGAATCCGCTTTGGCACAAAGAATCTATATGTCGCAAAACTTGTTTTCGCGACATTAAAAGGCGCTATTTGTCGCTAAAGTTCGATTTACGCGACATAAAGAGTTCTTTTTGTCGCGTATCACCCGCCCAACATCCTCGAATGAGGATCTACGGCATCAAGCTCTTCATGGCTTGAGGGAGATCCGGGGAAGGGGAGGATTTGTCGGCAGATTTCGCAGAGGGGCGCAGATTTTTTCTCTGGGTGCTTCTCCGGGGGGGCATCTGGAGATTGTGGCGACAGCTGAGGGATTTATCCTCCGGCCCCATCGCATTGACCGGTCCAAGTTGGCTCCCCTCAAGAACTAGATTCGGAAGAAGGGGGAATCCTTCGATCTGGAGTCCTTCCGGAATGAGCGCCATGAAAAGTCACTACGGGATTGAAACCTCGATCTTTGTCCGTCTCCTCACCGGGGATCCCGAGCGGGATTTCGAGAAGACCCTGGCCCGATTCGAGGAACGGCTTGCGGAAGAACCGGCAGCGGAATTTTTCGTTTCAAATCAAGTGATCGGCGAGACTATAGTTCCTCACCAGCATCGCATGAGTTGCCAATTTAAGCTCCCTGATACTTCTTAAAGTTCTCCGCCTGCTCAAAGATCTCTTTGTAGACTTCGTCGCGGTCGACGGGTGGGTAGCCGTTCTCGGCTAAGAGGATAATAAGATCCACTTTCAGCTCCGCCTTGATGTCGGCGCGGGCGCTCCAGTCGGTGTATTTGGCCTTGTCGTCGACCACGGTCTTCACCTCCTTGGCGAGATTGATGAGCTTGTCCTCGGGATACTCAAAATCATATTTGTGGGCGAGGGCTTTCAGGATGTCGTAGAAGGACTTCTCTTCCAAATCGATCCCCATCTCGCTGAAGGAATCTTTCTCCTTTTGAAGCGCGTGGATCAGGGCTATCATCTGATCGGAGAAACCTTCCAGCACTTCACTGCGCAGGACGTCCTTCTCGTCGCGCTCGTTGTATTTGTTCACTAGCGCCTGGAACTGCTTGGTGAAATCCACGCCCTTGATCTTGTTGATCTTCTGGAAGTCCTCGATGGCCCGTTTCAGCAGTTGCTGGATTCACTGGTTATTAATCTCCGTTTCCAGATTCGTTAATGCGGCGATGATTTCTTCAAAAGACGGCCGACGTCCAAAAATCATCTCTTGCATCGCGGCGTAGTCTTTGTCCATCGCCTTAAGGATACGGTCTGGCGGGATGAGTTTTAGCGAGCCTTTCACGGCAGAATCATAGTTCGCCCAAGTGCGTGGATAGAATTTCTTCTTAAAAAGAACGACATCGGCCAGTAACTGGATTTTCTCTAAGGCCGCTGTTTTCAGCGCTTCATCGGCGGCCATGAGGCAGAGATCATAGTAGTGTCGCGAATAGCGCTCGGGAGTGACTGAGTCATCAGGGCGATGCGCTTCATGATGTAGGATCGTGGCTTTCTCCCAAAAGGTGCGCTCCGCATCAATGGCGCGCACCTTGCATTTAGGCTCATCGAACAGGTGCGGGAAATCTTCTGCGGCGTAGGGCGTCACGCTATGCTCGGAATGTGGCAACCATGAGGCCAATGGTCCGATTTCCAACTGGATGTAGGGAAGGATGCCGCTTGGATTTTCTGTCTTGGGGTATTTGACCCGGACGACATGTCCTTGGTCTTTTTCGTCAGCGTTGATCTCCAGCTCACAGTGGGAGCCGAGTGCTTCCTGGAGCCATGGCATCATTGTTTTCGCGATGTAGTGGATGGCGCTGTCGTTCAGGGTTTCATTGAACTTGCTCTGTTGCCTCTTGGAGCGTTCGGCCATCGGGTCTTGGTCTTGATTCACCTCTCTCCAATCCAGAACGAGGTCGACGTCTTCCGAAAAGCGACTGATGAGTCCATAGACTTTCGAAAGGCTGGTGCCACCTTTGAAGATGAGAAGCCGGGCCAGTTCAGGATGTTCAAACAGTTGCTTTAGCGTCCAGCAGACCCAGAAGTCTTTTTCAATGATCGCGATCGAGCCGATGCCGCGTTGTTGGGCCGTGAGCGTGAAGAGTTCGTTCCGCTCCTTCTCAGATAATGTCGCGACACCGTTCATGAATCAGAGCGCTTTGAAATGTTGCGGATCATGTCACTGACCCAAGCCGGGGCGGTTTTCGTGTCGCGGAGAATCTTTTTCCAAATGCTTGGCGTCCAAGTGCCCGCAAGTTTTTGGAGGACTTCTTCATCAATTCGTTCCTGTCCCAAGGCCTTCAGGGCTTGCACCACGAGTTCACTTTCCTTGTGTTTGAAGACCGATTCTTTGAGCGTTCTTTTCTTGAAGACAAGCTGCTGCTTGCCGATCTCATACGTTTTGCTTGGGCCATCGGAAAGGTAGACGCTCTGAGCGGGAACTTGGGTAGAAAGTCCCAAGAAGTTGAGCGCGGTATTTTCTGAGGGCTGAATCCGCCAACCGGATCTGCGGGCCAAGGCGCGTGCCAGTTGATCCAGATCAGGCCCCATCTTTGTATCGAGAAGCTTACTGATTCGAGGGTAGTCATAGACCCCTCTTAAGACCCTGCGAATCGTTCCTTTGGCCGCTAATTCAGAGAGCGCTTTTCGGATGTCGGCATCACTCCCCAAATCCAAAAAATCGACCTTGGAAAACGCCCAACCCCTCTGGTTGCCGTAAATCCTCGCAGATGACTTGTCTTCAATGGATCTCATGCCTATATTCTATCGCTTTTTTTCACAAGTTGAAGGGTCTTTTCGTGAAATATTTCAAAGGTGAATTTGATCCGGAATTTACAATCTTTCTCAACGCTAGCCAAGATTCCTTGAGGCGCTGGTCGACCATCGTGAAGCCTTTGATGAAAAACTCCCGAAGACGCTCCGTGGCCCAGATGTGGAATTGGGTTCCCCGGAGGGACTTGACCCGATAGCCAACCGAAATAATCAAGTCGAGATTGTGAAAATTCGTTGGTTTTAAAGCAAATTCGGGATTCCCGAATTTCCTCAAAACGCGCTCTTCTTGAAGCTCACCCAAAGAAGCAACCATGTGGGTCCTTTCCAATGATCGCTAATGCCGCCGGAAGGGTTTCCGTTTCCGGATTGGGCTCGTAACGATGCCACTTTAAGTCGGCCCGCTGCCAATAGATCTCCCAAACATCCCGCGACCGGACATAGCGGATTTTCGTAATGGGCTCCTCGATCCACTCGTCGACCCGGCGGAAAGCGGGGCGAACGAAGAAAAGCTTAATCGAGTGATCCTCAATCCGCTGTCCCTCACGAATCTTGTCCCGCAAGTCGAGCGGTGGGCGACGATGCGCCCAGAATTCTTCTTCCAGCTGCCTGAGGATCTCTGCGGTTTCGTTCTCGGTAAAAGCCATGGTTAGTCGTGTTTTTGGACTACAAGAGCATCCTCCACTTCCTCAAATTCTTCGAGGTTTTTTCGAGGAAGGTGATGACGTCGAAGAGGAAACTTAATGAATCGAGAGATCAATTACGCCCGCTGATATTTCTTAAAATTCTCCGCCTGCTCAAAGATCTCCTTATACACCTCGTCGCGATCGACCGGGGGATAACCGTTCTCGGCGAGTAGGATTATGAGATCCACTTTAAGCTCGGCCTTGATGTCGGCGCGTTGGCTCCAGTCGGTGTATTTGGCCTTGTCATCGACCACCGTCTTTACCTCCTTGGCGAGCTTGATGAGCTTGTCCTCGGGGTAGTCGAAGTCGTATTTGTGGGCGAGGGCTTTGAGGATGTCGTAGAAGGACTTCTCTTCCAGATCGATCCCCATCTCGCCGAAGGATTCCTTCTCCTTCTGCAGCGCCTTGATGAGGTCGATCATCTCTTCGGAGAATCCCTCCAGCACTTCACTGCGCAGCACGTCCCTCTCATCGCGTTCGTTGTATTTGTTCACCAGTGCTTGGAACTGTTTGGTGAAGTCCACGCCCTTGATCTTGTTGATCTTCTTGAAGTCGTCGATGGCGCGCTTGAGGAGTTGCTGGAGCAGCTTGATCTTGGTGTTGGGCAACTTGATCTTCTCGATCTTGGCGAGGTAGTCGTCACCGAAGATGTCGATCTCAGACGCGCCGTCTTCGCCGAGTTTGAAGATCTCCTCGATCCCATCGCTC
>CAWUTG010000095.1:0-16424 GCA_963925135.1 uncultured Verrucomicrobiales bacterium | reverse complement strand
AGGATGGCGTCCTCGGTGGCGATGGCTTTGAAGAGATCCATCATGAGCTCCTCCTGGCCGGGCCAGGGGTAAGCGAAGAAGAGGTCGACCTCGTCCGGATCGAGGCCGTCGTAGACGGGGGTGGTGGCGATAGATGCACCTCGCGAAGTGGTGGCTTCGGGGGTGAGGAGGTCCTTGCCACCGATGCCTTCGCATTCTTCATATCCTTCGGGGAGGTAGCTGATGCAGAGGATCTCGACCGGGATTTTGAGATCTTCGGCCAGTTGGGTGGCGAGGTCGGCGAGACCGTCTTCGATCTCGATGCCGTAGGCCTCGAAGCCGAGGAGGGAGGCCATGCAGGTGGCGATGCCAAATCCACAGCCCCATTCGCAGAAGACATTGCCGCGGAGATGGCCGGACTCCTTGAGTGCGACCAGGGCCGCGTGGACGACGGTGGGATCGCTGGGGAGGTAGCGGGGATAGCGACGGCCGAGACCCGAGTCGAAGAAGGCGTCGCAGCGGCGGTGGGCTTCGGCAAGCATGGCGGCGACGTCGTTCGGAACTTTGTCCGGCTTGAGTAGAAGGGGAAGATGTTCGAGGGACACGGTGAGAGATGGGCTGGGTCGAGGGGTGCTCCGAGTGTTCTAGTGGAACATTACCCTTGAATCCCAGCAACGAAAGAACACGGGGGACGGCTATGAAGGTCATCATCCTTTCCCTTGGAATCTGGGGCCTGTTTTTAAGCCCGGCAATTTGTCAGAGCGAAGCCCTGAGTCGGGAGGTCGCGATCGAGACCTATGAGAAGGCGGATAAGCTTCTGCATCAAACCTACCGTGACTTGAGCAAGCTGCTGGATGCGGAAGAGAAGGTTGAATTGGTTAAAAAGCAGAAGGCATGGATCCAGAAAAGAGATCGTGCAGCCGACAAAGCGGCGAAAGCTCTGAAGGGTTCCAATATGTATCACCGTCTCAGAAATGAAACTCTCATGGAGTTGACCGTGAAACGATATGGGGAACTTTTGATCGAGTATTACTACCTTTACGAGCGGGGCTATTACGGAAAGAACGACGAATAGTCAGCTTTCGGCTAGCGGGTGGCGGAACGGTTGAGGAAGGGGCGGGATTGGATGACGCCGAGGACGATGTCCTGCATTTTGTAGCCGTTTTTGGCGGCTTGGTTGACGATCGTGGTGACCTCTGCTTCGTCGTAGTATTCCATGGCGCGGCCGGTGGCGTAGGCGAGGAGCTTGCGGGTCAGGTTGCGGGCGAATTTGTCCTTGCCCCCCATGATGAGGGTTTTGAGTTCGAGGGGTGTGGAGAAGGTGATGTCGCCGGGGAGAACGGCGGAGCTGTCGATGGGTTTTCCGTTGACGTCTTTTTCGCGCCATTGGCCGATGGCGTCGAAGTTTTCGAGGCTGAAGCCGAGGGGGTCGATGCGGGCGTGGCAGCTGGCGCAGGCGGATCTTTCACGGTGTTTGGCGAGTTGCTCGCGGAAGGTGAGTCCGCCGGCCTTGGTGTCATCGGCGGGGAGTTCGCCGGCGTCGGGTGGCGGGGGCGGGGCGGGGTCGCCGATGAGGACATCGAGAATCCAGACTCCGCGGAGGACGGGGCTGGTGCGGAGGGGGTGGGAGGTGGCAGTGAGGATGCTGCCCATGCCGAGGATGCCGCCGCGGTTTTTGTCGGTGAGGGAAACCTTTTGCATGCGGGAGCCGGAGGGGGGATTGGAGAGTCCGTAGTGTCTGGCAAGGCGGGCGTTGGCAAAGGTGTAGTCGCTGTCGATGAGGTCGGTGAGGGGCTGGTTTTCACGGAGGAGGTGGCTGAAGAATTCCACGCTCTCGTTATACATGGCCCTGCGGAGTTCGAGGTCGAACTGGGGGAAGCGTTTTTGATCGGGCCGGATCTTGTCGATCATGGCGTCGAAGCCGAGCCACTGTCCGGCAAAGTGTCGCGAGAGGGCGGTGGCCTTGGGGCTGGCGATCATGTGGAGGACCTGCTGTTTGAGAACGGCGGGGTCGCGGAGTTTTCCGGAGTCGGCGACACGAAACAGTTCGTTGTCGGGCATGGAGGACCAGAGGAAGTAGGAGAGGCGGGCGGCGATTTCGAAGTCGTTAAGGGGCCATTCGTCTTTGCCGGCTTCATCGTGCTCGGCACGGAAAAGGAAGCGGGGGTTGACGAGGAGGGCGGTGAGGGGCGCGCGCAGGGCTTCTTCGAAGTTTACATCCTCCTTGAGGGCGCGGTCGAAGGCGGTGAGAAGTGGCGCCATGTCCTCCGGGCTGACGCGGCGTCGGTAGGCGAGGGTGGCGTGGAAGGAGAGGACTTTTTCCGCCACGGCTTTGGCTTGATCGGGCGAGTCGGGAGTCTGGAAGATGACAGTGCTCTTTAGCTTGGGGTCGTTGTAAACGGCGGTGATGACTTTGTTGGCGGCGAGGAGGTATTTTTCGAGAAGGCTGGGGGTGGAGAAGAGGGCGTCGGCCATGTTGTCGAAGCCTTCGCCTCCGGCTCCGTCGGCGGGGAAATCACGGGAGGGGTTGAAGTTGACTCCGAAGAGGTCGCGGACGGTATAGTGGTATTCGTTGCGATTAAGTCGGTGCAGAGTGGTGCGGCCGGCTTTGCGGGGGACGTCGCCGGATTCGACGCGGTCGCGGACTTTGGTCAGGACGTCGATGAGTTGCTGACGCTCGGCGTCGGTGGGGAGGACATCTTCGTCATCGGGCGGCATGTCGCCGTGCTTGACCTGGTCGATGATGTTTTCGAGGAGCTGATGTTTTTTAAAGGCGTCATCGATGCTGTTGAGATCGTGCAGGGTGATGCCGCCTTTCTGTTTTTGATCTCCGTGGCAGGAGAAACAGTACTTCTCGAGGATGGGCTTGGTCTTGGCCGCGAAGTCGTCGGCCCTGGCCAGAAGGGCAAGAGAAAGCAGGCAGGCAAACTGAGGAAGCAGACGCATTAAAAACGATACGTCATTCTTCCATCGCTATTTCATTGAGCAAGCCCTTCTTGTAACTCTTGAGATCGGGCACGGATGACGGTGGTAGCGATGCCTTCGGCTTTCCCATCCGGGAAGGAGATGAGGATTAGGACTGAAGTTGAAGTTTACCCGGAGGACGGACTTCGCCCCTTCATCATTGTAGTCCAATATTCTGAAACCGCCAATCCGTGACACTCCGTGTGCGTTGGGAAATCTTTTTTGCATCCAAAGTGGGGCGTTCGGCGTTAATGCTATTGATGAATAAAGTGACGTTATGTGCTCTTTGCGTGGGCGGAATGGTCGGGGCTTATGCGATCTTCGTTGAGGAACGTTCTGGCGAAGCTGGGGCCCTCGGTTCGGTTGAAATGCCAGAGTCATCCCATGGTGTCTTTTCTCCGACGGCTTCTGATCGGACGGCCAATCCGGTTGTGATTTTGAGTTCCCGGAATTCGCACGGTGACGAACTGTTGAAGGGGATCGCGACGCTTCCAGCACCTTTGATCCAGGATGTTGTCGAAGATCTGTTGGAGGAAAACGAAGAGGACAGGGTCTTTAACCAAGCTGCAATCAGCGGATATATCGAGAGCATTGCCTTCATTGATCCTGAGGCTGCCGTCGACGCTTCCGAGCTTTTGGATTCGGGTATTTCAGATCCAATCCTCGCTGATCAGGTTGTCATTCCGGGCGCCTCTGCAGATCCCGGCTTTCCTGGTGATCCGGACTTTTTGACCCGCAATAGGAAGTGAGGGGTCTGAAGAATGGGCACTTTCGAGCTGTGCTCGGAATTTGAAGCTTTTCAAGCTGAGTCAGGAATCGTTTCTTCGGAGGTCATCCCACGCCTGTCGATTATGCTGAAGAAAATCCGCCTCCTCTCAAGTTTTCTCCTCCTCCCGGCTGCGCTTTGCGGTCAGGAAAATACCCATAAAGCCAAGCCCAACATCGTCTTCTTTTTCACGGATGATCAGACCGTGAGCACGGTGGGCTGTTACGGGAATCCGATTGTGAAGACTCCCAATATTGACCGTTTGGCCCGTCAGGGCACCCGGTTTCAGCAGGCTTTTGTGAGCCATCCGATTTGTTGGGCGAGCCGGGCTTCTATTTTATCAGGCCTGTCTGCGCGGAGCTATCGGACGCCGGGGAATGAGGAGGTGGCCCGTCTCGATGCGGTGGAGACTCTGTATACTGATTTATTGCACCAGGCGAATTACCGGACTGGGCACTTCGGGAAGTGGCACGCCAAGACGCCCAAGGGTTGGAAAAATTCCGATCATTTTGACGAGTTTGAATTTATTAACCGCAATCCCTTCTACAAGAAAATGCCGGACGGCACCTTGCGGCATGAGACCGAGTTGGTAGTTGACCGTGGTATTGAGTTCATCAAGTCGCAGCCCAAGGACAAGCCCTTTGCGTTGAATCTTTGGTTCAATGCCTGCCATGCCGAGGATGGTGACCGTCGCCCCGGGATTGGGCACTTCGCCTGGCCCCGTGCGGTGGATGGGATGTATGAGGATACCTACATCGGGCCACCGCGTTTGAATGATCCCAAGATTTTCGAGGAGCTTCCTGATTTTCTACAAACGAGCATTACCCGTGAGCGTTATTTTTGGCGTTGGAACACCCAGAAGAAATACGAGACGAACATGCGGGCATACTATCGCATGGTGAGCGGGATTGATGGCGCGATCGGTCGGTTTCTGAAAGCGCTCGAAGAGGCGGGGCTCGCAGAGAACACCATCGTTGTTTATTCAGCGGACAATGGATACCACATGGCGAATCGAGGTCTGGCAGGTAAGTGGTCCCATTTTGAGGAGTCGATCCAGGTTCCTCTCATCATCGCGGATCCGCGTGTGGTCCCTGAGAAGCGGGGAGTGGTGAGTGATGCGATGGCGCTGAATCTCGATCTTCCGGCGACCTTTTTGGATTGGGCCGGAGTCGAGGTCCCCAAGCGATATGATGGACGGAGTTTGAAGCCCATCGTGAGCGGTGGCGTTCCTTCGGATTGGCGGAAGGAGACCTTTCATGAGCATTTTGCGGTGAGGAACCGCATTCCGGCCTTCGAGGGAGTTCGGGATGAGAACTATAAGTATGTTCGCTATATCGACCATGATCAGGAGTTTCTTCATGACTTGAAAAACGATCCCGATGAACTCGTGAACCTGGCCAAGGACCCCAAGGCTGCGGGCGTGCTGAAGGACATGCGTAAGCGTACCGATGCGATGGTGGCGAAGCAAGGTGGTCCGCTGGAGCCGCTTAAGGGTGGATTTGTGGCTTCGACAGTTCCTCATCCCGAGGCTTCGGCTGCGGTGGGGACGCGTCCGGGGCCGGATGGCTTTGTGAGGATTTTTAATGGCAAGAATCTCAACGGTTGGACAGGCGATTTAAAATATTGGTCGGTCAAGGATGGAGCCATCACCGGGGTGACCGACGGTTCGCTTAAGATGAACCGTTTCATCACCTGGAATGCCTCGACGATTCAGAATTTTGAGCTTCAAATTAAGGTGAAGGTGAGCGCGCAGGGGAACAGCGGAATTCAATACCGGGGAACGATTCTCCCCGAGGTGGATCTGGATATCGTCTCGGGATACCAATGCGACATCATGCCGAAGCCTGCGGATCAGAATGGGATGCTCTATGAAGAGCGTGGACGCCGAATTCTTGCCCATACTGGCGAGAAGGTGACGGTCGATGAAACTGGACAACCCTGGGTGGTGGGGCAAATGACGATCAAGGAATTTCCGCACGACGAGTGGTTGGATTACCGGGTGCTCGTTGAGGGGAATCATCATCAGCATTGGATCAATGGGCATCAGACCTGCGACCTGCTCGACCTGGATCCGAAGGGGCGTGCTTTGGAAGGCGTTCTCGGATTTCAGGTGCATGTGGGGCCTGCGATGCAAATCCAGTTCAAAGACATCCGTATCAAGCACCTTCCCGATAATCTTCCGCTGATGACTCTTAAAGATAGACCCATTCCAGCCATCTCGTATGGAGTCAGGCCGCAAGGGCAGTCTCCGAAGGGATGGAAGCCACCTATTTACGGAAAACAATAAGATCTTACTCTGATGAAGGCACCGACTACTACCAACGAACTGACGATCCTCTCTTCGAACATCCGCGCGGTGGCCGAGGCTTACCTCGAAGAGACCGGGGGGCTTCTCCGGCTTTCGCCAACCTGGGTGCCCCGTTCGTTTTTGCAGCCCGGGCTTCGGCTCAAGCTCCATCCGGATGATACCTACGCCTATGGCTTGAGTCGTGGAGGAATTGATGAGCGTTGGTTTGGGTCGACCACGGTGACGGCCAATGAAGGGCGGGCCGAGGACGAAGGGCTTTCGTATGTCGTGGTTGGAAATGAGCGCTTTACCTTGCGTGATCTCATTGGTGAATGCGGTGCTGACATTATTGGCGCGGCGATTTGGGATAAATACGGCAAGTGGCCGGTGTATTCGAAGTTCTTCGACAACATGGGGCCTATTCCGCACCACATGCACCAGAGTGCGGAGCAGGCGGCTTTGGTGGGCCAGGAAGGGAAGCCCGAGTCCTACTACTTTCCCCCGCAGCACAACAATGTGGGCAACAATTTTCCCTACACCTTCATGGGGTTGGAGCCGGGCACGACCCGCCAGCAGGTTTACGATTGCATCGCGAACTGGCAAAAGGGTGACAACAAGCTTCTGGAGCTGTCGAAGGCCTACAAGCTCCAGCCTGGAACCGGTTGGCTGATTGATCCCTGCATTCTGCATGCGCCGGGATCGCTCTGCACCTACGAGCCGCAGTGGGGTTCGGATGTTTTTGGAATGTATCAGAACCTCGTCGAAGGGCGTGAAGTCCCTTGGTCATTACTGGTCAAGGACATGCCGGAGGACAAGCACCAGGACATCGACTTCATTATCGACCAACTCGACTGGGAGAAGAACCTCGACCCGAGTTTCAAAGATAACCATTATCTGGAACCGGTGACGGCTGAGAAAGGCGAAGGATACCACGACAAGTGGATTGTTTACGGGAAGGTTGATGGTTTTCAGTATTTCACCGCCAAGGAACTCACGGTTGAGCCCGGGGGGGAGGCGACGATCAAGGACAAGGGTGCTTACTCTGCGATTGTGGTGCAAGGCGAGGGGAGCGCGAACAAGCTTCGCCTGAGCTGCCCCAAGCTTTTACGCTTCAACGAGCTTTCAGAGGACGAATTCTTTGCCACCGAGAAAGCGGCGCACGAGGGGATCGTCTTCAAGAATTCCAGCACGACTGAGCCTCTGGTGCTTTTGCGATACTTTGGTCCGGAGGTGAATCCCGAAGCTCCGGCGATGGGCGCCTATCGATAGGGGCGTGCCACTTTGGAGACGACTTTGTTCATCGTATTTGAGATTCCGTTGCGCAAATTATGCGGCGGCGGGAGGGAGTGCGTTTTGAATCCGAGTCCCGTTAGAGTGACTTAACTCTTCTTTTAGAGAGGTGATCTGAGTTAGCGGAGCTCACCAAGGACGAGGCTCACGAGGTAGGCGTCATCGACAAAGAGGTCGTAGAGATCTTCAAATGTAGAGCTTTCAGCCACGTCGGAGCTCGTTTGGGCAAGGCACCAGCTACTCTCTCCCCGTTGAATTTCGTAGCCGGTCTGGTAAGCGATGAGGAGGGAAGCCAGGCTATTCAGATCAGCGTCTTCACCCTCACCTTGAAGGAGGAGAAGCAAGGCCTCGACAAGCGGAGGGCGTTGACCGTCCGAGGTCGCTTTGTTGAGGAGTTCCGAGAGATTTTCGAGATCTTCGCTGCCAGGGGCACTGAGTTGATCTGTGATTTCCAGAAGTCTTGCCAGCTGCGTCTGCACTTGCTCGGCGAGCTTCTGGCGGGCCTTGCGGGTGAGTGATTCGATGTGCGAAAACTTCGATTGCGGAGAGTGGTCGTCGAGGTCGAGCGAGAGTCGGAGCACATCGCGGAAGGCTCTTACGGCTGAGGGGTTCTTCACGATCAAGGCGGGAATTGCAATACAGGCGAGCAGGCGGGACTGGTGGAACATTTGCTCCAATCCGGCAATTTTCATCCTGGCCAGCGAGCGATGTTGCTCCTTGAGTTGGAAGAAATCCATGGCCCGGCGCAAGGTCACTTCCAGCTCGGCGAGATCCCAGGGCTTGGTAACGTAGCGATAGATTCCGCCTTCGTTGACGGCATCGATGGCGGCCTCCAGATCGCTGTAGGCGGTGGAGAGGATTTTTACGACATCGGCATTCTCCTTGGCAATCTCTGCAAGAAGCTCGCTGCCGGCCATGCCGGGCATGCGTTGGTCAGAGACGACAACGCCAATCTCATGGCGATGTTCACGGAAGAGTGCGAGGCCTTTTTCACCATCGGAAGCAAGATGAACTTTAAAGATCTTACCGAAGATTTGCGAAAAATACTTCTGAGACTGCACTTCATCATCAATGAAGAGAATGGAATGTTGTTGATAAATAGGATCCGCATTCATGGGGCCGTGATGACGTGTTTAAGTAGAGGGGAGAGAAGAGGGAAAGGATAGCTGAAACTCCGTGAATTGTCCCTCTTCCGAGTCGATGGTCACTTCGGCGTGATGGCGCTCGATGATTTGGTGGACAATGCTCAGGCCAAGGCCCATGCCCTTGCCGATTTCCTTGCCTGTGTAGAAGGGATCGAAGATTTGGCCGCGGTTTTCGGTGGGGATTCCGCAGCCGTTGTCCCGGAAGGTGGCAATAATTTGCTCCTCTCCGTCGGGGTCCAGGGCACGGGCTGCCTGAATGGTGATTTTTCCTTGAAGGGTGCTCTCCTTTGATTGCCGTTCCTCAATGGCATCGATCGAGTTTTGAAAGAAGTTGGTGAAGATCTGTAGCAGTTGTCCCCGGTCACCTTGGACGGTGATGGTCGGGTCTACGAAGATTTCGACTTCGATCTTGTCGCTCAGTTGATCGCCGCAGAATTTGTGGGCTGATCCAATGGGATCCATCAAGGTCACGGGGCGCATGGGCTGGGGGCCGGTTGCTGTGAAGGAGCGGAGATCGGTGATAATCTGGCCGACCCTCGCAACGCCTTCCTGGGCGTCTGTTAAAGCATCCTTGAAGAAATCAGCAGTCTCTCCCGTGAGTTCGCGGCCATGCCTGCCCATCATGTGGTGGGCTGCTTGCACGTAGTTGAGTGGGTTGTTGATTTCGTGAATGATTCCGGCGCTCATGCGGCCAAGGGCGGAGAGCTTTTCCTGACGAAGCATTTGAACTTCGTTTTCCTTCAGCTGTTCCATCGCTTTGCCGAGTTCAACGTTTTGTTCGCGGAGTTGGCGGCGGAAGCGAAGCATTCCAATCTGGTTTTTGACACGAAGGCTGAGTTCCCCGAGAGCGAAAGGCTTGGAGACGAAGTCGCTGGCTCCGGCCCTGAGGCACTCGATTTTGACCGTTTCGTCCGCACGGGCGGTAAGCATGATGACGGGGATGTGGGAGAGGCGGTGGTCTGCCCGGATGGCGCGGCAGACTTCCATGCCATTCTTGTCCGGCATCATGTAGTCGAGGAGGACGAGGTCTGGCTCATACTGGCGGGTGAGAGCGAGGGCTTCGACTCCGTCACTGGCCTCGATGACTTCGTGATCGCGGGCGAGTTCGGAGGCCAGGAATCGTCGAAGGTCTTCCTCGTCATCAGCCACCAGGATTTTAAAATCCCGGCTGGAGCCCTCCTGTGCGGTCGTCTCGATCGCCGAGGACGGACCGAGCTCGGGGAGGGACATCATGGCTTGTCGATGCATCTCGGCGACGGGGTCTGCCGGGATTTCTTCCTTGATCGTAGGAAGGGTGGTTTCCTGGGCGGGAATGGTGATGAAGAAGGTGGATCCTTCTCCTTCAACACTCTCAACCCGGACTTCACCGTTCATGAGGTCGACGAGACTTTTGACGAGGGAAAGGCCAATTCCCGATCCCCGGAACTTGCGGTTGGAGGAGGTGTCGGCCTGCCAGAAGCGGGAGAATATTTGCTCCTGCTTATCGGGGCTCATGCCAATTCCGTTGTCCCTGACCTCGATCTGGAGGTTGTTTTTTTGATAGCTCGTGATGACTGAGATCTTCCCTCCGAAGCTGGTGAATTTCACCGCATTGATGAGGAGGTTCAGGAGGATTTTTTCGAGTTTGTCCTGGTCAAGGGCGAGGACGGGGAGGGGCGGGTCGGCTTTGCAGCTAATGCTGATTTCCTTACGATCGGCGAGATGGGACACGCCGGTGACGATGCCGAGAATGTATCGGCCGGCATCAACGGGTTCGCGGTTAACCCTGTCGTCACCTTGGTCGAAGCGAACAAGATCAAGGAGATTGTCGATGAGGCACAGCAGGCGGAGTCCGTTGGCGTGAAGGACCTCGAGGCGGGCGTCGAGGTCAGTCACTTTGCGGTCACGGAGGGTTTCCGTTGTTCCCAGCATGATGGTCAGCGGGGTTCGCAGTTCGTGACTGACGTTGGCGAAGAAGCGGGTTTTGGCTTCATCGAGTTCCTGGAGTCGGAGTTGGTTTTCGGCGAGTTCCAGATTTCGGTCTTCGATCTCTTTTTGGAGGAAGAATTCGCTGCGGCGGGTCAGGTCGTAGAGGTAGGCTCCTACGATGACGAGGATGGCATTGCTCCCGATGAAGAAGAAATTGTTGACTAAAATTCCCGGGTGGGCGGGTTCCGGGGACGCGGTGATCGCGATCACATAGGCGATGATGAGGTAGAGGCTCATCTTCAGTCCCATTTTAACGGTCCACCGCAAAAGAATAGCGAGGGCAACGAGGACGAGGTTCAGCCCGGCATAGTAGGGAGAGTTTCCACCATCTGTGATGTGGATCATCAGGCAGATGGAAACAATGATGGTAAGCGGCAGTAAACTTGCAAAGTACTTCGAGACGTCGTCAACGCTGAGGCGGGAGGCCCGAAAGTAGATCAGAAAGGAGATGACGGTGGCGACAAGTCTGATGACTTGAATTTGCCAGAAAAAATCCGGGTAGACGAAGAGGTCGAGAATGAACCCGGTGACGCTGATGGCGGCTGCGACGAGAGCGGTGCTCGGGATGTTGCGGTGCCGAATTTCTCTTTCGTGCGCCTCAAACTCTGCTACTCCGTGATTCATTCAGGTCCTCTGGTCAGCTTGAGAAAGTAGTTCACGCCAGTGGCATCGACCTCGATTTTCTTTGTGAAATTTGAACAGCGCCCCGGGACCAGATCTTCCATTTCTTCGCGGGATCGGTGAATGAGATCCCATGCCATGACGTATTCCATCCAGTCGCTGACGGGGTTGGTGTCTGCCACATTGGTAACGATAACTTCGCCGCCGGGAGTGACGAGGGTGGAGAAGAGCTCGACCATCTTCTTGCAGACCTTTTGGGAAAAGTAGTCGAAGAGTCCCGCACAGTAGACCATGTCGTATTCGGCTTTTTGGAAGCCTCCCCGGCTGGCCATTTTGAGGACCTGGTGGACGGACTTCTTTTCGAAAGTGATGTTTGAGGTGCGTCCAAATCGAGCCCGGGCTTCCTCGAGCCGCGCCTTGGTGTAAGCGATGGTTTCGTCGTTGAAGTCCAGGAGGACGAAGTCGATGACGTTTGAAACCTCTTCGGCACGAATGACCCGGAGGACCTCTTCAGCCGGACCGCAGCCGAGGTTCATGATCCTGAGCCTGCGCCCGTTGCGGGCCATTTTTTCGGCGGCCTCGGTGATGGCCGTGACGAGGTAATCGATGCGATTCCGGTGGGCCTCGGCGGGAGGCGCCTGAAGAAGCATGTGATTGAAAAGCTTGGCGAAAATGGAGGCTCCGTCAAATTCGTTACGAAGAATCATGTTCACCATCTCGTAGTCCCCAGCGTAGCCCAGTGGCTTTTTGAAGGTGCGGTAGAGGAAGGGGGAGCAGAGAAGGTGGGGGTGGAGCTGCCGCCTCACGTACGATTTGTGCATGGCCGCCGAATCAGCATCGACGCCTTCGACGGCTTTCCTGAAGTCGATGAGAAGGTCGTAGAGCCGCTCGTTGACCCCTCCCTTCAGTTCGGTCAGGATCTGCATTTCCATGTCCTCGCGCCCGACTCCGGGGGATGACTTGAGGCCAAGGTCGATTCGACCCAGCCATTTTTGAACTCCGACGAACCAGTTTTCGGCCTCGGCGACGACGAGCTTCACTGGGTCGATGATGTCATTGGAGCGGGTCCAGTCGTCAAAGAAGGTGTTGAGTTGACCGGAGAGACTGGCTGTTTGGCGTTGTCCGAAGACATCGACGTCGATCCAGGCGTCTTCGAGGATGACCTCGCAGATGAGGAAAATCCCGGTGTTGACCAAATTACTCACGGTGGCCTTCCCGGCGTAAATGACCCGTTGGTCGACAAAGATCCTGAAATCCCTGAGGACTTCGGAGGACTGGACGATGCTGTAGGGATTATAGACTTCGAAAACGACCGAATAACGTTGAAGTTTCAGTACATTGGCCACGAGATCTACGCCCTGGCTATTTGAGCAGGAGATAGAAATCATCGAGTTATCGCGCTCAGGAAGACTCATCAGGGTCGTCAAGGTAGGGGGGCTTGTTCAAGGGGGGGGCGCACATAGGAGGAAGACCTCTTTGCCGTTCAATGTGTACTAAGGGAATCTAAAAATGAAGCATTAAGGGAGGTTGTTGACAATAGCAGCCATTAAGGCTCTGGGCTTATTTGGCTCTCAGACGAGGAATAGGTTAGGAACTCCTTATCGCTGAGCACATCAGCTCGAAAAAGAGCGGGGAGATCTAAGGTTTGCATTTTTTGGTAGTAGCGGTTACCCATGCCGCGTAATAGACCCCCAAATTTCATCAACCCTCATGCCAAACTCGTTGAATTCCAAACGGTTCGAGGGGAGCCTTATGTCTTTTTTAAAAGGTCCGAAGGTCTCCCGCTTCGCTTCTTAAGTTTGTGTAGCGAGCATTATTTCTGCCTGTCCCAGATCGCGCATGCATTGGAGATTTCTGTGACGACGCTCCGAAAAGCCTTTTTGGACTACGCGGGGATTTCGCCGAAAAACTGGATGACCCAGCAGAGAGTCATGCTCTCCATGAGGCTGATCCGCGAAGGGAAGACCCTGTCCGAGGTCGCTGATGAAATGGTCTATAGTGACTATCGCCACATGGCGAAGGAGTTCAGGACCGTTGTTGATTTTACTCCCAAATCGATGAGTAAACTCCTCAAGAACCTTCAGGGTGCTGGCTGATTTCGTGTTGTCTTAGAATGAGTAGCGATAGGCCAGATTGACGGCATGATTGAGAACGTCGTATTCGCCGTCTCCTGTCTCTCCGATCAGGGAGCTTGACGAGCTTCCTTTGACGTCCCTTCCGCCATTGAAGGCGACAGTGTAGGAAAAGGCCCAACCGGTGGTTTCACCTTTATGGCCAAATCCGAGGCTCCAGAGGTGGAGGTCCGAGTCGGGATTCAAGGGAGAAAAATAGAGGTCGGGTGAGGAATTCTCACTGTAAATGTAGCCGGCGCTCGCGTAGTAGCCGTTGTCGAAATTCCGGGTCACACCGATCTGGTACATGAAACCGGATTCGTAGTTGAATGGAAAGGGGACGTCTCCGAATGGGGTTCCTTCGAGGGTCACCACATCGACGGAATCCCAGTCGGTCCAGTCAATGCCGACCTCAATATTCCACTTGTCAGTGGGACGGTAGGAGGCGCCCAGGGCCAGGTTCATGGGAAAGTGAAGGCTGGCGTCAGTTGAGGTGGACGGGAGTCCGGTGACGAGCGATGACCCTTCGTAGTTCATTTTGGTCGAGGATCGGAAGTTCAGTCCGAAGGACCAATGGTCGCTGGGTTGCCAGAGCGCTCCTGCGTTAAATCCGATGGAGTAGTCATCTCCTTCAAAGTCGAAACCATCTCCGGGGGCGAGGCCCAGCGAGCGGGAGAAGTTGATTTGGGAGTAGTTCAGGGCGAGGCCCAGTCCTACCGAGAATTCCGGAGTGACTTGATAGGCCAAGGTGGGGTTGACCGTGGCGAAGAGCAGTTCTCCGTCAATTGCCACCGTGGGAAAGGGCGTGTCGCGTCCGTAGTCCACGCCAAGTCCGTATGGGGCAAAGACTCCCACGCCGTATGTGAAGCGGGAATCCTTGGGCGAATTGACGTAGTAGATCTGGGGGGCAAATTGGAAGGCTGAATCAGAGGACGCCGACCCGCCAAGGGCCGAGGTGTAGTCAGCGCTTGCGGAGATGGCGTAAACTCCAATGCTGAGATGTTGGCCTTCCAATTGAGTGATGCCGGCCGGGTTGTAATAGAGGGCCGAAGGGTTGTCGGCCGTTGCGGTGAAGGCATTTCCCCGCGCGATTGCTTCAGGATCCTGGTTCGGCAGGCGAACGCCCACGGCAGAAAGTTCCGCGATGAGTCCCAACGAGGTGGAGCAAATGAAGAGGTTTTTCGAGAAGTTGACCATAAGAGTGGTGCCAGCTTGATTCCGAAATTTAAGCAAAGTCGAGTTTAATAGTGCTCACCCACTGATCAATCCGTCGGTCGGTGAATTCGGGGTCCGATGAAATCTCCGGATGAACCTGGAGTGTCAGCGTGAGTCGGTTTTGAAAGGTCATGCATCCAGCGCTCACGGTTTGGAATTTCAGGACGGGAGGGCTGAAGAACCAATTGCCCGCGAGTTCATTGCCGGTCATTTTTTCGTCGCCGTCCCATTGTCCCAGATTGGAAAATGCTCCGATACAGGGCTCGGCCATGGCCCGGTTCATCTTGATGATTTTCTTTTTGAATGCGGGGGAGAGGACGCGTCCTACGGAGTAGGTTTTCCACGTGAGCATGTGTTGCCCCATGGCGAGTTTCCGGTGGACCTCCCGATGGATCCGGGGGGTGTCATCGGTCGCTTCGATGCGGGCCGTGATGTAGCTCGAGTGATTCTCCTCATCATTGGCCCGTGTCACGGCACCGCGGAGGTTGACTGGAATCATCCAGAAAAGTGATTGGCGGGAGTCCGCGAGTCCACTTCGGATGGTGGAGTCAAGGTGTCGGAGGAGGAGGGAGTTGACGGTGACTGACAGGCTCCGACTAGCCTCGCGGATTTTCCGGGTTTCTTCGGCAGAAAAGGCGTACCACGCGACGGCGACGGGTGCTTGAGTTCGTGATGACGGGCTTCCTTCAACTCCACCTTTCCAGGTCAGGGGTTGGCGGGATCTGAAAACCCCGGGGATGGCATTGAGCAGCGCGGTCGGGCCAAAGGCCTGGGGGTGGGTGAGCGTGGGCAATTGCTCGAGGGTGGTGCCGCGTTGGCGGAGGATCCGGGCAAATCCTCCGATGCCGTCAACTTCGTTGTGGCTGATAAACTGCCAATCCGGTTTGAGGGCATCCGGTGGCTGGTGGCCGAAGCGAATGCCGATAAACTCATCCAACTCTTCGAGTGCCTCGAACCAAGGCCGGATAACGTCACGAGGAGTGGGGTTTGACATGCTTCAAAGCCAAGCGGGCTTGCCGGAGGGTAGCGAGTTGAAAATTCTCTGTTGTGATCTTCCACCCGGTCAAGTGGTTGTCGGGGGAGGGGAATTTGTGTCAGGAATCGAGGCTGATGATTACGAAATTCTTTCATTGGCTGGCAATGGTTTTGACATTGATTGTGAGTGTGACACCGGGATCTGCCGAAGTGATTGTGTCCTTTGTGGATGGGAACAATCGCTGGCAAAACATGCCGGCCGCATTTGTGAGCTGGGGAGGTGGCCAATACGGCTTTCTCCAACGCTCCGGTAAGGAACACGTGGGGCGGGACTTCATTGGAAACGTTTTGGATCACCTCCCAGCATAACGCGACCAACCGCGCTGATCCAGGTGAGGGAGCTACCCACGGGGAGGTCGTGGCAGCAAAGCGATACCTTTAGACCGTGACTGCCGATTCAGAAGTTCGGATCAGTCTGACATCGATGAACATCTACTTTGGAATTGCAGCGGCCAATACCTTTCGCAATCTCAGTCTGAACAGCAGTTTTTTCCCCGGAGGTGGAGGTGCAAATTCTCCGGGGATCAGGCTCGTTCGCTATGAGGCTGGCCAGGTGGTGATTCATTATGACAATCCAGGATCAGCCGGAGTGGATGTCTATCAATCTGCGGATCTCAAGGAATGGTTCCCTGATGGCACCGAGTCCGAGAGTGGGCCGGGTCTGGTTCTGGAGCGAAGGAGACCAGTTCAAGGTTCTATGTGCGGGTGGAACAGGGCGGGGTCTTTCCTTAGCGCAGGGTCGCGAGGTAGGCGAGGAGATCTGCCAGTTCTTGCTCTGAGAGAACACCTGCGAAGGAGGGCATGGCTGCTGGAAAACCTTCTGTGATCCGGGCGATTGGATCGAGAATGGACTGCTTGATGAGTGCTTCATCGGCACGGCTTGCGAGTCCTTTGGGGGAGGAGCCTACGTTTTTTGTGCCGAGTTGGCAATGACACTTAGGATCCGAGAGATCGAGCCTGTCCTTGAATACAAAACCGATGAGGACGGGGCCTTTGCACTGACCATTCCAGAGAAAGAAGAGGAATTTTGATGGGGTCATGGT
>CAWUTG010000094.1:0-15506 GCA_963925135.1 uncultured Verrucomicrobiales bacterium | reverse complement strand
GACCATGACACCCCACTGTTGCTCCCGCCCGATCTGCGGGACTGGATCGCCAAAGATCACATGGTCCACTTTGTCAGGGACGCGGTCGATGCCCTCGATCTGAGTGCCGCCAAAATCAACGAACGAGGCACCGGCTCCGCGCAATATCCTCCCGCCATGATGCTTGGCCTATTGATCTACTGCTACGCTACGGGGACCTTCTCGAGCCGCCGCATCGAGACCCTCACCTACGAAAATGTCGCGGTGCGCTTCCTCACCGCCGACACCCATCCCGACCACGATTCCATCTGCAAATTCCGCCGCGAAAACAAAGAACTCCTCTCTTCCACCTTTCACCAGATCCTCGAACTCGCCGCCACCGCGAGGATCCTGAAGGTCGGCGACCTCGACGTTTCGGTCGATGGCACCAAGATCCTCGCCAATGCCAGCAAGCACAGCGCGATGAGCCACGGCCATCTTGAAAAGCAAATGAAACTTGCCCAAGAGCAGGTCGAGGAACTCCTTGCGAAAGCGGAGGATGCCGACGCCGTCCCGCTCCAGGACGGCCTCACCATTCCCAAAGAAATCCAGCGCCGTGAAGACCGCCTCGCCAAACTCGCCGAAGCCAAAAAAGTAATGGAAGAGCGGGCCAAAGAACGCCTCCTAAAAGAACAAGCCGAGTATGAAACCAAGCTCGTCGCCCGTGAGGAAAAGAAAAA
Source organism: uncultured Verrucomicrobiales bacterium (assembly GCA_963925135.1). GTDB lineage: Bacteria > Verrucomicrobiota > Verrucomicrobiia > Verrucomicrobiales > Akkermansiaceae > SW10. Next base: position 14,808 of record CAWUTG010000094.1, on the reverse strand, counting down.
GCCACCGACCGCAAGCCCCGTGGCAAAAAACCCCAACCGCCCCAAGAAGGCCCTTGCTCCAAAGACCAAGACAACTTTGCCGACCCCGAAAGCCGCATCATGAAAACCGGCGACGGCTTTCAACAATGCTACAATGGACAGGGTCCCACCGTCTACGCCGCGACCAAGCGCCACCACCATGGCCGCAGCGTGGCCGACCTTGAAGAAAAAGGCGAACCGCCCGTCCTGAGCGGCTGGGAAGAGCGGCAGGAACGTACGACCCGAGTGAACCGAATTTTGGGGGAACGCGATCCAGACAATCTCCTCTCGGGCTCCGGAAACTTGCGCTGGCTTCAACCCGAAGATGGGCCGATGTTGGTGATCAGGACTCCGCACGGGACGGCTCTCATCGACAAGTCGGAAGCCTCATCAATCTGATCAAGCCCGCTCCACGCGATTAACCCACCCGCACTCCAGTCCCCACCAACCCCCTTTCACCCCATCCGCTCCGGTCCAAATGCGCCTTCAAAGCCCACCCGCCAAAAGCAAATTCCTGCAATTCCCCACCACTACCCGCTTCCCGCGCCAGCGCGAATCTTCATCGCCATCTGGGCGACGTTGTTCTAGACGTTGGCAATGAAAAATACGATAACAGCAGCAGCTGTTCAGTTCGAACACACAGATGGCGATAAAACAGCCAATATGGGGAAAATTCGTTGTTTCGTAGAGCAAGCCGCGGCGGCGGACGTTGATGTCCTCGTCTTTCCCGAGTGCTGCGTCACGGGATACTGGTTTTTGCGCAAGTTGTCGCGAGAGCAGCTCACTGAGCTTGCCGAAAATCTATCCGATAGTCCGGTATGCCGAGAACTGCTGGAACTCTCCAAGGCCAATGGAATGACGATTGGCGCCGGACTCGTCGAGATTGATGACGACGGCCAACTCTTCAATACGTACGTCGTCGCCATGCCAGACGGCGAGTTGAAGTCCCATAGGAAGCTCCACTGCTTCGTCAACCCCGAGATGAGTTCTGGCGATGTCTATACGGTCTTCGACACGCCGCACGGTTGCCGCATTGGCGTTCTCATCTGTTACGACAACAACCTCATCGAAAACGTCCGCCTGACGGCGCTCATGGGTGCAGATCTGATACTGGCCCCCCACCAGACCGGCGGATGTCGCTCGGGAGATCCCAACATCATGGGGATCATCGATACAGCGCTGTGGGAGAATCGGCACAAGGATCCCGATGCTATCGCGCGAGAGCTTAAGGGCGACAAGGGCCGCGGTTGGCTCCTGCGCTGGCTGCCCAGCCGCGCCCACGACAATGGCGTGTTCTACATTTTCAGCAATGGCGTCGGCAAAGATGACGACGAAGTTCGCACCGGAAACGCGATGATCATCGATACCTATGGTCGCATTTTGAGTGAGACCTGGAAAGCGGACGATGCCATGGTTGTGGCAGAATTGGATCCCGCCCTTCGCATTGACAACACCGGTCAGCGATGGCTCACAGCGCGGCGTCCAGAACTCTACAAACCACTGGCAAAATCCACCGGTCAGGAAGTTGATATCCGCACTGCACGGTTTTCCGGCAAAGGGGCGTAAGCGGATAAATGTGATGCGATTCGCGGTACCACCAGCGACGGGCTGCTTCGACTTCTTCGCGAAATGCTTGAAGAACTGCGTAATTTCTCGCCCATACTCTGAATCGATCAGTATTCGAGCACTTTCAATCAACCCCCTTTCTCCCCCGTCCGCTCCGGTCCAAATGCGCCTTCAAAGCCCTCCCGCCAAAAGCAAATTCCTAGCAGTCCGACAAATTGGTGCGCGCGTTCGACGTGAAAACCGATGAACAAGATGCTGCGCTGAAAGAACAACGCAGCATCTTTTTTTGCTAAGAACTAGAATTGAACGGTCGCGCCCAGATAAAAGGCTCTTCCGGGTGCTTCGACCTGGGTTCCCTCACCAAAGGTATTCGGGAACAGTTGGTAGTTTTCATCGAAAAGGTTTTCGATCCGGGCATGGAAGCTCACGGAATCATTCAACTCATACTCGCCATAGATACGGGTGGTGGTTCGTGAGTCCGTTTGAGGATTCCCGGCGGCAAGATAAGCCGCACCATCGACGAATGAAACGCCACCGCCCAGCAACCATCGATCTCCTTGATAGTTCAAGTCGAAGGCGACCATGGTATCAGGAAGATCAATGACTTCCTCCCGATCCTGGAGAGTCATCGCAAGGCGATATCGAAGCTTCTCATCGAGGAAGTGCCCCTCCGCCGAAGCTTCAAATCCACTCACCCGGGACACGCCCGGGCTGTTCACCCGCCGGGTCGATCCAGGCGCCGGGAAACTGGTCACAATGGCATTCGAGAGATCTTGTGAAAAGTAAGTGATCTCCACCTCATGATCTCCAAGCTCCTGGGTCACGCCGAATTCAAAGCCCTCAATCTTTTCGGAATCGAGATCGGCATTCGCGAGCTGAGTCGAGAATGCCGAGATGTATTGCTGTGAATCCAAAAGGGTCGGATTCCGGTAAGCCTCGCTCATTCTTGCATGGAACCGGGTGCCGCTTTGCGGGATCCGATAAACCGCCCCGACATTCCAGGCAGCATCGCCACCGAAGTCATCGTGCTCATCCCATCGTGCACCGGCCTCAAGTTGCAACCCGTCGACCGGACGATAGTAGGCATTCGCATAGGTTCCGAAGTTGGAATAGTTCACGCCCTGACCACTGGTATTGGCGTAGTCACTGTGCGCTCCTTCAAGCCCGGTCACCAGCGTCACTTGATCACCGCATTGAATCTCGTTGTTCCAGTTCAGGGTGAGCCGTTCGTAGTCGACACCAAACAGGAAGCCATCGAAATCACCCCGGTAATTCTCATTGTAATAGCCCAAGGTTAATCGCGAATCCCAGTCAGGATTCACTTCGAGGTATCCATTAAGAGCAAAAAGATTCGTCTCCGTCTGAATCCCGGAATTTGAGGTTCCCCACGGGCTGATTGAGGTCGTCTTGAGGAGATTGTCCGTGCCTCGATAGCTGAACTTGAGTCGTAAATCTTCACGGGCCTGCCACTCCAGCGCGAGGTTGGCGTAGTTCTGTGCGAAGTCATGAAGCGGAAGATTCGAAAAGATGTCGTTCGCGGCAAACTGCCTTCCGAACTCCACCCCGTAGGCGAGATTTCCCTCTTTCCCCTTTGAGCTCAAAGAGCTGCGATAGGAATCAAAACTCCCCGCCTCTCCCAAGAGCCGGGTTTCCAGTGCGCCTGTCCCGACCGCCGATTCGTATCCCACGACGCCCCCCCCGGACCCGGATCCATAGAGCACGCTCTGTGGCCCCCGAAGAACCTCCAAACTCCCAATACCACCAAGCTGGGCATTGGCGAGGAAGTTACCAACGCCATTGGTGGCATCTGCGACCCTCACGCCATCGACGACAATCTGCTGATAGTTGCTTGGAAGCCCTCGGATAATCGCAGTCCCGGTATTTCCAGTGAGACCTGCGGTCGAAAGCGACTGCGCTCCGGGAATCAGCTCAAGAGCATCCAACAGTCGATACTGCTGTCTTTTCGAAAGCTCCTCCGCAGTCACCATCCCCACCGAGGAAGCATTATCATCTCCCGTAGAGTAAAATTTACGGGCGAGCACGGTGAGTGGCTCCAATTCTTCGACTTCTTGAGCGGGACAATACCCGCCAAACAAAAGTCCCGTCAGACCGATCAAGGTCGTCTGTGTTTTTATCATTCTATTTTTTCAAAACAGGCCCCTGAAATCCGCAGGTTCCTTATTTTCGAGATCTTCAGGCTGGCGATCTGGCTCACCGGTTTGCCTGGGCATCCCGGATTACAGTGGCGGGACCGCTCCGGAATCGTCATTTCTGACCCACCGGATTCCCCATTAATTTCCTGCCCGTGCGACGGGCTTCCCAAAGATCAGCAGCTGATTTCCACCCGATGCCTAAAGATCGGGTAAACTTCAATCCATCGACTTGAAAGGACAAAGCGCTAAAATTCGTTAAGAAACGTTAACAAATGTTTGTTTCATCCCCATTTTTTGGTAGTGCTCATGTGTCGATGTCAAACCGCTCTTCCCAGTCTCTCTTTCTCCTGCTTCTAGCTTTCGTCTTCGTAAGCTGTTCAGGAAAGCGCACACCTGACTCCACTCCTGAGGTTGGTCCCTTCGACGAGAATGGAAATTACATTGAAGCCTGGGCCGATAATCCACCGAAAAAGAGGCCTTGGAGTAGCAGTTCTTCCAAGAAGCCAAAGGTCACGCCGGAACCGAAACCTGTTCCTGTCGTCGCTCCCCGACCCCGGCCACCCATCGTTTCCAGGCCTACCCCCACTCCCCGCCCTGTCGTCAAGCCTGCGCCCAAACCCAAGCCTGTCGTCAAACCGAAGCCCAAACCTACTCCGGTCAAAGTGGCGCCCAAGTTTAAAGTATATAAGGTTGTCAAAGGGGACACCCTATATGGTCTCAGTCGTAAATACGGAGTCTCCGTCAGCGCGATCCAGAAAGCCAACGGTATGTCTGGCACCAACATTGGGATCGGTAAATCGCTGAAGATTCCCGCGAAATAATCGGCAGATCAATTCCATCTGCCCGTGGTGCAATCGAAAGATTTCCTGCTCTTCCCGCGTTTTTTATCAGCGACCGGTTACGAAACTCACCCGGACAAGGCCATGATCCGCGCACTCTTCATTCTTCTCTGCTCTCTTGCCCCTCTCCGGGGCGACGACGCAGGCTTGGAAGGCCCCGGCCTTTTTATCGATCTCATTTCGGAAAACCGCAGTGTCACTGACGGAAAGCCCTTCACCGTCGGACTCCACATCCACCACTTCGCAGGATTCCATACTTACTGGAAAAACCCCGGCATGGTCGGCTTACCAACTTCGATCGACTGGGAACTCCCCGAAGGCTTCACCGCCTCCGAGATGCTGTGGCCTTATCCGCAAAAGACCCACATGGGCGAATACCCCTGCTACGGATACGAGCGGGACGTTACTCTCCTCGTGACCATCACACCACCCGCAAAACTCACAGAGATCAGCGTCACCTTGAAAGCCGAGGCCACGTGGATGGCCTGCGCCAAAGGGTGTTTCCCGGGCTTCCAGACCTTCAAAATGACTCTCCCGGTGAGCGCTGCCCCCATTCCCGATCTCACCGCCCGGGCCCACATCGAGAAGGCCCGCAAGGAACTGCCGACTACCCAGAACGAAGCTCACCTGACCCTGCTCAGCAAGAATGCCGACCCAGTCATTCGCGTCCGCATCCATCATCCCGACCTTTCCTCGACCCCGGACATCCACCTCTACTCGACTGATCGCCAAATCTCTTCCGATCATCCCCAAAAGATCGAAAAACAGGATGATGGCTCCGTCATTCTCTCAGTCCCACGATCCGAGTTTGGCCCTGATCAAATGGCAACGCTACCCGCCGTTCTTCAGCTTGATCAACGCTTCCTTGCCGTCTCGCCAAGCTACGCAAAATAACGACCGCGATCACTCGCCATTCGTTTGCAAGCTTTACGCTTCCGGTTACATTAATCACAGATCGTTATGAGCTACCTAGACCTCCAGAACACGACCCGCCGGCACTTCCTGAAAGACTGCACGACGGGCTTGGGCGGAATGTGGCTTGCCCAGCAAATGGCCCAAGGCGCCCCCTTATCCATCGTTCACGATAGCGCGGCCCCTCTTTCCCCCCTGCTTCCGCAGATGAACGCCAAGGTCAAGCAGGTCATCTACCTGCACATGGTCGGTGCCCCCTCACAACTCGAACTCTTCGACTACAAACCCGAGCTTCAAAAGTACGACGGCAAAGACTGCCCGCAGGAGTACCTCGAAGGGCAACGCTTCGCCTTTATCCAGGGAACTCCGCAAATGCTGGGGCCCGTCTATCCCTTTCAGCAACACGGTGACTCGGGAGCCTGGATCTCCGACCGACTCCCCGAACTTTCAAAGCACGCCGACAAGCTCAGCTTCATCAAAACGATGAAGACCGACCAGTTCAACCATGGCCCTGCCCAACTGATGGTCCACACCGGACAGGCCCGGCTCGGCTACCCGTCCATTGGCTCATGGATTACCTGGGGCCTTGGCACCGACAATCAAAACCTTCCCGGCTTCATGGTCCTCCTCTCCGGCGGGCGTGTGCCCCGCGTCGGAAAATCACTGTGGGGTTCAGGCTTCCTTCCTTCAGTCTATCAAGGAGTTCAATGCCGCTCTTTTGGTGATCCCGTGCTGAACACCGCCAACCCAAAAGGGATGACCAGCAAGACCCGTCGGGCCGCCCTCGATGCCTTGCAAGAACTCAACCACGAAACCTTCGCGCAAATCGCCGACCCGGAAACGGTGACCCGCATTGCCCAGTACGAAATGGCCTTCCGCATGCAGACTTCCGTTCCCGAAGTCATGAGCATCGACAACGAGCCCAAGGAAATGCACGAAATGTATGGCACCAACCCCGGCAAGGAATCCTTCGCGAATAACTGCCTGCTTGCCCGCCGTCTCGCCGAAAACGGGGTCCGCTTTATCCAACTCTACGATTGGGGATGGGACTCCCATGGCTCCAGCAAAAGCGAGGCCCTCAACGAAGGCTTCAATAGCAAGTGCCAGTCTATCGACAAGCCCATCTCGGCCCTCCTCACCGACCTCGAACAACGCGGCATGCTCGATGAGACCCTCGTCGTCTGGGGGGGAGAATTTGGACGCACCCCCATGCAGGAAAACCGCAACGGAGCCAAAATGGCCTTCCTGGGGCGCGACCACAATCCCAACGCATTTACTTTTTGGATGGCCGGCGCTGGCATCAAGCCCGGCATCAGTCACGGCGAAACCGACCCCATGGGCTACCTCGCCATGCCGGGACAGGAAGTTCACCTCCGTGACTTCCACGCCACCCTGCTTCAACTCGTCGGCTTCGATCACCACAAGCTCTCGATTTCCCGCAAGGGACTCAACGAAAAGCTCACCGGCGTCAAACCAGCCCGGATCGTCGAGGAGATCCTCGCCTAGGAAAACCTTGCCCGCCATCAGGTGGTAGGGCCGGGGCTCCACTTACCGGCAAGTCAGGGCGATCTCGCGACCCTGCCACAAGGGCGATGCTCTATCAGCAACTGTCAGCCTCGATCAATCCTCTTCCAAATCGCACACAGTTGGAGGAAGAAACACGTCTCAGCTGCCCCGGTTAAAGACCTTAAAAAGCCACCTGCGTTAGAAATTAAAAAACTTCTAACGATGTTCCGTTCCGGAAGCCCAAGTGGCCCACCTCCCTAGAAAAGACTCCTCTGTTGATCCGAGAGATCCATCTTCGGAGCCGGTGCTTTCGCCCCGTCCTCGCGCACGCCCAAGGTCGTAATTTCATAAACCACCCGCTTACGACCCTTCCCCGTCGACACCTCATCGCGCACTACCTTGGTCCCTAAAACCTGCTCCATCATTTGAATCTCCATCCGCACCGCATTGGGATAAGCCTCATAAATTTCCGACATTGGATTATGAAATTCCTCGATTCGAAACCCCGTTGAAGGATCGTAGTGACATCGGCTAAACCAACCCTCTTGCTCGCGCAAGGCCGTGAGCTTCGTCGCCTTTTCAACCAATGACTTGCCCGTGCGGACCTTGGGAATCCAACGATCCCTGAGCTCGTGAAAGTGATGAAAGAGAAGCTTCTCCGGCGCAGACTCGCCATAGAGCTGCTTCACCCCGGCCAGAACCGCCAAAGTCAACCCCACCCCTGCGCTCGGGAAAAGCGGATCACATTTCTTCGTCAACCGGTAGAGCTTCTCGGGGCGACCCACCTCCTTCTTCTCCCGCGGCACCCGCCATTCCTCGAGATAGCCCATTTTCACCATGTTCAAGCAATGCTGCTTCACCCCCATGTAGCTCATCTCAATCTCCCGCGCCAAATCAGAAATCGGCATCCCGTCCGAGCACTTCAACGCATTCAGAATCGCAGCATAGGATGCCCGCATTGTATCTTGATGGACCTTGGAGAACATAGTAATCAAGGGCAACCTAGCCACGATCCCACCAAACATCCATCGAATTTGTCACCTCTGCCGCAAGTGCATTCCAGCTATTCTGGAACCAACCAGCTCGCCGCTGGAAAATTACGCACGATCCCGAAGATCACCAAACTCGCCAGGATCACCCATAGGAACCCCAGCCTCCAGCGGAATGGTTCGAGCCAAGGCACCCCGGGAAACCGCTCCCGTGCTGCCATAAGAATGAGCAAGGGCAGCCCGACGATGATTGCGAGACTCCAAAAGGCATTGTTCTGAAGCGCCTCCAGCCAGCGAAACGCGACAAGGGATTCCGTCGCCCGCGTCGCGCCACATCCCGGGCAGTGCAAGCCGGTCACTTCATGAAAAAGGCAGCTTGGCAAAATCCCTTTCACCCAATGGATCGAGGCCAGCCCGGTCAGAATCAGCGGGACCACGAGGATCCACCGGGGCCACGAAGTATGTCGATCAGAAGCCACGGAAGCGATAGCTGGCGCCATTCCCCAAAATCATCAGAAGGAAAATCCCAAGCCCAATATATCCGCAAATGAGCCCCGCAAGGGCCAGACCATGACCATCCTGCTGTTGCTTTCCCGATTTGATCTGTCCCATGCTCATGTGTCCGCAAATCACCGCTGGCAGGCCAAAAAACAAGCCTCCGCAAAAGCAAAAAGTGACCAGCGAAAGGATCCCGCAGACCAAACTGGCAATCGCGAGACTGTTGGTTTTCGACAAGGCAGGGCCCGCCCCCGGGTGCCCTCCCATCAAACCCGAAACCGGAGTGGCATAAGGCGATGAGGAATCCAAAGATCCCCCGTCGGGCAGTTCCGACGGCTCGGGCATGGGCGGTGGCGCCGCCGATTCAAAAAATTCAGGCATCTCTCGCAGGGGGAGCCAAACCGGCATCCCCTCGCACCAGATTAAGTCATTACGGCCCACTTCACCCGTGGCGATGCGGGCCCGCAGGGTGGACTCCTCAATCGGTCCATACTGCTGCCCACTCTTACCATAATACCAGTCCTTCACAGGCTTACATTCCCATGATTTGATATCCACCATCGACGTAGAGCACCTGGCCCGTGATCGATGCCGCGCCATCGCTGGCAAGGAAGGTGCCCATCGCGCCGAGTTCCTCGGTGCTGCACGAACGCCCAAGTGGAGCATGCTCCTCGTAATGCTTGATCATGGAGCCGAAACCGGAAATTCCGCGAGCCGCGAGAGTTTGCACGGGACCTGCACTGATACAGTTCACGCGAATCTTTTTCTTACCAAGGTCAGCGGCAAGATAACGGGTCGAGGCTTCAAGGCTGGCCTTGGCAACGCCCATGACGTTGTAATGAGGCACCACTTTGGCAGCTCCATAATAAGTCATGGCGACAATGCTGCCACCATTCTTCATCATCGGCACGGCCCGTTGGGCCAGAGCAACCAGCGAATAGGCGCTGATATCGTGAGAAATCGCAAAGGCCTCGCGGGACGTGCTCAGGAAATCTCCTTCCAGAGCTTCCTTGGGCGCGAAGGCCACCGAGTGAAGAACAAGGTCCACCGTATCGGTGTGTTCCTTGACCTTCTCGAAGAAGGCATCGATCTCCTCATCGCTCGTGACATCACAAGGAAAAAGGGGCACATCGTCACCGAAGGTCGCCGCGAGTTGCTCAACGTTATCCTTCAGGCGTTCGCCCTGGTAATTAAAAATCAATTTCGCTCCGGCATCAGACCAGGCTTGGGCAATTGCCCAAGCAATGCTGCGCTTGTTTGCAACTCCGAATACGACGGCAGTTTTTCCACTCAGTGGCTTGTCACTCATCGCCGAAAGCATCCCCCATCGCTTCAGCAATGGCAAGCCCTCGAAAGATCGATTATTTGACCACGTAAACTCCCAAATGCGGGCCCTTTGTCTTTCCATCGTTTCTCTCACCAGCTGGGCGGCAGGGTTCGAGGGCACTCCGCCCAATCCTCCCGTCGAAAATCCCGAAAAACACTGGGCTTTCGAGATGCCTGCGACCGACGGAGCAGGCATCGACGCACTCATCGACCCTAAGATTCAAGAAGCCGGACTGGCGAAATCGCCGCCCGCTTCTCGCCAGAAACTCATTCGCCGGACCACCCACGCCATCACCGGACTCGAGCCCACCAATGCTGAGATCGAACAATGGTCAAAAGAGACCCGTCCTGATTGGCTCACTCATTTCACCAACGACCTCCTCGCCCGGCAAACTTTCGGCGAACGCTGGGCCCGCCACTGGCTCGATGTCGCCCGCTACGCTGACACCAAGGGCGCCTCCAACACCGAAAACGAGGAATACCCCTACGCCTACACCTACCGCGACTGGGTCATCAACGCTCTCAATCACGACCTTCCCTACGATCAATTCATCCATCGTCAAATTGCCGCCGACCTCATGGACCTCCCGCGCGAAGAACTCGCCGCCCTGGGATTCCTCACCGTCGGTCGTAGTTATCAAGGCGGGCGGCGTGAACTCGTCATTGCCGATCAAATCGATGTCAGCACCCGGGGCGTCATGGGCCTTACCGTCGCCTGCGCCCGTTGCCATGATCACAAGGACGACCCCATTCCCACCGCCGATTTCTATGCCCTCTACGGAGTCTTCGATAGCGCCGTGGAGCCTCAAAAACTTCCCCTGATTGCCGAGCCCGGCCAGTCCGAAGAAGCCAAAGCCTTCTTCAAGGAACGTGAAAAACTTGCCCGCGCCGTTCACGATTACGTCAAATCCATCGTGCCTGAGCACAAGACTCCCGACGACTTTCTCGACTTTAATCTCCCGGAAGCAATCAACCAAAAGATCAACCAAACGCAGCGCGGGAAGTTTCACTCCCTCACGGGTGCGGTCACCACGCTCGAAGCAAACTCCCCGCACAATCCGCCTCGTGCCATGATTGTCCAGGAGCGACCCAAGCCCATCGATCCCGTCATTTTCGAGCGTGGAAATCCGGGCGCCCGTGGCGAAAAAATCCCGCGTGCCTTTCTCACGATTTTCCGTGAAAAAGACGAAGTCTTTCAACACGGAAGCGGACGTCTTGAATTCGCCCACCGGCTCACCGACGAGCGTAACCCGCTGACCGCCCGTGTCTGGGCCAACCGCGTCTGGATGCACGTCACGGGCACCCCTCTCGTCGAATCCCCCGGCGACTTCGGAGTGCAAACCCGCGAACCCCTTCAACGAGACCTCCTCGATCACCTCGCCCTCTTCCTCCAGAAAAACGGCTGGTCCACGAAGTCCCTCATCCTCCACATCATTTCCTCCCAAGCCTTCCAGCGGTCCAGCCTTGGACCCTCCAAAGTTGACCCTGAAAACCGCTACTACGCCCGCGGTAACCGGGTCCGTAAAGACCTTGAAGCCTGGCGGGATAGCGCCCTCCAAATCAGCGGACGCCTTGATCCCACCTTTGGGGGAAAGCCCTTCATCTTCGACCAGGCCCCTTTCCTTCCACGCCGCACCATCTATGGACAGGTCCGCCGTGGCTTCCTTCCCTCCATCCTGCGCGCCTTCGATTTCCCCGGCTCCGAGGAAGCACTCATGATGCGCACTGCCACCACCACTCCGACCCAAGCGCTCTACCTCATGAACAGCCCCTTCCTTCATCAGGAAGCCCAGGCCATCGCCTCCCAAAACAACTCGATTTTAAAGATCTACCAAGCCGTTTTGAAACGCGAGCCCTCGCCCGACGAACTCGCCGGCGCCACCCGGTGGATGAACAACGCCCGACAAGTCCGCACCACCGGAATGTGGGACTATGGCTACGTCGCCAATGACTCGACGGACTTCAAACCTCTCCCTCGTTTCGCCGGGAATCGCTGGCTTGGAAACGCGGAGCTGCCCGACCCTCAACTCGGTTGGCTTCACTGGAACTCCAACGGCGGCCACCCGGAACTCGACAAAGCAGCGGCCCTGAAATGGACCGCCATTGAATCAGGAACGATCCAGATCAGAGGGAATCTAAAATCCTCCGGCGAGCAAGGAAACGGCGTTCGAGGCCGCGTCCTACGCGCCACCGGAGACGTTCTGGGAGAATGGACTCTCAATCCCCCCATGGACGTTTCCACGGTAGTCTCTGACATCGAGATCAAGGCCGGTGACTCCCTTCTCTTCGTCGTCGACAGCCGAAACGACCAGGCCTTCGACGGCTTCAACTGGGCACCCAAAATCTCCGATGAGCGCGGTGTAATTTCCGATGCTGCGGAAGACTTTGCCGGTCCGGGTCTCGACCCCCTCGCCCAACTTGCTCAAGTTCTCCTGTTGAGTAACGAATTCTTCTTTGTAGATTAAGACATCATGAATCATCACAATTTTGGACACGGAGGATTCATCGGGACCCGCCGCGAATTTCTAAAACGCTCCGGCATGGGGATGGCGGGCCTCGCCCTTCCCACCGTGGCCTCCGGAGCCATCAGCCCCCTTTCTCCCAAGAAATCACAATACGGAGGCAAGGCCAAAGCCGTCATTCATCTCTTTATGAACGGCGGGCCTTCCCAAGTTGACACCTTCGATCCCAAGCCCGAACTCACCAAATACGACGGCAAAAAAATCCCGCTCGAATTCAAGACCGAACGCCCCACCGGCATGGCCATGAAGTCCCCCTTCGGCTTCAAAAAATACGGCGAGAGCGGACTCGAAGTCTCCGACATTTTCCCGAAAGTCGGCGAGTGTGCCGATGACCTCTGCGTCATCCGTTCCATGCATGCCGACGTCCCCAACCATGAGCCCTCCCTTCTGCTCATGAATTGCGGAGACTCCCGCCTATCGCGTCCCAGCGTCGGTTCCTGGGTCACCTACGGCCTCGGCACCGAGAACCAAAACCTCCCCGGCTTCGTCTCGATGTGCCCCGGAGGCTATCCCATTTCCCGGACCCAAAATTGGCAATCCGGCTTCCTCCCCGCCGCCTATCAAGGAACCTACGTCGACACCAAAACGACCGATCCCCGCAAGCTCATCGAGCACGTGCAGCCCAAGCACATCGCCCGGGGTCGTCAACGCGAGCAACTCGACTTTCTCCGCAACCTCAACGAAAAACACGCCGAGGCCCGCGACCACGATTCCGAGCTCGAAGGACGCCTCCAAAGCTTCGAACTCGCCTACCGTATGCAGCTCGAAGCGACCGACGCTTTCGACGTCTCCCTCGAGCCGCAATACATCCGCGACATGTATGGCGACAACCTGCAAGGCCGCCAGATGCTTATCGCCCGTCGCCTCATCGAGCGTGGCGTCCGCTTCGTGCAAGTCTGGCATGGCGCCGGACAACCGTGGGATAATCACGACGACCTTGAGCAAAACCATCGCAACCTCGCGAGGGAATGTGATCAGGCCATCGCCGCCCTCCTCACCGATCTCAAACAACGCGGACTCCTCGACGAAACCCTCGTCCTCTGGGGCGGAGAATTTGGCCGGACGCCCGTCGTTGAAATGCCCAAAGAAGGCGCCAACGCCGGCAAGATCAATGGCCGCGATCACAACCACTACGGCTTCACCACCTGGATGGCAGGGGGCGGCGTGAAAGGTGGTCACGTGCACGGAGCAACCGACGACTTCGGCTTTGCCGCCGTTGAAGACAAAGTCCACGTCCACGACCTCCACGCCACCATGCTCCACCTCATGGGCTTCGATCACGAAGAACTCACCTACCGATACAGTGGTCGCGACTTCCGCCTCACCGACGTCCACGGGAAAGTCATCGAAAGCATCCTCGCCTGAGAAATCCCGCGCAGCCAGGAATCCCCGGAGACTTGGCTGATACATCGCAAAGGCCCAACGGGAGCACCGCAGAGATCGCCAAGATTGAATCGAGTCGATGCTTCATAGAACGTGCCATCGAGGGATGTTTGTGAATGCATTCATTGGCTGGAACGTTGGAGTGGAGGCGCGACAGAGCGAAGAATAAAACTGTGGATTCAAAAACAAACTCCCAGAGCGAGAGGCGTCGCTCTCCCACGCCTTTATTGTTCGGTGTCTTTGAATCCCTTGGCCCCTAGTGGTTCCCACAATCAGATTGGACACAGTGTCGCGATGAAGAGTCTGGGCGCCGAAGACGCCTTCCCCCCAAGATCAATATGAATCCGATTACCATCTCCACGACTGATGGATTCGGCCCCTCCGAACGCATCGGAAGCACGCCGTCGACAAAGAGGAGTATGCCGAAGACGAGAAAAGCCAAGCCGAGCAGTCTAAGTAGCTTTGTTTTCATTTGTTATGAAGTCTTTGGAGACCGTTGTGGGTTTCCTGCGCAGAGTCCGAACCACTTGTTGCAGGTCGTGACGGGAGCAGGTCAGTCCGAGTGTTTTGCACCGAACGTCCAAAGGACTGCCACCCGCTACGGGCAGCGCACCTCCGAAACAGGATCAAGGGTTCTAGTTTTCATTCGGCTTTCGACTCCGGAGCGGTAGCGGGTTGGTCAGCTCCGTCTTGTTCGGCAATTTTTGTTCCATCGCTCGATTGCGCCATTGGCCGACCATCCGGATCTTCACGCAACTCGACGCAGAAGAATAGACTATCGATAGCTCCTAGAATTTGCCGGTAAAAAAAACGCCCTCCGGATTGAATCACCACGGACGCAAGCCCCTCAAGTTGCTGGTCTGGAATCCTTGCGAATTTATCGATCTCGCAGTAGACAGCTTCCCCCTGAAGTTCTCCGAGCCTGCGATGCAATTCCCCGTATGCCGCAGCTCGATTGTTGATGACGAATCCCGCCTTGGTGAACTGCACGGCAACTCGCTTCTCTGGCAGATCGGCGACCTTTCGCTCAATCCTCTCAAGGACAATCGGTGCGCTCGACTCAGCCATCACCTTGGTCGGAAGAATATCCTTCATC
>CAWUTG010000093.1:0-9450 GCA_963925135.1 uncultured Verrucomicrobiales bacterium | reverse complement strand
GCGGCGAGGCATCTGGCGATGACTTGTTCGAGGTCAGCGCGGTATCCGGCGGGGACTTTTTTGCCGTTGATGTCGTTGGTGCCGATCATGATGAGGGCGGCTTCCGGCTTGTCGCGGGCGAGGACGGCGTCGATGGATTTGAGGAGGTTGTCGACTTTCCAACCGGAGTAGTTGGCGAACTTCGCACCCTTGTCGCGGGCTCCTTTGATGGTGTCTTTCCAGGGTTTGCCGGCGGGTAATTTTGGGAGGCCGTCGTCGGGGAGGAATTGGCCGGGGTCGGACCAGCTCATGGCGGACCAGAAGGCCATGGAGTAGGTGATGGAGTCGCCGAACTGGGCGACGTAGCCGCTTTGTCCATTGAAGTCGGCGTGGATTTCTTGGGCGTGCTTGAGGACTTCGGGCGCGATTTTGGGTGGGGCGGCGTGGGCTCTGCTTGTGAGGATGAGAAGGGAGAGGAGGAATTTTTTCATAGAGATTAGGAGAGGATGCCTGGGATGACTTTGCCGTCTGCGGTGGGTCCGATGAGGCGTTGGTTGAGGCCTTGGTAGGGGAAGTGGAAGCTGTGGGGGTCGATGCCGAGGAGGTGGAGGAGGGTGGACTGGAGGTCGCGGATGCCGACAGGGTCTTTGGTGGGGTAGTAGCCGATGTCATCGGTCTCACCATAGACGCCGGGTTTGACGCCGGCGCCTGCCATCCACATCGTGAAGGCGTGCGGGTGGTGGTCGCGGCCGATGAAGCCTTTCTTGAGTTGGCTGTTCACGTTGTTTTGCATCATGGGGGTGCGCCCGAATTCGCCGCCCCAGACGACGAGGGTTTCATCGAGAAGGCCGCGTTGTTTGAGATCTGTGAGGAGGCCGGAGATCGCTTTGTCGATCTGCTGGCATTTGATGGGGAGGGTTTGGTCGATGGATTCGCCGAGGGAGCTGCCGTGGTGGTCCCAACCCCAATCGTAGAGTTGTACGAAGCGGACGCCATTTTCGACGAGGCGGCGGGCGAGGAGGCAGTTGTTCGAGAAGGTGGCATCGTCGCCTTTGTATCCGGCGCGGGGGTCGCTTGCGGTTTCGGCGGGGGAGACGTATCCGGGTTTAGCGCCGTAGAGATCAAGAATGGATTGAGGTTCCTTTTTAATGTCCATTACTTCGGGGACGGACATTTGCATACGGTAGGAAAGTTCGAACTGGGCGATGCGGCTGAGGGTTTCGGGGTCGCCAACCTGGGTGTGGTGTTCCTCGTTGAGGTCGCGGAGGGCATCGAGGGTTTTGCGTCGGGCGGCGCGGCTCAGGCCTTTGGGATCGGAGAGGTAGAGGATGGGGTCGCCGCCATCGGTGCGGCATTGCACGCCTTGATAAAGGGTGGGGAGGAAGCCGGAGCCCCAAAGGGATTTGCCGGCGCTGGGGGTTTTTCCGCCGGAGGCGAGGACGACGAATCCGGGGAGATTGTTATTTTCTGAACCGATGCCGTAGTTGACCCAGGAGCCGATGGAGGGGTAGCCGGGGAGGGGGTTGCCGGTTTGGAGGAGGAGCTGGGCGGGGGAGTGGTTGAATTGGTCGGTGTGCATCGAGCGGATGATGCAGAGGTCGTCGGCGAGCTTGGCGGTGTGCGGGAGGATACTGCTGATCCATTGTCCGCTCTGGCCGTGTTGTTGGTAGTCGAATTGCGAGCCGAGCATTTTGGGCGTGCCCTTGATGAAGGCGAAGCGTTTGCCTTCGAGGTATTTTTGAGGGCAGTCGATGCCGCTGAGTTTGTTGAGCTCGGGTTTGTTTTCGAAGAGGTCGACTTGGGAGGGCGAGCCGGCCATGTGGAGGTAGATGATGGACTTGGCCTTGGCAGGGATTTTAAAAGAGGCGGTTGCGGCGGAGGCGGATGGTCCGAGGAGGGAGTGAAGGGCGATGGAGCCGAAGCCGAGGCCGGAGCGTTGGAAGAGATGACGGCGGGTGAGGGCCTGCTGGTTTTCGAGGAAAGGAGTGAGGTTCATTTTAGCTTTTGGGGGCTTGGTTGGGGACGGGGAACGAAAGCTGGAGCTTTCGGCTACGGTTTGGTGAGGGCTTCGTCGAGGTTGAGGATGATGTGGGCGACGGCGATGAGGCCGGGGTCGCCATCGGGGAGGCTGGCGGACTTTGGAAAGCCGCCTTCGGTGAGGTCGGGTCCGACGTCGTGGTAGAGTTGTTCGAGGCGTTGGAGTTCGCGGTCGTTGGGTTTGCGAATGAGGACTCGTTGGAAACCGTGGGAAATTTGTGCGGTCAGGTCGTTGTGAGACTCGCTCATTTTTTGGGAGAGGGCGACGGCGGCTTCGAGGAAGGCGGGGTCGTTGAGGGTGATGAGTGATTGGAGCGGGGTGTTGGTGCGGATGCGGCGGATTTGGCAGATCTCGCCCGAGCCGGCATCGAAGGCGGACATGGCGGGGTGGGGGCTGGTGCGTTTGAGGAAGGTGTAGAGTCCGCGGCGGTAGCGGTTTTCATCGGTGGCGTTGACCCACTTGAGGGTGGAGTAGGTGGTCTTCCAAACACCGTCCGGTTGGGGTGGGAAGACGGAGGGGCCGCCGGTTCTCTGGGTGAGGAGGCCGGAGGAGGCGAGGGCTTGATCGCGGATGGCTTCGGCGGAGAGTCGGAAGCGGGGACCGCGGGCGAGGAGGCGGTTGGCGGGGTCTTTTTCGAGTCCGAGTGAGGTGACTTTGGAGGTTTGTTGGTAGGTGGAGCTGAGGGCGATGGTGCGGAGGAGGGATTTGAGTTTCCAGCCGCCTTCACGGTAATCGACGGCGAGCCAGTCGAGGAGTTCGGGGTGGGTGGGGTAGCTACCCTGGAGGCCGAAGTCTTCTTCGGTTTCGACGAAGCCGGTGCCGAAGAGGCGGGCCCAGATGCGGTTGACCATGACGCGAGCGGTGAGGGGGTTTTCGGGTGCGCAAAGCCAACGGGCGAAGGCGGCGCGGTCGGGTGGGGTGTCGGCGGAAAGGGCTCCGAAGGCGGCGGGGACTTGCGGGGTGAGGTTATCCTTGGCTTGATCGAGGAAGTTGCCGCGAAGGTGGACGTGGGTTTTGCGTTGTTGGTTTGCGGGGAGTTCGCGGAGGACGGGGGTGGAGGGGATTTGCTTTTTGATCGCAGCGATTTGTTTTTCGAGCGCGGGCTTTTGTTGATGGAGGGCGCTGGTGACGGGATGGATGTCTTGGGCGAAGTGGGCTTCGGAGGTGCCGGTGAAATCGAGTTCCGGGGAGAGGGTTGCGGGGTTGGCGGAAGTGGTTGAGAAGCGGAGGCTCGTAATGATGAGGTGGTTTTTGTAGGGGAAGGTGAGGTTGAAACGGAGCTTGGCGTTGGGGGGAATGGTGAGGGTTTGGTCGAGATCGAAGAGGGCGACATTTTGTTTGGTGTCGTTGCCGCCGACAGCCCAGCCGGTTGTCTTCTTGCCGTCGATGGCATTGCGGGCGGGCCAATCTTTTTGCTCGTATCCGGCGCGGGCATTTTTGAGGTTGATGGGCCGGGGTGGTTGGTCTTCGGTGAGGAGTTCGAGGGAGAAATCGATGGTGAAGTTTCCGCCCTTCCAATCGGAGGGGATCTCGTCGGGCTGGAAAACATCGAGGCGGAGGGCGGTGATGGCTTGATCGGAGGGGGTGACGGTGAGGGTCCAAGTGTCTTCGGCGGGTTTGGTGCCGCGGGCGACGAGGATTTGGTCGGCGCGACTTTCGAGAGTGATGCCGCTGTTGGATTCGAAGGCGGTCATGGTGACCGGTTTCCAGGCGGGTGGGTTTTGGGATTTCCAGGTGGCGAAATCGGCGTCGAAATCGGCGGGCTTTTGGGCGAGGGATTTGTCAATTTCGGCGAGGCCTTTTTCGAGTTGGGTGAGTTCTTCGGATTGGGCTTTGGTGGGAGTGGGGAGGTGGGGTGCGTCGTCGCTGCGATCGTGATCAGCGGTTTGATTAAAAATGGCGAAGGTGGAGTAGTAGTCCTCGATGGAGATGGGGTCGTATTTGTGGGTGTGGCATTTTGCGCAGGCCATGGTGAGGCCCATCCAGACTTGCATTGTGGTGTCGACGCGGTCCTTGACGGCGGCGACGCGGAACTCCTCGTCGTCGGTGCCGCCTTCGTCGTTGGTCATGGTGTTGCGATGAAAGGCGGTGGCGAGGATCTGATCGGTGGTGGCATTCGGGAGGAGGTCGCCGGCGAGTTGGTGGAGGGTGAATTCATCGTAGGGCATGTCGGCGTTGAGGGCGTCGATGACCCAGTCGCGGTAGCGCCAGATGGTGCGGGGGAGGTCTTTTTCGTAGCCTTTGGTGTCGGCGTAGCGGGCGAGGTCGAGCCACATGCGGGCCCAGTGTTCGCCGTAGGCGGGAGATTGGAGGAGGCGGTCAACGTAAGCGCGGAAGGCTTCGGGCGAGGGATTGGCGGCGAACTTTTCGGCGTCTTCGAGAGTGGGAGGAAGGCCGGTGAGGTCGAGGCTGACGCGGCGGATGAGTTGGGCGGGATCGGCCTGGGGGGAGGGTGTGAGTTCGGCTTGTGCGATCTTGGCGAGGATGAAGGCGTCGATGGGGTTTGGTGAATCGTTGGGGGGAGTCGCTTTGGTGGGCGGGGTGAAGGACCAATGAGTGGCGTATTCGCCGCCGGAGGTGACCCAGTCGCGGAGGAGTTTTTTTTGAACGGGAGTGAGGGTGTGCCCGGAGTCGGGTGGGGGCATGAGGTCGTCCTGGTCGGACGTTTCGATGCGGGCGATGAGTTCGCTTTTTTCAGGCTTACCGGGGACGATGGCATCGGCCTCGGTGGCGCCTTCGAAGGAATCAAGCCGAAGGTCGCCTTCGCGGGCGTCTTCATCGGGGCCGTGGCAGGCGAAGCAATTTTCGGTGAGGATGGGTCGGATGTCGCGACTGTAGTTGAGGGAAGATTCTTCCGCGTGGGATGACGCAACGACCAAAAGGGAGGCGAGGAGATTGAAAGTGAGATTTTTGAAGGTCATGCCCTGATGCAAGTTGAGTCGGCTCTTGGAAACGATGATTGAGACGGTCCGCTTTCATGGGAGTGATTGAAAGGAGAATCAACGGGTTGGCAACCTGCCCTTTGATGAGCAGGTTGGGGTAAGGAAAATGGTGGTCATGTCAGCACGTGTGTGAGATTTTAAAAAGTCATGAAATCTACTAAAGTATTCAGCCTTCTGGCGGTTCTTAGCCTTGGAATTGTCGGTGTTTCTAATGCGGAAACCATTCTGCCTGATCCGGATGGCAAAGAGGCCGATATGAGCAAGCCGGTGCAGGTGTTCATCCTGATGGGTCAGTCCAACATGCTCAACTTCGGCAAGGTCAAAGGCGACGAGGGTTCGCTAGAGCACGCTGTGAAAGAGAAGAAGCTCTACCCCTACCTCGTCGACGACGCCGGTAACTGGACCGAACGCAAGGATGTCCGCAACGTGCGCGTCATGGGAAGTGGTGGACCGGGAAAAACCAGAGAATTTAACAACGAGTGGATGACCGTCAGCGGCAACATCGGGGTCGAGATTGGCATCGGGCATCACGTTGGTCATGCCATCGATGCTCCGGTGATGATTCTCAAGAGTGCTATTGGTAATCGTGGCTTGGGCTGGGACTTGCTTCCTCCGGGCAGCGAGAGTTTTGAGTTCACCGATTCCAAAGGTAAAACATGGGTCCATCCTGGATATAAGGGTTCGCCCGAGCGTTGGGAGAAGGGGACGGAGCCGGAGCCGATTGGTTGGTATGCCGGTCTGCAATACGATGGCGATGTTGACCGGGCGAAGAAGGTTTTGGCTGAACTCGATAAATCCTACCCAGGTGCCAAGGGATACGAGGTTGCGGGATTCTGCTGGTGGCAGGGTGATCGCGACAGCCGCAGTGAGGCACTCTCCGGTCGCTACGAGACAAATCTCGTTCAGCTGATCAAGCAGCTCCGCAAGGATTTTAACGCTCCCAATGCGAAGTTTGTCACGGCCTCTCTCGGGCAGACCGCAAAAGGCGCGACTGATGGCGGCGGGAAAATCCTTGATGCCATGCTCGCCGTGGACGGTGAGTCTGGAAAGTATCCCGAATTTAAGGGCAACGTCGCGGCGGTTTACACCCACCCTTTGTCAAAAGGAAGCAGCTCCGGAAGTCACTACGGTGGCAATGCCGAGACCTACATGAACATCGGTGAAGCCATGGGGCAGGCGATGGTGAAACTGCTTGGGAAAAAATAATCCACCAGAGTGGGCTATTTCCCTGCGGCAAACTGAATGGCCTTCGTGATGTCCACGCTGCCAGCGGCGTCCCGTTGGGCGGGTTTGTCGGATGATCCCTTGGGCCAGGTTTTGGGGTCGGCGTATTGACCGTCGTCTTTGAATTCCTTTTGCAGCCGGGCGATCTCCGCTTTCAAATCTGTGAAGAGCTTTTGCACTTCGGGCTTGCCGGAATCCGAGGCGGAGTAGAGCAGGTTGTGTTGCTCGGTGGGATCATTGACGAGGTCGAAGAGTTCGTAGGCGTCGCGGTCCCAGTAGTAGATGAGCTTGTGAGTCTTGGTACGCACTCCGAGATGGGCCACGGTGTTGTGGTGGCCGGGGCTGTGGTAGTAGCGATAGTAGAAGGTCTGCCTCCAGTCATCGGGTGACTCGCCACGAAGGAGCGGGGCGAGGCTGCGGCCTTGCATGAAGTCGGGAATCGGCAGGCTGGCGAGATCGAGGAAGGTGGGGGCGAGATCGATATTGGAAACGAACTGATCCGGGGTGATGCCTTTCTTGATTCCCGGTCCACGGGCGAGGAGGGGGACATTCAAGCCCGGCTCGTACATGAACCGTTTGTCGTAAAGTCCCAGGTCACCGAGGAACCACCCGTTGTCGGAGGAGTAGATGACGATGGTGTTTTCAGCGAGTCCGGTTTCTTCGAGATGATCGAGGACCTTGCCGACGTTGTCATCGACACCCTGAACGCAGGCGAGGTAATCGCGCATGTAAGTTTGATACTTCCACTTGATGAGTTCCTTGCCTTCGAGTCCCTCGGGAGGAGCCATCTTAAGATCGCGACGGTTGAGGTCTTTGGCAATGGTCTGTCTGTTTTCGGGCAAGGCGGTGGGCCGGGTTTCATAGGTGTCAAAAAGTGTTTCGGGCTCGGGGATGACGCGATCCTTGAAGAGAGCCTTGTTTCTCTCGCCCGGCTCCCAGGCCCGGTGGGGGGCTTTTTGGTGGAGCATGAGAAAGAAGGGTTTGTCCTTGGGACGGGTCTTGAGAAACTCAACGCCGAGATCGCCGGTGATGTCGGTGCAATGCCCCTTGATTGTCATCTTCTTGCCCTCGGTTAAAAAAGTGGGATTCCAGTAAGCGCCTTGCCCGGGAAGAACGATCCAGCGGTCGAATCCGACGGGGTCGCTTCCCAGATGCCACTTACCGATCATGCCGGTGTGATAGCCCCCGGCCTGCAGGTGCTTGGCGACCGTGTCGCGTTCGGGATCAAAGCGATTGAAGACGGGGACGCCATTGAGGTGGGAATACTGACCGGTGAGCAAGGTGGCTCGACTCGGGGTGCAGATCGAGTTGGTGACAAAAGACTTGGTGAAGCGTGCTCCGTCGGAGGCGATACGATCGAGGTGCGGAGTCTTGTTGACCTTGGAGCCGTAGGCCGAAATGGCGTGCTGGGCATGGTCGTCTGAAAAAATGAACAGGATGTTGGGCTTCTCTGCTGACAAGGCGGAAGCCGTCAGCGCGAGAACAAGCGGGGCGATCAAATGCTTCATGGAGGACAGGGGAGCATTCCAGTTGTCATCGGTCAAGGAGCGTCGAAGACAGGTGTGAACGATTGGGTGAAAGGAGTCGCGGCTTTCATGACCGGTCGGATCGCGACGGAACCGCCCCACTTGATTGACCTGATGAGATTATTCCGATGTATGGAGAAAGCCTGCTTTGTCTTCTTCAGGGCTAGACGTTCCAGCGTGAGAGTCCCCTCTTGTTGAGAACCAAGGAAATCGCAGAGCGCATCAAGGGAAGTGAAAGCTCGTCTCCCTGAAAGGAAAGCCTTGGGAGCTCTCATACCAAGGAGCGGATGAAACTGGTAGAAGGGCCGGAGTGATTCTGTTTCAGGGCAAGGCGGAGGGGAGGTGTGGTGGCTGCACCTGAACTGGCTGACAACGAGGCTCTGGAGCAAAAGCGCCCGCGTGGCTTTTTTCTGGTTTACACAATTCCACGCTGAGGGGT
The DNA here is from genome assembly GCA_963925135.1 of uncultured Verrucomicrobiales bacterium. Taxonomy (GTDB): domain Bacteria; phylum Verrucomicrobiota; class Verrucomicrobiia; order Verrucomicrobiales; family Akkermansiaceae; genus SW10. Next base: position 1,302 of record CAWUTG010000093.1, on the reverse strand, counting down.
AAGGATTTCGGTAGCGAGCGAAGAATGAGCCGAGACGAGAGCTGAAAGGCATCATGGTGTTCGGGGTTTGGAGGCTGGAGAACGGGGCGCTGAGGGGTGTCCCCGCTCGAAAGGGTAGCAGCCCACGAAGTAGCTGCGGAGGGAAAGGCTTTTCCCTCATGCTATCTCACTCCCTAGAAAAATTGAGAAATCAGCCTGTTCTCATCAAATTCATTTTTCATGTCCAATCTCCAGCCCTCATCTCATGAGAATTCCCGTGATAGTCTTTAGATTGAGAGAGAAGGAGATCGGAGGACCGATCCCACGGAACGGATGAATACTACGCCTCACACTACACGAGGAAAAAACACAACCTAACCCATTAATTATCAGCGAAATAAAATGACAAAGATCGCCGAAAAAGCTTGACGAAGTCGAGGGCCCTTCAAAATCGGCGTGCTAAATACCAAACTCTTCCACGCCCTCGCTCCGACCCTAAAATGCAATGCCGCCCGACTCCAGACTCTTTGTTTGATCGTCAGGGCCATCATCCGTCATCGCACCGCCAACCTCGTCGTGCTCGCCACCACTGCGGACGGAAAAACCTGTTCCAATGAAAGTCGATACCGCCGGTTTCAGGACTTCTTTTTACGATTCAGCCTCTGCATGCCCTCGGTCGCGAGAATCATTCTCCACCGAATTCCAACGCAAAAAGACGGTTACCTCCCCGCCAGCGAGATCAAAGCCCTCACCATGGACCGTGAGTTCATTGGAAAAAAGTGGCTCCAATGGTTGGAATCACAAAACATTGGCTCCGTCGTGCGGATCAAGAAGAACGTGTGGGTCGGAGACAAAACTGCGGAACAACGAGCACGGAGTCGTGGAGACCGGCCCAAGGGGCTGATGAGCATCTTTGGGGGCGATCTCTCCTTTGGGTGCAAGCGCATTCAGCGCGGAGGGCGTGAGAGCCACCTCATCGTGATCAGCAATCGCTTGGGAGGAAAAGAAGCACTCGCGATCGATCAAAAACGTTGGGGAATTGAGCGCCTCTTCGGGCATCTCAAGAAAAATGGCTTCGACCTTGAAGCGACCCACATCACGAATGGAGTCAAGCTTGAGAAGCTCTTCGCTCTTGTCGTCCTAGCCTTCCTTTTCAGCTTTGCATGGGGCTGTAACCATTCACTTGCTTGCATGTAAACCACCCCGCCCAAGCTCCCAATTTAACGACCGCTCAAACGTCTGACTGCAAATCCCGCATCGACCAGATCTCCCCTGCCAACTCCTTCAAAGCCCCCCTCGGTCTTCGCGCGCCATCCACCCGCT
>CAWUTG010000092.1:0-56766 GCA_963925135.1 uncultured Verrucomicrobiales bacterium | reverse complement strand
TCAGCAGATACCCCAAGGTGCTTTAGATTTTCTCACTATGCAGGTTGAACGCCGTGGTGTGCCTGTTCTGAATTGGTCTAGTGGAGCAGAACAACACGTGGTGGTCGACGAGACCAAGCTGTAAAGTTTGCGAGTGATTTCTGGCTTCGGTGAGAGGGTTTTGGTATGCAACCTTCCTTGGCGTGGCTGGTCACGCCGCAACACTCAAACGTTGCGTCCGACGCTCGCCCCTGCTGGGAGGGTTGCGTGCTCGTTGACGTCAGGGGTAGAACCAAAAAACCATAATGAAGCTCCTTAGCCCAACCGTCATACTCAATGAATCATCGATTCGGTGCCAGATTGCATTCCCCGGATTGTTGCTGGCAGCGGCCATGGGTGGTTCAATTCTTACCGTCCTAGCGATGCGAAGGCGCTTCGTTAAGGCTGCCCCAGGATCCGACGGACAGAGGACTCCAGAAGATCGAATTCGCGAGGTCGATGGTTTGCGAGAGCTGGCTTTGATCACCGACGCGGAACAAGCCGAGGCGCGCCTGCGCATTCTGAATGAGATCTAGGCTTCGGGCGATGAGCCGCGTCATAGACACCTAACAATACGCAGTAGTGAATCCTCTCCCGGCGGCATGTTTCCTGCTTGCCCCTGCTTCGCGGCTCATGGCGTGGGGACGGTTACGCTAGCTCGCAACTTGTTCCGTTGAGGCTCGCCAGTTTTTGAAGACATACAGATGAACCCGCTTCAATCCGGAATAGAATCCCAACTCTTTGAGTTTTGAGAATTTCCCGGTGGCTCTGATGGTGGTCGTCCTGGTGATTTTGGTTCCCGCGTCTTGGGGTTCCAGCTGGAAATCTTCTTCCAAGGACTCCACACAGGGGCCCCAGGTATGGTCTGTGGAGACCATCTGAAATCGAAGCCGGCCGGGAGGGGACCATTCCGTGATCCGTTGAATGACGATTCCCCGGTCGGAGATGCAACGTCGCTCGGCTCCCACTCCTCCCACTTCATTGGGAAGCTCGCACGCCTTGGGTTGGGGCACGCCGAGGCAGAACCAGGCGGGAACATCCATGCGGGAATTGGTGAGGAGAGGCCATAAGGTCTCCCGGGATACCTGAATGAAGCTGGTGGTTTGAATCTTCATTCTTTTGCGGGTTTGTGGTCTTGGGGCGGAGCGACTTTTTCTTCGCTCGCTGGGACCTGGGTGCGGTTCTTCGTGAGGAAATTGAAGAGATTTGTGAGATCCATTCGCTGTGAATATGAGAGCGCCTTCCCGGGGCCGGGAAGAACCAACATCGCGGTGGGGTCAGCGGTTGAGATGGCATACTCGTCTTTCAATTCAAGTTCGAGATCCTCTCCTTTGGTTAGTTTTGGGAGAGACTCGCGCTTCCCAACAAGGTGGCGCACCGTGATCTTTCCCGAACTCAAGATGTAGTCGGTGACGGTGGGGGCATTCTGCGCTCCTCCATTCCAGACCCAACGGATTCGCTCGATCGTTTCATGACGTTCTTGATAGAAATAGGAGTGGCTGCTGGAGGCGTCCTCACCTTCTTCAATCGAGTAGGTCCAAGGAATGTCACCGACGGAAGGCAACAGGGAAGTGACGAGGATCGCGCAGATGAGAGTTGGGATGTTCATATTTTTTGAGCGGCATCGCCTTCACTGACGGAATCATGCCGTGGAAGGTGATGGGCGGCAAGGACGCGGTGCCTGATCGAGCGCTGGATGGCGCAAAAGCTGAAAGAATGGCGTGAAATGACCCGCAAGTCTGGAGATGTAAGGTGCGTAGAAACGGAGATGTTTTTGAATCTCAAGCGTTGGAGCTCTTTTCTCGTTGCCGGTGCGGTGGCTTGCCTGGGGACTTCGTCCATGGTGGCCGTCGAGAAGGAGGCTGCCGGGGTTCTCTATGAGGCTCACATGAGCGCTTTCTATCAAGTGAAGGATGAGCGGGGATATTTCAGGGAATCTACGGATGGCGGGCAGGTGTCATACTGGATGTGGGCAGAGCAAATGGAGATGGTGCTGGACGCCTACGAGAGGAGTCGGGACCGGAAGCGTTTGGAGGAATTTCGATTCCTGTTTCTGGGGTTTTTGAGGGTGCATGGTGAGACCTGGGAGCGGAATGATTTCAACGACGACATTATGTGGATGGTGATTGCCTGCACCCGGGCCCATTTGCTGACGGGAGAGGCTGATTATTTGAAGACGGCGAAGGCGAACTTTGATCTGTGCTATCAACGTGCCCACTCCGGGGATCTCGGTGGCGGACTTTGGTGGAAGACGGACAATCAAACCAAGAATGCCTGTGTGAACGGGCCGGGCGCGATTGCGGCATTTCTCTTGGGGGAGGCGACGAAGGATGAAGCCTACAAGGTGAAGGCGAAGGGAATGTTTGAGTGGGTAAAGGAGAATCTTTTTGACCCGAAGACGGGAGCGGTGGCGGATCATATGCGACGTGACAAGCGGGTGCATGGCCGGGTTTACAGTTACAATCAGGGCACTTTTGTCGGAGCGGCTGATTTTTTGGGGTTTCATCAAGAAGCCCGGCTCGCGGCCGAATATATGATGAAGGAGGTTTGCCGGGAGGGATATTTTCCACCGGCGGGGGGACAGGGAGATGGCGGGGGTTTTAACGGGATTGCGGCCCGATGGATTGCCAAGTTTGTTTACGACCATGGTCACGAGGAGGCCTTCGAGCCGTGGCTTCGCAAGAATGCCACGGCAGCATGGGAGGGACGCCGGAAGTCCGACAATCTCTCGTGGAGTCGCTGGCCCGACGCAACCCCGGAAGGGCGTCAGTATTCATGGGGGAACAGCAGCGCGGTGGTCCTTTTGCAAGTGGTGAAACGTGTTTCAACGAAGGAGGGGCAATGAAATATCTTCTTCTACTTTGGGCATTCAGTGGTGTTCTCCGAGGACAGGGGCATCGGCCGGAGGAGTATCGCGAACACGCACTTCGTCACGAGGGTGATGCCGCACGGGGAGCGAAGCTTTTCGGGAGCGATCAATTGATGTGTGCCAAGTGTCATTCGGTCGATGGCAGCGCCAGTCGGGCGGGGCCGGATTTACAAGCAGCAGGCGATGCCTTTGGCCGACGTGATCTGGTGGAGGCAGTGCTTAATCCTTCGGCCACGATTGCGCCGGGGTATGGCGCGATTCAGATCGACACAAAAAGTGGCCAAACGCATCTCGGGACTCTCAAACAAAAGGCGGCAGAGAAGATCGAACTGATGGGCATTGATGGGAAGTTGGTTTCGATTGCGACGGATGAGATTCGATCTCAGATCGCGAGCGAGGTTTCGTTCATGCCGCAGGGCTTGCACGGGATCTTATCGAAGGAAGGATTTACTGACTTGGTGGACTATCTCGTTTCGCTCAAGGAGCCGGAGAATACCTTGGAGGATAGGATCGGAGCTCCACGCGAGATTCCGCTTCTCGAGAAACCGGTCACGTTGGAGCCGTTCTTCAAGGAGCCTTTTCAGTTGCCCCGGGGGAAAGCGGAGACGGGTTTGAGTTCGATGAGGCAGGTGCCGGGAGATGCGAATGTATTTCTAGTGCTCCATCAGATGGGGGTGATTTGGAGAGTGGCGAAGCAGGGCGAGGCTGATACCCGGGAGATTTTTGCTGATTTAAAAACAGAAGTTTTCAGTGATCGCGGGCCGAATGGGTTGCTCGATGTCTGCTTCCATCCCGACTTTCTGACGAATCGGAAGTTCTACCTTTTCTATCAGGTGCTCGAAGACGGTGAGGTTGTTTCGCGAATCGTGGAGAAGCATTTTTCGGAGGATTTCAAAAATGACTCGAAGATTCCTGCCCGGGTGGTGATTGAGATCAAGAGTGTGGCCGAGGATCACAGCGGTGGGTGTTTGGAATTCGGAACCGATGGGTTTCTCTACTTTGTGATGGGGGATACCGGGCCGCATCATGATCCCAATGGACACGCCCAGAACACGGATTTACTGCTGGGAAAAATGATGCGGATTGACGTGGATCACAAAGATCCGGGTTTGGAGTATGCCATCCCCAAGGATAATCCTTTTGTGGAGAACCCGGCTTTTCGACCTGAAATTTGGGCCTACGGATTACGGAATCCCTGGCGCTTTTGTTTTGACCGGGCCACCGGCGATCTGTGGTTGGCCGATGTCGGGCAGGACCGGGTTGAGGAAGTGAGCCTTATCGAGAAGGGCGGGAATTACGGCTGGAATGTTTATGAAGGATTCGAGCGCTTTTCGAGTGCCTATCGCCGGGAAGGCGAGAGCTATCGTCACCCGGTGTTTGCCTATCGTCACAAATTTGGGAATTCGATCACCGGTGGCCATGTTTATCGGGGTGATCGGAAGTCATCGTTTGATGGGATTTATCTTTGCGGTGACTACAACTCCAAACGGATCTTTGGGGTTTCCGCGAAGGATGGCGTCTTGCAGAAGGTTCGCCAAATCGGCAAGATTCGGCAGCGTCTGGCTTCGTTCGCTGTGGATGAAGCCGGGCATCACTACGCCATCGGATACGAGGGCATGATCTACCGGCTCAATTTTAAAGACGTCACTTTTGAATGATGATTTTTTCTTTTTTAGCGATTATCGTGGGACTGGTGGGTCCGCTTCTTGCCGGGCCGGTGGTGTCTGACTTTGGGGAGACGAAGACCGGTGAGGTGGTGAAGAAGATTGCCTTGGAAAACAAGCAAGGGATGAAAGTCGAGATCATCACCTATGGGGCTACGATCAAGGGGATCTTTGTCCCTGATCGGGAGGGAACTCCGGGGAATGTCGTAGATACCGCGAACAGCATCGAAGACTACGAAAAATTTAATGCCGCGGCCTCGGTGATCGGACGGGTGGCGAATCGGATCAAGGGAGCACGCTTCGAACTCGACGGGGAGGTTTTTAATCTCACCAAAAACTCCGGAGAGAATTGTATCCACGGCGGAAAGCCGGGATTTGACCGGGTGGTCTGGAAACTGGAATCGAGAGATCAAGCAGCTGCGAGCGCGTCGGTCGTCTTGAGTTATTTGAGCAAGGATGGGGAGGCGGGATTTCCCGGGAATCTTTTGACCAAGGTGACCTATTCACTGACGGATAAGAACGAATTGAAGATCCAGTATCATGCCACGACTGATCGGGCGACGGTGGTGAACTTAACGAATCATGCCTATTTTAACTTTTCCGGGAAGGGGACGGCTCTCGATCATGTTCTTTGGATTCCTTCGAAATCCTACACTCCCGCTGGAGAGGGCTCGATCCCGACGGGCGAGATTCTTCCGCTTGCGGGGACGCCGATGGACTTCAATGAACCGACTCGCATTGGAGCGCGGATTGCGCAGTTGAAACCAGCGATGAACGGCTATGATCATAACTTCATCCTTGGGGAGGGGAAGGGGTTGAAGTTGGCGGCGAGGTTACATGATCCCGCAAGTGGTCGGACGATGGAAGTGCGGACGACCCAACCAGCGATCCAGCTCTACTCCGGAAACCATCTGGAGTATCGGGCGGTCTGTCTGGAAACCCAGCACTATCCGGATTCCGTGAATCACGCTCACTTTCCATCAACCGTGATTCGGCCCGGGCAGGATTATCATGAGGAGGCGGTGTTGCGATTCTTCGTGCAGTAGATTTTCAGGGAAGGGATCGTTCAATGCTGCGGTCTTCACCTGCTTAAAAGGAGGCAGCTTGCTTGCGTCGATTTCCCTAAAACAGGTGTAATGGTGGTGTCTTCGGGACGTTTAGTGTGTTCAGGGCACCTCCGGTAACCTCATTTCTGAAAAATCGCCCAAATTTCCCCATCTCAGCGCTGGTCACAAACCTTATGAATTTATTCAAAAGGCTCGGTGTCCGCCTTGATCTGAGAAAATATCGACAATTTTCTTTTCGAAAGCAGGTTACCGGAGGTGCCCTTCATTCGTTTGAAGTGACGGTTTGCGCTTCCCGGAGGTGTGACCATCTTAGTTACGAACCATCTGTAAATCCATGAGACGACACAAATTGATGAGCCTTCTAGTGACGCTGGCTGCCAGCGCGATCAGCACCGAAGGAGCGAGGGCGGCCAAGCCGCAGGAAGTGCCGGTTGAGTTGACTCAAGCAGGGAAGGCGCTTGAAGCCGGGTATGCCGAACAACTTGAGACTCTCAAGGCAGGGTTGATTAAGGCGTTACCAGCAGTGAACCAGCAAAAAAAGAGCTCCTTTTTGAAAGCCCGTGAAGACGAGATTACGGCCACCAAAGCGATTGAAGCAGCCCAGGCGAAGATGGGAGAGATCAATACCGCGAAGGCTCTCGTGGGTCATGCCAAAGGGAAGTGGATTGGAGGAGCTGACAAGGGGATCGCGGCAGCCAAGGCGAGTCTGGCGAAAGCTAAGACTGCTGCGGAGCGCGAGGCTGCGGAGAAGGATCTCGTCAAGTGGCAGCAGAATCGAAAAGACGGTGAGGATGCTCTTAAGGAGCGCCAGGCTAATTTGGATCAAGCCGAACTCGACCTGCCGAAGGTCACGACGGCACTTAAAGAAGCCGAAGCGACTCTTGCTGAATCGAAAGCGACGACTCTGCAGACCGTGAAAGATCTCAATCTCAAAGCGCTTCTTTCAAGCGACAAGCTGGATGCTCCGTTGGCAAAATTCGTTGTTCTGATGGAGGCCACTCCGAAAGGTCTTGCAAGCTTCGCTCAGCAGGGTGACGAGCAGAACGAACTCATTGACCGGATGCTCGCGGCCGATGACTTGCTCGTTCAGATGGTCGTTGCTGATGGCGCCAAGGACGGAAAATACGGAGAGGCGATGCAGATTTACAGCAACATCTGGAAGGCCAGCGACAAGGTTGCCGAGGGGCCTTTGCGCAAGCTCGCCCTTGCAATCAGTCTGGAGCACGCCGTTCCGGTCGCGCAGCGCAATGCTATCGCCAAAACAGATGCCTCCGCGACTGTCGATCCGGTGAAGCGCTACCTGAATTACGAAAAGGCACTTCTGGCTGGCGAGCTCGATCCAGCATTCAAAGATCTGACCGTCTGGGATTACCGCATGGTGGTTGACGGGGAGGAGCCCGATGAGATTCTCACCTGGGGTCGTGAAATGCTGCGCAATTATCGCCCTGATCACATCACGACTTCAGACTACCGTTGGCGCTATGTCGCGGCGGTCCGGAGCGACATTCCTTACGGTTCGCAGGACAACCAATACGATAAGCCCGAGCTTCAGTTTTTTCAGAATATCCTGATGAATGGCGGGATCTGCGGACGCCGGGCCTTTTTTGGTCGCTTCATGCTGCGCGCCTTTGGGATTCCCACAACGGCCCGGCCACAACGTGGTCACGCCGCTCTCGTTCACTGGACGCCCGATGGTTGGGTGCCCTGTCTGGGCGCTGGTTGGGGCAGTGGCTGGACCAAGGGTCGCTACGATAAGGATCTCGATTTTCTCGCCACCACCCAGGCTCGGGCGGCTGGAGATGCCTTCATGCAAGTGAAGCGCGCCCAGTTGATTGGCGACGTGATGGGAGAACCCCAGGTCTTCGGTCTTCTCTCGAAGAGTGCCCCGGGTTTCTGGTATGGTGCCTCACTCTACATTCAAAAAGGGGTGATTGAGAATGCCAAGCCGAAGACTCTCGATGCGGTGGGTGTCGACATCGCCGAGGCGAACGAAACGAAGGAAAAGATCGAGATCGCCAAGGTCACGATGACGGATAAGGATCGCGATATTTCTATCGATGCGAAAGGCGTGATCACCATTCCGGCCGCCGCGACCAGCGAGCCGACCAAGAGTAGTGGCAAGATCATCTTCATGGACAGCTTCCTCGGTGGTATGCAATTGCACTACAGCCGCACCGGTGGGCATCAGCCTTTTGAATACACGATTGAAGCTCCGTCAGCCGGTCAGTATGAGCTGACCGCCCGCGTGGCGACTCCGAGTTGGAGGCAAAACCTGCTGGTCGCCGTAAACGGGTCGAAGGACCTTGTCTCGATTGACCTGCCTCACACTGTCGGAATGTGGGAAGAGACCACGCCGGTCGCGATTGAGTTGATCAAAGGAAAGAATGTTCTTCGCTTCTCGCGGGTGGGGGACGTGAAGGGGATTTCGATCAAGGATTTCAAACTGACCCCCGGTTCGAAGAGGGTAACCCAGCTACTTCAGAGTCGCTAATCTTACTCACTCGAGGCAGAGTTACCGACGAAGCAGAGATGTTTCAGGGTCCTTCCAGATCAGGAAATTCATGAAGCGTAATTTATTGAGGACTGCAATGGCGTGCATGTTAATGCAAACGGTGTCACCCAAGAATCGAGGTTTTTGCTACAACCAAAATGCTGAAACCCACATGGACGTGGGCACTGCCTTGGGATGGGCGATGAAAGAGCTTTTTTCTGAATGATCGCATGTCAGCGAGGCCACGGCTTGCACACCCACTGGTTTCCTAGCTAGACTATCCCCACCATTTGTCATGCGCTACGCGATCATTTCCGACCTTCACGCAAATCTCCCGGCTTGGGAGAGGGTTCTTGCGGATATCCGCATGGAAGGGGTGGAGGAAATCGTCTCCCTCGGCGATGTCGTCGGCTATGGTCCCAATCCAAGCGAGGTTCTTCGTGGCGTCAGGGCCGTGACCCGCAATTTTGTCATGGGAAACCATGACGCAGCGGCGGTGGGAATGATGGATTACTCCATCTTCAACGATCACGCTCGGCAGGCCATCGAGTGGACGATGACGGCTTTGGGGAAGGAGGCGAAGGCGTTCCTATCGTCGATTCCCCTTGCGATTGAGGCCGGGGAGATTCTCTTCGTGCATGCTGAGATTGCAGAGCCGGGACGGTTTGATTACATCGACGACGTCGAAATGGCGCGGCAGAATTTTGCGGTAGGAAACCATTTTGTGAGCTTCGTGGGGCACACTCACTATCCCAAGATATTCGAAAGCGATGAAAACGGCGTGGTTCGGGAGTTGCCTGATGACAACCACGTGCTGGATCCCGCGAAGCGTTACATCGTGAATGTGGGTTCGGTCGGTGAGCCTCGAAATGCTGACGATCTTAGGGCTCGATATGTCATTTATGATTCCGAGACGAGGGAAGTCGATTTCCGCCGTGTCGAATTTGATATCGTTGCTTACCGGTCTGACCTGGAGGCGACGACCTTGACTTTAAGGCCCTTCTTTTTGCGTGTTTACGAGCAGGTTGTTGAAGGGCGAGAAGTGGTGGAAAACCAAGGGAGCAATATCGTCGACATGTGGGTCAAGCACGGCTCGGCGGCACTGGTGGATCTGGGGCGGGTCTCGGGGATGGTGAAGCTTGCGAATCCCGGTGAGATCCTTCAAAAACGGAAGAGATCGCTGGTTTCCATCATCCTGGGAGCTGTTGCCTTGGTCGCTCTGATGGTCTGGGGAATCTCCAGCGTCGGTGGGAGTAGTTCCAAACCTGAAGGCGGGAATCTTGCGGAATCTTCAATCCCTGGGGTAAAGGTTGAGAAGAAGGCTGAAAAGAAGACAGTGTCCAAAGAGTCCGTCGTATCGGTATCTTCTGCGGTATCGACTTTGGACGAGGTCGCTTCAGAAGAATTACCGGAAGTTGATTTGCCCAATTCTTCTGCTCCGGTTTCTGTTCAGCCTGCCGTCGCTCCTGAGCCTAATCCTCAGCCAAAACCCAAGCCGGTAGTGGCGGCCCCCAAAAAGCCGATCGAGGTGATCTGGTGGAGAATGAACGAAGGTGCGGATGCGAACAGTCTCGTCGACACGAGTGGTCAAATTTCGATTCCAGTGCGCGAAAAGGGGGCAACTATGCCTGCAGTTGCTCCCGATGAGATTCCTCTCAATCTGGCCAAGAATCCTTCAGCATTTAAGATTGGGATTTGGGAGGAGGAGAAACCGGCCAATTTATTTGAGCTGATTTCGGGTCAGTCCTTTACCTTCGAGGCTTGGTTTCTGTGCGAGAAGATCCGGAGGCCGATCTTCTTGATGGGGACGCGAACGGGGGAGGCAGAAGGCGGGCGCGGTTGGCATCTTGATCTCCGACCTCCCTCAAGAATGTCCGGCGAAGGCCAGATGAGCTTCTTTTATGATTCGGGCGAAAAGTTGTATCAGGCTCTGGCTCCGTCGGTGGAGGTGGCGGATCTTAAGCCCCATCATGTCGCGGTCGTTTGGGATGATAATGCCAGTCAGGATGCGGGCGAGATGAGGCTGTTTCTCGATGGCGAGAAGGTGGCCTCAAAAATCTTGCCCCACAAAATGCTTCATGCCAAACAGGCCAATCCCTTTCGAATCGGAGCCGAGGGAAATCCAGAGCGACTCGCTCTGGATGAGCTGCGCTTTAGCAGACGGGCACTTGCTCCCCATGAATTTCTCTTACGTCAATCGGTAGGGGGTGTAACGTTTAAAGGTAAGGATGCGGGGGCACGCGACAGTTGGTCGGGGGCGTCGAACTGGGAGGGGGGGATTCTCCCCGGAAAGAAAGACAACGTGGTGATCGGGAAGGGACTGATCGCGCAGGTCGAGAAGACTGCGCCGGCGCGTTATACAGGGGTTTTGGTTTTACAGGAGAAATCCAAGCTCATCCTCTGGGATCCTCATGGTCTGGATGCCTTGCCGAAGGCTCCGGCGGTTTTGCTGCTGCACGATGATACGGAGTTGATTCTTCGCGCAAAGGAGAATGCGGTGATTGGACCTATTGAGGTCATGGAGCGAGCGGTGATTTGGGGTGGGATCTCGACGAGTGGGCATCGGACGATTCGTCGCCTCGAAGGACCGATTACGGGACCGGGCCGCTTGATTCTCGAAGGAGTGAATGGAAATATTTTTGAACTTAAGGGATCGAATACTTTTAATGGTGGCTTGGATGTCCGCTCGAAGCAGAATCAGACTTTTGTGATACGTGCGAAGTCTGAGGGAGCTCTTGGGAAAGGCTATGTGAGAATTCGAGCGCATTGTTCCCTGGTCATTGAGAAGGGCTTGAAGGATGTAATTTCTGATGGAGGAAAGCTGATGCTTGAAGGAACGACCGCTTCAGGCATGGAGAAGTTGGTAATTGATTCCGAGGAAAAGGTCGCGGAGTTTTTTGTGGATGGCGAGGATCAGGGAGTGGGTGTCTTTACCTCTAGGACCCATCCATCGCTTGGTGGCTCGGGCAAGCTGATTGTTGAGCCTGTGGAGTAGGGTGCCATCGGGCTGGTTTTCCCGACGTGAATACGCGATTGATAGGCGCAAATCGGCGCGGGTAATGTGTTGTTTCGAGAAAGGCGCCAGAGGATCCTTCAGTATGAGTAAGGGTATGTTGGGCCCGAGTGCCTTGCCACTGATTCCCACAACTAAGAAGCCATTCGCGTCAGGCATCTCATGCTCACCAATCTTAAGCCGGAAGATGCCGGAGTCGATCAACTCGTAGAAGTTTACCGTGCCCGTTGGGCCGTGGAGATCCAGTTTCGGGCGTGGAAGCAATCCCTGAACCTGACCAAGGCACTGAATCGCAAAAGCAATCAACACCATATGGAGGCCATTGTTCTGGCCGGAATGATGGCCCACCAACTGGGAATGAGAATGGCTCTCAGTTTTTACGGGCTGAAGAGGGACTAAGACTGTTTTGAGTGGAAGAGTTTTTGATGCTCTTCACGGAACCGCGTGGGTGGAATGCCAATGACCCGTTGGAAGACTTTGTAGAGGTGGTCGGCATCCCGGAAACCGGAATCCAAGGCGATTTCCTTCATCGGGGTGTCGGTTTCAACCATTCTCCGCTTGGCTCGATCGAGGCGCAGTCTCGTGATTTCGTTCGAGATGCTTTGCCCCAGGGTTGACCGAAATTTTCGCTCGAGGCTCCGGCGGTTGGTGGCGACGGCAGTGACGACGTTTTTGACTTCGATGCGGGTGTGACTGTTGTCGGCGATGAGATAGCGGGCATATTGGTCGTTACAAACAAGGATGCCGACAGGCGGAGTCCAAGAGTCCATCCATGACTCAAGTCCTGAGATGAACTGTTCCCAGCCGCGCGCTTTTCCTTCCGTTCCGGAGCGCGGGAATCGATAGGATTCGCAGGTGAAGCCTGCCTCTGTGATGGCTTCGTGAAAGCCGCTGTGTTGCTCGCGGGCATCAATATCTCTGAGAAATCCGAGGTGTCCGAAGTTGCGAAATCCACGCCCTAGAAGGTGCTCGGCCGCCATGGTTCCGGAGGCCCGGAAATCGGGATAGACTCCCGGTAGATGGGTGACCGGAGAGTTGAGCCAAACATTGACCACGGGAATACGGGCCTTTGCGGCGGCCGCTGCGATCGATGAGGTGGCACGTGCGATAATGCCATCGAACGCGGGAGGACCCTTGGAATTCAGAGCCCGGTCAATGGCAGGATGGATCGTGCAGTCCCATGAAGATTCATCCGCAAAACGCTGGCTGCCGGCGTAGATTTCGAGGTGACGTTTAAAGCCCCATTCCATCTCGATTGAGATGGCGACACGTTTTCGTTGATCGTTGGATGATCGGCCCATTGAACTGCCGAGCACGCTGGAGCCGAAAGGGATTTCAGTAAGGTTTCAATGTCGTAAATGAAGGTGATTTATTCGCAAATAGTCGCTCGAAAAAAGCGTTCTTTGAAGGAGGGTGATGGAAGGTGTCGTATTGTGAAGTGATGTCTTACTCCTTGCTCTTTAAAATGCCCCGCCTCCGATTTTTTCAACTATGGGCTCCGCTGCTTCTACTTTTGTCTTTCGCCTGGGTGGCGTTGGGGGAGAAGACTGGCAAATCGGAACCTCAGAAGATTGGTTGGATTGAACCTGTCAAGCAGGAGATCGAGGGCTGGACCGTTCACGTCGATCCGGCGCTGTTGGGCGGGGGGAAGCATGCCGTAGAAGGCGAAAAGGCTCTCAAAATGTTGGCGAATCATCTTCAGCGAATTTCCATTCTCCTTCCGGCTGAGCCTTTGGAGAAAATGAAGAAGATGGAGATTTGGATCGAGCACCAGCATCCTGAATTGAGCGCGATGCAATATCATCCGGGTGCGGATTGGCTGACAGGACGCGGGTATGATCCCCGGCTTGCGAAGAAGGTTCACATTACCCGAGCCGCGGATCTCTTCTCACGAGATCAAATGTTGAAGCATCCGGCCGTCATTCTCCATGAACTGGCTCACGCTTATCATGATCAGATTCTCGGGTTTGAAGACGCAAGCGTGATCGCCGCTTATGATGAGGCGATGAAGAAGGGGATTCTGGAAAAGGTGAAGCTCTTCAACGGCCGGACTGTGCAGCACTATGCCGCGACAAATCATAAGGAGTATTTCGCGGAAGCGACCGAGGCCTATCTTTACCGGAACGATTTTTATCCCTTCGTGGCTGCCGAACTTCGAGATCATGATCCCAAGGGATTTCAGTTGATGTGGGATGTATGGGGGCCGGCCGCAGTGGCGAAATAAGCTCCGTTTACCTTAAGGGCACCTCTGGCAACCTCATTTCTGAAAAATGGCCCAAATTTCCCCATCTCAGCGTTGGTCACAAACCTTATGAATTCATTCAAAAGGCTCGCTGTCCGCCTTGATCTGAGAAGATATCGACAATTTTCTTTTCGAAAGCAGGTTACCGGAGGGGCCTTTAAGATGAAAATTCTTCCTTCCCTCGCAGCCGTTACGGTCTGGCTTCTTGCCAGTGTCTCAGCGCGGCAGCCGAATGTCGTGCTCATCATGGCCGATGATTTGGGCTTCCACGATCTGGCTTGCTACGGGCACCCGGTCATTCAGACTCCGGTGCTGGATGGGATGGCTGACAGGGGAATCCGACTGACGGATTTTCATTCGGGTGCGACGGTCTGCACCCCGTCGCGGATGGCCTTGCTGACCGGGGTCTATCCGACGCGGCTTGGTTGGACCCAAGGAGTGGTGGGATATAAGATGGGAGTTCATGAGGGGATGAGCGGCAGGGCTCTCACGCTTGCTGAGATTTTCCGCTCGGCGGGCTACGCTACGGGGATCTCGGGGAAGTGGCATATTGGCGACCAGGAAGATACGAACCCAAACGCGCAGGGCTTTGATTCGGCGTATTATTTGACGATGAGCAACAACCAGACAAAGCAGGTTTGGCGGGATGGCACGGTGGTGGAGGATCCTTTTGAGAATCGTCTGTTGAGCGGGAAATTCACGATGGAAGCGAAGCGGTTTATCCGCGAGCAAGGGGAGAAACCCTTCTTCCTCTATCTTCCATTTACGGCGCCCCATTTTCCGGTGCAGGCTCATCCTGATTGGAAGGGTAAGTCTAAATTTGGAACCTATGGCGAAGTGGTCGAAGAGTTGGATGCCCGGGTCGGAGAGGTTTTGGAGGAGCTGAAGAAGTCGGGGGTTGAGGAGAATACCATCGTGGTTTTTTGTTCTGACAATGGACCGAATCCGGGTGAGAAGGCGGGGAGTTTGCCCTATCGAGGCGAGAAGTGGAGTGCGCTTGAAGGGGGCACGCGGGTGCCTTGTCTCGTGACCTGGCCCGGGAAGATTCCCGGTGGAAGAGTCCTGTCCGGACTGACAAGTGCGATGGATTTATTGCCGACGCTTTCTGAAGCGTGCGGAATCGATTGGCGGAAACCCAGCAATGATGAAGCGAAGATCGACGGCGTGAGTTTATGGAAGAGTTGGCAGGGCGAGGGTGAGCATACGAGGACGGAGTTGCTCTACTGGCATGGTCTTGATGCGAAGCCGCAGGCGATCCGGGTGGGTGATTGGAAACTCTTCTTTGATCGCGTTCATGCGCTTGAGGGCAGTGGTACGAAGCGGGCGACGCCTGAGCAGGTTAAGGCGCTGCGGGCGTATCGCGCGGGCCTTAAGGAAGGCAAGGCGAATCCGCCCATCCTTTTTCATGTGAGCGATGATCCCGGTGAGACGATTGATCTCAGTGAGAAGTATCCCGAAAAGGTGACGGCACTTCGCGAGCGTGCGGCAGGGTTGATGAAAGGAATAGAGCGGGAAGGGGTTCTCCCGCTTTCCAAGCCTGCGAAGTAAGCTCTTGTTAGAGAGTCGGTGGAGCCCAATCGGGGATGCTGCCGCCCTTCAATTGCTCGTCATACCAGACGTGGTAGGGTTGGGTTGTAGACCTGAGAGCGTCTTCGTTGAGCATGAGGGGACGGGCTTCTCTTTGGTTTTTCACGAAGGATCCGTTGTGGCGAATGACGGGGTCGAAGGACTTGTTCCTGGGCACGTCGGTGAAGGTGGTTCTTCGGAGGCGAGTTTGTTGAGGTGGGGCGTGGGAATTTTGGAATCCGGGTTGAGGGCCTGGATGTCGCCGTAGCCCATGTCAGCGGCGAGAATGAGGAGGATGTTGGGAGGGGGTGTCAGCAACGGTGGCCAGGCTCATCGCGAAGAGCGGAGTAATCAATAGACGGCGTATCATAAGCCTATCGATACGTCGCGAGACGGGACAAGCTCTCACCTCTTGGCGCGAGGTCCGGAATTAGGACTTCGTGATCTGGTGGAGGACTTGAAGGGTGAGCTTGCCGGTGTTCTCGAGGGCTTTGGGAGAGATTTTATCGAGAGTGTCTCCGTCTTTATGCCAGTAGGTCATGTTGTTGAAGTCACCAATGAGGTGAAGCACGGGAAGATTGGCGCGGGACATGAGTGGGACGTGATCGTCGATGATGGAACCATCGTAAGGCGAAACCCAGTTGGAGATCCCGAGGGTGTTGGCGGCTGAGAGAGTGTGCGCTTTGAGAGTGGAGTGGGTGTCTCCCCCGATCAGAAGGGGGTGGTTGATGTCGCCCACGATATCGAGAACCATGGCAAGCCGGGGCTTGTTTGACCGGTTGTTGAGCTGGCCGGCGTAATATTTGCTCCCGTAGAGACCGTCGCGGCCGCGGATGTTTTCAAGAATGGCTTCCTCGCCATCGAAGAAGACGAGTTCGATGCCTTGAGCGGCTATTCCATGACCTGCAAGGACGCGGGCCAGTTCGACAAGGACGCCGGTGGACGAGCCGCTATCGTTGGCTCCGACAAAGATTTTGTCGGGGTAGCGCTTGGTGTCGAGATGGGAGCCGATGACGAAGTCCGCGGAGGTCGTCCAATCGGGATGCGAGTCGGGTGCATAACGGGCGAGGAGATTCGTGAAGTTGACCGGTCCGATGGGCGTGACCGATTTGAAGCTCTGGCGTTGGGTTTTCCAGCCGGTCTTGAGAAGTGCGCTTTCGAGGTAAGCGAGGCTTTGGCGATAGGCGTCGGACTCGGGTGGGCGGGGGCCGAAATCGGTGAGTGCCTTGACGTGGGCGAAGGCTTTGTCTCCTGAAAATTCGGCGACGGCTTCGACAGCGAGCGGCTCTGTTTTACTCGGAGCGATGGTTGCTTCTTCCTTTTGAGAGCAGGAAGGGAATAAAAAAAGTCCGGCAGCAGCCAGGAGGAGGTTCTTGATCACACGCGTTAATCTAGAGTGATCCCCAGAAGATTCAAGATCCGCCCGAGGTCGTCGTTCCCGTAATATTCGAGTTCGATTTTCCCTTTTTTATCGGAATGGTGAACGACGGCATGGGTCGCGAAGTGATCACGGAGGCGGTTTTGAATGTCGGTGATGTGGGGATCAACGACGGGAGCACACTTTTTGGAGGTCTTCTTTTGTCCGGACTTATGGAAGTCCTGGACGAATTTCTCGGCGGCGCGAACGGTCATGTTCCGGCGGAGAATTTGATCGGCGGCGGCGAGTTGCTCCGTGGGATCTTTAATTCCGAGGATGGCTTTGGCGTGCCCGACGGTGAGGTAGCCATCGGCAACGTGCTTTTGGATGGGCTCCTGCAGGTCGAGGAGGCGCATCGAGTTGGCGACGCTGGCCCGGGATTTTCCGACGCGACGGGCGATGATGTCCTGCTTGAGACCGAAGTCCTTGGCGAGACGAACGTAGCCGGCGGCTTCTTCAATGGCATTGAGATCCTGGCGTTGCAGGTTCTCAATGAGGGCCATTTCGAGGACTTCCTGGTCACTGGATGGTCGCTCGATGACGGGGACGGTGGCAAGACCCAGCAGCTGGGAAGCACGCCAACGGCGTTCACCGGCAATGAGTTCCATCTTGTCGCCGACCTTTCGGATGATGAGTGGCTGGATGATGCCGAGTTCGGAAATGGATTGCTTGAGCTCGTTCAGGGACTCTTCCGAAAACTGCTTTCGAGGCTGGAGCGGGGAGGCGATGATTTGATCGAGGGTCGCCTGAATGACGGACTCTCCGGGAAGGAGCTCAACCTTTGCTTCTGGAATCGAATCATAGCTGGCACCCTTGATGAGTGCTCCCAGTCCTTTTCCCAACGCTCGCTTAGCCATACGGGTAATTTTTTAGCGAGGGGGCACAAAAATTGAAAGACCTGATTACCTAGTTAAGGGATCCGAAATATTCCTGTGGGGTTCGATGTCTTGACGGAAGCGGCTTTGGGGGGCATTTCGATGTTGTGAAAACACTCCTACTCTTCTCATTGGCTAGCTTGACCTCCTTCGGGCAGGTCGTAAAAGTTCCCGCCAGGCAGATTGTCCCCATGGATGTCCAGTTGCGGGCGAAGGCGGCGGTGCAGTCCCAGGTGGACAAGACTCTGAAGGGGGATTTTAGAGGCGTGGTGGAGAAAATGAATCCTGACTATCTCAAGGTGTTGTCCCGGGAAGCCAAAATTCCAGTGGATGCGGTGCAAGCGAAGAATCTGAAGAATTTGCAGGAGATTTCCCAACAAGGGGTCACGATCGAAGCGATGATTACCCTCCCTCCGGCAGGGGCTTTCGAAGTCGATTTTGGACTTACTGAGCAAATGGTTGATGGCAAGGCCGTCAATGGGGGGGCTTATCGGAGTTGGATGGTCTTCATACCAACGGTCATTGATATTTCGGGGTTGGACCTTTCTACAGAACCGCCAAAGATGCGGACGTTTCGTAAATGGAGCTTTGAAGTGGCCATTGCGAAGAAGGATCAAGAATCTTGGACCTTCGTGAACGGTCAAGGAGTGAATGCGCTTGAGCTTCGTAAGTTGTTCAAGTTTCTTCCCCAGGATGACAAGGCCTACAACTTTCCGGTGAGGAAGGCGGAGGAAATTAAGAAAAAGTAAGAATCAGGTTTGATGGAAAAAAAGAAGGAGGAGAAGAAGCTCTCAAAGAAGTCGGAAGCCCAGAGAATCGCCAAGCTGACGAAGCGTGGCGAGAGTGAGTTTGTCGAGGTGAGAGGGTCAGAGATTCACGGACGCGGGGTTTATGCCGTGCAGCCGATTGAGAATGAGCAGTATTTCATCGAGTATGTCGGTAATCTCATCGGCAAGGATGTGAGTGAAAAGCGGGCCTGGAAACAGATGGCGAAAGCCGAGAAGACGGGGTCTGCGGCGGTTTATATTTTTAATCTCACCAACAAGTGGGATCTCGATGGCAATGTGGAATGGAATCCGGCGCGCCTGATCAATCATTCTTGCGATCCAAACAGTGAGGCGGTGCAGGATGGGAAGCGAATCTTCCTGCAAGCCCTTCGCGAGATCGTGGTGGATGAGGAGATCACCTTCGACTACGGCTTTGACATCGAATGCTACAAGGATCATCCGTGCCTTTGCGGTTCTGAGAAATGCGTGGGGTACATTGTGTCACGAGAGCAGCATCCCGATCTTGCGAAAAGAATCGCGGAAGACGAAGACACGGAGGGGGAGTAGCTCCGCTCTTGGCATTAGAAGGCTTCCTGACTTTTTTCACACCATGAAATCGATACCCATTATTCTCGCATTGTGTTCTACGCTCGCCTTCGCGGGCGTGCCGGAGCGTGCCAAACAACACACCCGGGCCTACGACTTGGCTCATGAAACCTGGATCAATGACGTCCGGACGGCCCAAGACAACGATGCCCAAAATGCCGCCTGGCTGCGTCGGCCCGATCCAATTGCCGCAGGAAAGGCGGTTTGGGATGAAATCCGCAACGATCTTTCCGAGGCATGGACCCTGGACTATGCCGCGTGGTTCCTCATGAACACTCCGGAAGCTGCTGTCGCCCAACAGGGGGGACGTCCTTCGCCAGCCAGACTCATTTGGGACGCGGTGGAGAAGCACCATCTTCAGAGTTCAAAGGTCGGGCCTTACTGTATTGCGTTGACCTATGTTCAGGATCCCCAGTCGATGAAGCTCCTTGAAGTGATTGAGAAGGAGAATCCCAATGCAGATGTCAAAGGAGCGGCCGCGCTTGGGCAGGCGATCTTGCACCGCCGTCTTGGCGATGAAAAACACGGGATGTTTCACCGGCAGGAGAATCTCAAGCAGGCGATTCAGGCACCGGAGTTGACCGTCGGCAAGACGACAACTCTCGAGATCATCAAAGACGAAATTTTTCGGATGACCCAGCTCACGGTTGGAACCCGGGCACCTGATTTCAAAGGCATCGATATCACTCAGAAGATTTCGTCACTTTCTGATTACGAGGGTAAAGTCGTCATTCTCTTTTTCTGGCATGCCTTGATGCCGGCCCATGATCAAAGTTTGGCGCTGATGAAGCAGTATCAAGAGGAGTTTATGGGCAAGGATGTCGCAATTCTAGGGGTGAATATGGACAATCCGTTAACCCTGAGGAAACTCACGGGCGATGGAACCGTCAACTGGCGGAATTTTTCAGACTCGACCCAGAATATTTCCAAGCTCTATCGCATCGAGCGCTGGCCCTATGTTTACGTTTTGGACCAGAATCAGACGATCCGCTATGTCGGGGAGCCGGGGGCTTTTGTGAAAATTACGGCGGCCGATCTCGTGGAGCAGCCGCCCGCCAAGTTGGCGCCTACCTTAGAAGAAGAGTAAGTTCCAGAAGGCCTCGCTGAGGTCGAGGATGTTGTTCCACCAGTTCCAGGCGAAATCCTTCATGGTGAGGTAGTCTTGGGTGACACAAAGGAGAGCGGTGAGGAGGACGAGGTTCGCGAGGATGATGATCATCAGCGAGAAGAAGGTTCCGTGCTCTTTAAGATCGGGCTGATCCTTGGGAATCATCCAGACTGTCCAGATGATGTGGAAGCACCAGGTTGCCCCGAGGAGGACGAGGAGGCCTTCATCGGCGTAGGTCGAAGGCATGAAGAAGTTCACGAAGCCATAGAGGGCAACCGCGACGATGGACCAGAAGGGGACGAAGTAAGGCGCGAGGGCGATGAGGATATTCGACTTGTTCGTCATGATGTAGCCGCCATCCGCGCTAAAACGAAGATCGCTAATCCGCCCCCCGCATAAATAGACAAACATCGCGTGGGTCATTTCGTGTCCCAGGACGTAGAGGAGTAGCAGGGCGTCGGTGACCTTTGCGAAGAGAAGGTAGCTCACGGTGATGGCGGCCCCAATGAGGAAGCGGAAGAATTCGGGAGACTTCCAGAAGGTGAGTAACATTTGCTCGTGTCCTACTCTTTGGAACAGCGTGATCACGGTGACGAAGCACAGCGGAAGCAGGGCGAGGGCCATGAGCCAGCTTAAAAAGCGCTTGAACGCCGGTAAATTCAGGGAGTCGGGCTCAAAATAATCCGCTGATCCGGCGATCGCGGCGTGACGTGTCATACGGTCGTGGCGGCTATTGCTCCGGCTGTTCCGCATATCGCGTGCTTTATGATAGGAATCTTTGACCCTCTCCCCAAAGCCGGGCTGCCGCGTCCGGCGGGAGTTGCGGGAGCGGGGTTTGGATTTGGCAATAGTTTGGCGGTTGGCCATCGGGATGTTTAAGATACCTAAACCATTTAAAAAAATAAAGCGAATCTCTTTCTTTCCCCTGCATCTATTGGCCTGGTCTTTGCTAGTATGCCCGCGTGAGCGACCCAGAAAATCTCCCGGGATTGGTTAAATTGGACCCATGGCTGACCCCTTACGCCTCAGCGATTCAAGATCGGACCCAGCGGTTTGAGGAGCGCTTGCAGGGGCTCGCGCCTCTTGCTGACTTTGCCAGCGCTCACAAGGAGATGGGAATTCACCGAGTGAACGGGGAGTGGATCTACCGTGAGTGGGCTCCCCGGGCTCATGCCTTGTTCTTAACGGGGGAGTTTTGTGAATGGTCCCGGGATGCTCATCCTCTCGAGCGGGTGACTGAAAACGGGATTTGGGAAGTCCGGCTTCCCGTTGATGTTCTGAAGCATGGCGATCTCGTGAAGGTTCATATTGTGGGCGAGAACGGGGCGATAGATCGCATTCCGGCCTATATTCGGCGGGTGGTGCAAGATGAAGCGACCCATGATTTTTCCGGCCAGGTCTGGAGTCCGGCCGGGGAATATCCTTGGAAGAATTTACCGCCTGCGGAGATCAAGGCTCCCCGGATTTACGAAGCTCATGTCGGAATGGCGACCGAGAAGAACCGGGTGGGAAGCTATCGCGAATTTGCCGATGATATTTTGCCCCGGATCGCTCGGCTTGGTTATAATGTCGTCCAGTTGATGGCGGTTGCGGAGCATCCGTATTACGGGAGTTTTGGATATCATGTGGCGAACTTTTTTGCGTCCAGTTCCCGTTGCGGAACCCCGGAGGATTTGAAGTATCTCATCGATGCCGCCCATGGATACGGGATCGCGGTTTTGATGGACATCGTTCATTCCCACTCGGTCAAGAATATCGCCGAGGGGCTCTCGTCCTTCGATGGTCAGGAAGGGCTTTATTTTCATGAGCGCGACCATCCCCAGTGGGACTCGCGTCTCTTTGATTACGGTCGCGATGAAGTTCTGCAGTTTCTTCTTTCCAACCTCAGCTACTGGCTTGAGGAATTTAAATTCGACGGTTTCCGTTTCGATGGCGTGACCTCGATGCTCTATCACCACCACGGGGATATCGCTTTTGATCACTACGACCGGTATTTCATGGATGGCGTGGAGTGGGATGCAATTACCTATCTTCAGTTGGCCAATAAACTGATCCACGAGCTCAATCCGCACGCCTTGAGTATTGCCGAGGATATGAGCGGAATGCCGGGGCTGTGTCGTCCACTTTCGGAAGGCGGAATGGGCTTTGACTTCCGGTTGGCGATGGGGGTTCCCGATCATTGGATCAAGCTTCTCAAGCACACTCCGGATGAGGATTGGAACCTCGAAGAGATTTACAATACCCTGGCCAATCGCCGCTATGGCGAGAAGACGATCGCCTATGCGGAAAGTCATGACCAGGCGCTCGTGGGTGATAAGACCCTGGCGTTTTGGCTCATGGATGCTGCGATGTATCATCACATGCAGAAGGGGGATCCCGATCCAGTGGTTGATCGGGGCATGTCCCTTCACAAGATCATGCGTCTCTTTACCCTGGCGGCTGGGGGAGAGGGTTTCCTTACCTTCATGGGGAATGAATTTGGCCACCCGGAGTGGGTTGACTTCCCACGTGAAGGGAATGGCTGGAGCTACCAGCATGCCCGGAGGCAGTGGTCTCTGGCGGATAATCCTGAGTTGAAATATGGTGAGCTTGAGGCCTTTGACGCCGCGCTCATGGCGATCGCGCCCAAGATCCTCGATACTCCCCCCGCGAAGTTACTGAACCTGGATCAAGGAAACCAGTGCATTCAATTTGAGCGTGGTGGTCTGATCTTTGCATTGAACATCAGCCCGAATCAATCAATCGCGGATTACGAATTCCCGGTTGATCAAACAGGTTCGTATGAATTGATTCTTTCGTCAGATGATGAGGAATTTGGCGGACACAAGCGGGTAGATACCTCGATTGATTACCATGCGCCGAAAGGAAAACTCAGTATTTACCTGCCTTGTCGCTCGGCCCTGGTCCTCAAGAAAAAGTAGGAGCTGTTACCGCCCCCGTTGCCAGTTCTTGACGCGGCCGTTCTGGAAGTCCACCCAGGCGGCGCGGTATGGAACGTAGTCAACTTGCAGCGCGTTACCGTAGTAAGGCGTGTAGGAGCGTCCGCGACCCCGACGACCGTAGTAATCGTGATATCCGTAGCCGAATCCACTATAATAGCTTTGGTTGTAAACCGGAGCGAGACCAATGTAGTTCCATCGTTCGAAGCGCTTGCCTTCGTGTTCGCCCTCGGATCTGGAATCAGCTTTTCCCCAGGCGAGGTAAACGGCATTGGGCGTCATGCCGTTTTCGATGCGACCAGCCCGGACCAATGCCTGTTCGCTGGTGTTGAGGTCGTTGTAAAGGGCGGGGTTCTTTTCGATGCGACCAGCCGGGGTCTGGCTGGCGCAGCTGGTGAAGAGAAAGGCGACCAGCGGGAGGAGGAAGAGGAGTTTCACGCTTTCAATTTAGATGAGCTTGAGTCTGGGTGCAACTGGTTGGTTAACGGGCTTGCAGGATTTTTTCGGTTTCGAGACCGGTGAGGGATTTAAGTCCCTTAATCATGCGGGCGAGGATGAAGCCGCCGATCACCAGGAGTGGGAGGCCGATGGCCGCAAAGCCCCATTTTGTGATGCGTCCGACTTGATGATTGTAGAGCTGTTCCCAGTTGGAGGCGGAAGGATCCAAATCATTCAAAAACCAATAGGCAAGGCCGAGGTTCATGACGGCTGAAAGGCAAAATGATCCAAAAAAGAGCAAGGTCGAAGTCCACAGTAGACGACCGAGTTCGGATTCTTTGCCACCGGCAACGATTGCCTTGTTGATCCTCGGGTGGTCGAAGATGCCATCATTATAAATGAAGGCATTGAATAGTGGGTTTTTCCGATTGTGAGTGATCAGAAACAGGGAGCCTAGAATGAGAGGTTGGACCGCTTCCTTGATTCCGAAGAGGAGGGGGGCTTTTGCTCTGACCAACGGGTCGGCATTGGAGTAGAGGTAAATGGTAATGATTCCTGTGAGGACGACGTTGCCCACGCCCACCGCAGAGAAGACGTTGACTTTTTTTCGAACGAGGAAATGCCAGATTCCGTAGGCGAGGGGAATGGCAAGGGCCAAGCCCATGGCTAAATAGGGCCCCAGATGCCAGAATTTCCCCTCATTCAAACTGCATTTTTCCAGAATCATGACGGGCAGGATGACATTAACGATAATGTCGATCAGTGGGTTATCCTGCTTTTTAGCCTGAGAGGTGGCTTTAGGCGGAACAGATGGAACAGGGGAGGTTTCTTTGGACATGGCTGGATATAGAAAGGGCCCGCAGAGAGCGGACCCTTGGAAAAGATGTTGGAAAAATTACGCGGAGTAAATGGAATTTCCAGTGGAGCGGAGCTCATCGCAAGCCTGCTTCATGCGATCACAAAGTGACTGCTCGGCTTTCTTGAGGTAGCTGCGGGGATCGTAGCACTTCTTGTTGCCAACTTCGCCGTCGATCTTGAGCATGCCTTCGATGTTCTCACACATGTGAGTGACGATGGGGCGGCTGAAAGCGTATTGGGTATCGGTGTCGATGTTCATCTTGATAACACCGTAGTCGAGGGTCTCCTGGAGGTCTTCGCTGGAAGTTCCGGATCCACCGTGGAAGACGAGATCCATTTCAGCATCCGGGCCATACTTGTCGGTGACGACTTTTTGTCCGTCGCGGAGGATGGTGGGCTTGAGCTTGACGGCACCGGGCTTGTAAGCGCCGTGGACGTTGCCAAAGGTGGCTGCAAACATGAAACGACCAATAGGGTTGAGGGTCTCGTAAACCTGGAGCATGTCCTCGGGGCTGGTGTAGAGCTTCTCGGCGGGGAGGCCGGAGGTGTCGTGACCATCTTCTTCACCACCGACGCAGCCTGCTTCGATTTCTAGGATGATGTCGAGCTCAACGCACTCCTTGAGGAGCTCGGCGGAGATCTTCATGTTCTCATCAAGGTCAACGACGGAGCCGTCGAACATGTGGGATTGGAAAAGGGGGCCTTTGCCTTCGGCGATACGCTTGCGGGAGGCATCGAGAAGAGGGCGGAGGAAGGAGTCAACCTTCTCGGGGTGGCAGTGATCAGTGTGGAGGGCGACAAGGATGTCGTATTTCTCAGCGAGAGTGTGGACTGCTTCGGCGAGCACGATGGCTCCGAATGCGGCGTCGTTCACTGCGGTGCCGGAGGCGAATTGTCCGCCACCGGTGGAAACCTGAATAATGCCGTCGGATTTCGCTTCGGCGAAGGCCTTGAGGGCTCCACTGGCAGTGGTGAGAGAGGTGATGTTGATCGCTGGGTAAGCGTAGCTGCCTTTCTGGGCAGCATCGAGCATCTGACGGTATTGTTCTGGAGTCGCGACGGGCATGACGGCCGCCGGATTACCCTAGAATTACGGGCTAGGCAAGGATGGTCTTGGCTTTTGAAAGCGGGCTTCGATGTCCGTAATTCAAGGAGCCGCTGAGCGATCGCCTATTTTTCAAGCGGGACTGGCTCAATGCGGTCGACGGTGATGCGAACGGAGACGCAGTATTGATTCCCTTCCTGGCCGGTGCCAAGGATGACGGAGTGGCCATCTTCGGTGCGCCAGAGGTGCGAGTTGAGGATGAGGCCGTCCTGGAGGTCGTCGGAGCTCGGATAGTCGGCACGGTTGATCGCGTCACCATGCAGCATGGTGAGGAGTTCGATCATCTGGGACCAATTGCTTTTGAGGAGACCTCCGTATGAGTCGATGGATTTGCCATTGGTGCGGAGGGTGACTTCTTTCAGCCGGTTGCTGCCGTCCCAGTCGAAGTAGAGGTGGCAATGAAGTCCGCCGATGGTCTGCTTGGTGCGATAAATGCCATTCAGGCCGACGCGGGCGAGCATCGCTTCGGCAACCGAGCCGTCGACCATGGGGCTTGCGTTGAGCTTTTCGAGAACTTCACTGCGGGTATCGCCAAATTCGAGGGTGTCGAATGCGGCTCCCTTTGGCGCGGGTTGGGGAACGCCGGGCTTTCCGGCATCACCTCCGTTGAAAGCGGTGTCGGCGGGCGCGGGGTGGTGGGTGTTAATCCAGGTTTGGTCGTCTTCGTGAAGTTTATCGACAGCGAGGGTGACGATCCCGTTTCCCTTGCGGAGGGTGACGAGCTTCCCATCGTTCGAGACGTAAGAGGCCTCGAAACTCTTTTTTCCGTCGGTGCTGCGCCATTCCCGGGCGGAAAGGGATCCGAAGGTGAGACCGAAAAGGGCAATGATCGTGATTTTACGCATATCGTGTTAGAGTAAGACGGGCTAAATTAGCAAATCTTAGGAGGAAAATCTCGCGGAACGAAGTCATGGACAAGAACGGAGCTCAACTCAAGGACGAATGGATTGCTGGTTTTTCGAAACAAAAAACGGCAAAAATGACACGTGGGAACCTGGTAGAGCTTTATTTCGAGGGGGATGAGGCCTTCGATGCAATGGCGGAGGCAATTCAGTCAGCTGAGGTTTTTGTTCACCTGGAAATGTATCTTTTTTTCTCGGATACGGTCGGGAAGCGGTTTGCGGGACTCCTTTCAGATAAGGCCCGCGAGGGGATTCCGGTGAGGGTTGTTTATGATGCCATTGGCTCGATTGAGGCTTCGGCCCGGATGTTCGAGGGAATGGAGAAGGCCGGAGTGGTGGTCGAGGTTTTTCGTCCAGTGGCTCCGTGGCGTAAGAGAAGCGGGATTTTGGGGCGGAATCATCGCAAGAATCTCATCATTGACGGGCGGGTTGCTTTCACCGGAGGGGTGAATCTGGGCGATAATTGGTCGCGGAAGGAGAAGGGCAAGGAGGTATGGCGGGATACCCACATCAAGCTGGAGGGTCCGGTCGCTGCGGCGTGTGATCACTTTTTCAGAGAGACCTGGAAAAAGGTGGACGGGTGCGCGCTGCCGGAGGAAGGGCATTTCAAAATCGATGATGACGGCCCGGGAGAGAGTGCCTGTATGGTGGTCGGCGGGGGTGGCTTCGCGAAAGGGAAGGCGATCCGGCGTTTGTTCTCGGAGGCCTTGCAAGCGGCAGAGCGTGATATCGCGATGACGGTGGCCTATTTTGTTCCACCAAGGATGTTTTTGAAGATCTTGCGAAAGCGGTCGAAGGAAGGGGTCAATATCGAAGTCTTGGTGCCGCGCGACTCGGATGTGGCGATTGCAGATTGGTTGCGCGAGGGGCTTTATCCGGGGCTGCTGAAGTACGGGATTAACTTTCACGAATACCTGCGGTCGGTGCTCCATGCCAAGAGCGTCGTGATCGATGACAATCTCTCGTTGGTAGGGAGCTCGAACTTTGACTACCTTTCGATTTCATGGAACTGGGAGCTGGCGGTGGTGATTGATGACCCTGAAGTCGCGGGGAAGTTGCGCGAGCAATATGCCGTGGATTTGGAGGACAGTGAAACGGTGGATGGAGACTCTGCCGGAGCCCGCCCGTGGTGGCGGAGGATGATGTCGTGGATCGGGGGTTCGGTGATTCGCCGGTTCTAAGAGGCACGAAAAAAGGGACTGGCTTTCGCCTGTCCCTTTTTGAAGAGGGTGTGTCCGATGTTCGATTAAACCAGGGAAGCGATGAGCTTCTCGAGTTTCACGATGTCAGCCGAGAAGGCGCGAATGCCCTGGGCCGTTTTTTCGGTGGCCATGGCGTCTTCGTTGAACTCGTAGCGGAAGGCTTTCTCGTCGAGCGAGATCTTCTCGAGGTCGCAATCAGGAGCCTCAGCGTTGAGCTTCTGTTCGAGAGGCTCGTTGGAGTCCTGAAGCTCTTTGAGGAGACCCGGGGAAATGGTGAGGAGATCACAACCGGCGAGGGAGGTAATCTGACCGACGTTACGGAAAGATGCGCCCATGACCTCGGTCTTGTAGCCGTGTTTCTTATAATAGTTGTAGATCTTGGCCACGGACAGAACGCCGGGGTCGTTGTCTCCAACATACTCTTCGCCGGTTTCTTTCTTATACCAGTCATAGATACGACCAACGAAAGGCGAGATGAGCTGGACGCCTGCTTCGGCACAAGCGACAGCCTGGGCGAAGGCGAAGAGGAGGGTGAGATTGCAGTGAATGCCTTCTTTCTCGAGCTCTTCGGCAGCCTTGATGCCCTCCCAAGTGGAGGCGATCTTGATGAGAATGCGGTCCTTGGAGATGCCTTCGGCGGCGTAGGCGGCGATGAGCTGCTTGGCTTTCACGATGGTCGCGACGGTATCGAAGGAGAGGCGGGCATCGACCTCGGTGGAGACGCGTCCTGGAACGATTTTAAGAATCTCGAGCCCGAAGAGGATGAGCACGCGGTCCATGATGGCTTCGATGAGAGCGTCACCGGAAAGACCGGAGTCCTTGTTCTCATTGACCGCTTTTTCAACGATGGACTGATACTCGGGCTTGCTGGCAGCTTGGAGGATGAGTGAAGGGTTGGTGGTAGCGTCCTGAGGCTGGTATTCCTGCATGGATGCGAAATCACCAGTGTCGGCAACGACGGTGGTGAACTCCTTTAGGCGATCAAGTTGAGATGACATAACGCCTTTGTGATGCCTCCTGATTCTCAATCACGCAAGCCTTTCTTGTGGGTGGGGCCCGCCTGATATTGAACGAAATCACGGTCAGGGAATCTAAGGCTAACAATGAATGTCCTTAAAATCCTCCTCGGGCTCACATCTCTGATGCTGGGAATGAATCTTACTCATGCTGAGATTAAGCTCGGTGGTCTTTGGAGTTTCCGGCGCGCCCTTGGGATCGACTCCCACTGGAGCGGGGCGATTTTCGGTAGGGGTTAACGGCATTATCAATGTGGCCGGGCTGGATCTCAATACCATGATTCGCAACGTAGGAGGAGCCGGAAATGGCAGCTACACCATGTCCTGCTGGTTGAATGGGTGCACGCTACCTGGAACTCCAAACCAGGTGCCGCCTACAGCATTTATTATGACAATGACCTTGAAGGCTTCGAATTGGAGCTCAATGATGAGGTTCTCTCAGCAGGCGAAACGACTACCTATAACTTCAATCGCGCGACGATTGGCGGTGCCAGTGCCACCAGGGTCTTTTTCAGAATCGAAGAGATTCAATAACTTCCGACTCAAGAAACCAAGAATTGAAAAACCTCCCAACGGGAGGTTTTTCAGTTTCATGGTGATGAGGGATTTCGGTGACTCCGTGTGGAATTTTTAGCCGAAGTATTTCACGCCCGCTCTGAAGAGGGGTTGGTGTTTGTTACCGGTGATGTTTTGGCCGACGTCGGGCCCGCGGCGTTCGGTGTGGCCCATTTTGCCGAGGACGCGGCCACAGGGGCTCGTGATTCCTTCGATGGCGTGGATGGAGCCGTTGGGATTAAACTCCGGGTTCATCGTGGGGTTGCCCTCGAGGTCGGTGTATTGCGTGGCAATCTGACCAGCGGCGGCGAGTTTTTGGATCTCATCTTCGGTGGCGTAGAATTTTCCTTCGCCATGTGAGAAGGCCACGTTGTGGAGATCCCCGACCTTGGTCGCGGCCAGCCACGGGGAGAGGTTGGAGCTGATCCGGGTGGTGGCGTAACGGGCGATGTGACGACCGATGTCGTTGTAAGTGAGAGTAGGTGCGCCGGGTTGCGGATCACGGATTTCGCCATAGGGAACGAGCCCGGTTTTGACGAGGGCCTGGAAGCCGTTGCAGATGCCGAGGATGAGTCCGTCGCGATTTTTGAGAAGATCCATGAGGGCATCCGCGACCCGTGGGCTGCGCAGGATGGTGGCGATGAATTTGCCGGATCCTGCGGGTTCGTCACCGGCACTAAAGCCACCGGGGAGCATGAAAATTTGCGAACTCTTAATGTGATCAGCGAGTGCCTTGAGGGATTCGTCGACAGCCTGCGGAGTGATGTTACGGAAGACCTCGATATGAGCTTCGGCTCCTGCTTCGCGAAAAACCTTGGCGGTGTCGTATTCGCAGTTCGTGCCCGGGAAGGTCGGAATGATGACCTTGGGTTTTGGAACGTCCAAGGTGGAACGGCCAATGTTGAACGTTGAGCTGAAGACCTGTGCTTCGGAGGAATCTGGATCGGTCGTTTCCGGGTAGATGTCAGCGAGTGGTTCGGTCCAAGCTTCCAGAAGGTCATCGAGGTGAAGTGTTTCCTCGTCGATCTGAATTTCGGGAGCTTCCTGGGTTTTCCCGATGACGGTGGCGCCGGGGACTTCTTTTTCAGATTCGATGAGGAAGCAGAGAAAGCGTTCCTGATAGAGATCGAGGTCGGTCTCGATGACAGCGCCGATTTTGTTACCGAAGGCCATCTTGGCGAGGCCGGTGGCAATGCCGCCATGGTCAAGGGTGTGGGCGGCAAGGAGATCCGAGGCGTGAAGGGTCTCTGCGATTTGCTTCAGTTTGGCGAAGTCGGGGAGCTGGTTGTCATCGCGTGGGATCTCGATGAAGGAGATGAGCGAATCGGCCTTTTTGAATTCGGGGGAGACGACGTGGTTCGTGTTGCCAGGAGCGAGGGCGAAGGAGACGAGGGTCGGTGGGACGTCGATCTCGTTGAAGGTTCCAGACATGGAGTCCTTGCCGCCGATCGCGCCAAGACGGAGTTCGTGCTGGGCTTTGAAGGCCCCGAGGAGGGCGGCAAAAGGGAGGCCCCAGCGGGCAGGATCGTCCCCCAGTTTTGGGAAGTATTCCTGAAGAGTCAGGCGGATGTCGGAGAGCTTGGCTCCGGAGGCAACCGCGCGGCAGACCGATTCGGTAACGGCAAAAGCAGCGCCGTGGTAGGGCGACCAGGTCGCGATGTTGGGATTGAAGCCCCAGGACATGTGGGTGCAGACGGTGCTGTGACCTTCGAGGAAAGGAAGGGTGGCGACCATGGCGTCGACGGGCGTGCGCTGGTATTTTCCGCCGAAGGGAGAGAGGACGGTGCCGGATCCCACCGAGGAGTCGAAGCGTTCGCTGAGGCCTTTTTGCGAAGCGATGTTGAGGTCGCCGAGAGCTTCGCTGAAGCTTTCGAAGGCGACGCAGCCGAGCGGGCTTTCCGAGCCGAGCGATTCAACGTGGACGGTCGCCTCGGATTGGACGCCGTTGGTGTCGAGGAATTCGCGGGAGAGATCCACGATGGTTTTACCGCGCCACGTCATACGGAGGCGACCGATGTCAGTGACGGTAGCGACGTGGACACACTCGAGGTTTTCCTTATCGGACTCGGCAATGAAGTAGGGCGCTTCGGAAGGATCGACACAGATGGCCATCCGTTCCTGGGATTCCGAAATGGCGAGTTCGGTGCCATCGAGTCCGTCGTATTTCTTCGGGACGGCATCGAGATCGATGTCGAGGCTGTCGGCGATTTCGCCAATGGCGACGGAGATTCCGCCGGCTCCGAAGTCGTTACAGATTTTGATTTTGGGAGCGAGTTCCGGATTGCGGAAGAGTCGTTGGATTTTGCGCTCGGTGGGAGCGTCGCCTTTTTGAACCTCGGCTGAGTTGTCGAGGGCGTCATCGGTGTGTTCTTTCGAGGAACCGGTGGCGCCGCCAACGCCATCGCGTCCGGTGCGACCGCCGATGAGGAGGATGTAGTCGCCGGTGGAAGGTCCGCCGCGGAAGACGTTTTTACGGGGAGCAGCGGCCACAACGGCCCCGATTTCCATGCGCTTGGCGGCGTAATTAGGGTGGTAAACCTCGGAGACCTTGCCGGTGGCGAGGCCAATTTGGTTTCCGTAAGAGGAATAGCCGTGGGCGGATTCCTGGCAAATTTTCCGCTGGGGGAGCTTGCCGGGAATGGTTTCGGAGTATGGGGTGCGCGGGTCGGCGGCACCGGAGACGCGCATGGCTTGATAGACGTAGGAGCGACCGGAAAGGGGGTCGCGAATGCAACCGCCGAGGCAAGTCGCAGCGCCACCGAAAGGTTCGATTTCGGTGGGGTGGTTGTGGGTTTCGTTTTTGAACTGAACGAGCCACTCTTCTCCGTCGACGGGGACAACGATGGAGGCGGCGTTGATTTCGTTGGAGACTTCGACATTGTCGAGTTCGCCTGTTTTGCGCAGTTCCTTCATGCCCATGAGGGCAATGTCCATGAGTGAGATGACGCGCGTGGTGTCGGGGCCGTAAACGTTATCACGGACCTTGAGGTAGGTTTTGTAGGTGTCTTCAATGACCTCGGTGCCTTCGTCGAAGGTGACCTTGGCAATCTTCGACATGAAGGTGGTGTGGCGGCAGTGATCTGACCAATAAGTATCGAGCATGCGGAGCTCGGTGATGGTGGGCTCGCGGCCTTCGCTGAGGAAATATTTCTGAGTGTGGATGAGGTCGGCAGTGGTCATGGCGAGACCAAGTCTGGAGCGGTAGGCTTCGAACTCGGCTTCGGACTTTGAATTGAAGCCTTCCAGGATGGCGACATCGGGCGGGGTTGGGGACGTCTGGTGCTTGGAAAGCACGTCCACTGAAACTTCGTGGGAGTCAACGGGGTTGATGAGATACTTTTTGATGGCGGCAAGGTCATCAGGTGAAATGTCACCTTTCAGAATAACGATGTGAGCCGAGACCACGAAGGGGCGATCTTTGCCAGTGAGAATCTGGACGCACTGGGCGGCTGAGTCGGCGCGTTGGTCGAACTGGCCGGGAAGGAATTCAATGGCGAAGGCCGTTTCATCTCCGGAGAGTGATAATTCGGATGAGGCGGTCTCGACCTGGGGCTCGGAGAGAATGAGGCGGGAGGCTTGCTCGAATTCTTCGTCGGAGAGTCCATCGAGGTCGTATCGTTGAACGATGCGGGCGGATTCAAGGGAATCGAGAGCGAGGTTGGCGCGGAGATCAGCAACGAGGTGAGCGGACTCGCTGGCGAAGGGGATGGATTTTTCGACGAAAAGACGGTGCATGGCGAAAGGACGAGCGCAGAGCTTAGTCAGCGAGGGGGGAAGGACAAGTGTCTTGGGATCGAAGGATACGATTGTGAATAAGTCAGCCTCATTTGCGTGCGCCCCGCAGGGCGCATTGACGTGGGGGGAAGTCTCCGGTGGGTCAGAACATTGCAACGACAGGTAGAACCGAGAAGTGGTTCACGACAAGACAGAGACAGACGAGCACTCTCTATCCGTGCTTGCTTTTGCGACCGGCATAGCGCGGCAGAACAGGCGCAAAGTTTTGGAATCGCCTACGGCGCAACGCGAACTCAACTGAAAACCACCGTCAGGTCTGGTAAAATTTAGGTATTAGTAGGTATTGGAACTTTCGGCATCACAAAGCAGAAAACCCGGAGGGCGGACGCTCACCTGAGTGAATCCACCTAACTGATCACGCAGAATCGAGGTTGTCAGGGGGGGGCGAAACACCAAAAACGAAGATCGGAGAGCGGCGAATGAAGAAGGAAAGGTCGGTGGTTCCATTCTGATCCAGATCAAATTCGACTGGTTCTGGCCCGCCGATGAAACTGTTGGGTTCCTGATAGATGACTGCGCCTTCGGCGATTGGAATGAAAATGAAAGCCGAAACCAGGCAGATAAGATGGGTGAATTTCATGGCTTCAGGCTACTGAGGTGAGATGGCGCGAACGCGGTAAAAATGGGCAGTCTCAGACTGAGGAGCGGGAACGGGCGTGAGCGCCAGATTCACGGGGTCGGATTTCGTAATAGGGCATTCCGATGAATTGAATCTCAGCGATACTCTCCACCCTCAGGCGCGGAAGTCTGGGATCTGGATCCTTATTGCCAGTGACGCAGGTGGAAACGGCCTGATTTTGGTTGAAACTCAGGTGAAAGATTCCAGGACTGGGCTGGGTCATCGCCTTCAAGTCCCCTTTGTGACTGATGCGGACGGTGTAGTTTCCTACTTGTGGGGTTGGGATAATGACCTGCTCGACATTGTCGGCTGTGTTGTCAATGACCTCGGGTTGTCCGTTTTCATCCACTGTCTCGTAACCGGGGATGGCCGGGGACATTGGGTTATCAGCGGTATTGGCCTCCGGATCCTGGACCTCGGAGGAGGGGGTGCCAGTAGAAGCCGTTTGGCAGGGAAGATCCGTCCAGCAAATCATCACCTTCATTTCGGGAGATTCACCATCATGACAAATCGGGATTTCGATGACGTGATCATCGAATAAGACGTGCTCGGCAAGATGGATCTGGCCTTTTCAACGCGGAAGCTGTGAAAGCGCTTTCCATCGTAGGCGAAGTGGATGCGTTCGGCATCCCATTCGATGGAGAAGTCTAGTTGTCAGAAAGTTGAACGATGCGGTAGAGGCGGAGTCGCTCGGTGGGGCTGGTCGGATCGCTGAGAACAGCGAGCTCGCCCGTGGCGGTGATGGGGGCACCCACCGGGGTCCAACCGGCCAGCGGGTCGCTGGTGGATTCCAATTGATAGCGCTGTCCGGCCTGGCTAGTGAAGGTGATGGTCGGAAGTTCCGGAACGTTTGTGATGCTGCGGATGGAGGGGGCGTTTGCGGGAATCAAGCCATCCTGACAAAGGACGCGGAGGCGCATGTAGCGGGTGCGGGCCTGGGATGCGGTGGTGAGATCGAGGGCGCGAATGTTGAGAGCTCCGTTGTTGTTAGCGAGAATCTCTTCGCTCACCACGGATTGGCCGGAGGCCCAGTTTTTTAGATCCGATGAAACTTCAGCGAGCACCGTGAACTTGGCTGGGTCGACAAAGTTCCTGGTGAAGGTGAGAGCCAAGGCGTTGTCGTCGCGGTCATAGGCGGGCAGCGGGAAGCTTGCGGAGTCAGCAGTGGAGGGGTCCATCATGAGGGCGAACTCAAAGAGGTTGTTGATTCCATCCGAGTCAGGATCGTCGTTCTTTCCGGTCTGGCCGGGAGTCTCGGCACCGAAGGTTCGGATGACCCAATCGGAGTAGGAGTCGTAAACCGTGATGGAAACTGTCCGGGCCTCGGTGAGTCCGAAGGCGGAGGCTTCGAGACGCACGGTGTAAACTCCGGGACTGCTGAAGGTGATTTCTGATTCCGGCTGTGTGGGCTCGGAGAAGTTCACTTGTCCAGGGCCGCTGACGAATTCCCAGAGGAAGGAAACCGAGGCCGGGCTGAATGATCCGTAGAAGACGGTTGGGCTCATGGGTAGCCCGGTGCCGAGGGTGTGCACGAGGGTTTCGGGAAGTTGGATGGACAGGGTTCTTCCGTTTCCAGGGGTTCCGTTGATGGCGAGGCTCGGCGCCCAGTTTTGCTTGCTGGCCCATGCCGCCCGGTCGAGGGAGGTGTCGTTGAAGGTTAGCGAGAATCCGGCACCGTCGGCGGCAGGATACCAGTCATCATATTCGAAGTCATGGATGCCGGCGTTGATGCTGGAGATTTCAAGGCGGAGGCGTTCGCCGCCATTGTCGAGTTTCCCGCTGTATTCGCCGGCGACGAGTAATCCGTTGCCGTAGAAATTTGTGAAGGCGGCGAGATCACTGACTACGAGAACGAATTGTCCGGGTTGCAGGGTGATGTCGGGGAAGGTGAAACTGATGCCCTCGGTGAAGCGCACTCCGGCGAGGTTGATCGCTTGGGTTCCGATGTTTTGAAGTTCGATGAATTCCAAGTCGGAGCCCCCGGAGGGATCATACATGATCTCGCTGATGCGGAGGCTCTGGAGAAGGAGGGCTTCGTTTTCAAGGGGCGCAGAATTGGAGTAGCCGGGGGTGGGGATGACGAAGTCTTGGTAGATCGCGCCGCCATCAGTGATCCGGCCACGTGAAATGTCGGCTCGCTGGTTGACCCAGTGAATCTGGTCGATGAGGACTTCATTGTTACCGCGGAGGGCAATCCATTCGTTATTCGAAGCAAGCTTGAAGGGGAGCTGGTTGGCCCGTGAGGGGTTGGCGGAATCACCCAGCGGAGTAAAGACGGCGAAGCCGTTGGCGCTGATAAAACTCAAGTTGGCAATGCGGTGCTTCGTGGGGTAGTTGACAGGTTCATCACTGAGGTAGAGTGAGCCCAGTGCCACAGGCCAGGGGCGTGGATTGTAAAGCTCGACGAAGTCGTTCTCGAAAACTGAGTCTGTCTGGGACATCCACTCGTTGACGCGGAGGTCGGAGGGATTACCCAGCGAGACGGCTTGGTTGGCCGCTCCGAAGGTGGGGAGGCTGAGTTGCCAGGTGGTGGTTCCCGGTCCGCTTCTCGCGATGGAGAGATCCGGAATTTGAAGGCCAAAGGTAATGGTGTCGATCAGGGTGCCTCCGTTGGCGGGGGAGTTGTAAAGGGAGAGTGTTTCGCCCTGACCATCGAGATTGAAGCCGGTGTAAATTCCTGGCGTGGAGAGGGGGAAGCCACCCCGAATGACGAGGTAGCCGCCTGCAGGAATGTTGGTCCCGGCCGGGAAGGTGAAACGGGTCGAATTTGAAGGATCGTCCGAGAGGCTCATGCCATCGAGTGAGATGGTGGATGCTCCGCTGTTGTGAAGCTCGAAGA
Organism: uncultured Verrucomicrobiales bacterium; assembly: GCA_963925135.1. GTDB lineage: Bacteria > Verrucomicrobiota > Verrucomicrobiia > Verrucomicrobiales > Akkermansiaceae > SW10. The sequence continues at coordinate 20,795 of CAWUTG010000092.1, read as the reverse complement.
GGTCGGGGTTGACTCCATCGATGGTCTCGGTCGAGTTGTTGATGGCAAGGATTTCGCTGATGTAAAGCGCGCCATGGGGCGATTCAACAGTTCCACTACTCGTGGCGAGGGTGGCCGCTCCCGGAGGCCCGATAAGGGGGGTGATTTCGCTCTCGATGAAGATACGACGCGCGTCCATGAAGGTGCGCATCTCTTCGAGTTGGGCCGGGGGAGCCCAGTCTCCGATACTGTTGTCGAGGAGTTCATCGAATTCCTGCTTTGAGAAAGTCGTTTGGAGTAATTCCCGGAGTGCCAGGTAGTAGCGGTTGATGATGTCGGGGTGTGTGAAGAAGGGGATGAAGGGATCGAGAACATCGCCATCTTCAATCATGTCGAAGATGGTGTGGTTTGGGTCGGCATTTCGACTTCCGTCACCAATGCTCAGGATGGTGTCGAGGTCATGGGGGACGAAGACGAAGCGAGGGTCGTCTGCTCCGCGATACATGGTGAAGTCATCGTCTGCTCCGTTGCTGACGTTGGTTTCTCCGTTGGCAAGAATGGCCATGGCGGCGAACCATTTCATCCACTGATCAACGTCGGCGAGAGCTTCCACTTGTTGGAGGTAGTCGGCGTCGCCCGAGGCATTGTTGATGACGCGGAGCATTTCATCGAGGTCGGACCAGTCGTTCTCGGTGCTATTGGTTTGTTTGCTCCAGCCATCGGCTTCGTATCCTCCGATGTCTCCGTCACGCCAGCGGAATTCCTGGGCAGGTCTGGTTTTTTTGTAGAGGTTGCCGTTGCTGTCGGTGGCGAATTTATCATCAACGAATTCGCCGGAGAGTGGCTGGACGTGAACCATGGAGCCGTAGTCGAAGCCATCGCCCCGGGCAATATTACCACCATTGATGCGGACCTGAATGCGGAAGGTGTCAGGTGCCCGCATGTCAGAAGCCTGGAAGAGTTTCATGCCGAGGAACTGAAGGTAGGTGAACTTCGTATTGAGGTTCATGGTGGTGGCGTCATTCCATTCACGGTCGCGGGGAATGGTGATGCGCATGGGGGGAGGGGTGTGGCTCCGACTTCCGGCACCACGAACCCGCATTCCGGCGAGGTAGCGGATTTTGGGTCCGGAGCCATCATCCAGAATGAGGGTGGCGTTCATCAGGGCGTTGCTGCTCCGGGTGATTCCGCGCCACTGGTTGAGCTCCGAGACTGGCATGATCACGCGGTAGAAACCATGGTCGAAGGTGTTCACCTCGTCATCGACTTGAAGCAGGGCATTGGCGCTTTGACCGACGTTGGCGGGCGCTGGCCAGGTGCGGTCGTTGGTGCCATCGGTCGCGGCGACGTAGAACTCGATCACGGTGCCATTGGGCTGGGGGGGAATCATGAATCCGTAGATGCCATCGCCAGCTTCCGAATCGCAGTTGTAGCCATCATCGAGCATGGTGGCGGTGATGAAGGGACCTGGGTTCTGCCCGCTGACACGGTAGTGCAGGGTGCCTCCGATCGATTCTCCGGACTCATCGCGCAACTCGGCGACAATGCCGATAGGCTCGCTGGAATTCGGGATAGCGGGAACGTGTTCGACATTCAGAATCAGGGGTGCGGTGTCATCGAGTGCGGTCGAGTTTTGCGCAGAAGGAGTGGGGGAGTTGTTGAGGCTGGCGGCCCAGTTTTGGCCGTGCTTGTTAGAGAGAGCCGGGTTGACCAGTTCGAGCGAGCTTCCTCCGGCATCGGCTTGTGAACCCCAGGCCCAACCTTGTTGTCCACCGACGGTGACGCGTTGGCGGATGGCCCAGTCTCCCTGGTCGTAGTAGCTCACTTCATCGATTTCGGTCCCGGTTTGATCGACCAGTCGAATGCGTTCACCGCTGTTGCTGAGTTTACCAATCCAGTTTCCAATGACATTGGGCAAGGCGCCATAGGTCGCTTCGAAGGCGGTGGTATCTGCTGCGATGACGAGGAATCCTCCGGGCTGAATCGTCACGGCGGGGAAAGTGAAGTTGACGCCGCTCGTGAATTGCCAGTTCTCAACTGAAACCGGGGTGGTTCCAATGTTGGTGAGTTCGATGAATTCTTCCAGATCGTTCACGCTTGCTGGTTGGAACATGATCTCGTTGATTACGATGTTGTGAGAAGGTGAGCGGACCTCGATGGTGACGGTTGTTTCACCCGAGCTGGCCTGACCGTCGCTCGCGATGTAAGTAAAGGAATCGGTGCCGAGGAATCCCAAAGCTGGGTTGTAGGTGAAGGAACCGTTAGCGTTCAAGGTCAGGGTTCCGTGGGTGGGGTTGGTGAGAGCCGAGGCGGTGATTCCGGCACTGTCGATATCGAGGTCGTTGGCCAACACTCCGAGGGCAGCTCCGACAATGAGTGCTTGGTCGACTTCGGTTTGGTGAAAGTCACCGGCAGTGCGTGGGGAATCGTTGACGGCAGAAACGGTGATGGTCACGGTTGCGAGATTGGATTCTTGAAAGGAATCATTGGCCCGGTAAGTGAAAGAGTCGGAGCCATGGAAATCTCCGTTGGGGACGTAGATGAACGAGCCGTCGAGACTGACTGAGAGGGTGCCGTTGGAAGGCTGTGAAACAAGAACGACGGTGAGCGAGTTTGTGTCGACATCATTGGCGAGAAGGCCCTGGTCGACGGTCTTGATGAGAGGGGAGTCTTCGGTAGTAGGGTAGTTGTCATCGTTCGCGACGGGCGCGGCATTGACGGTCATGGTGACTGTGACAATCGCGGAGGAGAGAGAGCCGTCGCTCGCGAGATAGGTGAAGGAATCCACGCCGGAAAACGCGCCGTTTGGAGTGTAGGTGAACGAACCGTTGGAAGCGAGGTTGAGGGTTCCCGAGGTGGTCGTGGATTGAAGAACGGCGGTGAGGGTGGGGTTGTCGGGGTCGGTGTCGTTGGCGAGGACTCCGCTGGCTTGATCGACCACAAGGTTGACCCCCGGCGGCGAGAGGTAGTTGTCAGGCGAGGCTGCGGGGGGGTCGTTGACGGACGAGACGGTGATGGTGACGGTTTCCAGAGGGCTGATGTTGATGGAGTCGCTGGCGCGGTAGGTAAAGGTGTCGCTGCCGAAGAAGTTGGGGTTTGGGGTGTAGGTGAAGCGTCCGTTGACGTTGAGAGTTACGGTTCCATTGGCAGGTTGGGTGGCAATGAGGGCAGAGAGGGACGGGCCGTCGGAGTCGCTGTCGTTGGCGAGGACACCGCGCGCGGTGTTGACGGTGAGGAGGGTGTCTTCGGTGGTGAGGTAGTTGTCCGGCATGGTGACCGGGAAGTTGTTGGCACCCGGGGTCATGACGAGGGAGACGGTGGCGGGAGCTGAGTTGAACTCACCATCATTGGCGCGGTAGGTGAAGGAATCGGAGCCTTCGTAGTTGACGGCGGGGGTGTAGAGGAAGGTGCCGTCGGGGTTGAATTCCAAGGTGCCGTGGGTGGGTGAAGTGAGGAGTTCGGCGGTGAGGACGTCGTCTTCGGGGTCGGTGTCGTTGGCGAGGACCCCGGCATTGGAGACGCGTTTTCCAACCAGGTAGAAGTCCATGCTGATATCGCTGCTGGTGGGGGCGTCCTGGTGGATCTCTACGGCGAGGACGTTGGTGCCCTCGAGCAATAAGCCGGAGGGGAGGTTGAATTCGCTCCAGGTGTCTTCTCCGGTGAGGCCTGTGTTCAAGGTGGCTAGGGCGGTGGAGGGTGCGTCGGGGTCGACGTTGTTGAGGATGATACCGGTTCCGTTGAGGTAGACGGCGGCTCCGTCATCGCGGACGAGTCCGGCGACCAGAGAGCCAACTTGGTCGGCATCGGTCACGGTGAAGGAGTGGCGGAAGTAGGTCGTTGGGAATTTGCTGTTAGAATCGGGGCCGAAGCCAACGGTGGTTGCTTCATCGCCGTCGCCGTAGCCGAGTTGGGCGGGGCCGGATTGCCAGGCGCTGTCGTTAAAAGAGGGTGCGCGCCAGGCGGTGCCCTGGCTGGAGCCGTCGTCGAGGTAGGACCAGACCGAGCCAGCCGGAACGAGGGCCTCGACGGGGGCGGCTGAAATGATGACTTCCAGGTTGTCGAGGGCCCAGGATTCATCGTCGCCTCCGTTCCAGTTGTTGCCGGCGGTGAACCAGCTGATAGTTGCGGTGGAAGCGGTGTGGGGGATGTCGCGGAAGGCGGGCTCACGCGACATGTCATAGGCGGCATCCAGGAAGGTGTTGGCGTCTGCGCTGAAGCCCACTTCCTCATCGCGGAAGATCAGGGTGCCGACGGGGTAGGGGAAGGTTTGGTTAGCACCATTGTTGCGGAAGGTGTGATTGAAGACTTCGACGCCATCGACAGTGACGATGAAGTTGTCGTTGTTGCCATCCCAGCTGTCGATGATGGCAAGGAGAAATTTGAGGCTGAGTGATTGGTGGGGGGGGAGGTTGGTGAGGGTGAGGGTGGTGGCGGTGGCGGGGTTTCCGGTGGTGTTGTTGCGAAGGAGGTTTCCGCTGAAGGCGTTGCCGGAGGGGCCGCGGGCATTGTATCCTTGGACGGGTTCGAGGGTTCCTGCGCCAGAGATTTGAGAAGGGCGGACAGCTCCATTGAAGTCCGAGGAGAAGACGACTTGTTCGACGCCGGTGGTGACGGTGATGGCGATGGGGTTGTTTTCAACTGTGGTGTAGTTGTCATCGACAGCGACGGGCGGGTCGTTGATGGGGGCGACCTGGATATTGACTTGAGCCGGGGCGGAGGAGTCAGCGCCATCATTGGCCCGGTAGGTGAAAATGTCGGTTCCGAAGAAGCCTGCTTGCGGGGTGTAGGTGAACGAGCCGTCGGAATTGAGTTGCAGGGTGCCGTTGGAGACGTTGCTGGCGAGGATGGCGGTGAGGGTAGAGTTTTCGAGGTCGGTATCGTTGACGAGAACGCCGGGAGCGGGAACAGAGAGAGGAAGACCTTCAGCGCCGGAGAAGGTATCGGCAAGGGCAAGCGGGGGATCGTTCACCGGATTGACGGTGAGGGTCACCGTGGCGGTGTTCGAGTCTCCGGTGGTGTCGCGGGCGAGGTAGGTGAAGAAGTCGGAGCCGAAGTAGTTAGAGTTCGGCTGGTAGGTGAAGGTTCCATCGCTGTTGAGATTCAGGGTTCCGTTTGCGGGATTTGCGACGAGGACGGCGGTGGGGGAGTTCCCGGTGTCATTGAGGAGAACGCCGCCACCGGATTGGGGGATGCTGACTTCGATGTCATCAAACCAAGTTTGGGTGATTTCGCCGTCGGAGGTGGATTTGCTGGAGTGGGCTCCGAGGACCATGGTGTGGTCGCCGGCAGTGAGTGGGATATCAAAAGAGACAAGTTGCCAGCCGGTATCGTCATCTATTCCGCCGTTGGCATCTCCATAGAAACGGCGCAGGGAATTTTCAAGATCGTTGCCATAGCGGACGCCATCGAGTTCGAAGAGAGCTTCCCCGTATTCGTCGGCCTCATAGTCACGATTAAAGAGGAGGCGGTAGCGAAAGCTGACGGTTGCCGTGGCGGGGTTATCGAGGGAGAATTGACGGGACCAGCCTCCGGAGCTGGCCTGGAAAATTAAGGGGCGAGCACCGACTTGGACGAAGAGTCCGGCCCCTGAGAATCCGCCGGTGTCGTCGACGCTTCCAGTGGCAAAATTGGGCTGGACCGTGCCGTTAAAGGTGTCGTCAGAATAGGTGAATCCACCGGAAGAGGAAGTGGAGACCGGGACAAGGGTTATTTGAAAGCCGAGGTCGCTGCTGGTGAGGGTTGTTTGGTGGACCTCTACCGCGATCGTGTTGAGACCGGTGTTCAGTTTTCCGGAGAGGTCGAGTTGGGCGGAGTCGAAGCTTGTTTCCTCGCCATTTGCAGCGAGTGTAGCGGTGGTGACGGCGTCAGCAGGCATGGTGGGGGTGCGGTAGATTTCGGCCCCGTTGAGGTAGATGATGCCACCGTCATCGATGAGGTGTTCGAGTTGCCAATTGGCCTCGACCGCCTGGGCGGCGGTGAGGGTGAAGGTTTGGCGGAAAAGATAGGTGGTGACGAGGTTTTGGCCGTTTGCCGCACTGCCAATTCCCTGGAGGGTGCTGGGAGTGGCGGGAGGGAAGCCATCGATCACTCCTCCTTGAAGGGGAGCGGTGCCGGTGTTCCAAGGGCCGATGGATGAGCTAGCGGAGTTGAAGGCGACCGAGTTCCAGGCATTTGAGGAAGAATCGAGGGGGTAGCTTTGGTTGGCCCCGTTTTCGTTTTCGATGAGGTCAAGGAATTGCCAGGTGTCGCCGAGGACCGAGCCGCTTCCGCCGAAGGTGGCGCTGAGGATGACTCCGCCGGTGGCGATGGTGAGGGTGTCGTCTTCGTCGACCGGGTAGGAGTCATCGACGGCGGTGGGAGCAGCGAAAAGGGTGACGGGGACGGCAAGAAGAGTTGTCAGCAAAGCGAGGGTGAATCGCGAGGCGGAGGAAATGCGGGACGTGCGGGAACCGGGGGCGTGAAGGGCGTCGGATGTCATGGAAGGTCGGTCGGGAAAAAGGCGTAAGAAGAATTGTGACAAAGCTGACATACGCGCTGGTGGGGCAGAGTCTTGCTAGGGGTGGTGGCGGGAGCAAGATGGAAGAATTTGGAGGCTGGATTCTTTTTGAGGAACTGGGAAGATGGGGGGATGAAGTGGATTTTAGAATTGGAAGCTTCGGAGTTTCCCGGGGTGATGGAGAAGTTGGCCGATCTTGAATCGTTCGCGGATCCCATACTTGGGGATCACAAACCGTTCGTGAATCAGGATACGGTTCCGTTTGTGAAATATGGTTTTGCACGGTGGTATGAATTGGAGGGGGAGTTGGCGGTGGAATGGATGCTTGCGGATCGAGCTTTTCCATAGAAATTCCAAGGGTCTCAGTTGATTTACGATGTGATCCAAGATGGTTATGGCCGTGATCCTGATCGGTCGTTTGTCTTGTTTCGAGATCATTTGGATCGGAACAAGGGGGCGGATCTTCCTTGGGAGCGTTTTGGGGAGTGGGGTTATGAAATCGGAAAGTGCTCTCAGAATCTGGAGCGTGACCTTTTAGCATACCTTACAATGAGAGAATCGCTCTTTGGGAACATGACAGATGACAGCCCTTTTGAATTTGATCAGGAAAATCAAGACCTTGCGGGATTGGTCGATCGGGAAGAAGGGGCGGCGCGGAACATTCTGGATGAGTGGTCTAAGAGGGATCTGGAAGGAGCAACTGAGTGGTATTTAAGTCAAGGTGTAGTGGGGCAGAGTCGAGAAGAGCAGATTTGGACAGCTGCGTATTATTGGGAATTTGATGGTGAAAGTGGTCTCTTCGCACCCAGTGGTGAGGAGATTGAATCTGTTTTCCAGTTTCTGGAGCAACAGAAAGCCAACGGAGAGCCGGTCGATTATGCTCAAGATGAGTTGGTTGATATGGCTCGTCGGATGGAGAATTGGGATGTTCTGCTGAAGGTGGAGGAGAAGGTCTCACCGGCTATTTGGAATCGGGTTCTATCGGGGGTTAAGGAAGAGTTTGTCGGCCGTGAATCGATTGAGTTGAAGGGGGGAGAAGCTCTGAAATTCCTGGCGATTTCAGAGGAGGATACCGCAGTGCTGGAGCGATTCGGAATGCGCGACGAGGCAAGCGAGGAGGTGGCTCGAACGAATGAGGCTTCTTTGAAGGAGTTGCAGAAGAGGTTGGGGGTGGAGTGAGAAGGGGGAATCCGAGGCTCCGGGACGCAGGGTTGGAAACCCGCGCTCCATATTTGGTGGGATGGGAGCGTGAAAAAGCCCGCGGCTCTGGTGGGAGCGCGGGCTTTTTGGGAAAGGAGGTTGCCTTACTTGGCGGCGAAGAGGGCGGCGCGGCTCTTTTCGAGGAGGGCCTTGGTTGCTTTGATGCCTTCATCTTCGGAGAGCTGGCCGCCTTCGTATTCAACACCAACGTAGCCGTGGTATTTGTGGGCGAGCATGATGCCGAGCATTTTGGTGAAGTTGGTTTTGGTCTCTTCGCCGTTTTCGTCGAAGTCGTGGGACTTGGCGGAGACGCCTTTGGCGAAGGGCATGAGTTCTTCCATGCCTTTATAACGATCGTATTCGTGGAAGTTTCCGAAGTCGGGAAGGGAGCCGCAGTTGTCGAGGCCGACATCAGCGAGGACTTTGGACATCCAGGCTCCGTTGGAGGAGAGGCCGCCGTGGTTTTCGACGATGACGTTGATCTGGTGATCTTCGGCGAAGGTGGAGAGGGCGCTGAGTCCTTTGACGCAGTTGGCGGCTTTTTCGTCGTCAGTTGCGCCTTCGCCGTGTGAGTTGACGCGGATGGAGTGGCAGCCGAGGAATTTGGCGGCTTCGACCCACTTCTTGTGTTGGTCGACGGTTTTTTGACGATTGGCGTCGGTGCCGGCGCCGAGGGAGCCTTCACCATCGACCATGATAAGAACGTTGGTCATGCCGAGATCAGAGACGCGCTTTTTGAGTTCGCCGAGGTAGGCGGTGTCCTTTGCCTTGTCCTTGAAGAACTGGTTGACGTATTCGAGGGCGGTGATGCCGTAGGTTTTCTTGGTGTAGGCGGGCCACGCCATGTTGTCGAAATCCCCTTTTTGAAGAGCGCGGTGGTTGGACCACTGCGCGAGGGAGATGTTGAAGAGGTCCTCGGCTTTTGTTCCGTGGGCGCCGTGGTGGGCGGCGAAAGCAGGAACGGCGAAGGCGGCGAAAGTGGAGTGGATAAATGAACGACGTTTCATTGGTTGAGTTTCAGGGTGGACGAAGGGGAAATAAAGGGCAAAGTTCCCAATCTGATGACTATTACGACGAAGCGAGGCGACAAAGGATTCACCGATCTTTTATTTGGGGGGAAAGTTGGGAAGACGGATTCGCAGGTCGAGGCTTTAGGGGCGGTCGATGAATTGAATGCGGCGCTGGGGATGGCCCGGGTGGTGATGGACGGGGAAGGGGCGGAGGCGATTGATCAGATTCAGGCGTGGTTGGTGACGCTGATGGGGGAGCTGGCGATGCCGGTGGGGAAGGATACGGAGTATGAGAAGGCGGGCTTTGGACGGATAGGCGAGGAGCAGATCGGGCGTCTTCAGGACTGGAGCGGCGAGATCGAGGAGGATCGAAAATTCAAAGGGTGGTTGCGGCCGGGGGCGAGTGGCGGTGAATTGGCGGCGCGGTTACATGTAGCGCGGACGGTGGCGCGTCGGGCGGAGCGGAGGGCATGGGCCGCTCCGGATGAGGTGGCTGCGGGGGATCTTCGGATCTTTTTGAACCGGCTCTCGGATCTTCTCTGGCTGATGGCGAAGAAGAGTGAGGAGGTTTAGGGTGAAGATCACGATCGGGACGGGTCGTGCCACATGGGGGAGGCTATTCCGGACGCAAAAAAATCCCGCTGTCCGGAGACGGCGGGATCTGAAAATTTGTGGGTTGGTGAAAACCTAGCTGGCCTTGCGCACCTTTTTAATGATGCTGGCAACGGTGCCGCTGGGCTTGGCCCCAACTCCGAGCCATTTGTCGGCTTTTTCGAGGTCGAGGGTGTAATTTTCACCTTCAGCCATGGGGTCATAGGTGCCGAGTTGTTCGATGTAACGACCGTCGCGACGAACGCGACTGTCAACGGCTACGATTTTGTAGTAAGGACGGTCCTTAGAACCTTGGCGAGTGAGACGAAGTGCTACCATAGTTTTGGTGGTGGGGGGCGGAATCTGGTGGGTGAAAGGAGCTTTGCCAAGGTTTTTTTGCCTAAATCTGGGGAGTGTGGAACTTTTTTGGCGATATCGGGAAATTGGCTTGGTCGATTGACGTCGATCCGTTTAGTTAAGCGTTGTTAAGAATATCGATTATGAAGTGTCCCAGATGTGTGCAACGCATTCACCGTGCTGCCTCATCCTGCCCGCATTGCGGGTTCATCATTGAGCACGCGGATGAATTGTTCGGGACGGATGATGTGGTTCTCCAGAAATTTACGGATGCGGCGGGTGTCCTGAGGATGAAGGAGCGGGAGCCAATGCGGAACCTGTTGGAGAAATTTGAGGCGAAGTTTCCGCAATTGTTTGTCGCGGTATATATCGGGGCTTTCGAAGAGCTGCAGAGCCTGAGGCAGTTTGGGTTTTGGCTCTTGAACCGGGCGGCGTTTTCGGATGTGGACCTGGAGAGGCCGAATGAGAACGGGATTTTGGTGGTGATCGATGTGAAGGCCAAGAGTGTGGGGATTACCTTTGGGTATTCCCTAATGCCCTATTTAACCGAGAATTCGACCTTTGAGGCTCTTTCGGCAGCGCATCCCTCGTTGCTGCAAAGTGAGTATCTGGGTGCTTTGCGTCTTGTTGTGGGGCGTTTGGAGAAGACTTTGAAGAAGGGGTGGCGACGGGTGAAGAGAAATCCGGAGTCTATTCTCCTGGCGGTCGGGCAAACGCCGAAGCCTGCAGGGGAGTTGTTGCAAGAAATCCGGCAAGGGAATCAGGTGTCCGTTGAGAAAAAGGAGGAAAGTAAGCGGTCATGAAGTGGGGATGGCTTTTTGTGGCAAGCGCCCTGATCTTGAAGGGGCAGGAGCTGGAGCTTCCCGAGTGGAATAAGGATGAGCTGGAGGCCTTGGAGTCCGGCAATTTGGTTCCTGGGTCCAGTCTGTTGGGACAAATGGCCCAGGATTACCTCCTGTCGGAGAGTGATGTACTGATCGGGCTTGATCCTTCGGTGAGGGATTTACCCGAGGAAGATATCCTGGATGATGAATTGTGGGTGAGTTCGATCGATCCAACCTTTGTGGACACTTATTTCCGGACCCGTCCCGAAAGTTTTTTGGTGGATCCACAGCAGTTATTGACGACCCAGGAGTTTCGGGATCGGGAGGGGTTCTTGAATTATCACGCCCGGGACACCGAGATTGATTTCTATTTTTACTTGTTTGACGCCCGCCAAGAGCTGCCCGAGGAGGAATCAGTTCAGCAGGTGGTGGATGATTTCTTTCAAGGGACGAAGGCGGTGGCCGTGGTCTTTTACTATTTGGGAATGCCTGAGCGGACCCGGATTGGATTTTCGCAGAAAGTGCGGGAATCGGTGGTGGCGGAGGAGTTGGACAAGATTCTTAAGATGTCGGTGGAGAAGGCCTTGGAAAAGTCAGACCCGACTTCCCAGATTGACAGTTTTTCAGTTCAGTTTTCGGTCAGGCTTTATTGGCTGGAGAAAATGGTATCGAGAAACCGTTTTGATGGTTCAACGCTGGATTCGGGGATGTTACTGGATCTTGAGATGGTTTCGGAGGGGGATTCGGGCTTCTTTGCTCGCTTGAAGGAAAATCCGCTCATGCTGTATGGTTTCATTGTGGTCGGGGTCCTGATTCCGGCCACTTTATTGGGATTTCTTGGTCGTTATTACGCAGAACGAAAACGTGAATACATCTTTCCCGATGCGCAAGGGAGTCCGCTTCTGGGTGCTCCCCATGCGGCAGGAGTTGGTGGCGTAATCTCCTATTTGTCAGTGAGTTTACCGCCATCGAGCCAGCGTGAGGAGGTTCCGAATTACCTGACGCGAATGTAGGCGTAAATCGTAAAATCTGATTTTATCTTGTAAAAATCACGCCCCAAAATGAACGTTGACTCATCCGAAAGGAGAGACTTTGAAAGTTCGGCTGATTATTCATGTGATACAGGTTCGGGGGTTCCTGTTTGAGTGTCAGCCGGACTTTCGTGTCCCCCCCCGGAGGAATTTCGCAGGGAGGTCATGAAAATGAACGGTCATTGCAGATTGCCACGATATTGTTTTGGGCCTAATGTTCCCCGATGATTTTAAGGAATGGCGCCCTGATCCTGATGCTGGGCTTACCGGTAACTCTTTGTGCTGAGCCACTGACGTTCAACGAGAAGGAGGTTCCAGAGACCTTGGACGACTTTCGGGAGATCCAGAAAGCCTTGCAGGGAAGTTTGGAGCGGGCCCGTTCTGCCACGATTTGCCTGCAAATGGGCGAAGGATCTGGAAGCGGGGTCATTGTCAGTGCGGGAGGCTTGGTCCTGACGGCTGCTCACGTCACCGCCGGAGTGGGCGAGGAAATGACGGTGGTGATGGAGGATGGCACTGAATATCAGGGGGTTTCGCTGGGATTGCAGTCCGAGACAGATGCCGCGATGTTGCAGATCACCGACAAGGGGCCGTTTCCATTTGTCGAATATGACAAGGAGGATTCGACGGAGCTGGGAGACTGGGTGTTCTCGCTGGGTCATTCCGGGGGCTTTGACAAGGCGCGTGGTGTCAATGTCCGCGTGGGCCGATTGGTCCGTGAGGCGGAAAGCACGATTCAGTCTGATTGCATGCTCATTGGCGGAGATTCGGGCGGTCCCCTTTTCAATATGCGGGGCGAGCTAATCGGGATCCATAGTCGGGTGGGTTCCTCGAAAGAAGAGAGTATGCACGTGCCTCTGCGCGAATTTCAGAGAAACTGGGATAATTTGTCCGGGGGGCAATTTATTGGCGAAGGTCCGTTTGCGAAAAAAAATCAACCGGGCACCGGGTTTTTGGGACTCATGACAGAGCTGGCGAGTGAAGGCGGTCTTCGGGTGGTTGAACTTTGGGAAGATGGCGTCGCAGACAAGGCGGGGCTCAAGGTGGGAGATCGGATTCTTGAAATCGAAGGGGAGGACGCGACCAAGGAGATCCTGAATAGGCTCCTAGATGAATTGGGAGCTGGTGATGACCTGAAGCTGAAATGGCTCAGTGGAGAAGAGACGAAAGAGGAAACCTTAAAGTTGGGAGAACGACCATGAAGTTAATCACGCTTTTATTATTGTGCAGTTTCCCGGTGGTGGCAAACACGCTGCCATCGGAGAAGCGCAAGAATGGGCCTTTGATCCAGAAAGCCTTGTCGCCTGTGCAGGTTTACCTTCAGGAGAGCAGTGCGGTTTTTTACGATAATAAGACTTACAAGAACTTCGTCTACGGCACGGTCGTGAGTCCGAATGGTCTGGTCTTAACCAAGGCGAGTGAGCTTGAGGATGTCGAAGATTACATCATCCGGATCGGGAAGAAGAAGTATCGTTCGTTCAAAGTGGTGGCAACTGACTCCGTTTGGGATTTGGCCTTGGTGAAGGTCGAGGCAGAGGGGCTCTTGCCGGTGGATCTGACCGGCAATAGTGAAATTGCCCACGGGACCTGGGTGGTTTCGAACGGGGCCAGTGAGCGAATGTTTCGACGTCCCCGCCCCGGAATTATCAGTGCCAATAAGCGGGAGATCCCCGGAGGAAGTCCGGCGGTGCTGGGAGTTCAATTCCAGTTCAAGGATAACAAGATCAAGGTGAACGCCATTACGGAAGATTCCGGAGCCGAGAGGGCCGGTATCAAGAAGGGGGACATTTTAGTCCGGGTAGATGGAAAGGAAATCCTAGATGATAAGTCATTCATCGAGTATCTACGAGTCAAAGTACCGGGGGATCTCATTAAGCTTGGGGTCTTGCGGGGGTCTCGAGAGCTGGAACTGGAGGTCGAGTTGATGGCCCGTCATAAGCTATTTGGCGGTCCCCAGAATCGAAATGACCAAATGAGTGGTGAGTTCTCGGAACGGCGGACAAGTTTCCCAAGGGTGCTTCAACATGAAACGATGCTCTCAGCGCGAAGCGTGGGAGGGCCGTTGTTTACGTTTGAGGGGCGATTTTTGGGGATGAATATCGCGGCCGCGAACCGTGTAGAGAGTTTTACCATTCCGGTGGAAGATCTTTGCAAGGCGCTCGATCAGCTCAAGATTTCAGCGGGAATCCAGTAGTTATTGCTGCTGGGCGCGATGCTTCTTGAAGATGGTGAGGGTCACGTCTCGCTCTCGTGAATGTTCCAAAATGGGGATGACATAGCCTGGGGCAATAGGGGACGGGTCTTCAGGAGGGCTGAAAAGGAGTTTGGCATCAACGTTCGCAAGCTCCGGGACCCACTTGCGGATGTAGACTCCCTTGGGATCAAATCTCTTGGTCTGAGTCCAGGGATTCTGGATGCGGAAGTAGGGTGCGGCATCGGCCCCGGTGCCGGCGCTCCACTGCCAGCCCCCGTTATTGGAGGCGATCTCGCCATCGAGGAGATGTTGGGCGAAGAATTGTTCACCCAGGCGCCAATCGAGGTGGAGATCCTTGGTGAGAAACATGGCTACGATCATGCGAACCCGGTTGTGCATGAATCCGGTGTGAAGGAGTTCGCGAATTCCGGCGTCGATAATCGGAAAGCCGGTATGGCCGGTTTTCCAGGCTACAAATTGCTCTCCTGGTTCGTGCCAGGGAAGTCCCCGCCAATCGGGGTTGAATTCCATCTCAAGCACGTCGGGGAAGTGATGGAGGATCTGGAAGTAGAATTCTCGCCATCCCAGCTCTTTTAAATACTGCAGGGACTGGCATTTGAGAGCTTGTTGGTAGAGTTCGCGGATAGAGAGGGTGCCCCAGCGAAGGTCCTGGGAGAGTCGGCTGGTTCCGGGAACCGATGGAATGTCGCGGGTGGAGTCGTAGTCTTGGATTCGGTTAGCCAGGGCCGCTTTCATCCGCTCTCTGGCTGCTTTCTCTCCGCCGGGACAGGTTTCCGAGCCGTCGTCTTCCAGTTCCCAAGTGCGAAGATTGGGGAGGGGGAGTGAGGTGAGGTTGGCAGGTGTTGCAATGGCGCTGGGTCGACCGGTTGGACGTGGTTTCTCTGCGGCGAGCCATTTCTTGGAGAAGGGGGTGTAAACACGGTAAGAGCTGCCATCGTCTTTGAGGATTTCTTCCGGGCCGTGAAGGGCCGCATCCTGAGACAAGAGGACGGGGACAGGCGATTGCTGGCGAAGCTCTGCTTCGACGGCTTGGCCGAATGGATCGACGTCTTGATTGAGGTAGATGGCTTCAGCTCCGCTCTCTTTAATGAGCTTTAAAAGTTCGGCGACAGCTTCGCCCTGACGAATGATGAGCTGCCCACCGAGGTGCGCAATATTCCCGGAAAGAGAATCAAGGCATTCGCAGAGGAACTTCTGGCGTTTGGGGCCGGTCCAAAGGTGGGACTTCTTCCAGGGGCTCAAAATATAGACGGGAATCAGCTCTTGAGAGCTGGCGCACGCGGCATTCAGAGCACTGTTGTCGGTCAGTCGCAGATCTCGCCGGAACCAGTGGATCGCACGGGTGTAGGAATGAGCCATGGGAGCAGGTCAGGAGTCTTTCAGGAGCTTTTGACCTTTGGCGATCGTGGTTTTGCTCAGTTTCCCATTCACGCGCCTCGAATTGTCTACCAACTGAATCAGGGTGCTGCGTGCCGCTTCGGCTGCTGCCAGAGATTTTCGCTGACCCTCGTAGGCTTTATCGGAAAAATACTTGGTGAAGGTGGTTCCCGCACGGCTTAGGCACAGCCGCCAGCCTTCAAATGCGGTGGTTTCGTAGGTGAAACGGGTAAGGTTTTTTCGGGACTTCATAATTCTAACTCTTTCCTTCACTAGATAGTCCAGCTTTTTGGGATTTCATCTAAATTTCTGCAAAAAGGCAGGACTGTCACAGTAATCCCTTGAAAAAAGGGTTGCATCCAACCCCTGAAGCTGGTCTTTTCCGCCCCCGCGAGTCTCTTAAACCGCCGTAGGTCCTCTGGAATTACCCGAAATTTGGGTTTTTCACTCGCGAGAGGGAAACCCGGCAACCGAACAAAAAAATGTCAGAAGAAAATACTGCTGCTGAAGAAAAGGAAGGTCCAGTCAAGCTGAACCGCTTTGAACTGCCAAACCGCCTCATTAAAAACGAGGACACTGCTACCGAAACTTACGCCCAATTTACTGCCGAGCCATTCGAGCAGGGATTTGGTCATACCATTGGAAACTCCCTTCGTCGGGTCCTCCTCTCATCTCTTGAGGGAGCCTCCATCACATCCGTGCGGATCGCCGGTGTGCAGCACGAATTTGCGACTCTCCCCGGCGTCATTGAAGACGTCACCGATATTGTTCTGAACCTCAAGAAGGTGAAGTTCATGGCCCACGGTAAAGAGCCCCGCGTTCTGACCTTGAAGCTTGAAAAAGAAGGTGTTGTCACTGCTGGCGATATCCAGGACGACAACATGTATGAAGTCGTTAACAAGGACCAGATTATCTGCACCCTCGATAAGAAAGTGAAGTTCGATTGCGAAATCGAAGTTCAGGTGGGACGTGGCTTCAAGACCGGTGACGAGAACAAGCGCGATGGAGCACCCATTGGCGTGATCGCCATTGACTCCATTTTCTCTCCAGTAACCCGCGTGAAGTATTCCGTGGGTGCGACCCGGGTCGGACAAATAACCGACTTTGACAAAGTGATTCTCGATATTTGGACCGACGGTCGTATTGAGCCACACGACGCCCTTCTGCAAGCCTCCGCCATTCTTCGTCATCACCTCGACGTCTTCGTGAACTACGATGATGACGCCGTTGGATTCGAAGAGGCACCTGCCGAGCAGTCCGAAGAAAATGCCGCTCTTAAGAAGCTCCTCAACATGAGCGTCAACGAGATCGAGCTTTCTGTTCGTGCTGCAAACTGCCTGAACAACGCGAACATTACTTCCGTCGGCCAGCTTGCGCTGAAGTCCGAAGCTGAAATGCTCAAGTATCGTAACTTCGGTAAGAAGTCTCTTAACGAGATTAAGGACAAGCTTCAAGAGCTTGGACTTGGCCTCGGTATGAACCTCGATCCATCCCTTCTCACCGGCCCGACTCTTGGTGTTCCAACACCTCGTCTCAGTGTCGAGGAGGAAGCACCAGTGGGTCTTGCCGACCTCATTGCCCAGAACCTCGACCAATAAGCGTCGCCCATAAACAGCCTTTTTAGAAAGAACTACCCTGATGAGACATCGTCGTAAAACAGTAAGACTCCAGCGCAAAGACGGCCACCGCCGCTCTCTGCTTGCCAACCAAGCCTGCGCTCTCATCGAGCACGGTCGTATCCGCACCACCCTCGCCAAAGCCAAGGCTATCCGCCCGATTTGCGAGAAGCTTGTGACCCTCACGAAAAAAGAAGACGGAGTGCATGCACGCCGTATGGCTTTCCGTTTCCTCCGTCAGGCAGGGAGTGTGAAGCGTCTTTTTGATGTGGTTGCTCCTGCCGTAGGCGATCGTCCCGGTGGATATTGCCGGATCACCAAGCTGGGTGCACGTCCCAGTGACTCCGCACCGATGGCCTACATTGAGTGGGTTGATCTCGAGAACCTTGGCGAAGACGTCGAAGAGGTTTCCGAGGAAAGTGGTGAGGAATAGGATCCAGCCACCCCTAATTTATCAACGACCGATACCCTGGAAGGGGGTCGGTCGTTTTCTTTGGGCCGGGAGGCCGGGTAAATTTGGAACTATTCCAAACATCGCACGATCCTGATTTGACACGGGGGGGGATTTTTCATATCTTCTTGAAGATTCCCCTAATGGAATTGATGAACACCACGTTATCACTAAAGATGAAGAGTAAAATCCTTTGCGCCCTCTTGCTTGGAGGCCTCGTTTCACCCTTGATGGCGCAACAATCAGGCAAGAAAAGCCCCGAGGCCTTGAAAAAGGCTGCCTACAATGTCGACAAGTTCGTTGCGGAAATTTTTCGTAAAAAGAAGCTTGGCGTTCCAGACGTGGTGGATGATCCCACTTTCTTGCGCCGCAGCTTCCTTGTCGCTGCAGGTCGCATTCCGACTTTGGAAGAAGCCTCGAGCTTCCTTGAAATCGATGATCCGAATAAGCGTGAGATGCTGACCGGATACCTTTTGCAGAGCGATGGCTACCGCAGCCACATGCAGAACTACGTTTTTGACCTCCTCCGCGCCAAGGATGATGTGGATAACGCCGGTTCCTACGCTCCTCCCTACATGCGCTTTATTCAAGAGTCCGTGGGCGAAAATATGCCATGGAACCAGTTTGCAAACAAGCTCATTTCAGCCAGCGGAATCGCCTGGGAAAAGGGGAATGGTGCCGTTGGATACTATATCCGCGATAAGGGAATGCCTCTCGATAATCTGGCAATTACGATGCAGATTTTCACGGGTGAGCGACTTGAGTGTGCCCAGTGTCACGATAGCCCTACCAACAAGTGGGAGCGGATGGACTTCTACGAGTTGGCTGCATTCACTCACGGACAGAAAGAAATCAACGAGGGCGTCTGGAATAAGACTGTCCGCTCTATCGATGATCCCGATTTCCGCCGCTCCGATCTGGGTGAGATCATGTATTGGATGCGCGATAATATTCACTACGGAACCTTGGAGGGACAAGGAGACGGTCGCATCAAGCTGCCTAGCGACTATCAGTATAAAGATGGAGATCCCGGCGAAATGGTTGGCGGGAAGACCCAGTTTGGGAATCGGATCCGCACCTCGACCCGCCGTGAAACTAGTAAATCACGTGTTGAGTTCGCAGAATGGATGACCCATGAAAACCCGAACTTCGACTACGTCGCGGTCAACCGGATGTGGGATCGTGTCATGGGAAGCCCCTTGACCTTCCCTGTGGATGAATTTGTGGAAGCTGAGAAGACTGTTTCTCCCGGACTGGTCCGCTACCTGATGGGCTTGATGGTGGATCTCGACTACGATTTGAAGGCTTTCCAAAACGTCCTTCTCCTCACCAAAACGTTCCAGTTTGCCGCGAACCCCAAGGCTTTCGAAGTCGGTGTTCCGCAAGCCTTCAACGGTCGCCAGCTCGAGCGTATGACCGCTGAACAAATGTGGGACTCGTTAGTGACCCTCGTGGCCAACGAGCCGGACAAACTCGCCAAGCGCAAGTTCAGTGATCACATTTACTACAACAACAAGCCTGTTCTTGTAGGCGAAATGACCATGGCTGACCTGGCCCGTGAAGTGGTCGCGATCAAAGATCCCAGCGACTATCGCTCCTATGCTTCAAATCTCATGACCCGATTCAAACAGAGTGGGGGCAAGGGATCCGGTGATAGCGATATGATGATGATGGCCGCTAAGAGCCGTCCTGGTCCAGCCACTGGTGTTGCACGCGCTTCCGAGCTTTCAGCTCCCGCGCCTGTTGGCCACTTGCTCCGCGAGTTTGGCCAGTCCGATCGCGAGTTGGTCGGTGCCAGCACCATCGAGGCGAACATGGCCCAGATCCTCGAGATCATGAATGGTCACGTCGAGCGTATGGTCGTTTCCAACAAGGGGGCTGCGGTCTATGATGCTCTCAAGAAGGGTACGACTGAAGCAGACAAGACCCGCTACATTTACTACGCAATCTTAAGCCGCCCACCTAGCGACGCTGAAATGAACATGTTGATGCGTGACGTCATTGATGGAAGCCGCGAGAGCTACCAGAATCTTGTTTCTGCTCTCGTTGCCACTCACGAGTTCATGTTCATTCAGTAATCACTCCTACCAAAAATCAACCCTATTAAGACCAATGGATAAAAGAGCTTTCTTTAACTCTGACGAGCTTGGACGCCGTCAGTTCATGATCAACGCTGCCCGGACCTATCTCGGTGTGAGCGTAGCACCTATGCTGGGTGCCAGCCTTTCCGGATCTGCTTTCGGGCAATCGCAAAAGCATGCCGGTGGCGCTAAAGCCGAACACGTGATCTTCTTGAACATGGGCGGCGGCATGAGCCACTTGGATACTTGGGATACCAAGCCATCGAACAAGGAAGTGCAGGGACCCGTCGAGTCAGTCGCGACCAGCGGCGATTTTCAGCTTTCCCAGTATCTTCCAGGATCTGCCAAGATTGCGAAGCATCTCTGTGTTTTCAATTCGATTACTTCAAAGCAGGGTGCCCACAGTCAGGGTCAGTATCTTCTCCACCGGAGTTACTCGCCACGTGGAACCATCGTTCACCCGGCCATTGGTGCCTGGGTGGTCCGCATGAAAGGTCGCAAGAATACCACGCTTCCTGGTTTCGTGACCGCGAACACCAGTCCTGGTGTTTCTTCTCCGGGCTTCTTTGGTGCTGAATTCGGTGGTGTGCCACTTGGCCGCCCTGATGAAGGTCTCAAGAACTCGACCCGCGCTGGTTCGGTCACTGAAGATGATTTTAAGCGTCGCCTCGCGATTGCTGATGCCTTGAATAAGACCTTCCACGACAAGTTTCAGACTCCTAGTGTGAAAGCTTACGACAGTCTGTATGAAGAGGCTGTAAAGCTCATGGAGAGTGAAGACCTTCAGGCCTTCGAGATCAGCCGTGAGCCTGCCAAAGTGCAAGCTGCCTACGGAAAAGATCGCTTCGGACAGGGATGTCTCCTTGCCCGCCGTCTTGTTGAATCCGGTGTTCGCTTTGTTGAGGTCTCTCTCGGAGGCTGGGATACCCACTATGATAACTTCGCCAATGTTGAAAGCCGCGCTGCGGTCCTCGACCAAGGTTTCTCGACTCTTGTTGCAGATCTCGAAGAGCGTGGTCTTCTCGATTCCACCCTCGTGGTCATCGGAACTGAGTTCGGACGGACGCCCAAGATTGTTGCTGAGCACAGCAATGGTCGCGACCACCACCCCGCCTGCTTCTCGACCGTTATGGCCGGTGGCGGAATCAAGGGGGGAATCAAATATGGTGAATCCGATAAGAACGGTGCCCTTGTTGAGAAGGATCCTGTCACCATTCAGGACTTCAACGCCACGATCGCATACGCTCTTGGAATCGACCACGCACAGGTTGTCAGCTCACCGAGCGGTCGCCCATTTCGCATGGGTGGTGCCGAAGCCGAGCTTGGAAAGCCGGTTACGGTCGTGTTTGGTTAATCGCCTTCAAAGACAAAAATTCTCAAACAGCGTCCCGGGTTCGGGGTGCTGTTTTTTTATGGTTGGGAGTTCTCTGGCCAACTGAGGTCGTCTTCGGTGTAGGGCTTCCGATCTGGTCCGGGAGATCTGAGTTCCAGGATTTTTTGAGAGACCGGGTGGACGATGAGTGGAGAGCCCCAGCGGGCAATCAGTTGCCCTTTTTCGTTCAGGGCA
>CAWUTG010000091.1:0-33300 GCA_963925135.1 uncultured Verrucomicrobiales bacterium | reverse complement strand
AAGCAAGCCTTTTGGAAACGAATCAATCCGCAAGCCATCGCCTTTCTTCTCGACTCTCTGGCTACCAGTCTCCAGCTCAAAACCCACAACGATTTTAAGCTTCTAGCCTCCTAGCTGAGCCGCGTTCCGGCCAACGTCGTCATCACAAACCACTCCGGATATCGCATTGAAAAAATCCTCCGGGCTTGCAAAAATGACCTTTGGGACGGAGAGATCTTACTCGGCGAAGAAGAGAAACATCGCTGTCGGCTCATCGCCGTTCGAGCCAGCCCCGAAGTCGTCCGCCGCAACCTCAAAGACGCCCGCGAGCGAGCCGCGAGCCGAGGAAAAACTCTGAGCAAAGCGAAGCGCGAACGCCTCCACTGGCACCTGCTGGTGACGAACCTAACGGCCAGCGAATTGAGCGTGCGCGAAGCGGGTGAACTTTACCGTTGCCGTTGGAAAATCGAGATCCTCTTTCGGGCCTGGAAGCAAGGAATGAACATCAAGCCCGCGCTCAACCGCCGGAGTAACGCCCTCCATCATCAAGCCTTGATCCTGGCTGCGATGATCTATCAAGTTCTCACCCTCGTCATCATGATACTTTGGAAACCCCTGATGAGAAACCGAGAAGAAGTGAGCGTGGAGAAATCGTTTTCAGTCATGAGCAACCATGTCCTCGGACTGAAAGATCTGAGAGAGTTTTTTGATCTAAGCCCTGACCGAAGGCACATCCGAATGGACCCCCACAACAAGCGGGAATCCCTTGCAGATCTCTGGCTCCAGCTCAAAAGTTGACGCGAATGGCTACATACGATGGCTCCAAAAACGACGAAATCTCAAAAGTTGATCGCTGCTATGAAGAACGAAATTGCAAACCCGGTTTTGAGAAGCTTGGTTTTCGACGGTTCTGTTTTAGATCGATTTTTACGAAAGAACTCATTGATAGGCGTTACTGCGATAGCGAACCTCAAGAAGGCTACGAAAAAAGCTCAGACCAATGTTTGTCGGCAGATTCTGGAGCCTGCAAGAACATGGCTGTGGAGCAAGTCAATCGAAGGAGTGATTCTCAATAAGCCGGCGACTGAACAGCACATGGTGAGTCTACTTTGTACGAAAGGACGCACGCTAGCAGGGGCTGCAAATCAAAGCCAACGACGAAACGCTCTTTTAAATCTGCTTCACGACTGCGCCCATGAGCCAGAACTTTTGGAAGAAATAATTAGAACATCGTGGAGTGAGGGTTTGTACAACAACGCAGAAATTAAGGCTGCGGCGAAATTTATTTGCGGACATTAAAATGCCTTCCTCCTACACCGAAGATCACCTCGTCGAGCAGCCTGCGATCCTGCTCATGCAGCATGAGCTGGGGTGGGATGTGATGAATTTTGGATTTTAAATGGAAGAGGAAGATTACAGACTGGTAGTTTAAGGGTTTTCACGAAGCCGTGAAAATGGTGTTTCGCGTGAAAATCATCCCATTATCCAATTGCAGGATTCCAATTTATCGTGTAAGTGGAATCCATGAAGACGACAATCGATATTCCTGAGGGCGCGTTGGAGGATGCGATGCGTTTCACGGGGGCGAAGACGAAGAGGGAGGCGGTGGTCAAAGCACTGGAGGATTTCAACCGTAGGCAGCGGGTGGAGCTATTCCTCAAAGAGGCTGCGGGATCGATGCCTGATTTTCCCAGCAATGACGAAATCGAAGCGGCGGACATGGAATACGAGGATAGGATCCGCAAGCTCTGGGGCAGGGAGGAGGCTTCGTGAAAGTTCTCATCGATAGCTCGGTTTGGATTCCGTTTTTGCGCGGTCATTCCGAGCTCCCCAATGAGGTTTCCGTGGCGATGTCCGAAGGAAAGGCGCACCTCTGCCCGGTAGTCTGGGTGGAGATTTTCCGGGGTATCCGTGGCAAGCGGGAAGAACGGATTGCCAAGGAGCTTTCCGCACTTTGCCCTTCCTTGCCGATGGATGATGAGGCTTGGGAAGAGGCGGCGCGATTGGGCTTGGTGGCTACGCAATCAGGTTTGAATTGCCCGTTGGCCGATGTGTTGATCGTGGCTTGTGCGAAGCGTCATGGAGCGACCTTGATCCACAGCGACAAGCATTTTGAGGCGCTCCTGAAACTCTAGGAAATGCCCGCCTACACCGAAGACCACCTCGTCGAGCAGCCGGCGATCCAGCTCATGCAGCATGAGCTGGGGTGGGATGTCTTGAATTGCTTCGGTGAGTGGGCCAACCTTCGCCAAGGCTCCGGCGGGCAAATTGGGGGAGTGAGTGATCTTGGGCGTGAGGGGAAGCGGGAGGTGTTTTTAACGGGACGGCTGAAGGCGGCGCTCCTTTCGCTGAATCCGGATCTGCCGGAGGAGGCGATTGATGGGTCGGTGGAGGAGCTTTCGCGGGACAGGACGGCGCTGAGTCTGGTGGAGGCGAATCGGGAGATCGACAAGCTACTGAAAGGCGGGGTGACGGTGAAATTCCCCGACAAGGAAAACGGCGGGCAGCGGGTGGAGGTGGTGGACATTTCCCTGAACACCCTGCTGCGCGGGACTTGTGACAAGGGGCGGCTGCTGGATCTGGTGGAGAATTTTTCCCGCTTCTCCGATGAGAAGGGGAAGACGTAGAAGCTGGTGGCGAGGAACCATCAGTTTCTGGGGTGTGAACCGCGCGGTGGAGGCATTGCTGCGCACCCTCACCCCGGCCCTCTCCCAGGGGGAGAGGGAGGAAGAGCGGTCGCATTATCGGGGTGGGTTTCAGGTTGCGGGGATGGTGGAGAGGGCTCGTGAGTTGCGGGAGAAGCAGACTCCGGCGGCGGAGGTGCTTTGGGAACTGCTGCGGGATCGGCAATGTGGTGGTGCGAAGTTTCGGCGGCAGCATCAATTCGGAGATTACATCTGTGATTTCTACTGTCATGAGACAGGGCTTGTCGTGGAATGCGATGGAGAGGTTCACGATTCCGATGAAGCAAAGGCACACGACAAGAAGCGGGATGCGTATCTGCGCTCGCAGAAGGTGAAAGTGCTGCGTTTCAAAAACTCATCCGTTCTCCATAAGACCGAGGAGGTGCTGACTGACATTTTAATAGAGCTCCCCTCTACCTCTGGGAGAGGGGCTGGGGGTGAGGGTTCGACTTCGAAGAATCGAATAGGGGTCTTCTGGCACACGCGGGGATCGGGGAAAAGTTACTCCATAAGTTCCGCACGGAGCCGGGGACGCTGCCTCCGGTGCTCTCGGAGCGGGACGACATCATCGTGCTGACGGATGAGGCGCACCGCAGCCAATACGATACGCTGGCGATGAACATGCGCACGGCGCTGCCGAATGCGAAGTTCGTAGCATTCACGGGAACCCCGCTGATCGCCGGGGAGGAGAGGAAGCGTGAGGTCTTCGGCGATTACGTGAGCGTGTATGATTTCAAGCAGTCCGTGGAGGACGGGGCGACGGTGCCGCTCTACTACGAGAACCGGACGTAGGAGCTGGAGATCACGAACCCGGAGCTGAACGAGGAGATCTACCAGACCATCGAGGATGCGGGGCTGGACGAGGATCAGGAGGAAAAGCTTAAAAAAGTGCTGGGGCAGAAATACCATCTCATCACCCGCGACGACAGGCTGGACGAGGTGGCGAAGGACATCGTGTACCATTTCCTGAACCGCTTCCAGAAGATGATCGAGGCCTACAACAGCGGGGCGCTGAGCATCGAGCAGTTGTTCGCGGATCTCGTGACTTTCACAAAGGATCTGAGCGAAGAGGAGCAGCGGCATCTGCGGGAGAACGTCAGCGACGAAGAGCTGGCAGTATTCGATATCCTGACAAGGCCGGGTCCGGAACTTTCCCCACAGGAGATGGAATCGATCAAGAAGGTATGCAAGGATCTGCTGGCGAAGCTGAAGACCGAAAAACTCGTGCTGGAATGGAGAACCAAACGCACGACCCGCGCGGCGGTGCGGGTGGAGATCGAGATGATGCTGGATTCAGGATTGCCGGAGAAATACACGACCGAGCTATTCGAATCTAAATGCAGCGCGCTCTTCCAGCATGTGCTGGAGAAATATCCGGATCAGGGGAAGTCCATCTATGGTGAAACCGGTTGAGCGAAAAATGAAACCCTACCGTCCACGTCCTGACCGGGAAAAGAGGCTCACCAGTTCGGTCAAGGCTGCTGAAGCCTTGGTGGGTTTGGATCTTTATCCGCAGCACAAACGGGAGCTGTTGAGCATCTGTGTTTGGAAAGCGACGGAGTTGGATGGGAAGTGGAACACCCGGTTTTGTTCACGCGGAGCGCTCGAAGCGGATCCTGACACCAAGCTGAATCACGAACATGTCGTGGAGAGAGCGAAGCTCGTTGACCGGATGCTGGCGGGGGTGACAGTGGATAAGGTTCTTAAATCCGCAGTGGCATGTGTGGTGACGGTTGCAGAGCACAAACGACTGACGGAGCGATCCCGGCTTGCGTTGGATTGCCCCGTTGGGGCATGGATGGAGGGGAACGAAAGCTGGAGCTATTCGTCTCCCATCTGTGGGTGGATCATCGCCAATCACTTGGATAATGCCCTGATGATCTATGACGCTGCGGGCTCCAACCTTGGTTGTCTGATTGTTGGCCAGACAGGTGGAACTCCCCATGAGGTGCTACGTTGGGATCCTTGCTCGGGCGATGTTGTTAACAACTTCTTTCCCCCTGATTACAAATCGCCACCTGTCCGGGTTTGTGAATGCACGGTTGTGCGGAGGGGTGGAATCGGTGTCGGCTTTTCGGGAATTGATGGAGCTGCTTGATTGCGACCTGACCGGCCCGTCGCAGGAGTCTTCCCTTGCGGTTCTGGTGGGGCGTCCGACCGCGCTGCCGGTGCCGGTCGAAGGGGGGGAGAGGGGGACATGGACATGGGTCGATCAAGACGAAGAGCGGAGGTTTTCGAGCGAGGAGGATTCGCTGAAGGCAGGCGGCGGTAATTGAGTCGTCCGATTTAGCTCGTTGGGTGGTGTTGGGTAGGACATCGTGACTACGGTGGTTTCTTTCACCCCGAAACCCCGCCCCACCCAATCGCGTGCGCTTCATTTTTATTCACAACTCAGATAAGTCAGAGAACAGTCAAACACTGGATCTCTTCAGCCATTCCTGTCGAAAACTCGGGATTGAATTCTTCCCGATCAACAGTCGGAAGTTTGACTACTTCGCGCTGCCTGAACTCGGGACCGATGACATCCTGTATCGAGGGGGCACCGGGGACCGGGCCCAGGCCTTTGAGAAGTTGATGATTAATGACTCCTGCCGCCATTTTTATTCCCATTGGGATCATTCCCTCCGGGGTCGTGGCACGACGTTTTACTATCATCAGAAACACGGTCTCCCGGCGATTCCGACGATCCCGATGATCCCCAGGAACCGGAAGGAAGTGGAGAGGTTCGCCGGGGAATTGGGCGGGTTTCCCATCATCGTCAAGGCCATCGGGAATTCCAAAGGGGTGGGGGTGATGAAGGTGGATTCCCAGGAGAGCCTGGTCTCGATCTGTGATTTCCTTCGTGGACAGGACACCCGGGTGCTTCTGAGGAAATACATCGAGCATGATCACTACGGACGGCTGATCGTCCTCGGTAACAAGGTCGTGGCCAGCAACCGCTGCGGTTCATTGGAGGGGGACTTTCGAACGAATACCTCGGACACTCCGAACGGCGAGCCCTTTGTCTTTACGAAAGAACACCAGCAGATGGCGATCGATGCGGTTTCGGTGCTGGAACTGAAGTTCGGGGGAGTGGATCTGTTGTTCGATGCCGATGGGAACGCGCATATCGCCGAGGTGAATTTCCCGACTGACTTCGGCTGTTGTCAGGAGATCACCGGAATCGACATCGCCACGATGATGCTGGAATTCGCATCGCATCTCGAAAGGCCTTCCTAGCCCCTTCAGTTTGTCCGGAAAATAGTCGGTAGAAAACAGGGGATGGGATCGGCGAACGTCGAACACTGGATTTCCGATGCGGAATGCCGGGGTTGGAGAGGCGTGTGTTTTGATGCGCGGGCTGATGATGCCCAGACTGAAGTCTAAGCTCCGCGGGGCTCCTCTCGGAGGGGCTATCCCATTTCCTCTTCGATGAACTCCATGACGAGGTCGATGAGTTCGTCCAGGCCTTCGGTGAGTTCTTCTTCGATGTTGGTGAGGTGGTCGGACTCGGTTTCGCTGTAGTCGCCGCGGTCCTCGGCACGGGTCTCGCACCAGCGGCTGGCGTTGAGAGGATCGACGAGGGCGGTCGCTCCGATGAGTTCGAAGGAATTGATGATCCGCTGCTGATGAATTCCGCTTTGCCAAAATTCATGAAGGCCGTCTTCGCTCTGAAGGATGGGCACGGTCTCATAGATATCCATGAGGGCGCGTTCCTCGCGGGTGAGCGCCCGTTCCTCCGATTCGCTTTCAAGCTGATCGATCAGAGTTTCAACTTCGTCCGGCCATTCCATGATTTCTTGTGAGAGCATCACGCGAGGGGATAGAACACCGCGGTTGGTTTTGCCAAGTGAAACCCGCGATTTGTTTCGCATTTGGTGTTGGGGAAGTTTGCTTGGGTTGGAGGCTTGCGTGTCACCCGGAAACAATTACGTGGTGTCGCGGACGTATTGGGGGCAGACTAGAAGACGTAGAGATGTCCGAAAAGAAATCCACCGGAAAGCCTGATGATTCTCCGCCCGAGAGAAAGGGCAATCCAAGCGATGAAGGACGGGGAAGTGAACACGATGAGGTGTTCACCGGGGAATGGTTCGCGGGAATTGGGGCTGGGATCAAAGGGGTTTCTCGAAAGCTTTTCGATCAGGTGCCACCTGAGATTCGCGAAAAGGTGGCGGAAGCGGCTCGGACTCATGGGCCTGGAGAGGCGGCGGTCGTGGTCCATGCGGCGGCGCTGAAGGCAAGAAGCTTGAAGGCGAAGCTCGCTCTGAAGACCTTGGCGGGCTTGCTGAAGTTGTTGGATTCCAAAAGCCCCGGGAAGTGAGAGAGGGAGAGGAGAATTTACCAGGGGATGAGGGTGAGGCCCAGGAGGAGATTGTGGGCTTCCGTGGAACCGGGTCGGATTTGTGAAACCGGGACGTGGGGGGAGAGTCCTTTTCGCTGGCGAAGGATCTCGAGTTCACCGGGATCGAGCCAGAGCCCTCCGCAGTTTTGACAGAGGTCGACGGTGACGCGACCTACTTTTCCTTCATGGAGTTTTCCGCAACCGGAAGGGCAGTGGAGGTCTGATTCCAGGACGCTGCAGAGGCTGCGAAGTTGGAGGCTTTGGCCGGAGCCGAGGAGGGTATCGATGATGGGCCCGGGGCACCAGATGCCTTCGCAATCCGGGCAATCATGGATTTCGTGCTCGTCGAGTGGACGGGTGGTGAGATCGGTCTGGTGTCTCGGGCAAGGTTTCATTTACCGGAAATCCTATCCTCCGCCGGCTGCGATGCGACTACAAGGGCCGCCCGGATTTATAGGAGCGAGTCTAGGGAGCTTCGGTGACGCGGTAGAAGCTTTTGGGCCCGAAGGGAGTTACGTTGAACTGGAAGCGGGTGGTTTCGGAGCCTTCTTCGGCCGGGATCTGGTCGTTAATATTCCCGGTCCAGTCGAGGAGGTCCGGTGAACGATCGACGCTATAGGCTTTCCCGGGGGAGGAATTCCAGGTCAAGGTAGTGGTGCCGGTGACGAGATCATGTTCGATGGCGGAAATGACGATTTCGTTGCTACCGGTGGGCTGTCCGACGACGAGGGCGTTGACAAAGACATTGTGCGAGATGTCCGGGAGTTCGGCGGCGACGATGCCTTCCAGAACGAGGGTTCCGCTGGCGTTGGTGCTGGCTTCGAAGGTGATCATGTAGTCGGTCAAGGCCGAGGGATCGGGGGACGTCGGGAAGATCAAGGTGGTGGTTTCTCCGCCGGGAACGCCCCAGTCGGCACGACGACCATTGTTGGAAGCATCGTCAAAAGCCCAGATGGTGACGGGGTAGGTTGTCGAGGGCCGGAGGCCGGTCAGGGTGATCCGCAATCCTGTTCCAGGGGCCGTGTCCAAGCTTCCGTTGGCAAAGACGAAGTCACGCCAGAGGTCATTGTGGGTAAGATCACCCTCGGGACCATCGGTATTTGCGGTGGGGCGGTCGCGGGTATCGAGGAGAACGGCGCCCACTGCTTCGGTTGCGACGGTCACGGTGCCATTACTGCCACTGCCTGCCTCGGCTGCGGTCCAGGTCGCAAGGGTGGAGCTGCCGGGGGCGTTAAAATCAAATTTCGCGACGGCATTGAGATAGGGGTCGAGGAAGCTGTTGGGATCGGTCGGGTCCGTGCCATCGATCAATTCGAGCCCGTCCTTGTAGGCGTCGCGATCGGTATCGACGAGGTTGGGATCGGATCCCGGTTGGGTGGTGGGATTGTTGGGATCGTAGGGGAGGTCGTGGTTTTCGATGCCATCGAGGAGTCCGTCGCCGTCGGTGTCCGGGATGAGTGGATTGGTGCCGGTTTCGGTGCTGCTGACCCAGACGCCTCCGCTGTCTTCCCAGCCATCCTTGGCGCCATCGTCGTCGCTGTCGTCATCGACGGGATCGGTCAGGCTCTCGTATTCCTCTAAATTGCTGGAGTCATCTGCATCAAAATCATCGCCGGGGAGGACGTCGTTGATCGAGGTGATGGCGTCCTGGGTGTCGGCATCAATGATGAGCTGCTCGAAGGAGTCGGGTAAGCCGTCGTCATCGACATCGAAGATGGGGTCGCTGATTTCGAGGCCATTGAGAAAGACGTTATGGGACGTGGAGGGGTTGGTGGTCGAGACGAGGCCGGTTAAAACCAGGACTCCTGAAGCGTTGCTCCGCCCGAGGATGCTGGTGCGATTGTCACTTAAGGTGGTGGGATTGATGGCTCCATTGAAGGTGAGCAGACCGGGATCGCCTCCGGCGGACCAGTCGGCGGCGCGGTCAAAGCCGTCCGCCTGCCTGCCAGAAGAAGCGTCAAAGGCCCAAAGGGTGAGTCTGTAGGTGATGTCGGATTCCAGTCCGCTGATAGTGAGCCGCAAGCCCGAGGCCGGCCTTGAAGCGAAACTTCCGTTGGCAAAGATAAAGTCGCGCCACATGGCTGCTTCGGCCCCACCGCCTGTCCAGGCTGGTCGGTTCCGGCTGTCGAGGGTGACGGTGACGCCGTCGAGCCCGGTTGTGGCGACGCTTATGGTGCCATCGGAGCCGTTTCCGATTTCGGCAGCGGTCCAGCCAGCCTGAACGGGACTGCCGGCGGCGCTGAAATCGAATTTGGTAACGGCCTGGCCGGTTCCGGCGAAAATCAGGGACATCAAGGAGGCTGATATTACGGCAGGCCGTAGTTTTAAAAATTGGGAAATCTTCATTAGTGCGTTGTTTTTGCTCAGTTTGAAGGAGAACAGATTCGGCTCTTCTTGGCAACGAGGCTTTATCGCCGATCGTTTTTTTGAGCGGTTCAGGCTACTTGGATTTTAGGCCGGTGGTATTGACGGCGATGATGCGGTAGGTGCTTTTGATTTTCGTTGGGTCACGGTCGGTGAACTCCATTCTCACGAGCGGTTGGGCGGGGGTGTCGCTGTATTGGAGGCCCTGGAAGAGGGGACGGCCGAAGGGGTTGGCGGCTTTTTCGGGGACGGTGGCGATTTCCTTCCCGTCGCGTTCGATGATGAAGTGGGAGAGGCCGCTTTCGAGGTCGGCGATTGCTTGCCAGGTGAGTTGGTGGCCATTGACTTTGAGGTGAGTGGGCGCGGGAGGAGGGGTGAGGTCGGGGATCTGGGTGTCCTTGACGTAGGATGACCAGAGCGCCGCGAATTCAACGCCGGGAAGCCAGATTTGTTTCTCGTGGGATTTTAAAACGGAGCCTGAGTCGACAGGGTTGACCGGTCTGAGAGGCGCTCCGGGTTTGTTGGAGAGGCGGGCGGTGAGGCAGGCGTGGAACCACGGGATGGCGAGGTAGCGTTGGTTCCCGCATTCGTGAGCAGTGAGGGGATCGATGGCGATGCCGATGAGAGCCGTTTTACTTTTGGCGCGGATGGTGTCGAAGAAGGCTTCGTTGGCGGGCCAGACTCCGTCGAAGCGGCCATCCTTAACGGAGAAGCCTTCCTTGGTGCCAAAGTTGCACATGATGGGGACGGTGAGGGCAGCGTCGGGAAGGGAGTGGGATTTGAGGGTGGGGCGGTCGGGATTGGGCGTGAGGAGGGGCACGCCGGAGCGGAGCCAGGCCGCCGCGACGCGGTCGGGGTGGAGCATGAGCATTCCGCCGGCCCAGTGACCGCCGCCGCTATGTCCCCAAAGGGCCCAGGGGGCGGTGGCGAGTTCGGGGTGGCCGGAGAGTTTGCCGAGATCGACGAGGGATTTGCGGAAGGTGGTGTCGGAGCCATTGCGGGGGTCGCACCACATTTGGCAGTCGGCACCTTCGGGCTGCTCGTAGGCGGGGACGAGGAGGGCGCAGTGATGTTTTTGGGCGAGGGCCTGCCAGTGGAGGTCGAAGGCTCCGGTGAGTCCTGAGGTGCAGGATCCCACGCCGCAGCCGTGTTGGTGGACGATGACCCCGCGGAGGGATGTGACGCCGGGCGGGACCCAGAGGGTGTATTGGACGGGGAAGATAAGTTCGCCGGGCTTCTCGGAGGCCTCGTAGCGGATGCGGAAATAAGGTGCTTCGGCAGGCGGGACGACGTCGTAGGGGGCTTGCTGGGCGGGAAGGAGGGAGGTGAGGGCGAGGATGATGATCAGGAGGCGCATGGGGAGAGGATAAACGCCGAGCGCTGAACGTCGATTTCAGAATATTGGATACTTACGACGAAAAAACCCGTGGTTCCGGAGAACCACGGGTTTGCAAAAGGCGATTGAGCGATTCTAGCGACGCTTGCGGCGCAAGAGGCCAAGGCCGGCAAGCGCAAGAAGGGCGGTAGAGCCGGGCTCGGGAACTGCGATGAGGGATCCCAGTGATGCCGCGGATTGGGCGCCGCCACCATAAATGGAGGAGATTTCCTGGTCCGTTAGGACGCGGTTCCACTGGGCGACATCGTCGATGTTACCGTTCCATTCGCGGTTCTGGGCTCCGGTTGCCGGGTTGCCTCCAATGTTGAGGTCAAGTTCGTTATCAACGATGGCTGTTGCGACGTTGGTCACGGTGGAGGCGGTCAAAACTCCATCGATCCACAACCTGGTTCCGACATTGTGCTCGGTAATCGAGACGACGTGGTGCCATCCCGAGGTGACGTCCAGTCCATTGACGGCCCCTTCACCGATGCCACCGGCGTATCCGAGCTCAGTCGTGGTGCCACGGCGGGCGATGCGGTAGGCCGATCCTTCACCATGGGAAATGGCGGACTGCCAACCCGTGTCGAAGGTGCCGACTTGCAGCCAGAGGGAGGTGGTGAGGCTTTCGCCGCCGAAACGAGTGTCATCACTCGAGGCGATGGATACAAAGCCATCGTTTTCAGCACCAGCAGCGCCGCCAGCAGCGCCGTTTTGGAGGGTTCCGCTGCCAAAGACACCGGGGGCGTAGGAGATTCCGTCAATGCCATTCGCGCCCGCGAAGGTTCCGGAATCGGAGACCGTGCTTGCTGATCCGGCAACGCCGTGGGCGGCATCGTTCAGGTTGTCATTGAGTGGCCAGTAGTTGACGAGTCCGTCGACGAGGGCTCCCTGAGCCCCTGAGATGGCCAGAGCCGAAGCCAGGCTGATCACGAGTGTTTTTTTCATATATTTTTTTATTTTAGTGGGAGGATTTTCATCAAATCCGCTAACCATTTCATTAGAAATGATTTAACATCCTGCCGGGTCCTGCTGTTTCCTCAAGCCAAAAATATCAGTTTTTTCTTGAACGGTGACGATTTTCAGGAGCTAGAAGATGTCATCGAGAGAGATGATTGTCTTTGGATGTTGAGTGGCTTGGTTCAGGGGATGGGTCGGTGGTGGACATTCAGGGGAATGTGACCGAGCTTCCTAATTCGTGAGTATGATGAAAAAGTGTCCTTATTGCGCGGAGGAGATTCAGGAGGAAGCGGTGAAGTGTCGCTATTGCAATGAGTTCCTCGATGAGTCCATGAGGCCTCGGGATACGGGAAAGGCTGACGCACCGCTGCCGTTTTATTTTAGGACGTCATTCATTGTGGTCCTCTTTTTGGTCTTTCCGGCCTTTGCGCTTCCATCGATCTGGCTGCACCCGAAGCTGAACCTCATTTGGAAGATCGTTCTGACGGTGGTGATCGGGGTTTTCTGTTGGTATTCCTATTTGGCCTACCAGATGTTTATGCAGCAGTGGAATGAGGTCTCGGAGATCATGAAGGATTTGAACTACTAAGTTGGCCCCGGGGCCGGGTAGTTGGGTGGGGTGATGAAGTAGGGGGAGTGGTGATCGTCTGCTTTGAGCATGAGGCAGCGGTCGATGGATGGGGTGGCAGACCAGGGTTCTAGGGGGATGTTTTGGAGGAGTTCGAAGGGGACGGGCCAGAGGGGTTTTGGGATGATTTGAAAGGTGGTATCGGGTGGGAAGTGCCGGAGGAGATGGTCAATGGTGAGCCATTTGCCGCGTCGGCAGTTGGGGTTGAGGGATTCGGGGGTGGCGGGAGCGGTGCTCTCGATGTGGTCGAAGAGGCAGCCGTAGATCAGTTGTTGGGTGACGATGGCTTGGTGGCGGAATTCCGGTGGGAGGTGACTCTGGGAGAGGCGGGGGAGCTGGAGTTGGTGGGTGCGGAGGCGGGTGAGTTTTCGGAAGTAGTTGTCGCGGGCGTCGGGGCCGGGGAGGGTGAGGCCGGTGTCGGTCTCGACGGCGAGGTAGAATTTGGTGGCGAGTTCGAGATGAATGAGCTGGCCGGAAGTAAGGTCACGGAGGAGAAAATCGAGTTCGCCGACGGTGGTGTGGATGTCGGTTTGGATTTGCAGGTTTTGGGCGAGGAGATCGTAGCGGGGGGAGTTGGTGAGGAGGAGGCCAAGGGCGTCTTCGTAGAGGTGCCCGAGTTTTTGGTGGAGGTTGAGGTCGGGAGTGGTGTCGGGGAGGGTGAGATGGTGCCGGGGGAAGGTGGAGGCTTCGGGGAGGTTGCCGACGAGGAGGGGGGCGTTGATGAGACTATGGAGGAGCGGGAGCGTGATGGTCATGGGGGATTGTTTTCAGGGGCTGGTGATGGAAAAGGGATGGTGAGATGGTAATGTCTGTCCGGGGGATGGAGGGGTAGATTTTTCGCGATGAAAGAAGATACGGTGATTTTGGAGAGGGAGGTGGCGGTCAATGAGCCAATGGATCGGATGTATCCAAGTCAGGAACCGGGTTAGGGGCATGAAAAAAGCCCGGGCCTTTTGAGGGGCGCCGGGCTTTTGGAGAGATTGTGGAGAACACAAGCGGGGCGCTTGTGCTACGCGGTGATGGGCTTCATGGCGCCCATCGCTTCGCGAAGGTAGATGCCGATTTCCTCAACTTCGTGGTCGCGAATGATGGCGTTGACCTGAACAAGAGTCTTGTTGTCGACGCTGTTATCAGCCTCTCCGAGGCCCTTGCCGATGATGCGGGTGTCGACGCTGGCCATGAAGTCCTGCAGAAGAGGGACAGCGGCGTGGCTGAAGAGGTAGCATCCGTATTCAGCGGTGTCTGAAATGACGCGGTTCATTTCATAGAGCTTCTTGCGGGCGATGGTGTTGGCGATGAGGGGAGTCTCGTGAAGGGATTCGTAGTAGGCGGACTCGGGCTCGATGCCGGCCTCAACCATGGCTTCGAAGGCGAGCTCCACACCGGCGCGGACCATGGCAACCATGAGGATGCCTTTGTCGAAGTATTCCTGCTCGGAGATGTCGCCTTCGCCTTCGGTTTGTTCGAATTCAGTTTCGCCGGTGGCTTTGCGCCAGCCGAGGAGGTTGACGTCGTCGTTGGCCCAGTCAGCCATCATGGTGCTGGAGAAGTCGCCGGAGATGATGTCGTCCATGTGCTTGTAGAAGAGGTCGCGCATGATGTCCTTGAGCTGCTCGGAGAGAGCAAAGGCCTCGATCTTGGCAGGGTTGGAGAGACGGTCCATCATGTTGGTGATGCCGCCGTGCTTGAGAGCTTCGGTGACCACTTCCCAACCGTGTTGGATGAATTTGACGGCCCACTTGGTGTCGATGCCGTCGGCTTTCATTTTCTCGAAGCAGAGGATGGAGCCAGCCTGGAGGAGGCCGCAGAGGATGGTCTGCTCGCCCATGAGGTCGGACTTCACTTCAGCGACGAAGGAGGACTCGAGGACGCCGGCGCGGTCACCGCCTTGGGCAACGCAGAGGGCTTTGGCAATCTCGAGGCCTTGTCCGGTGGGGTCGTTTTCGCCGTGGCAGGCGATGAGAGTGGGAACGCCGAAGCCGCGCTTATATTCCTCGCGGACTTCAGAGCCGGGAGACTTGGGAGCGACCATGATGACGGTGAGGTCCTTGCGGATTTGGGTGCCTTCTTCCACGATGTTGAATCCGTGGGCGTAAGTGAAGGTGGCGCCTTTCTTCATGTGAGGAATGACGGTCTCGACGACTTTGGTGTGCTGCTTGTCAGGAGCGAGGTTCATGACGATGTCAGCGGTAGGAAGCATCTCTTCATAGGTGCCGACGGCGAAGCCGTTTTCGGTGGCGTTGAGGTAGGACTGGCGCTTTTCCTGGATGGCGGCGGCGCGGAGAGTGTAGGAGACATCGAGTCCGGAGTCCCGCATATTGAGGCCTTGGTTAAGGCCCTGGGCGCCACAGCCGACGATAACGATCTTAAGACCTTTGGCTGCTTCGACGCCATTGGCGAACTCGGAAGCATCCATGAAACGGCAGGTGCCGAGTTCTTCGAGTTGGCGGCGAAGCGGAAGTGTGTTGAAGTAATTCGTGCTCATACGTGTGAATTAGATTTTTTACTGACGGGGTGTGAATGTCAGGAACTCGGGATTTGTAAACGAAGAAACGGGTCTTTCGGGACCTACTGGAGATGTTTTTGGAAGAATTCGATGCGTTTACGTCGCAGGTGGGGCATTTCGCCGCAGCCGTGGCCGGCGTTGGGGATGAGATAGAATTCGTAATCTTTATCGGCGAGGATGAGGCCATTGACGAGTTGGAGGGTGGAGGCGGGGTCGACGTTGCGGTCCATTTCGCCGACGGTGAGCATGAGGTGGCCCTGGAGTTTTGCGATATGGGTGAGGTTGGCGTTGTCGAGGTAGGAATCGTTAAGGGGCCAATCGAGCCATTGCTCATTCCACCACATTTTGTCGATGCGGTTGTCGTGGCAGCCGCAGTCTGAGACAGCCGCTTGATAGAAGTCACCGTGGTGAAGGAGGGCGGCGGTGGAAGACTGGCCACCGGCGGAGCCACCGTAGATGCCGACTTTGGAAAGATCCATCTGCGGGTATTTGGCGGCAGCGGCCTGGAGCCACTTGATGCGATCGGGAAAGCCGGAGTCCTTGAGATTCTGATAAGCGACTTGCTGGAATTCGCGACCGCGGTAGTTGGTACCGAGGCCATCGATCTGGACGACGATGAATCCGCCTTCGGCCATTTCGGATTTATGGCCGTGCCAGGAGTTGAAGGACTTGGGGACGAAGGCTCCGTGGGGGCCGGCGTAGATGTTTTCGACGACGGGGTATTTTTTGGCGGGGTCGAAATTTTGGGGCCGCCAGATCACGCCGTTGATGTCGTATTGATCGTTGCGGTCCTTACAGACGAATTTTTGGGGCGTTTGCCAGCCAGTGGCGGTGAGAGGGGCAAGGTCGGGTTGGTTGAGGGTGGCGACCTTGGAACCATCGGCGGTGCGGCGGATTTCGAAGACAGGCGGGTGGTCGACGCGGGACCATTTGGCAAGGTAGTGAGAGCGGTCGGGGGAGAATTCGATCTCGTGGGTGCCGTCGGCCTCGGTGAGAAGGGTGAGTTTTCCGTCGTCGAGGTTGAGAAAGGCGTAGTGGAGGTAGTAGGGATCCTGCTTGGGATAGTAGCCGGAGATTTGGATGAGGGCGCGGCGGGAGGATTCATCGAGGCCGAGGACGTTGCGGACGATCCAATTGCCGTCGGTGAGTTGGCGGATGGTTTTGCCGTTTTGCCCGTTGAGGAGGTAAAGGTGGAGATAGCCGGAACGTTCGGAGAGCCAGAGGATCTCGTCCTTTTGCTGAAGCTGGCGGTGGTAGGTATTACTGAAGACGTGGACGAATTTGTCGGATTCCTCGGAAGCGCGGATTTGTGAGGCGCGGGAGTCGGCGTCGATCTCGAGGAGGCGGAATTTTCCGAAGCCACGTTCGACGAATTCGAGGCAGAAGCGGTGGCCGTCCTTGTGCCAATGAAAATCGCCGAGGGAGTAGGGATCGGGGGCGAGTTTGGGATCGAGGGCGATGGGTTCGCGGTCGTCGGTGAAGAAGATGGCGGGCTGGCTGATGTTGCGGAGATCGCCGGGTTTGTCGTAGGCGTGGAGTTCGTGGGTGGGTTGGGCCTGGTCCTTGGGGGAGGAGCGGACGTAGTGGATCTTGCGGATCGGGTGGTTGGTGCGGTGGGTGGCGGCGAAGCGGGTGGAATCGGAGTGCCAGAAGATTTCGGAGTTCCAGAGGGAGTCTTTTGGGAGGGCGAATTCGAGGGTGCGCTTCTCTCCAACGCCCGTTGGAACGAGTTGGAGCGAGCCATCGTTGATTTTGACGACCCATTTTCCGTCGGGGGATTTGGGGTTGGGTGAGGGGCTGCGGGGGCCTTTGGTGAAGAAGTCGTCGGCTTTGAGGGAGTTGGGCTTGAAATTGTCGGGTTTGGCTTCGAGCGGGGTGATGACCTTGGTTTCGAGGTCGAGGGAGCGGATTTCGTCCGGCTGTTCCAGTTTAAAGAGGGCTTGGTGTTCTTCGGGAGCCCAGGCGACCTGAATTCGTTGGTTGGGGACGAGTTTGTCGCTCTCCGAGGCGAGGGTTTCCATCGTGTCTTGCCATGCCTGGCTGGTGCCGTGGTCAGCGAAGGAGGACTGGATGAGGAGGAGGGATAGTAAAGGGCGGACCATGAAGGCGTTATTTACCCCGTGAAATCCTTTTCCTATCAAAAAAGCGGCTCCGGAGACCAATCCGGAGCCGCAACACACAAAGCCAGAATACGCCCGTGAGCCGTAGCCCCCGGGGGAATCCTAGAACGGATTTCGCATTGGTAAAAGAACGTCACGGTAGCCCGTGATTTGTCGGGTGGAACGAGATTTCTCGTCCCGGATGGGTCACATCCTTACGCTGGCAGGGATTTTGACAGTGTGACGATTTGTCGCGGATCGAAAGGGCGTTATTTAATCGTGCTCGCGAGCTCGGCAAATCTGCCATTTTTAGCGAGAAGATCGTCGTATGAACCTTCTTCGATGACGGATCCGTTCTCGAGGACGTAAATGCGGTCGGCCGACTGGATGGTGGAGAGCCGGTGGGCAATCACGATGGAGGTCCGGTTCTTCATAAGTTCGTCCAAAGCTTGCTGAATCAGGAGTTCCGTCTGGTTATCGACCGAGGCGGTGGCTTCATCGAGGAGGAGGATGGGCGGGTCCTTGAGGAGGGCCCGGGCGATGGAGAGGCGTTGTTTTTCGCCTCCCGAGAGCTTGACTCCACGTTCGCCGACGTTGGTTTCCAGTTGTTCGGGCAGGGCGCGGACGAAATCGGCGGCGCGGGCGGCTTCAAGGGCTTTCCAGACTTCCTCGTCGGTGGCATCGCGGCGGGCTAGGGCAAGGTTCTCGCGGACAGTGCCGTTAAAGAGGAAGGCTTCCTGGGTCACGTAGCCGATGGCGTCTCGTAAGGAGTTCTTGGAGAGCGTATTGAGTTCTTTCCCGTCGATGGAAATTGAGCCACTATTGTATTCGTAGAAGCGGCAGAGGAGGTTGACGATCGTGGATTTTCCGGCTCCGGTGGAGCCTGCCAGGGCGATTGTTTGGCCGGGACGGGCATTGAGCGAGACCTGATCGAGGGTGGGTTGGTCGGGATCGTAGGCGAAGCTGACCTTGTCGAAGACGACGGCTCCCTTGACCGGGCGGGGAAGGGGATCGCCAGTCACGGCATCGGGTTCTTCCTCGGAGTCGAGGATTTCAAAAACGCGGTCGGCGGCAGCACGGGAGGAGAGGGCCATCTGGTTGAGCTGGTGCAGCTTGCTGACGGGCTCGTAGAACAGGGAGAGGAAGAGGAAAAAGGCGATGAGGTCCTTGTTGTCCATATCTCCCTGCATGACAGCCCAGCCGCCAAAGCCCAGGACAAGGACGTACCCGATCATGTTGAGGAAAGACATGCCGGGAGAGTAGAAAGCCCACCACTTCATGACTCGAAGAGTGGCCCGGCGCATCCGGTCGGAGAGGCGGTTGAAGTTCCCGTGTTCTTCTTTTTCCGCGGCGTAGGCCTTGATCTGGCGTATGCCGGCGATGTTATCGTGAAGGAGGGCATTGAGATCCGAGGCGGCATCGCGCTGGGCTTTGTATCGGCCACGGGCGTTTCGGGTGTAGATCCAGGCTCCGATCAGGAGGAAGGGGACGGGGAGGGTGGCCCACATCGCGACTTCGGCATTGATCCAATACATCGCGATTCCAACGGCGAGAATTTGAATGAAGGACACGAGTCCGAGTTCGATCCCGTCGATAAGCACCCTTTCCATGGCCGTGACGTCCTCGACCACGCGGGTCATGATGTCGCCGGTCCGGCGGGTGTCAAACCACTGAAGAGGGAGGCGTTGGATCTTCTCATAGAGATCGGAGCGGATATCGAAGATGACCTTTTGCTCAAAGTGGTTGTTCAAAATGATGCGGGCGCAATTGAGCCCGTCCTTCAAGAAGAACCCCAAAAGGCCTAGGAGGACCCAGGGGACGAAGGCGGCGTATTGCCTCTCCGGAATGATCGTCCCGATAATATGACGAGTGACCAGAGGGAATATAATGACCGAAATGGCCATGATGGAGGCACAGAGAAATTGGGATCCTCCCAGAACGGGATATCGCTTCAAATAGGTTAGAACCCGCAGGACGCTCTTCACGCCGAGAACTTGTCTCCTGACCCGCAGGATGCAAGCGATGAGTCCGCGCGACTTGATTTCATCGATTTAATTCAATTTTCAATGAATTTTCTGATTGCCGGAAGGGGGGGGGGATCGCTAGTTTGCTCTAAACACCACTCAACGACACAATTTCATGGCTAACACATTCGGCATTCTAGCAGCCCTCGTTCTGGCTTTTGCAGCATTCGTTGCATACAAGAACAAGGAAGAGCATCAAACTCAGATCGACGCGACCAAGACCGAGCAGGTCAAGCGCGAGCGAAACACCAACACCTTCAACACTCTTTTGGATGATACCAAGGGGCTTAGAGAAGAATCCGTGGTCACCAATGGGGCCCGCGATGATTTCAACGCGAAGTTGAAACTTCAAAACGACGAGAACAAGGCTGCCGAAGAAGCCATTACGACTAAAGAGGCTGAGCTGAAAGAAACCAAAGAGCGCGTTGCTGAAGCCAAGGACAAGCTTGCTGAGCTTGGTGATCTTCAGGGACTTGCCGCCAAGATCGAAGCACTCAAGTCCAGCGTTGATCAACTTGAGGACGAAGTGGCTGTTCTTAAGGCCCAAAATTCCCAGCTTCGGGGTAACAAAGCATCGACAGCCGAGCGTTCAGCTGCCGTCTCGAAAGTTCTCAGTGATCGTAACTCAGGCCGGTCCCTTCCAACTTTGAAGACTTCGGTTGCCAATCTTTCCGATACTCTTGGTTTCGTGACACTTGCTGCCGGAGACAACGCGGGAGTCGTTTCCGGTTCCAAGCTCGACGTGAAGCGTGGCAGTGAGACCATTGCCCAACTCACAGTCACCGCAGTTTCGGAGAACACCGCGACTGCCGATATCATTTCAAGCTCGCTCAAGGCCGGTGAAAGCGTCTCCGTCGGAGACAGCGTTGTTGCTTCCGAGGAGGGAGCCCGCTAATTTAGATTTCCAAACATAACACACACTCCGAACCCAATATTTTATGAAACCACTTTTCTACGTTCTGGCAGTAGTGGCCATCGGTGCAGCAGGCTTCTTTGGCTGGAATGTCAATAAGGAGCACGCGGAGCAATTGATTGCCCGCAATGAGCTGATTACCAAGAACAAAAACCTCAGTGCCGACATCAACAAGCAGGAAGGTCTCAAGAAGGAGGCTGACGATGCTTTAAAAGTCTCCCAGAGCGAGAGCGCGCTTGCCGAGCAGGGACTCAAAGCCGCCAAGTCGAACTTCGAAGGATTCGAGCGTACGCTTGATGAGATTTCCGGACTTCTTGAAGAAGCCAATGCCGAAGAGGCCCAGGTCACCAAGGTCAAAGATTCCCTCCAGCTGCTTTTCCCTGACGTTGAACTTGAGCAGGTTCCCAAAGTGTTTGCGGATCTTTCTGACCAACAGAAGAAGCTGACCGCTGAATCTGAGGAACTCCAGGGTTTCAAAGAGCGTCTTGAAAACGATGTGGCCAAGAACAAAGCTGACATCGTCCGTATCGAAGAAAAGATCGTGGAAAGCAGAAACCGCGTTGCTGCCAACACCTTTCAGGCGAC
The DNA here is from genome assembly GCA_963925135.1 of uncultured Verrucomicrobiales bacterium. GTDB lineage: Bacteria > Verrucomicrobiota > Verrucomicrobiia > Verrucomicrobiales > Akkermansiaceae > SW10. The sequence continues at coordinate 12,862 of CAWUTG010000091.1, read as the reverse complement.
TGTCACTGCTGTTGATAACGACTGGGACTTCGTGGTGATCGGTGCCGGTGAGAAATCCGGACTCTCTTCTGACTCACGTCTCCTCGTTCAGCGTGGTGGGCGCCTTCTTGGTAAGCTCAGCATCAACAAGCTTGAGGCAAACCGTGCCATCGCAGACGTCGTTCCTGACAGCCTGCGCGCCGGAGTGGTCCTCCAGCCTGGTGACCAGGTCATTCTTGAGAAAACTCTCTCGAACTAATATTTATCTAGGTTCCTAGTATTTCAAAAGGGCGATCCGTGAGGATCGCCTTTTTGTGTGTTACGGATGCGGAAAGGTCAACGGGCTGGGGAAAGTGCCCCTATCGTGGGCTCAGCTCGGAGAGGGTCGTTGAAAACGTGAGGTGCTTTGAAGACTCCCCTTTTTCAGTGACGCAACGATACGTCACCTTGGGATCGCTTGCCTGGAAATCAAAGTCCAACATCCCGAAGAAGTTTCCTTCGTTATAGGAAAAGAGAGCGTGCGGGTTGGCATCATGAGTGTGGATATTGGTGACCTTGGCAGTTTCAAATTCGTAGAGAGGGTAGCCGGCATTGAACTCCATCTTGAACATTTCGTGGCGGTGGCGATCCCCGGAGAGAAGAAAGACGCCGGGGATCTTGCGATCACGAATGAGCGCGAAAATTTCGTCACGATCCTTGCTGAAGCCCTGCCAGGAATCCCGTCCTTTCTTGTCGGCCTTTTCGGTCCAGAGAGTGCCGGAACAGAGAACTTTGAATTGCGATTTCGAAGCTGCCAGGGTGTTGAGGAGCCAGGTTTGCTGGAATTCTCCGAGCATGTTTTTGCCCTTTGAATTCCGATAGTAGCGGCCATCGATCATGATGAAGTGCACGTCGCCGATGGTGAAGTCGAAGAAGCAGCCCGGTTGTTCCTTGCCGCCGGCATAGCTTGGATTGTTCCAGTTCTGGGCGAAGACCTCGAAGTTTTTGACCTTCCAGATGGGTTCGGCTTGCGGGACGAAGCGCGAGCAGGCTCCGAAGGCGAGGGAGAACTTCTTCTTGCTTCCAGCTTCCGGCGGGGTGGTGAAGGCGAGGGTTTTTGGGATTGGGGAAGCGGCCTTGCCATCCACCAGGATTTGGTAAGCGTTTTCGGTAAAGGGGGTGAGCCCGGTGAGTTGGATGCGACCGGTGAGGTCGTCTTTGAAGCCCGTCTTTACGGGGCCAAATGTTTGATCTCCGAGAAGGATGGTGACTTCGGCTGGTTTGGCGGTGCGAAACCAAACACTCGCTGAAGTCGGGGTAAGTTGACCAAGGGTGGGGCCACCAAGAAGGGTGATGTGGTGTTTGGTGAGGAGGGCCTGATAGGCGGGGTGGTCAGCGAGAGTGGCGAGGGAGGCTGAGCGATCCTTGGCGTCGTAGATTTGGGAGACCCACAGAGGCTCTAGCTCACCGAGGAAAGGGAATGGTAAGTTGGGGTGATGAGCTTCCTTGAGGTCACAAAAAAACTGCCCGGGGCTTTGGAGGCCACCGGACAGTGAAGGTTGTTTTTGGATCGGCTACGAGACGTAGGCGAGGGAAGCAGCGGTCGCTTCGATCTTGTCGTTGTTCTCGAGGAGTTCAGCGATGGGGTCATACTTTCCGGAGAGGAGAGAGTGACGTCCCGAGTCGGCCATCGTGACGGGGATGGTGATGCCACCTCCACTCACGGTCATGGCTTCGATGTCGATAAGAACTTCGATGAGCGGATCGCTTTCGACAACGGCTTTGAGTTCGTCGAGTTGCTCTTTTTTGGCAATCACGCAAGGGAGGCCCAGGGTGGTGGAGTTGCCGAAGAAGATCTCAGCGAAGGACTCGGCGACGATGGCTCGGAAGCCATACTTGGCAAGCGACTGGGGAGCGTGCTCACGCGAGGATCCGCAACCGAAGTTGATCCCTGCAAGGAGGATGCTGGCATTGGTGAAGCGCTCGTCGTTGAGAGGGTGTCCTGTTTTTTCTCCGGTCTCGGGATTGAAGCGGACGTCGTAAAAGGCGAACTCGCCGAGTCCCTCAAAGGTGACGCACTTCATGAAGCGGGCTGGAATGATCCGGTCGGTATCAATGTCGGCTCCGGGAATAGGGATGGCGGTGCCGCTGACGCTGGTAATGGGTTCGATTGCCATTTTGTAAAAGAGTAATTTTCAGGGTGGGGCTATTCGCCTCCTTCTTTCTGTTCCTTGGTGGCCTTGCGCTCCAGGACTTTGCCGAGAACTTCCTGAAAGGATCCGACGTGCTTTTGGGCGAGCTCCGAGCTCAACTTCATGGTTTCTCCCATGATGACGGGAAGAGATGTCAGGGTTTTTTTACCCAGTGGAGTTTTGTAGAATTCGGTAACCTCAAGGAGGCGGGCGGCAGGAGCATCTTTCTTTTCGTCTTGGGCAGCAAGGGGGAGAAGAAAGAGGGCGAAGGAAATGGCAATTAGTTTTTTCATAGCTGGAATTGGTTTTTGGGTCAGGCCACGGCGGCGTCACTGGTGACGTCAAAGGTTTCACGCGCATCGGCAATGCAGCCTTCGACGGCCGCGGCAGCGACCATGACGGGGGACATGAGGACAGTACGGCCGATCGGGGATCCCTGGCGGCCTTTAAAGTTCCGGTTGGAGGAGGAGGCGCAAATTTGGTCGCCGATGAGCTTGTCAGGGTTCATCGCGAGACACATGGAGCACCCGGCGGCGCGCCATTCAAACCCAGCTTCGGTGAAGATTTTATCGATGCCTTCCTGTTCGCACTGGATGGCGGTAATTTGCGACCCGGGGACGGCGATGGCCTTGACGCCTGCGGCGACCTTGCGGCCTTTGAGGTATTTGGCGGCCTCGCGGAAGTCAGAGAGGCGGCCGTTGGTACAGGAACCCATAAAGGCAACATCGATGGGGATGCCCTTGATCGGCGTTCCAGCGGGGAGCTTCATGTATTCCAGGGCTTCCACGATGGTTGCCTTTTCAATCGCGTCGCTAACGTCGGCGGGATCGGGGATGTTCTCGGAGATAGAGATGCCGTGGTCGGGGGAGATTCCCCAGGTCACGGTGGGCTCGATATCTTCTGCGTTGATCTTGATGACGTCATCGAAAACGGCGTCCTCATCAGATGCGAAGGATTTCCAGCGCTCGACGGCGTCGTCCCATTCCGCTCCGGTGGGTGAGTAAGGGCGGCCTTTAAGGAACTCGAAGGTAGTTTCATCCGGGTTGACGTAGCCGCAGCGGGCTCCGCCTTCGATGGCCATGTTGCAAACGGTCATGCGCTCTTCCATGGAGAAGTTCTCGAAGGTGTCGCCGGCGTATTCGTAGGCGTATCCGATGCCACCCTTGGCACCCAGAAGGCGGATGATGTGAAGGGTGAGGTCCTTGGCATAGACCCCGGGACGAAGCTTGCCGTTCACTTCAATGCGGCGAACTTTCAGCTGCTCCATGGCCATGGTCTGGGTGGCGAGGACGTCGCGCACCTGGGTGGTTCCGATGCCGAAGGCGATGGCCCCGAAAGCGCCATGGGTGGCGGTGTGGGAGTCACCGCAAGCGATGGTGGATCCGGGCTGGGTGATGCCTTGCTCGGGTCCCACGACGTGGACGATGCCTTGCTTGCCGGATTTGAGATCGAAGTAGGTCACGCCGAAGTCATCGCAGTTTTTGCGAATGGCATCGATCATTTCAGCGGCGAGTGGATCGGCGGGCTGGTCTTGGTTTTCGGTCGGGACGATGTGATCGATGGTGGCGAAAGTGCGCTGCGGGTATTTTACCTTGAGGCCGAGGTCGCGGATCATGCCGAAGGCCTGGGGGCTGGTCACCTCGTGAATGAGGTGCGTCCCGATGAAAAGCTGCGTGCGTCCGTCGCTCAAAGTGCCCACGGCGTGAGCATCCCAAACTTTCTGATAAAGTGTTTTTCCCATGGCATGATCCCGCATTTTTTTGGCGGGGCGGGGACGATGTACGGAATTGGCGTCGAAAGCAAGTACCGTGGGGCTTCAAGAGGGGTGGATTTTAGGCTGTCCGGCCTCGACCGTGAATTTGGCACGCGAGACAGTGATTCCACCCGGTTTTTCGACTTCTTCGATGACTTTGTAATCGGTGGTGTAGGTTTCCGGGGTGAGGTCGCAGAGAAGATACCCGCGTTCCTGGTTGTGGAATTTGGTGCAGGCGTTTTCGGAGTAGAGGGCTTCGAGGCTTTTGACGGTTTTGTTCCCGTTGCCTCCACTCGTGAGCGAGGTCGCTACGAATTCGGTGGCGATGATGGAGGTATCGGTGAAGCGGTCGTCGATACGGAGTTCGTTCGCCCAGTTGGAGTGAATGTCTCCGGTGAGGACGACGGCGTTGCTGATTTTACGATCGCGAACGAACTCGAGAACCTTCGTTCGTTCGTCAGCGTAGCCAGGCCATTGGTCCATGGAGTATCGGTCGATTTCGGGGCGCGGATCGCGATCAACGAGGGCCATCATGACCTGCTGGGCGAGGACGTTCCAAGTGCCCTTGGATTCGCTCATCGACTTGAAAAGCCATTCGCGCTGGGTGTCTCCGAGAAGGGTGTTGCGCGGGTTGAAGGCAGCATCGTTGAGGGGGGATTTTTCGTCGTTGTTCGGTTGGTCACTTCGGTATTGCCGGGTATCGAGGATGTAGAACTCGGCGAGGCGACCAAAGCGGCCTTTGCGGTAGAGTTGCATGTCCGGTCCTTTTGGGAGGGAGGCGGGCCGGAGCGGCATCATTTCATAGTAGGCCTGGTAGGCGTTAGCTCGTCTCAGGAGGAAGTCAGCTGCGAGAATGTTTTTCTGTTCGGAGATGTCGGAGGCGCAGTTGTTGTCGAATTCGTGATCGTCCCAAGTGAGGAACCAGGGGCAGGCGGCGTGGATGGCCTGGAGGTCCTTATCGGTGCGGTATTGCGAGTAGCGGTTGCGATACTGGTCGAGGGTGTTGAGTTCGGGGCCCTGGGTTTCGCGGATGAGACCCGTGCGGGTGGCGTATTCGTAAATGTAGTCGCCGAGATGGAAGACGAAGTCGGGCTTGTCTTGGACCATCTGTTGATAGGCGGTGAAGTAGCCATCTTCCCAGCGTTGGCAGGAGGTGACGGCGAAACGGAGATTTCGGGGGTCGGAATCCGGGTGGGGGAGGGTGCGGGTGCGTCCGGGGGGGCTGGTGGCATCACCGGAGTGGAAGCGGTAGTAATACCAGTGGTCGGGTTTGAGGTTTTGCGCTTCGATGTGAACGGAGAAGCCGAGGGTTGAGGTCGCCGTGACTTTACCCGAGTGGGTTGTTTTTTTGAACTCCGGGTCTTCGGCGATTTCCCAGAGGACTTCGACCGGGACGTCGGGCATGCCTCCGCCCTTTTCGAGGGGCTTAGGGGCGAGGCGTGTCCAGAGGATGACGCTTTCGTGGTCGGGATCACCCGAGGCGACCCCCAGCGAAAAGGGATCGGAGGAAAAGCTGACTTTTTTTGGGGTGCCGGAGGCTTTCCCGAGGAGCGGGATCGCGGAAAGGGAAGCGGCGTAGGCGAGGATGAGCCTCCTGGAAAGGTGGCCCTCGTGGCGGAAGGCTTCGTAAAGATTGTTCAACATTTCCCCGGAGTTTGGGCGAAAATGTCCGTGATGTCATTCATGAACTCCAAAAGCATTTGAAACACCCGTCCAAGCAAATCCGTTCTATGGAATCGCTCTTCCTGATAGCCCCACTACCGTCAGGGCTTCATCGGACCCCGAACCCTTTCAAATTCATGACCAAATTTCTCCGTTTTGCTGCCGCGCCTGTGATGGCGATGTCATTTCTGCTCCCAGTGAAGGCCCCTGCAGCTGACTTTGAATTGGTGGGTTTGGAGATGACCCGGCTTTTGCAGAATGGTCATTACGCCCGACTCCCGTTTGATGAGAAAATGAGCGAGCGGTTTCTGACCCTGTATCTCGATGCCATTGACAGTGAGCGGTGTTATTTTTTGGAGGCTGAAATTGCTGATTTCCGCGAGAGTTACGAGCGGGCGCTTCATGATCTGATCACTGCAAAAAAGGTGATGCCGGTAGCGGTCGGAATTTTCGAAATTTATCGTGGTCGGGTGGCCGAACGGGTCAAGTTTGTGAAGGAGCAGCTGTCGGAAGGGGAGTTTCAATTTGAGAGTGATCGCGCCATTAGGAGGGACCGTGAGAAGGCCGCCTGGCCTGCTGATTCCGAGGCACTCGAGCAACTTTGGCGGGATCAATTGGACGATCTGTTGCTCACCGAGATCGTCCGGAGGGAGCGCTTGACGGTGCGTGCGGAGGAGTTGGGGAAGCCTGTTCCCTTTCAAGGCGAACCCTCTCCCGAAGAGGCGGTGAAGCTCCGATTTGAGCGTCTTACCAAGACGATCGAGAGTGCAAACGTGGAAGACGTTGCCAATTACTTTTTCAGCTCGGTAGCACAGGCCCACGATCCCCACAGCGAGTATCTCAGCGCAAACGAGCTGGAGCAGTTCAAGATCGATGTGAGCAACGAACTCGTCGGGATTGGAGCGAAGCTTTCGATGAATGATTCCGGGGAGACTGAGATCCGGGGAATCGTGAACGGTGGTCCAGCCGATACCCAGGGTGATTTGAAGTTGGGGGATCGGATTATTGCGGTGTCCCCGAAGAACGATGGAGAATGGGTCGACATCATGTTCAAGCCCATCAATCGCGTCATTGAGCATATCCTTGGAGAGGAAGGTTCGGAAGTGGGGTTGAAGGTGAAGCGATCAGTGAAGGGCGAAGTGGAGATCCTGGATCTCACGATTGAGCGGGGAATCGTCACGATGAAAGACGAGCTCACGACGGCGCAAATTTTCGAGTATGGTGAAGGCGATGCCACGTTGAAGTTGGGGGTCATTCACATTCCTTCTTTTTACTTTGATTTCGACAATACGGGGAACCGGGTTTCGGTGGACGTTCTTAAAATGTTAGAGCGCTTGAAGGAAGAGGAGATCGACGGTCTCGCTCTTGATCTGCGAAACAATGGAGGGGGATCTCTTCCAGAAGTGCAGCGGCTCACCGGTTTTTTTGTGGGTCGCGGACCGGTGGTGCAGGTGAAGTCCATTAATGGGAGAATTGAGCCGCTGAACTCTCTCAACCGGAATCCGGTTTACGATGGCCCGATGGTCCTTTTGACGAACAAGGGCAGTGCCTCGGCAACTGAAATTCTTGCCGGAGCGCTCCAGGATTACAACCGGGCGGTGGTAGTGGGCGCCTCTTCGACCTACGGGAAGGGGACAGTGCAGACGACGATGGATATAGGGAAGTTCATGCCCATTCTTGCGAATCGTCACCGTGCCGGTTGGTTGAAGCTGACCTTTCAAAAGTACTATCGCGTTTCTGGAAGTTCGGTGCAGATCAAAGGGGTAATGCCGGATCTTGTTTTGCCGGATCTGAGTGACGCTTATGAGAGCGGCGAGAAGTTTCAGGACTACGCTTTACCTCATGATGTCATTCGGAAGTCACCAGGCTTTGAACCGCTTGACCGGAGCAATCTCTTCGTCTCACTTTTGCAGGCGAACAGTCAGAAGAGGGTTTCGAGCGATCAGGAATTCTCCTACCTCCTCGACGATATCAAACGGGCTGAAGCTGAGATCGGAAAAAACAGCGTCTCGCTCAATCGGGAGGAAAGATTGCAGGAGCTTCTTGCAAATGAAGAGACGCGCAAAGGTCGGATGAAGGAACGTGAAGAGCGCTTTGCCAAGATTGAGGAAGAGGACAAGAAGACCTTTAAAATCTACAAGCTCACTTTAGATCATCTGGACGACGAGGTATTGCCTCTGGTGGATCCCTCGAAAGCGGAAGAGGAGTATGTCCGCAGTGCGGTTGATGAGTTGGATGATCTTGAGCAAACGCTCAAGTGGCCCAGTGGAGTGGACTCGGTGAAGCGTGAAGGCTTGCAGGTGCTCCATGATCTGGTGGACCTGACGCAAAGCCGCCGAGTCGCGCTGGCGGTCCCCAAGGACTAAGGAGTTTCCGGCAAGCGAGGGCACGCCACTCTGGAGTCGTCTTGGGCCGTCCATTCCCGGAGCCAGAGGTTCGAGCCCTGAATGAGGGCGGCGAGTTTGTTCGGGTCGTATTGGAATTCGACGAGCTTGCCAGCAAGCCATTCCAGAAGCTCAGGGTGTTTCGGGAGTTCGCTGCCGTGACCGAGATCGTGGGCCAGCCGGGTGCCAAAGTGAGCACGCCAGACCTCGTTCGCGACTGAACGCGCGAGGAGGTTGCGATTGATAGAGCGTGCAAATTCAAGGCGGTCTTTGGCAGTGAAGACCGATTGAGCTCCGTCCTTGATGCGAGAGCTTGTGACCGGGTGGTGGCGCAGGACGGGATATTCGGGAAGGGAATTTTCGAGGTCGAGGAGTTGTTGGTGGGAGTTCGCGATTTCGATGGTTCTCGCCGAGTCCTGACGGAAAAGCCGTTGGGTGTAGAATTCGCCGAGGTCGTGTTTTTTCACGAAGGCTTCAGTGAGGTTTTTGCCATCGAAGAGTTGAGCGCTTTCGATGGCGGTGAGAGTTTTGCCGAAGAGTTGAAGTTCGTCGATCATGGTGCTAGCTCCCTGCAAGGTCATGGGTTGTTCATTCACGAGGACCGGCTTGATGAGCTTTCCTGAGGAGTGGTCTTGCTCGACTGCCCGTCCATTAAAAAAGATGCGGAGCCCTTCGGGTCGCCGGCTGCCATCGCTGGAAACCACGACATGCCCCCAGCGGTAGGGGGCGAGGAGCGGGATGACAGAAGTCGTTGCGATGGCATTTTCAGGCCAGGCACGGGTCCAACGGATCTGCACCTTGCTGTTGAGAATGCGGAGTTCAAAGCCGCGGTCCGGGGTGCCGATTCTGACGAGGGAGGTTTCAGCGAGGGCTCCGGGAGCGAGTTTGAGCCAGAGCGAAATGGCAAAAGGGGTGGTCTCGTTTTGGATTCCATGTTCGTGGAGCGAGAGGTAGTTCTTTTCGTCGAAGAGAAGTCCCTGGCCGTGCACGCCATTTTCCGCGATGAGGTCGGCGCCTCCTTCCTTGATGGGGCTGTTGGGGGCGAGGTTGGTGAGTTGGCGGCTTTCGAAGTCGTAAGAAGCAATCAAGCCGTTGATCTTGGGAACATTCCCTTCGTTGGCGAGCCAATCTTGATAAGCCTCGAGGTCCAAGGCGGGGGGCGTCAGGAGTGAGGTGAGTTTTTCCTGAAGCTCTGCGTGTTGAGTCTGCACCGCTCCGGTCATGGGAATGTGGAGCGGGGGACGGAGTCCGGTGGGGAGAAGTTGCTCGTCGTAAGGGGTAGTGAAGAGTTCTACGAGACCACGGTAGTCTTTGGTCGAGACCGGTTCGTGCGGGTGATCGTGGCACTCGGCGCATTCGATTCGCAGTCCCAGAAATTCGTGAGCGGCTTTCCTGGTCCGGCTCGTCGGGGTGTCTTCGCCCCGGCGGAAATAATTCGTGGCGATGGCGCGGTCAGGGTCAGCCCCGGAGAGGAGGTCTCCGGCGAGGGTTTCTTCCACCGATCCCGTAAAGAAAGCGGGAGGTGCTTTGCGGGGATCCGAAATGGCATTGCCCCCGATCTTGGTGAAGTCATCGAGGGACGTAACCGCGATTTCTTGAATGGGAGTGAGGGCCCAGTGTTGGTCGACCTTTGATCCGGCATCGACCCACTCTTTGAGAAGAGGTGGGGAGGGATGGGTTTCGTGGGGATGGAGGAGATTCCAGGAGGTGGGATCGTGAAGGGGGAGGTCAGCGTGGCAGTGGAGACAATTGTTGATCAAGAGAGGTCGGATTTCGCGCGAATAGGAAATCACGCGAGCTTCCGGAGGTGCTTCCGGCTCATCCTTTTGGCAGGCTTGCAGAGCCAGAAGCGGAAAGAGAATGAGGGAGCGACGCACGGGAGGGAGCTAAGAGAAAACCCCTCCCGGCGTCAATCGCTCTGAGCACTTGTCACCCCACCTGCTTCGTCCGGATTTGGAACTTTGTCGGGGCCTCCCCAGAACATGATCTCGGATTTGGGATTTGCCCACGTGCAATATTCAATGTCCAAGGCGAACCATTGATTTAATTGGTTGGCCTTCCAGTTGATGAGGGTAAGGACACCTTCGAACGCGGCGCGGGGATGGATGACCGAATTGATAAAGAATTCGTCGAACCCGAAGCCAGGCCACTTCGCGCCAAGGATGGGAGCCTTGCGGGTGCCGAGCTGGCAGTAGTCTTTCACAAGACCGTTTTCGCAGCACCAGATAAAGGCTTCACAAAGGAGTTTGATGGGAAGGGGCTTCGCGGCTCCCATGAGTCCGGCGGCGGCGGTGTGGTAGCCTCCCGGAGTCCCGATGTCCGCGCAGTCGGTGGGAGACCTCACAGCCAGCCTCGACGAGATCGGGGATGAGAAAGGAAAGGTCGTTTGCGAGATAGACACGATAAACGAGTTCCGGGCGAATTTCCGCAAGATGACGAACCGCTCCGAACACTGGCTCGACGTAGTGCTTCCACGGATTCTTAAAGCGAGACGAAGGAGCGTAACCTTCGGCATCCTGCATGAGTTCCCGCGTCGGGATGGGGTAGTCGGGTTCGTCGACGGCAGCGGGCTTCCAAAAGAGGCTGGTGGCAACGACGTGATGTCTCTTGCGTTGATTGTGGATGGCGGCCACTGCAAAGTGTCCACTCATAGCTTCTTTGTCTTGCGTGGAAGCCTCCTGCTGATAGCGTTCCACCATGTCGTCATCCATCACTGGGAAAATTTCGGTCCAACTCATAGAATCTCGTAAAATGTTTTGACAGAGTTGGGTTTTTTTTTTGCAGACTGCAAGTGAATCAATATTTAAATCATGAGTTTAACGAGAAGATCATTTGTGAAGAAGACATCGTGTTCGGCGGCGGCAATGACGATTTTGGGCGCTGGGACGGCTCTTGCTTCTGGGGCGACTTCCGCTCCTAAAACTGTTTATCCTAAAAAAATAAAATATGTGTTTTGGCGTGCTGGAAGCTTGGTTCAACCTTACCCCGTTCCAAGTATAGCCGCGGGTGAGTCGGTTTCGCTCTCTAATGTTGAAGCCACGATGATCGCTACGTCAGCTGATGTAAAAACTGGGTATCCTAAAATATCACCAAATCATAACAATGGTGCGGTATATAAGTCGGAGGGTGGGGTGGCTGGCTACGAGTATACAGTTTGGGTAATCATCGAATATGAAAATGTTCAGCCGTAGTACTTGGATTGTTGGTTTTGTTCTCCTAATTTCCTGCCTTTATTTTTTTAGAAATTCTAAATTTCAAGATGGCGGGGAAATGGATTCGAATCCCTCTGGAGGCCCTTTGGTAATTAAGCATGCAGATGGAAGAGCGGGGAATCAGGCCGGTCACAAGAGAAAACATACTTCTACTGGCGATTTCAGAATGGCTTTGGAAGATCTTGAAGTTGAATTTTCAGGTGAGGGTGAGAAGCTCAATTTGGCAAGAGTCCAGTTGATAACTGAGGCTGCCGAGTCACTTACCTTGGAGGGTTTCGAAAGTTTTTGTGACGGTTTGAAGTCGAAGCCAACCTATGATTATGCTACTTCGTTACTAGCCCAGAAGTTTGCAGGTGGAGATTTCGAGGTGGCTTTGAAATGGTTGGTTACACCTAACTCATTTTCGCCCACGAGCACTGCTCCAGCAATTCTTGGACAGAACCTTAGTTTCGAAAAGTTTCCAGATGATGTAATGAAAGGGCTAAATGACCCGAGGAAATCAGCGATGTTTCTCGAAGGTATGTTCGGGGCCGGTGATTTGCACCTTACGATTGAGGCGTTAAAGTATCTCGAAGATCACCCTGAGATTGTGAGAGTTAATGGATTGTTACTACAGGGTGCTGCAGATTACTTCATCAAAGAGCGAGATCTTAGTTCAGCAGTGAAAGTGATGGAGAATTCCTCTAACTTGAGGAACCAATCAGCCTTGGCTGTAAAGATCTATGGTTCTAATTTTTTCAGCCCCGCTGAATTGGTAGAACACCTGCCGCAAGATGAGATTGCTAGGATCAAAGCTATCGAAAGTGTCGTAGGTCGGTGGATTGTGGATGAGCCCGTTGCAGCCAGTAATTGGGTAAGCGAAATAGAAGGGATGCAATTTCGTGATGCCGGGAAATTGGCAGTTGCCACCCGAATGATACAGGTGAATTTGGGTGATTCTTATGAATGGGCCAAATCAATTAGCGACCCAGTGGCACGAAGTAAAGTTATTGAGGAAATAATTGAGCACGCTAGAATTACGGAGCCACAGTTACTAAAAGAGTGGAGCATAGAAGCTGAAAAAAATAAAAACTGAATCGAGGGCGGAGCCTCGCGGGTCCAACGAGGTTGGAGGTAAACTTTTTCTTTCTTTGAAATAGTTTTCCCGGTTTTCGATGAATCCCCGAACTTCCCAAGAATATCTATGCCAATTAATCTCCCCAAAGATTTCATGGTTTTTTGCGCTAATTTGGATCGAAGGAAAGATCGACGTTTTTGCTTGGAGAAAGGGTTTGGCGATATCTTGGGATGCGCCATTAAATTTATTGAAGCAGTCGATGGTAGCAGGATTCCCCAGGCTCGGATTGAGAAGTATCCCAGTGGGACAACTCCAGCGAATTATGCGGTCCGGCTGACCAAGAGAATCGCCTTGCGAAAGTTCCTGCGTTCCAAATTCTCTTATCTGCTTTTTCTGGAGGATGACGTTGCCTTTACCGAAGATTTTGAGGAGGTACTGGGCGAGGCGATGAAAGCCAATGCAGACCTGGTTTATCTGGGCGGACATCACCTTGAAGCGCCAATTCCTGCCGGGGATTGGATGGAGTGTCGTTATTTGTCGGCGAATCATGCGGTGCTTTTTTCCCGTGACGGAGCGCGCAAGGTCTTGTCGATGTTGGGGGAGTGGAAGGCGCCTCAAAGTGACATGGAGATCGCCCTCAACAT
>CAWUTG010000090.1:0-17018 GCA_963925135.1 uncultured Verrucomicrobiales bacterium | reverse complement strand
CGGACGCGGCCGGAGACCTTGAGGTGGACGGATTTTTTGTCGGGAGCGACGGTGATGGAGTCGATGATTGGCGTGGCGGCGTCGACCTCGGGGCTGCCGTAGTTTTCTTGGTAGATGTAGGTCCAGGCGGCTGCTTTGTAGGAGGCGGGATTTTTGGCGGTGGCTTCATCGACGGGTTCGGTGAAGGTGATGGTGAAGCCATCGGGCTTGGCGTGCATTTCGTGCATTTCGAAAGGCGTCTTGCCCGTCCAGCGAACGCGCTCAAAGGTGAAGTCCTTGCCTCCACGGGCGGCCCAGCCGCGGTTGGATCCTCCGACGAAGAGGGTGGCGTCCTCACCCATGCGGGCGGGGATAATTCCGCAACGGAAGTCTTCGAGGAATTTCCAAACGGCACCTTGATAGAGGCCTTTGACTTTTTCCATATAGACGCGCTGGACCTGGGAGTGGGTTTGCTCGCCGACGAGAACCTGGTTTTGGAAGGGCCCGAATTTCCCTTCGGTGGAATCATAGATCACGGCAGTGGGAGATTGACCGACTTTTCCGTGGGGAAGGATGACGGCGGGAGGGATGATGCGGGGATCCTTGTCCATCTCGGTGACCATGCGGGATCCACTGGTAGGGTTCGGTGGTTCCTCGAGACCGGTGAGCTTGGCATAAACGTTGCCGGTGGGGTTGCCCATGAAGCCGCCCGGTTTGAGCCACTTGAGGGAGGACGAGCCGTTCCAGAGGCCCTGGTTGTCGGTGTAGAAGCAATCACCGGCTTCGTTGAAGCCAATGCCGCCCGGGGAGCGGATGCCGGGGCAGGTGGGAGTGACCGTACCATCGAGTCCGTAGCGGTAGCACCAGCCGCGCCAAGGGGATTTGGCGCTGGCCCCGCCGGAGCCGGTGAGGCAGTGGACGACCCAGACGTTGTCGTCTTTGTCGGGATCGGAGCCGAAGTTGTATTCGTGGTAGTCGCCATCGATGCCCCAATTCTGGGTGATGGTTTCAAAGCGGTCGGCGCGACCGTCGCCATCGGTGTCGGTGAGTCTGGTGATCTCGGGGCGGGAGGTGGTGTAGAGGGAGCCGTCCTTGTAAAACATGCCAAGGGGTTCGTGAAGGCCGCGGGCGAAGAGGGTCCACTTGACCTTCGAGAGGTCTTCTTCGTAGGCGCCTTCGCAGACCCAGATGTCCCCGCGTCGGGAGGAGACGGCGACTTTTTTGTCGGGCATGATGGCGATGGAGCCGAGTTCGAGGACTTCACCCTCGGGGGTGGGGATTTCTTCGCTGAGGTAGAATTCGGCCTGACGTTGATCTGCGATGGCAGTGGCGACGAGGAGCCCGGAAAGGAGAAATGATTTCATGGTCGTAAAATAGGTGAGGGGATTAGTTCCAGGAGTAGTCCAGGGTGATTTCGTGTTTTCCGGGAGTGAGCGGGATGGGAACGATGAGTTCGTTATCGCGGGTGAAGGGCGGGTTCTCCGAGTTGGCGACGTTGACATTGAGCGTGGAGTTGAAGGTGAAGGTTCTTTCACCGGCGGGTGCGATCGCTCCTCCGCTGAGAGCTCGGAAGTAGAGTTGCTCGCCTGACGAACCGGGTGAGGGGACATCGATCACGATGGTTCGGGTGAAGCCGGAGCCGTCGGCGGACGGGGTCGGTTTGTCGGTGATGTCGACGGGGCCAAAGTGGTAGCGGAAGGTCGGGTGCTGCTTTTGATCGAGGTCGTATCCCTTAAAGACGGGCTTTAATTTATCGTCGGCTGTGGAGGGCCAGGGAGAGGTTTGACTTTCGAGCATGGCGAAAGCGAGGCCGCGGTTGACTTTGACGAGTTGGTCTCCGGCGGGTGGTTGGTTGCCTTGTCCGCGGTTGGTCCAGTGGCGTTCGGCGTCCATGAAATTGCCGGTCCAGAGCATGTCGAGGCTCATGGAGTCGCCGGAGAAGGCGAGGTTGACGCCATCGGAGTAGCCCACGCCGATGGCGCGCGGGTCGGTGCCTTCGATGAAGTTTCGGTAGATCAGGGCTTCACCGGCGGGGGCGGTGAGCATGATTTCGGGGTTGCCGCCACCGCGATCACCTTTGGAGGGTGCGGTATCGGAAAGGGCCTGAAGTTTGAGGCCGGGGCCTTCCCAGGCGAGCGAGATGAATTCCTGGCCGGCGAGTTCGAAGTATTCGATTTTGATCTCGGCTCGGCCTTTTTTGAGGTTGATGGCCTTTTTGGTGGGTTTTCCAGCAGGCCCGACATAGTTCCGGCTGATGATTTGCTTTCCGTTGACGGTGACGGCACCGCCGTCGTCGGTGTCATAGTGGAAGGTGTATTTCCCGTCTTTAGGGACCTCAAGCCAGCCTTCCCAGGTGAGGCCGTAGGCGTCGCGAGTCGTGTCCTTGAGGGCGGCCTGGGTGAGGGAGATCAAGCCTCCTTTTTCCTCCTCGGTATTGACGCGCTTGGACTTTCTGAGTTCTTCCACGGTTTTGAAAGAGCCGTGGTGGGTGTAGGACAGGAGGTCTTTGAGGGGTCCAACTCTGGTGATGGGGTATTTCTTAAGGAGTTGGGGGGCCTTCCACATGTCCTTCTTTTTCGCGGTGGCCTTGCGCATCGCGATGACCTGCTCGACAGAAACGGGAGATTCTTTGTGGCCCCAGCTGGAGCGGACGTAGCTAATAATATCCGCGATTTGTTGGTCAGTGAGCGAGTCCTTGTGGGGAGGCATGACCAAATTGTAGTCCTTGCCATCGACTTGCAGGGGGCCCTCCAGTCCATGAAGAACGATCTCGATCAGGCGCTCTGACTTGCCGTCGACCCATTCGCTGCCTGCCAGAGGTGGGAACTGTCCGACGTTAATGCCCTTCCCATCAGGGGAATGGCAGGCTCCGCAGTAGAGTTCATAGGGCGCTTTACCGGGATGGGCAGCTGATAGCAGGGATGTTGACAGGGCACAGGCGGCTAAAAAAAGTTTCATGTTTAGGTAGACTGATACGAGCGGGATTTTTTGGTCTGACAAGAAAATGCTTTTTTTAAGCAGATGAAAAATTGGAGCAATGCGATTCATTTCGTGCCCCAAATTTGAGGCTGGTAAAATTAAGTCTTGCAGGTTATGATGACCCCAGCGCGGGGTGTGAAACCCTCGCTCCGCCATCTCAAAAACAAACCAATTATGAATTCTAGAATTCCCTTCCATCGAGTGAATTGGGTGAATACCTCATTCCTTTTTGTGATTACGACTCTTGGAGTGATTGCCGCTCCGATTTTCCTCATTATGTATGATATGAACTGGATCATGTGGAGCCTGTTCACCTTCTACATGATCGCAACGGGTCTGAGTATCACCCTTGGTTACCACCGTCTCTTTTCCCACTTGTCGTTCAAGGCCAAGTGGCCGGTTCGTCTCTTCACTCTCATCTTCGGGGCCTGCGCCTTCGAAAACTCGGTGCTTCACTGGGCCTCGGATCACCGCCGCCATCACAAGCACACGGATCACGATGAAGATCCCTACGACATCACCAAGGGCTTCTTTTGGGCCCACATTGGTTGGATTCTTTTCAAGCTCGATGCCGAGCAACCCATGGACAACGTCAAGGACCTCCGCCGTGATGCCCTTGTTCGCTTCCAAGATCGCTTCTATGTCTCGATTGCATTTATTGCAGGGCTGATCGTCCCGGCAATCGTCGGATATTTCACCATGGGTGGAATGGTCGGAATCCTTGCCGGGGTCCTTGTTGTGGGTGCCCTTCGGGTGGTGCTCGTCCAGCAGTCGACGTTCTTCATTAACTCCCTTTGCCACTGCATCGGTGATCAGCCTTATTCGACACGCTGCAGTGCCCGTGACAGCTGGATTATGGCTCTCGTCACTTACGGTGAGGGATACCACAACTACCACCACGAGTTTCAGCACGACTTCCGCAACGGGGTCAAGTCTTGGAGCTTCGATCCTACGAAGTGGAGCATCATGGCTCTTCACAGGCTCGGTCTCGTGAGTGATCTCCGCCGGGTTCCTACCAGCAAGATCGTTGCGGCAGAGATGAAAGAGGCCCAGCGGAAAGCCGAGGCCAAACTTGCCGAGCTTGCGGCACAGGATGGCTCGATGTGCGAGCATGCTGTCGCCAAGGTAAATGCCCTTCTTGACCAACTGAAAGAGAACTTGAACGAGTTCGAAAATTCGCTTTCCGAGCAGCTTGAGGCCTCCAAGGCGACCTTGAAGCGCTGGCGCCGTGAGACGCGCGAACTGGTGAGTGGTCTCGGTGAGCTGCGTCTGAAGGCAGCCTAATCCCCCTATTATTGATCGAATGCTCGAAGAACGCGACCTTGGTCCCCAGCCTCTTGAAGATCTCCTCCAAGCCTGGCGGCTCAGCCATCATGACCTAGTTGAAGCCTCACCCGAGCAATTGACCCACAAGCAGGTCCAGCGGGCCGGCGCGGGGCGTCGATTGACGCTCAAAATGAAGCAGAAGCTGGCTCGAACCCTGAATTTTGCGATTTGGGGGCGGCTGAATAATCAGGAGCGGGAGGGATATTTCGAGTATTTCCCCAAGCACCTTTTCTCCTACGATAAGGGATACTCTGCAGACTTTGAGGATCCCAACAAGGGACTCTTTGCCGAGATTCCCGGGCGAAAGTTGCGGGGTGATTTTAAGGCGGAACTTGGAATCTGATTCCAGTTCTGGATTAAACTTTTAAGACGACTTCCACGGCCTTTGCGATGGAAGTCGTTTTTTTTGGTGACTAAGCGAACTCTGTGGTGCCTGAAGCTCGCCACCTCACGATCGTTCGTAGAATGGGGTTTTGGGACTTACGAAGCGAAGTGGCGAGGGCGCCACGGCTCCTTTTCTAAGACGGGACCCTTCTCTACGGGAGGACAGTAACCTTGAGTCTGAAGAAGTGGCGTTGGGTGACGGTCAGGGATTCCGGGATGCTTTCGAAGGTGACACTGGCGGTGCCGTCGCCATTGTTGATCCGGGAAGTCAGGGGCAGTGCGGCGGTGGCGTCTTCCCATTGATTCAGATCGAGGGAACTCTCGAGGGTGATGTCGAGTTGGTCGGCGGCTTGGTTCAAGGTAGTGGTAATTTTCACCGAAGCACCGTCGAAACTCACTTGGAAGGGGGATGGATTGGCGAGGTCCGTGGGAGTGCCAAAAGCGAATTCCAGAAGCGAGGTGATGCCATCGTAATCGGGGTCGCCGGCGGGATCTCCGACGAAGGTCGCAGAGTCAGGTTGGCCGGGGTTTCCTCCGAGGAGGCTGCTTTCTCTCCAACTCGAGGCGAGATCGGGAGCTGGAGAAGAAGTTGGGTTGATGAGGACGAGGCTGAAGCCATTGCCATCGGGACCCGTGGGCCAGGGCGCGGAGTCGTGGTAGGTGAATTCGAGGATGGAGCTGTTCGAGGCGTCTTCGAGTTTTAGCCGATCGCTGCCGTTGTTGAGTCGGGAGTCGTTTTGGAAGACTCCGGCGATGGGATGTCCGGGGCCGTGGACGGCTTCGAAGGCGAGTTGGTTGAGGACGAGCAGGATACGGGCTTCGGGGGCGAGGGTGGTTCCGGGGGCGAAGGTGAAGTCGATTCCGCGGGTGAAATGAACTCCTGAGAGGTCGAGCGTGACGCTGTCGCTGATGTTCATGAGTTCGAGGTATTCGGCGTCATTATTGGGGCTGGCGGGGTGATACATGAGCTCGCTGATGACGAGGTGGAGCTGGGCGGGGGAAGGATTGTTGGGGGTGTTGATGGAGTCGACGATGCTTCCTGATGAATCTTTGAGGGTGAGGACTTCGCTAAAGTTGGAGAGGTGGCTGGAGAAGGGGCCGGCGGTCAGGAGTTCCTCGCCGCCAGTGGGGGAGGTGGCGCGGGTCAGGAATTCCTTGCTGTCCGGAGTGAGGTAGAGGTCGCCGTTTCGTTCGATGACGGTGCCGGCGCGGAAGGTAAACTCGACGCCGCCCTCGACGGTCCAGCCGGAGAGGTCGATCTCGGTGTTTTCCGAGTTGTGGAGGCGGATGAATTCCTGGTCTTGATTTCCGCTGGCGGGGTTGCTTTCGACATCGGCGATGGTGATAGCGGGATTCGTGGGTGGCGTGGACGGGACGAGGGTGGGGTAGTTGTTGAAGAGGACGCTGCGGCGACTCGTCAGATAGCTATTGATGGAGCCCAAGCTGCTGCTGAGGGGCGGGGAAGCCGGGGTGATGAGATCGCTGGCGAGGGTTTCAAGAATGCGCTCGTTGACCGGGGTGGAAGAGGACTGAAGAAGCTCGTCCATGAGGGTGCGGAGGCGGCGGAGGTAAATGCGCTGGGTGACGGGTTCTTCGAAAATGACGTCGTAGAGGATGTTCCACTGATTGGCGTTTTGTTTTTTGTGTTCCTCGTCGCCAAAGAAGGGATGGGGCAGGAAAGTTCCGCCATCGCCCACGACTCCAAAAGTGTAGTCCTTATCCCAGGGGAAGATACGCCAGCGGCAGTCGCCTTGAGCCTCGAAATACATGTAGAAGTTTTTGCGGAGATCATCGGCATCCTGAATGATGGAGCGGGAGGCGAGGTAGTTGATGACTTGGGGGAGGTCGAGGTTGTCGATGACCCACTGGCGACGTTGCTCGGAGGTGGGGAGGTTGAGGCCAGCGACGAGATCGACGGCTGAATCGATGTTGGAGAGGTCGCCGGTCTTCTTTTCGATCCCGGTGATGGTGTCGAAGAAGACGGGGTTGAGATTGCTGCGCTGGACGAATTTGTAGAGGTCGCCGTCGCGGTCGTAGTCGTAGCGGTCGAGGAAGTCGTCATCGACCTGTTCGATGGCCACGCCGATGCGGTCCGAGGCACCGTTGACGCGCATTTGCCAGAGGTAGGTCAGGCAGGCTTCGTTTCCGGCGAGGCGGTGGGTGTCGAAGCCAAGGGGTTGCCGGACGTAGGTGCTGTCGGCGCCGTTGCCGTTCATATTGATTTCGCCGACAGAGGACATTTCGGCGTTCACAAAGAGGGAGTCGCTTTTATTGAAATTGAACTTTTGGGAGACTGATCCGTTGGTGGCACCGCCGCGTTGGCGGACGTAGAGGTTGTCGTAAAAGCGACCGAGGAAAAAGACTGAGGCGCGGGCTCCGCTGCGGTTATGGCTGGCGGAGACGTTTTGGGAGAACCACTGGAAGACGGGGAGATTGGAGGAGACGGCGGGGTCCAGGCTGACGGTTCCGAAGTATTCGGATGACTGGTTGTTGCCTGATTGGTCGAGAAAGGCGGGGGCGCGAGAGGGGGCGTCAGCGGCGTCCTTGGCGGTCACGAACCAACGGATCAAGTCTTCTTTGCCATAAGCGGATGCCGGGATGGTGGCGGTGAAGATGGAGTCTCCGGCGAGGGCGTCGTTTCCGGTGCCGTCGTCCGTCATGGTCAGGGTGGTGGTGGCACCATATTGGATGCGGTAGGAAAGTTGGACTTCCCCGACGGCGATGAGGCGGGGGAGGATGGTCGCGGTGACGGCGAGGTTTTCCGTTTCGAGCGGCTGGGTTGGAGAGTGTTGCACGGCGAGAATTTCCGGTCCGGGATTGGAGGCTCCACCGGTGTTTTCGGCTCCGGGAGTGGCGACGATGAGGTAGCCGGGGAGGAGCGGTCCGGTGGGTGCGGTGGTGGAGTTGAGTTCGGCGGCGATGAGGAAGTCGCTGCTGCCAGCCGCGCTGTTCATGCCGTGGATAGCGAGGACGTTGGGGCCGTTTTGAAGGAAGGGGGTAAAGGCCGAGATGTCGATTTCCTCGAGGTTGGTGTTTTCGTTGATATTGGAGGAAGCCGAGCTGTTCCAAGTGGGGTTGGCGGGGGCATTGCGGGAGGCTATTTCCGTGCCGTTGAGGTAGGCGTAGAAGCCATCGTCGTAGTGGATCTTGAGCTTGAGACCGGTGATTGAGCTGGCGTCGTCGAGGTTGAAGGGAAGGCGGATGTAGGCTGAGGATCCGTTTTGGAAGAGAGTGCTTTGAAGATCGACATCAATTTCGGGATCGTAGTCGGAGCCGTTGTCGAATCCCACGCCCGAGCCTGTGCCTGGGGTGAGCCAGGAGGCATTCTGAGTAAAAGAGGGGAAGGTCCAAGTGAGACCGAGAGTGCCATTAGTCGGTAAGAGGACGGCGGCGTTGCTGCTGGCGATCAAGTCGATGGCGGGTCCGCTTTCGGCGTAAGTTCCGTAGGAAATGTCGCTAAATTGGGTCGGAAAGGTGGGTGCGAATTCGCTTTTGACAGTGATGCCATCGGGCATGACGAGGGCGAGGTATTCTCCTTCGGTGGCGAGTTTGAAATTGGTGTGGAGGAAGCCTCCGGCGTCGAGATAGGTGTCGGTGGTTTGGCCGGAGGCGAAGACGATGAGGTAGCCGTTTTGAGCAAGAGTGGTTCCGGCGGGGAACTGCCACATTTGGGGAGAGGAGGCGGAGTCGGTGAGGAACCAGCCGCTGAGATCGGCGGTTCCGGGTCCGGCGTTGTAGATCTCGATCCAGTCGGAGGAGTTGCCATCGCCATCGTTCAGGGTGCTTCCGTTGCCGGCCATGAACTCGTTAATGCGGACCCCGGAGTTGGGGATGGCATCGCCAACGAGGGCATTAAGATTGATGATGGTGACGGGGTTGAGGGCGTCGTTACTTTGGATCTCGAGCTTGGCGGAGAAGATGCCTTCGGTGCCCATGGGATCGAGCTGGATGACGATCATGCCCTGGCCGAGGGGGGCGATGTTGGTGGGAGAGCTGACGATGGAGAAGTTGGCGGCATTGGGACCGGAGAGGGAGACGTTGGTGAGGTTGAGAGTCTGGCCTCCCCCGGTATTGGCGAGGGTCAGTTGCCCGTTTTGAGGGCCGGAATCGGAGGGGAAGGATCCGAGGTCGAAGAAGCTGGCGGTCGAGAGTCGGGGGTCGTGAATGAAGCCGTTCAGGGTGACGGTGACCGAGGCTTGGGAGGTGTCGTTGGTGGTGAAGGCGAGGGTGGCGTTGACCGTGCCGGTGACGCCGGTGGGGTTGAAGGAGAGCTGGATGGGGTCGCTGGAGTTGGGAGGGATGGAGGATGGGGAGGAGAGCAGGGTGAAAGCGGAGGCATTCGAACCGCCGAGGACGGGAGTGGAAAGGGTGAGGTTTTTAGTGGCCCCCAGATTGGTGACAGGAAGTTCGATCGTTTGGACCGAGCCATCGAGGTCGAGATTGAAGGTGGGATCGATTTGGAGGAGAGGGTCGATGGGGGGGATGGCATTTTCGAAGGCGATTTCGCCAAGTCCGACGCGGTCGCCACCGGGAGTGCCGCCTTGGAGGTTCTTCCAGTTGTCGGTGAAGGTGAATTCGAGGTAGCGGGCGCTCACGGTTTGGCTGAAGGGATGTGAGTCGCGGGCGTCGGCACTGAATCCTGCTTCGAAAGAGGGCTCGTATGTGATGGAGGTGCCGAAGCCATTGGAGCCTTCGGAATTGGTGGCGAAGCGGAGGGTGAAATCCTGTCCACCATTGGTGTTGGTGTTGGCGTAACCCCAGGTGCTGATTTCGCTGAGAGTGCGATCACTTCCCAGGTCGATCACGAGGACGGGATTGGCGACGCCGTTGGAAAAATAGTCACCGCTTCCGCCATTGGGGGCATTGGTGACCCAGGTGTGGGTGGAGCCACCACCGAGACTGCTATGGGGTTCGGTGGTCGAAAATCCTGAACCTGGCCCTTGAATGAGATTGGCAACGGAATAGAGATCCGTTCCCGAAGTCGAACTGGTGATGGAACTGACGGGGTGAAAATCAGCAGCCACAAGCGGCAGCGTGAGTATAAAGAAGTGGAAGCTGGCGCTGATGCGCGCCAGAGATAGAGCAGTCATGAGGGATGGGAGAGGCTGGAAGCGTTAGCGCTGGATGATGCGATAGAGGACAAGGTTGGCGTCGGCAGGGGTGTTGGTGTCCGTGATGATCGAGGTGGCATCCGGTCCGCCGATGATGGTCGCGGTGAGGGTGAGCCAATCGATTCCGTTGATAGAGCGCTCCAGATCGTAAGTGATTCCGGGTGCAGAGGAAAACGTGATGGCGAAATGGCCATTGCTGAGGCGTTCGGTGGCCCAGATTTTAAGATGGGTATCGCCGCCGGGGAAGAAGGGGAAGGCGACTTCTCCCAAGCCGACGCGATCACCTCCGGGGAGGGTGCCGACGAGATCCTTCCAGTTGTCGGTGAAGGTCATTTCGACGTAGCGGGCGCTGACGGGAAAGGCGAAGGCGTTGGCGGTAGGGTTGAGGGGGTCGAAGGCCGCTTCGAAGGAAGGAGCATAGGTGATGGCGTTGCCAAAGTTCTCATCCCCAAGTCCGAGGGCGCCCCCTTCTGCTTCGGTGGCAAAGCGGAGGGAGAAATTTTTCCCGCCGTTGGTGTTTCCAGCGGCGTAGCCCCAAGTGTAAATCTCGGCCAGAGTGACATTGCTTCCGAGATCGAAGATGATGACGGGAGGGGTTTGTGCGTTGTCAAAGTAGTCACCGGAGCCGCCGTTGGGGGCATCGGTAACCCAGGTGGCGGGTTGACCACCGCCAATGCTGGCGTGGGGCCAGCTTGCTTCGAATCCCGTGCCAATCCCGCTGATGAGGTTCAGTTCGGAATAGAAGTTGACGGTATTGGTCATGACGGCGCTGACGGGGTGGAAGGTGAGTGAGAGGCCGCCTTTGAGAACGAGGTCTGTGGTGGGAGGGATTAGGTCGTTTGAGGTGAAGTGGGCCACGATATCGATCGCTCCGGGTCGCGCGGCGGAGGGGTCGAAGCGGATTACGACCACGTCCGAGCCACCTGGGGCGATGGTGTTGGGGAGAGTCACCAAGGTGAAGGCTTGGGCCGTCGTGCCAGTGAAGGTGAGTCCGCTGATGGTCAAAGGGGTGCCTCCGCCGTTGGTGACGGGGATACTGTAATCTTCCACGGAGCTCTCAATGAGAGCCAAAGTAAGAGGCGAGGTGACGACAAGGTTCGGTCCTAGGGCAGGCAAGGAGCCGGTGAGCAGGATTTCGATGGAGCTTTGATCTGAGTCGTTTGAGGTGACGATGGCGGTAGCGGTGATCTCGCCGCCGAGTCCTGATGGGTCGAATTGAATCTGGACGGGGCCTGAAAGAAAGGGGGCGATTTGGGTTGGGAGGTCCGTGACAACGCTGAAGGCGTCGGCATGTTCTCCGGTGAAGGTGATGGTTTGGATATCCAGATTGAGGTCCCCAGTGTTGAGGAGGGGGATGTTGTGGGTGGTGGGAGCCGTGGGTGTGAGGGCGAGGGCGAGGGCACCGGGAGGCACGATGTCCGGATTTCCGATCACGGAAGGTTGTGCGGTCGAGAATTCGCCGATACCGAGGCGGTCGCCACCGACCACAAAATTGAAGTAGTTGTTGAGAGCTTTCACTTCGATATAGCGAGCGTTGATGGCTTGACCGAAGGCAAGGCTCTGCCGTGGGAGATCCTCATTGAGGGCGGTGAAGGCGGGATTAAACGGGATGGAGCTTCCGAATGATTCATCGCCCAGGGCGGGGGCACCGCCTTCGGCGTCGGTCGCGAAACGGAGTTGGAATTCCCGCATGCCGTTTCCGTTGGTGCTAGAGTATCCCCAGTAGCTGAGTTCGAAGAGGGTGGTGTCGGCTCCGAGGTCGAGAATGATAATTTCGTCTCCTGGGTTGGAAACGAGGTAATCCGAGGGAAAGCCACCGGGGGCATCGGAATACCAGGTGCCGCCGATGCGGGCGTGTGGAGGAGCGAGTTCGAATCCGACACCCGGGCCTTGGATGATATTGGCGAGGGGATTTCCGGCGGTATTACCATCGACCATATTGGGGGCGGCGATACCGGTGATGGGATGGAAGGTGAGAGCGGAGGAGATCGGACTTGTGCTCACGATCAAGAGAGGCATGAGAAATTTTTTCATAATCAGATGAGTGGTTGGAAAGTGTTTTAGCGAAAGAAAAAGGGGTGCGGGATTACCCACACCCCTGTCGTGTTCAAATTCTTAACAAGAGGGCGGTTCTAGCGCTTGCGGCGGATTAAGCCTGCCAGGCCCAAAACAGCCAGAAGGGCGCTGGAGGGTTCGGGGATAGGCTGGGCAAAGGCCACTTCACCCATGCCGACACGGTCACCTCCTGGAGGGGCGATTCCGAAGAGGTTGTCGGTCGGGATCAATTCGACGTAACGGGCGTTGACTTCGGGCAAGGAAAAATTTTGCCGGGGTGTCACGGGCTGCGTGATTCCCGCGATGCTGAAGGGAGCTCCGGTAAATGTTGGGGTGTCAGAAAAACGGAGGTCGGCTGAGATCAGTCCGTTGCCATTGCCGTCCGCGTAGCCCCAGATGCTGATCTCATTGAGGGTCACGGAGGACCCGAGATCGAAGACGAGGCGCGGTGCTACGGCCGGCGTTGGCGCAAAGTAATCGCCTGTGCCGCCATTCGGGGCGTTAGTGACCCAAGTTTGCCCCCCGATTCGGTCATGAGGTTCTGCACTGTCGAATCCGACGCCAGAGCCTTCGATGAGGCGGATGGCGGGGAAGAAATCGCTACCCGCAGTGTCTGAGGTGACTGAGGTGATAGGATAGAAGACGGCCCCAAGAGAAAGCCCGCTTCCTAAAGAGAGGGTTAGGAGAGAGGTGATTTTGATCATTTCGGTAACTTTTATACGGAAATGGCTATCCCCGGGCAAGGGTAAAAGATGTGTTGACTTGAAATTTTTCAACGAGGGACCCTCTTTGCCAGTCCGGCAACAAGAGTCTCTTAGAATCGAAGAGTCACGCCGGTTTCGACAAAGAGCCCGGCATCGATGTCATCGACTTGGAGTTCATTGCTCTTGAGGTCCTCGATCTCCATGTCACGGAGGAAGGAGTATCCGACGGTGGCGTAGCCCCAGACGTTCTTTCCAAGTTTATGTTCCGACTTGAGTCCCACCTGGACGCTCGAGGTTGAGATATCCCGCTCAGGTCCGAGAGCATCGGCTTCCACGTTCCAGATGGGGGAGTCGTATCTGGCGGTCAGGGAGAGGATCCAGCTGTCATTGACGTTGTAGTTGAGGCCGGCAATAGGTCCCATGAAGTAAGCTTGGAGCTTGTCAGTCGCCTGCCACATGAAACCGGGTCCGCCGACGACATAGGATTCATCGTAGCCGTTGAAGTAGTAGAGGCCTCCTAGAATCGTAAGATCGTCGCTATATTGATAGGCCGCTCCGATGGCCCCCGCGATGGAAAAATTGTCGCTGCTGCTGAGGTCGCCGGCGAGAGCAGGCATGACGATGCCACCGACGAGCCAGTGATCGGCGGGCTGGTAGAGGACAGCGATGGGCATGCGAATCTGGTGAAGCGTTGATTCGGGAAGAAGGTTTGGGGTGCTGGTGCTGAACTCATTCCAGCGGTAGGTCAGCATGGGGATGACGTAGGCGTTGCCGACGCGAATGGAGGCAAGGGGGGCGCGGAGGGTAAATTCATCCGCACGCACATCGCCGCCTAGGGAGTCGAAATCCGAGGAAAAGAAGTGACCGAAGCTCATTTGCACAAGAGGCATTCCAGGGCCATTGCCATCATTGGATGGGTTTCCGGAGTTAAAGTCGGGAACTTCCATGAGACGTCCCCAGCCCGTGGGGCGGGTGTCGGTGGCGGCTGAATTTAGAGCGAATACGTCGGCTTCTTTTTGGGCAAAGAGAGTGCTGGCTCCCAGGCAGGAAGCAAGAAATAGAGTGGTTGAATTTTTCATGGGCTTTTTCGACACACTAAACATCAGTCTCTTTTGGCGAGAGTCCATGATTATTCCAGAATAGAGATGATTATTCTCTCCGGTTGCGCTTTCTACGAAAGAGGGGATAATTCCTTTGGCAGGGACTCCGACCTGTAGAAATCATTATGAAAGGAATACTGGTAGGAATTGGCGTCGTGGCATTCTACATTGCTCTGCAAATGTGGATCCTGCCCAAAATGGGCATCCAGACATGAGCCAGCAAAGGAATGTCCTCAGGTGGAGGATGAGGTAAGACCAAGACATCGCTTCCGGTCGGGAGCGACAAAGAAAAAGACGATCAGGATCAAGAAGAGGCTGAGCAACCGTAGCCCGGACCATGTGCACGCTGGCCTGGAAGCGGGACCAGTTGACCGGGTTGGAGGTTTATTTTAACCGGGATGAGTTGAAGACCCGCCCGATCGCCCGCCCGCTGTGGGTTTTGAAAGAGGACGGGGTGCGCTTTCTCAGTCCGCAGGATCCCCGGGGAGGAAGGACATGGATGCTTGCAAATGAGTACGGTGCTCCTCGGCCAGTATTTCAGGATGAAGGCCACGCCCGTTTTTCAGCATCGTTGGGATAAGGGGCGTTGAATTGCCCTTGGCGATGTGGAAGGGTGGAGTCTGATGAGGTTTTTAAAGCTCGCATTCCTTTTGACATTTCTTCCGCTGCAGGCTGACGAGGCGCTCTACCAACGCCCTGTTATCGTAGGTGCGAGCTTGTCGGATGGCTTCTATCTACCGGAGTTGGGCTTGCCCTTTTCGGTAAAGTCGAAGCAGCTGGGAATGCACCATTATTTGCAAGAGGCAAGGAAGACCGGGGGAGACAGAATTTTGAATCTTGGGAGCAATTGGATGTTTGTGGCCCCGGTCCCAAAGGGAAACTACCAAATCAAAAAGGCCCGTGAAGGAAAGCCCACAGTGGTGTTTGCAGTCGATTTTCTATTTTGGTATCTCTACGGAAATCAGCGTTCGAGAAGCGAGGAGGACCGTGGACTGACTCGACTCGAGTTTTTCGAAAAGGGTTTGGCCAAGTTGGCTTCTTTTGAATGTCCCGTGGTTGTCGGAAATATTCCGGACGCTGAAAAGTCGGTGGGAGTGATTCTGACACCCGCGCAATATCCGGGGAGGGAAGTGATCGCGGTTGCAAACCGGCGACTCGATCTGTGGCTGAAGACGCATCCTCAAATAACCAAGGTGGATCTCGCTAGGTTCCATCGACTGGCGGCAAACAATGAGGAGATGAAAATCGGAGATATCGTGGCTCCGGCCGGGAGCACTCGTGAGGCATTTTTGCAGTGGGACCTTCTCCATCCGACTCCGGAGGGGATCGCTGCGCTCGTGAAGGTCGCAGTGGCGGCGCTGGAGGAGCGTCGCAAGTAGCCTTATTTCTCGATCAAGGAGGGGACCGTGTTCGAGAGGAAATAGAGGGCCCGGCGGGCATCACTTTTCATGCCTTCGATCTCTTTTTGCACCGAAGTTTCGGTCTTGATTTCGGTGAGGGCGACCTGGGTCGCTTCCAGGGGAGGAGTGGTCTCCACCGTTTCTGGTAGCACAGGCTTTGATTCTTTGGGGAGTGAAGCTACCAGCGCGACGGCGGCGATCCCAAATCCGACGAGCCAGCGGTAACTCCGGTGTTCTTCCATGCTGCGGGACTTGCGGGCCATCGCTTGAATACGGGTTTCGAAACCCGGGCGCGGCTTTTCCGTCGCGATTTTTTCGCGAAGAAGTCTTTCGAGTGAGTCAGTATTCATAGCGGGAGATTGAGGGCCTGACCGGGGAGCCATGCGTCGGAAGTTTGAGAAAGCTCTTTGCCCAGATTCTTACGGGCGCGGTGGAGGATGACCTTGAGGTGCGGGGTCGTTTTCCGGAGGACTCTGGCGACTTCCTTGACCGGGAAATCTTCCTGGTAGTAGAGCCAAAGAGCCACGAATTCATCTCGCTTGAGTTTCTGCTTGGCGATATCCCAAAGCGCCACGGAATCGTGCTTGTGCCGGGTTTGCACCGAGGGATGGTCAGATTCCAGAAGTTCGCTGGTCGGTTTGGCCTTGCGCCACTGGGTGATCGCTTGTCGGCGGGCGATCGTGAAAAGCCAGGGGCGAAGTTGGTGACCGATCTTGAAAGTGTGGAGCTTACGAAGGGCTAGGAGGAAGGTTTCCTGGGTGAGGTCCTCGGCGTCTTCTCGGCGTCTGGTGAGTTTGTAAAGGAACCCGTAGATGGCTTCGTGATGGCGATGGATGATTTCATCTGCCGCCCCTTCAGCGCCGACTTCGCCGGTGCGAGCGGTGAGGACGAGATCCGAGTCGGAGATAACGGAGGCCATTGAGAGGGAGACTACTGTAATTCAGAGAGCAAGGCGAGGGCCTTCGAAACCGAGATACTCATGGACATGTCCATGGTTTTTCCTTTGGACGACTCTTCGTGTTCGATCCCGAGTCCGGCGATGTTGTCATCGGCCAGGCTGCCGATGGCGATGAGTCCGGCGAGAGCGTGTTTGAAATGTTTGGCGGTGTCTTCCGCCTGGGCCTCGACGATGAGACGGGCATGGAGGCGTTCCTCCTTTTCCGTGATCGCCATTTCGATGGTCTTTACCATCCGGACGATTTTTGACCCTTCATCTTTTGGGAGGTCGATTTTATGAACGTTGGCGACGCCGAGGATGACAGGATTTTCCTTGGCAACAGCGGGGGCTTGGACGAGTCCGGCTTTGGTCCCACTGAGGACGTCGAGGGAGAGTTCTACGAGTGTTTTTTGCTCGCTGAAGACGATGGTGTGCTCTCCGTGGAGAGCAGCGAACTGGGTTTTTCCTTTGTCATCCCATTTGTGAATGGTGATCTCGCCATGGGGAGAGTTCGAATAGGAGTCGGCGTTTTGGATGATTTTCTCGAGGTGGCTGCGATCGATGTTGCCTTTGAGAAGGAGGGCGGCGCGGTCCCGCTTACCGTCGCCAAAAAGGGTGAGGTCGGTGAGGTCGGTGAGGGGGTCGAATCCGAGAATACTCTTCACTTCCTCAATCTTGTTGCCGTGGTCCTTACGGATGGCGTTGAGGATGATGGTGCCGCTGTCGGTTTCACGAAGGCCTTCGAGGTCGCCGTGCAAGTACCACTGGGCATTGGCGGGGACGGTTTTAGCCTGAAAGGGTGCTGCTGAAAGGAGCGGCGAGAGCAGAAGGCCAAGGACAAGCGTCGTTTTCATATCTACATGGCTTATGCCCTTTTCGCGAGAAAGGTTACAAGCAGTCTCGAATGGCACCAACTTTAGGCAGGGATGAGATCTCCGGCGTCACGTTTTTCTCTTAGCGATGATCGTGATTCGGTGAGTCTTGGAAAAGGTTTGGGGCGCTTCTTGATTGCTCGTGGTTCCCATCGATAGGGACGATGATCA
>CAWUTG010000089.1:0-32386 GCA_963925135.1 uncultured Verrucomicrobiales bacterium | reverse complement strand
CGGATTGAAGAAGCTCGGTCACGATGATACCGTGAAGGCTATCGAGACGGAGCAGCAGGAAGGCAATCCCACCTCACCCAAGAACGTCATCGCCATTCATTCCGGGTTCGCTAATTTCACGGAATGAAACGACGTGGATTTCTTGGAACAGTGGCTGGAACAACGGGAGCTGGCTCGCTCGCTTTGATCGCTCAGGATGTTGAATCCAGCGAAGACCTCATCAAAAGCCCAGCCGTCCTCATCGCTCCGAGAGCCGATTTCCTGCTCTAGAATGGCGACCTCTGCAACGACTGGCATCAGGAAGAATGGCTCGTCCCCACCCTCCTCAATCCGGCCGGGCAGGACGTTACCGACGGACGCCCCATGCTTCTCGTCTGGGGAAATCACGACGTTCGCGGCAAGTGGGCCTACCGCGTTCCCGAGATGATCGCGACCCCGGACGGACGTCCCTTCTACGCCTTCCGCAACGGACCAGTCGCCGTGATCTGCCTCCACACCGGCGAAGATAAACCGGACGACCACCCCAGCTTCGGAGGCCGCGTTGCCTTCGAGCAACTCCGCGCCGAACAGGCAAAGTGGCTTGAGAAAATCATCACCCAACCCGAATTTCGCGATGCTCCTTACCGCGTCGTTTGCTGTCACATTCCCCTGCGCTGGAAAAAAGAACGCGTCATCGAACGCGCGGACTACGGAAACGGAAACTACGATTCCTACAGCAAAATGAGCCGCGATGTCTGGCACGATTCCCTCGTCGCCTGGAAAGCCCAGGTCGTCATCTCCGGCCACATGCACGAGACCGCAAACATCCCTGGCAACGCGCAATTCCCCTACGCCCAAATCGTGGGCGGCGGACCACAGCCAAACTCGGCAACCTGGATGGAAGTCAACGCCGACGAAAAAGAGCTCGTCGTTTCCGTCAAGAATCTCGACGGCAATGTAATCGAACATGCCGTTTTCCCACCCTAGTAGCTTATTGCCGATTGGCCCAAAACTCACACCTCATGGCACAGCCCAAAGCACCTCTTTACCAGTGCTTAGCCCTCGTCATCGCCACGGGAGTGATCGTAATAGCGTGGACAAAGATCCAACAATATTCCCCACCGCACACTCGAATCCTTGCTCCAGAAATTTCTCCGATTTCGACTCGTGGCCCCTCTCAAACATCCTCCCTAGAAGCCCGTGACAAGTTCAGGGACATCCTTATGGGTGGACTTAGATCCCCAATCCGCGTCAGAGTGGTGGACTACACGTGATGAAGAAAAAAATCCAGCCGCTGCTACCACCTGGATTTGTGACCACCTGCCTATCTCCAAAACCCGGGATTTCAAAAGAACTCCTTGCCGGTAATCGCCAAACACCGCCCCTTGAAGGCGATTCAACTGATTCATCAGATCGATTCGCCACAGGAGCGATCCTACCTCATTTCAAGATTGATCGGGCCACCCCTTTTCGAGGGCGCAGAGCGATACCGTCGCCAAATTCCATCCGCAATTCTCGACCCAGATCTGGTCGAGTCTGACCTTGAGACGTTTGCATTGAGCGGTGAAGATTTGAAACGCGTTCAAAACGCAATCGAGCAGAGACGAAAACATGAGGCCGGCTTACTTGACTCCCACGGCTCCAAATAAATCGGGCCGGGAAGTCAAGCACGCTCAGTTCACTCCCCTTTTGTGACCAAAAAAACGCCTCAGGTTTCACCCTGCGACGTTCTAAAAAGAGGCTTACCAAGCGGTCTCTTAAAGCTTCTTCAGGTAAACATTCTTCCAAAGAATATCGCCGGAGGCACCGCCGTGCACCTGGAAGGCGAAGAACCCTTTGAGCGTGGTGTTCTTCTCATCGGTATCGGTATGGTCCGCCCGCTTTTCGCCATTGAGCCAGGTTTGCAAATGGTTCTCCTGACACTTGATGACGATAGTATTCCAGTCGTCCCACTTAAAAATACGATTCCCCTGATCGGTGAATGCCTTCTTCTCAGCCGCCTGCGCCTTGGCATGTGGAAAGAGCCAGCCACGACGGGCTTCGTCGTAAATGCCAGCCGTATTCGCTCTCTTGCCGTCCTTAAAATCGTCGTGCTCGCACTGATATCCGGTCACCCGTCCGTCCGGCTTCCCGTCTTTTTGAAGTCCCCGGAACATGCAACCTGAGTTGCCATTCTTGTCGATGAACTTGAATTGGAAGGTGTAAACAAAATCGCCAAATTCCTCCTCGGTGCGCAGAAAGGTGTTCCCTTCAATGTTCTTGCCGAAGCCACGGATCGCACCGTCCTTCACCTCGAAACTTGCCGTTCCTCCGACCGTCTTCCAACCTGTCAAATCCTTGCCGTTGAAAAGGGCGATGAATCCGGCATCCGTGAGTGCCTTGGGATCAGACTTGGCCGGCAGCCCGGCAGGGAGGGTTTCTTTTTCACCGGCCAAGTGATGGTCAGCAAGAACCGGAACGGCGAAAAACAGGGAGAGTAAGAAAAGTTTCATAAGTTAAACCAAGCCGCAGAATGCTCGGCTCTCTACGAACGTCCCACAACCAATATTTCGCCAGAGCGATTTGTATGAAATCTTGAAAGGTCCACAGGCGTAGTTCCAATCTCACCAATGCGAGTTCGAATTCTTCTTCTCACTCCCGCTCTCATCAGTTTGGCTAACGCCGACCTCCGCAGCGACCTTGAGCCCCTCCTAGAGCAGCATTGCTACGATTGCCACGACGACTTCGACCCCGAGGCCGGGCTCAACCTTCTCGATCTTAAATTCGACCCTTCCGACAAAGCCAATCGCGAAGCCTGGGAAAAAGTCTTCCACCGCATCGAGACCGGCGAAATGCCTCCCAAGAAAAAGAAACGCCCGGACGCCGGGATGCAGACTGAATTCCTCAAGACCCTCAATCCCCCGCTGCGCGCCGCTGATTTGAAGGACCTCGCCACCAACGGCCGCGTTCACAGCCGCCGCCTCACCGCCGAGGAATACGAATACTCCCTCCACGACCTCCTCGGCATCGACATTCCCCTCGCCCAATACCTCACCGCAGAAACCTCGGACGGCTTCGAATCCACCGCCGCCCACCAACAGATCTCCCACTTCCATCTCGATAACTACCTCCGCACGGCCGACAAGGCCCTCGAAGAAGCCTTCGACCGCGTCCTCACCTACGAGAAAGCCTTCATCAAAGACCTCTCCGCCAAGCAACTCCTGCCCAAGGGACGGGGCAACTACCGAGGCCCCGAGTATCGCAACGGCAAAGCCATCACCTGGTCCCTGGGCCTCCAATTCACCGGTCGCATCACTCCGACAAACGTCCCGGAAAACGGCTGGTACCGCATCACCATCAAAAACGCCGCCGCCATCAACCCCGGCCCCGATCAAGTCGTCTGGGGAACCCTCCAAACCGGCTCCGGATTCGCCAGCGAACCCCTCCTCTTCCCCGCCGGTATCGTCGAGGCCACCCCCAAGCCCAGGGACTTCACCTTCGATACCTGGATCCTAAAGGATCACATCCTCATCTTCACCCCCGACGAACCCAAGAAACACCGCGGCCCGGCCGAAGGCGGCAACCTCGTCTTCGGCAAGATGGACCTCGAAAAACAGGGCGCAGCCGGCATCAGCTTCGACGGCGTCAAAATCGAACGCCTCTATCCCAACGCCACCCGCTGGGAAGTTCGCCAAAGCCTCTTCCCCGGACTCGACCCCAAGCTCACCACCACCGGCGGCCCCGATCCCAAAGCCACCCTCACTGGACTCATCAAAAACTTCGCCTCCCGCGCCTTCCGCCGCCCCGTCACCGACGCCGAAGTCATCCCCTACCAACAACGCGCCTTCACCGCCCTCGACCGCGGGAAAACCTTCCCCGCCTCCCTTCGCGATGCCTACCACGCCCTCCTCTGCTCCCCCAAGTTCCTCACCTTCGTCGAAAAACCCGGTGCTCTCGATGACCACGCCATCGCCTCCCGCCTGAGCTACCTCCTCTGGAAATCCCTCCCCGACCTGCAACTCCGCAAGCTCGCCAACCAGGGTTCCCTCCGCGATCCCAAGATCTTCCACAACCAGATCGATCGCCTCCTCGCCGATCCCAAATCCAAGCGCTTTCTCACCTCCTTCACCAACCAGTGGCTCGACCTCCGCAACATCAACTTCACCCAGCCCGACCCCAAACGCTTCAGCGCCTACGACCTCACCCTTGAGCAATCCCTCCTCGCCGAAACCCGCGCCTTCATCAACGAACTCATCACGCAAGACCTCCCTATCTCCAACCTCATCAAGTCCGATTTCACCTTCCTCAACACCCGGCTCCAAAGGCACTACGGGCTCGATGACCTCCCTGTCAAACCAGGACAAGGCCTCCAAAAAATCCCCATCGAATCCTTCCGGCGCTCCGGACTCCTCATGCAGGGAGCCATCCTCAAGGTCACTGCCGACGGCTCCGTCACCTCCCCCGTCATTCGCGGAATTTGGATCAACGAACACATTCTCGGCGTGGAAATCCCGCCCCCGCCACCCGGCATCCCAGCCATCGAACCCGATATTCGTGGCGCCATCTCCATTCGTGATCAACTCGCCAAGCACAGCAAGTCTGTCACCTGCGCCCGCTGCCACGACAAGATCGACCCCTCCGGTTTCGCCCTCGAATCCTTCGACCCCATCGGCCAGTTCCGTCTCGCCTACGGACGACAAAAGAACGCCGCCAAAGTTGACCCCTCCGGAATCACGCCCGATGGTGTCCCGTTCAAGGCCTTCAACGGCTGGCGGGAAATTTACTTCAACCGGCCCAAAGTCCTCGCCGAAGCCTTCGCAAACCAAATCCTAAAATACGGCACCGGCGGCGAAATCCGCTTCAGCGACACTCCTCAGCTCGAAAAAATCCTCGCCCAATCCTCCCAGCAAAAATTCGGCGTCAAATCCATCCTCCACGCCGCCCTCGCCAGCGACATCTTCCTCACCAAGTAGCACCGCCACCATGCACATCTCTACTCAAAAACACCTCCCCCGCCGCACCCTCCTCAAGCAGGCCGGCATCGCCCTTGGCCTCCCCTTCCTCGACGCCATGGCTCCCGCCTTCGGAGCCAGCGCTCCTGTCCAACCCAAGCGCTTCATCGGCGTTTCCCTCTCCCTCGGCCTCCACAATCCCTTCCTCGTTCCCAAGGACAAGGGCGAAAACTACACCCCCTCCCTCTACCTCAAATCCCTCCAGGACATCCGCGATAAATTCACCGTCATCTCCGGCACCTCCCACCCCGGAGTGAAGGGCGGTCACAGCGCCGAAGGCTCCATCTTCACCGCCACCAACGTCGCCAAAGGAACCGCCTCCAAAAACACCATCTCGCTCGACCAGCTCATGGCCAAACATCTCGGCCACGAGACCCGCTACCCCTCCCTCGTCGTCAACACCAATTCCGAGAACTCCCCCTCCTACACCGAAAGCGGGTCCATGATCCCCGCCATCCGCGAACCCCGCAAACTCTTCGCCACCCTCTTTATCGATGACAGTCCGGATGCCAAAAAACGTCAGGCCGAAATCGCCAAAGGCGGCAAGTCCATCATGGACATCATCCGCGATGAAGCCAAATCACTCGAACGCCAGGTCGGCCCCGGTGATCGCGATAAACTCGACGAATGGTTCACCTCCATCCGCGACCTCGAAGCCCGCCTCGCTGCCAACGAAGCCTGGATCAATCGCTCCAAACCCAAGGTCGGCAAAGCTCCCGCTCTCCCGGATCGCGACAGCGCGCCCGACGTCAACCGCGCCTTCCTTGATATCCTCCTCCTCGCCCTCAAGACCGACTCCACCCGCTTCGCCACCCTCCACTGCACCCACAACACCGTGCGTGCGCTGGAAGGGGTCGACGAATCCTACCACTCCCTCTCCCACCACGGCCAGAGCGGCGAAAAACTCGACCAACTCGCCATCGTCGAACAAGCCGTCATCGACCGCTGGGCCGACTTCCTGCGCGGCCTCCAGGCGGCTGATCTGTTAGATGACACCCAGGTCATCCTCACCTCCAACCTCGGCAACGCCTCCTCGCACGACAACCGCAACATGCCCGTTCTCTTCGGCGGCGGCGGCTTCAAACACGGCCGCCACCTCGCCTTCGACACCACCAATAACTACCCCCTCCCCAACCTCTACCTCTCCATGCTTCAACGCCTGGGAATGGAAGCCGACCGCTTCGCCAGCTCCACTTCCACCATGACCGGCTTAATCTAAGCCAATGTAGGTGGAAGCTCCAGCTTTCGCCCCTCTAGTTCAAATCCGTCCCGCCGCCACCATTCACCTTCGTCATGGTGAGGCGCATGAAGGTTCGAGGCCGCGTATTTATATTGAAAGTGCCCGGCACGACCAAAGTTTTTAAAGGGCTCCCTGATTCCTGCACTCCGCTTGAGCTGCTACCGGTCCAGAGAGATCCCACTCCATAACCCGTCCGCCTTGCCACTTCCGTCCACTCCCCCAGATCCTCGCGCTCATAGACCGCGAATCTCACATCAGCCGGCCAGGGCTGCGGAAGATCCCAGGTAATCGCGGGAAGATTTCCGGCACGACCACCCAAGGTTGTTGTGAAACGTGGGAGCCGCACCAGCCATGTCGATGGAAAGGGGCCGGCAGGATTCAGACGAAAGGCATATGCTTCGATATTGATTTGTTCACGCCTTGGAGCCTCTCCCGCCACTAATGACCTGAAAGATCAAAGTATTTCCATCGTTTATTACAAGAAAGGCAGTAGCAGCGTCATTCGCACACGCCGGTCCGGCCTTATTAAAAATGGGGACGATTGCCGACACTGGTGAATGTCATGACCCGGTCATTGTCCCACCAATATGAAACGGGTGAAGGCCTGGCCGCTCGAATCCCAAACGTTTAGATGTGCAGTGCATCACTATTTGCTGCTGTGATTTTAACAAAATTATCAATTTCTTCACAAAAATGCCGAAAGAAGAGGACCGCAATTATTCTGATAGATCCCTTTCCTGCGTAGAACCGCAGGAGCAGGTGGCCCATCGTCATCGGAGAATTTTTTGTGAAGGTCGCAGGTTCATCATCTCTTCGTGCCTGGTGCTGTCGGCACTCACTCCATCCCCAGCCGAGGAACCAAAATCGAGCTCAAGCCACTGGGCATTTCAGCCTCCGCAAGAAGCTACGGTGCCGGAGGTTAAAAACACCGACTGGCCGCGAAGCCCAATTGACTCCTTCATCCTATCCAAACTCGAGGAAGCCGAATTGCCCCCTGTCGCTGATGCCAGCCGCGCCACCTTGGTGCGACGTCTCTATTTTGACCTGATCGGACTTCCCCCCACCTCTGATCAAGTTCAGGCCTTTGTCGATGACCCTACACGTGACTCTGTGACCCAATTAGTGGATCGACTTCTCGCATCCCCCCGATTTGGCGAACGGTGGGGTCGGCACTGGCTCGACGTGGTGCGATTTGCCGAATCGAGCGGCAAGGAGTTTAATTTTTCCTACCCACATGCCTGGCCATATCGGGACTACGTGATCAACGCTTTCAATGCAGACAAACCGTATCATCAATTTATACGCGAGCAGGTTGCCGGAGATCTTCTCTCGGAAGCCCCTCACGAATCATCCCAGGATCGCGAAGACCGGCTAATCGCGACCGGTCTCTTGTCATTTGGCACCAAGCGGCACAACTCCAGCGGCACAGCCTACCGCATGGAGATCGTCGATGACCAAATCGATGTCACCACCCGCGCCTTCCTTGCGATCACGGTCTCTTGTGCAAAGTGCCACGATCACAAATTTGATCCCATTCCGACCAAAGACTATTATTCTCTGGCTGGTATTTTCCTCAGTACCGAAGCCCTGTATGGCACAATTAAGCAAAAGTACAGCAACACCCCGACGGACCTCCTTCCAATTGGACCCGGGAGCGCTGAATTGCACGCCGTCGCCGAAGACTATGAAAAGAAAGTCGATGCCGCCAAGAAACCCCGGGACGAAAAAAAAGTTGAATTGACGAAAGCTGAAGAAGCGAAAAAAGAAGCAGATAAGGCTAAGAAGGAACCGGAAGGTGATACTCCGCCAAAGGAGACACCTGAGGCGATGATCGCCAGACTCAAGGGAGAACTCGCGCCACTTGAGTCCGCTGTCACCGAGTTGGAAAAGAAGCGTCCACCGCGTCCCCGATATGCGATGAGTGCGCGGGATCGACCTGAGCCCGCAGATACCAAAATTGCAATCCGGGGTGACCTCGGATCGCCGGGTGAAGTTGCCCCACGTGGGTTTTTAACGGCGATCCAAACACCTGATGTCTCTGTTATAGATCCAAAGCAAAGCGGTCGGTTGCAGTTGGCCCATTGGATGACGAGCAGAGACAATCCCTTGCCAGCACGGGTCATGGTCAACCGAATCTGGCACCATCTCTTTGGTCGCGGACTGGTTGAATCAGTGGACAATTTCGGCACAATCGGCTCAGCACCCAGTCACCAGGAATTGCTCGACACATTGGCAGTCGGGTTCATGAATGACGGGTGGTCGATCAAGCAGACCATTCGAAAAATCGTCCTGAGCCGGACCTATCAACTGAGCTGCGCGACCGATAAGAAATGCCAGGAAATCGATCCTGAAAATCGTTTGCTTTGGCGCTCAACACCACGCCGATTGCCAGCGGAGGCGATTCGTGATGCGATCCTCGCGGTCAGCGGCCAGCTCGAGATCGAACCGCCAGTCGGGTCCACCGTGACTGGATTAGGTGACCAGTTGGTGCGCGGCGTCGATCTCGCAAAGCTTCAACCACCCAGCAATCATCGCAGCGTCTATCTGCCGGTGATCCGCGATTATGCGCCGGAAATGTTCGACCGCTTTGACTTCCCATCTTCCAGTCTGGTGAGCGGTCAACGAGCCGTGACTGAAGTCCCCTCCCAGGCTTTGTTTCTGCGCAATTCCAAATTTGTTGCCGAGCAAGCGCGACATGCTGCCAAGCGTCTCCTCGCAGATCCAACGGTGAGCGATGATGCCGGTAGAATCGACCTCGCAATGCGTTCGACGTTCTCACGCGCGGCCTCACCAATGGAGCAAGAGGGCGCGCTGGCGTTACTTGAACTGACGAGAAACAGCACCGGGGAAGAGATTAAGAACCGCGACGAAAGCGCCTGGTCGACCTTGTTCCTATCACTTTTTGCAACCGCCGAATTCCGTTACTTAGTTGATATCCAAGAGTGAAATGAATCCCAAACAACAGCCCCCTGACATCTCCCGTCGCGATTGGCTCAAACTCGGATCGTGCGGGTTTGGCTCATTGGCCCTGGCGGGATTGACCGCCAGCCAGAGCCTTGCCAAGTCGCAAGCTCCGCGATTTGCTCCGAAGGCAAAACGGATGATTTTCCTATTCATGAACGGCGGCCCTTCCCAGCAGGACATGTTGGACTACAAGCCGCAGCTCTATAAAGATGGCGGCAAAGAGGGTAAGAAAAAACAGAAGCTTTTGGCTCCGATGTGGGACTTTTCGCAACATGGCCAGAGTGGCCTGTGGATTTCCGAACTCCTGCCGCACCTCGCGAAGCAGGCCGATAAACTCTGCGTCATTAACAGCATGCAGACCGACAGCAGTGCGCACCCCTTGGCCATCCCGCTCCTCCACACAGGCAGCTTCCAATTTGTCCGCCCGTCGCTCGGCTCGTGGGTTTTATATGGGCTCGGGAGCTCAAATGAAAACCTTCCCGGTTACGTAACAGTCAAGCCGACCCGCACCTTCGGCGGCCCTTCCAACTATGGGAACGCCTTCCTGCCGAGCGCCTATCAAGCGACCCGTATCGGCTGGGAAGGTCGATCGATCAAGGATGCCAAAATCACCAATCTCACCGGAAGCGTGACTACGCCGGGTGTCGCGGATGGCGTCCTGGACTTTACCCAATCGATGAACCGCCAATTGTTAAAGCGGAGTGGTGAAAATCCGGATGTTAAAGGCGTCATCGACTCACTCAATCTCAGCGACAAGATGCAAGAGGCGGTTCCCCAGGTCGTCGATACGGCCAGGGAATCACAGGAAACATTGGCGCTCTATGGCATTGGTGAAAAGAGCACTGATGACTTCGGACGCCAGTGCCTGATGGCGCGCCAGTTGGTTGAGTCGGGAGTGCGGTTTGTGGAAATCGCAAGTAGCGGTTGGGATCATCACTCTGCCATCAACACGGGTCTTCCCGCACGATGTGAGGGCATTGATCAACCCATCGCAGCGCTCCTCACCGATCTCGAACGCCGCGGACTTTTGGATGACACCTTGGTCTTCTGGGGAGGTGAATTTGGGCGTCAACCGGAGACCCAACTCCTCGCGGGACAGGTTTCCCCCGGTCGCGACCACAATGCTGACGGCTACACCGTCTTCATGGCGGGCGGGGGAGTTCGCGGCGGCCTGACCTATGGAAAGACGGACGAACTCGGCTACGAGGCCGTAGAGAACAAGGTGCATCTCCATGACCTGCACGCAACCATGCTCCACCTGCTCGGCCTGGATCACACCAAGCTCACATACCGATATGGTGGTCGCGATTTCCGACTGACCGATGTCCACGGAGAAGTTGTCCACGATATCATCGCATAGCCCCGTGTAACCGAAGTCCTGACAGACATTTAAGGGGTCGCCCACGAGTTTGAAGAGAATCCCATCCATACCTTCCGGAGCTGTTACGTGAAAGGAGTTCGCGGTTAGACCGTTTTCCAAATGACTGACGAAAGCGAACAACTCAAATGAGAGTCGTGATTCGCATCGACCGCGATTCTCTTGATGAATTTTGAAATGATCTCACACTCTCCTGAGAGGGGATCATCAACCTTGCCCTTATTGCCCAATTTTTTTGTCCGCCATGATTTACCGCACCTTCCTTCTTCTCGCTCTGTCCATCACCTCCCTGTTCGCGGGTGAAGACGAGGCCCGCCTTACCGAACTCAATGCCTACTGGGGCGAAGTTTCCCGCTCCGTCCATGAGGGTGACTTCGAGGGCTACCGCGCCACCTGCCATCCCGATGGCGTCCTCGTCTCGGGAACCAAGAACACGTCCTACCTCCTCGCCGATGCCCTCAAAAAATGGAACCCCAATTTCCTCAACACCAAAACCGGTAAGATCAAAGCCTCCGTTGAATTCCGCTTCTCCCAACGCCGGGGCGATGCTGCCACTGCCCATGAAACCGGCATGTTCCGCTACGCCGAAAGCGACGCCGAAGGCACCGAAAAAATCTCCTACATCAACCTCATTGCCCTCCTCGTCAAGAAAGAGGGAAAATGGCTCATCCTCATGGAAAACCAAGAATCCGAGGGCACCATCGAGGACTGGAACAAGCTTACAACCACACCTTCCGAATAAAAAAAATCCCACCGCCCCGGGTCACGGGACGATGGAATAAGATCTTTCGCCGCTTAGGGAGCAACCAGCTAATTGGCAGCTTTCAAAATGGTTCCTGCAATAAATGAACCTATCATTCGATAATTGGCGCACTGGGAGCGGGACGCGAATTCATTGAGGCGCAGCTTCCGAGGTGCCATCTGCTCTCTGTTCTTCCGGCCCAAATCTAATCTTTGCTATTTGAGCGAAGAGCCGCGAAAAGCATTCGAGTCTTTGTTTCTCGGACGTGTTCAGGTGGTGCTCGATCAGCACCGGAAAAAAAACGTAATCGTCTCGCCAGACGATAGAGTGCTTCCGATATGTTGAGGATCGAAACCGTCCCCCCTTCGCTTCAAAACCCAGGAGAAAGCAGGCTGAAGGAGCGGGTCAGTATATGCGAGGTCGAGGAAAGCCTCTCCGCTGTCCATGAAGGTAATCAGCAGACCGAGCTACGTCCTAAAAGTCCCCCAGTCGCCAATTCTCTTCCAGGTAGCATTCAGCCACTCTCCTTCCATCTGGTCGAATAATACACCAATCTCATCAAGTAACAGGAGTTTGTCTTCCTCGACGATCTCCATCCAAAGTCCGGCTTCGAATCCTACCCAATTCCCATGGTTCGGCATGTTCTTCCGAACGATTTCGCGGGTTTCAGGGAGCCAGTAAAGAGGCACAAAAAAAGCACCTCCTGTGGCCCCCATGATCATAGCTAAAATGGCGATAAGAATTTTCATCTCTAATATCAGTGTCGCGCGGCGGCAGTTGGGCATCCAGAGCATAACGCACAAGGGACCTCACCCACCACCTTTCGCTACAGTGGTCGGCGGCCGGCCTGCGACTCTACCAACGAATAGCAGCCGAAAACTCCGCTTTTGGTGCATCGCCAGGACCAAAAAATCCCTACCAATCCCACCGATTGAATGACGAAGCACAAGATTACTTGAATCAGGACTTGGCTGGCGAGATCGGACGCCGACCGCACTCCACTCGCTCCGCCCCTTCAAAGGGTGCGCAAATGCGCGTGAGGAAGGCGCAAGTTGAATGAAATATCCCCCTTTTTTTGAAGGTAGCTGACAATCTATGCATCGTCATTGCCGCTCGGGAAGATTTGTCATCACAGCCTTCGTCGCGCTCCTGATTCAGGGGGTGGCCGCGGAAGCCCTAAAACTGGAGCTCGCGTCCCCCTTCGTCAACGATGCCATTCTTCAACGTGAAATGGAGGTCCCCGTCTGGGGTTGGGCAGAACCGGGTCGGAAAATCTCGGTTGAGTTTGCAGGCCAGACCAAAAGCGGGACCGCTGACCAAAAAGGCAAATGGCTGATCAAACTCGATCCTCTTTCGGCCTCTGCAGGGGAGCAGGACTTCGTCGTCAAAAGTGCCACCGGAGAGATCATCACCCGCACCGGCGTCCTGGTCGGCGAGGTTTGGTTCTCCTCCGGCCAATCCAACATGGACTGGCTCGCCGGCAAATCAAAATGCCGCGAACTCGCCCAAGAGCTCGCCAGCGCGGAGATCGAAATCCCCATCCGCGAATACACCGTCGATACCGGTTCCTCACTCTACCCCGCCAGTCGGGCCGCTTCGGAAGCCGGCTGGAAAAGCTCAAAATCCGCCGGGAACTTCTCCGCCCTCTCACTGGCCTTCGCCGCCGACCTCTACCACGAACTCCAGGTTCCCATCGGAATCATCCGCTCCACCCATGGCGCCACCCCCATTGAAACATGGATCGCCTACGAAGGCCTGGCCGCCCACCCCAAACTTCAAGACATCGCCCTGCGCGTCCGACAAAGCAATCCCTCGACCCCTGACGGAAAAACCGCCTTCGTCAACTACTACCAAGACCTCCAAAACTGGCAAATCGAAAGCGCCAAACTCATCAATCGAGGAGGCAAAGCCCTCCCGCGCCCACCCCTGCCCGGCATCGCGGACGACTGGAAAGGCGCGACCCGCATGTATCAAAAGAAGATTGCGCCCCTGGTTCCCTACGCCATCCGGGGAGCGATCTGGTGTCAGGGAACCAGCAATGCCGACGACGGAAAAATCTACGCTGCCAAGATGGAAGCCCTCGTCAACGGCTGGCGTAAAAACTGGAACCACCCGGACCTCCCCTTCATCTTCACCCAGATGCAGTGCTACGGAGAACCCGATCCAAACAACGTGGGCTTCGCCGATATCCGTGAAGCGCAAACCCTCTTTTTCTTGAATGCCAAAAATGTC
Source organism: uncultured Verrucomicrobiales bacterium (assembly GCA_963925135.1). Taxonomy (GTDB): domain Bacteria; phylum Verrucomicrobiota; class Verrucomicrobiia; order Verrucomicrobiales; family Akkermansiaceae; genus SW10. Next base: position 18,860 of record CAWUTG010000089.1, on the reverse strand, counting down.
GGCATGGTCCCGCAATATGACCTGAACTCCGAACGCCCGACCGGAATCCACTACTACAACAAACTCGATCCCGGCAAGCGCATGGCCCGCTGGGCTCTCGCCCATTCCTATGGCCGCAAAGACCTCGCCTACACCGGCCCCATTTATCAATCCCACGCCATCGAGGGCAACAAAGTCCGCGTGCAATTCGAGCAACGTGGCCCGGGAGGAAGTCTCATGGTCGGATCGAAAGGCATGCAAGCTGATCTCAAAAATGATCCCAACGCCTACGTCGAACCCGCCCGCGAAACTCCGGGCGAGCCGCTGCAACACTTTCGCCTCGCCGGAAAAGACCGCGTTTGGCACCCCGCCGAAGCCGTCATCAAGGACAACGAGGTCATCGTCACTTCCCAGGCCGTGCCCTCTCCCGTCGGCGTCCAATATGCCTACAGCGCCAGCCCCATCGGAGCCAATCTCTACAATCGTGCCGGACTTCCGGCCCTGCCCTTCGCCTTCTTCGAGGGCCCACAAATGTTCAACGAAGACCATCCCAACTTTCTCTTAGAAGAGGAAGCCCGCAAAAAACGCTACCTCCGCCAGCCCAGCTTACAGCCCATGACGCTCCTCCGGAACCACGCCGTCCTGCAGCGGGATCAGCCCGTTCCCATCTGGGGTCACGGAGTTCCCGGAACCGAAATCACGGTCACTTTTGGAGAGCTCAAGGAAACCACCACCGTCAACGAATTCGAACGATGGGAAGTGCAACTCGATCCCCAACCCGCCTCCGGCGAAGGCCGCGATTTGCTGATCTCCGCCAGCGATGGCCAATCGCGAACGGTCCAGGATGTCCTCATCGGCGACGTCTGGTTCCTCACCGGCTCCCGTCAACTGGACCGCGATCTCATCCGCCCCGCCAAAGGCGAAGAATCCCCGGCAGCCCTCCCCTTGGTCCGCGAATTCCGAATCAAAACCAACGCCCGCCGCTTCCGCACTCCACGAACCATCCGCATGGAAATCGGCAGCGGAAAATATGAAGCCTCCTGGCAAGCCGCCGACTTCGATGGCGAAGGCGATCCACCGTCCGTCGCAGCCTACCACTTCGCCGCCAAAGCCCAAGAACCCGGAGTTCCTGTCGGCATCGTCACCCTGGGCGCTGACAATCCCCCGCTCACCTGGGTCTCCCCGAAAGGAATGCAAACCGCCAAGGGCTTCGAGAAAGAACGCGACGCCCTCAACCTCGGCGACCCCAGCACGGACATCTGCAAAAAGGCCGTCCAAGACTACATCGAGACCCTGAAAAAATACGGTCTCCAGATGGATTCCCTCCTTCAATTGGGAGTAGAAATCCCGGAAGATCTCATGGACGCCGTCCCCCCCTTCCCGCAACCCTTCTACGACGAATGGGCCAGCCGCACCGAGACCGCCACGCACACCTACAACTTTTGCCTCAGCGCAAACTCCCCCTTTGCCCTTCGTGGAATGATTTGGATTCCGGCTCAGGAAAACATCAGCGATGATGTCTCCCGTTACGCCCCCGCTCTCGAAGTCTTTGCCTCCGGCCTCCCTCAAAGCTTCGGACAAAGCCACGTCCCCTTCCTTTACGCCCAGCCCGGCCACGATTTGGTCGAAGGCATAGGAACTCCAAAAATTAAAAACGCCATCGGCTTCAACGAATGGCCCAAGACCCTCGAAAAAATCGCAGCAACTCTCGGCTCCCGGGCCAAGGAGTTGAAATAAATTCTCAGCAACCTTCTCCACCAAAAATGAAACGACTCAATCTCCTCCTGTCCACCTGCGCGACCTTCCTTCTGGTCACGCCTGCAACAGCCGCCCCCGCCTCGAAAATCACTCTGCCGGATTTCACGGAAGGCGATAAAATCCCCCAAGGCGCGGACCACGACTGGAATCTCGGCGCCACCGGAGCACGCGGGTGGATGTTCTGCGACAAGATGGTAACCTCGGACGCACGGCAAATCCGCATCACTGAAATCGCGAAAGGATCTCCCGCTGACGGCATTCTCGAGGTGGGCGATGTCCTCCTTGGTGTCGCTGGTAAACCCTTTTCTTACGATCCTCGTACTGAAATGGGCAAGGCCCTCGTGCAAGCCGAAGCCCAAGGCCCACTCACCCTCCTTCGTTGGCGGGACGGTAAGCAGGATGAAGTCACCTTGCCCCTTCCCATCCTCGGAAGCTACAGCGCCACTGCTCCCTACGACTGCCCCAAATCCGCCCGAATTCTCGAGCTGGGCTGCCAGAATCTCGCCGCAAGAATGGCCGACCCAGGCTACCGCCAGAACCCCATCCCGCGCTCCCTCAACGCCCTCGCTCTCCTCGCCAGCGGCAATTCCGACTACCTCCCTCTCATCCGCAAGGAAGTCGAATGGGCCGCCGGATTTTCAGACGAAGGAATGCAAACCTGGTACTACGGTTACGTCATGATGCTCATTGCTGAATACACCATCAGCAGCGGCGATCAGACATACCTCCCGGGCCTGCGTCGTCTCGCCCTGGAATCCGCAGAAGGTCAAAGCGCGGTTGGGTCATGGGGTCACCGCTTTGCCGGATCCGACCGACGCCTCGGCGGATACGGCATGATGAATGCCCCCGGAATTCCCCTCACAACCGCACTCTACACCGCTTATGCCGCCGGCATCAAGGATCAGGCCGTGACCGATGCCATCAATCGCAGTACCCGTCTGCTCCGCTTCTATGAAGGCAAAGGCGCCCTCCCCTACGGCGACCACGCCCCTTGGATCGAAACCCACGAGGACAATGGAAAATGCGGAATGGCCGCCATCCTTTTCAACCTCCTCAGGGAACCCAAGACCGCACAGTTTTTCTCCCGCATGAGCGTGGCCTCCCACGGTGCGGAACGCGACGGCGGGCACACCGGCAACTTTTGGAACATCCTCTGGTCACTCCCCGGAGTCGCCCAGTCCGGCCCCCAGGCCACCGGTGCCTGGATGCAGGAATTCGGCGGCTGGTATTTCGATCTCGCCCGCTGTGCTGACGGAAGCTTCGTCCATCAAGGCCCGCCCGAACCACGCGAGGACAGCTACGCAAACTGGGATGCCACCGGCGCCTATCTCCTCTCCTATGCCCTGCCTCTTCAGAAAATCCTCCTCACTGGCAAACAACCTTCCAGCCTTCCCATCATCGATGCCACTGCTGCGCAAAAGCTCATCCTCGATGGTCGCGGCTGGAGCAACAAAGACCGCAACAGTGCCTACGATCAACTGAACGGCGACGTCCTCCTCGAAGCCCTCATCAGCTGGTCCCCCGTCGTCAGAGAGCGGGCCGCCATGGCCCTCGGACGTCGCAAGGACGTCTCCCTTGATCCCCTTGTCAAGATGCTCGATTCATCCTCGCTCGAAGCTCAAATCGGAGCCTGCCAGGCCATCACCTTCCTTCGAGGCCGGGGTGCACCTGCCGTCGAAGCCCTTGGACGTTGTTTGAAATCCGATGACCTCTGGCTCCGCATCAAAGCCGCCGAAGCCCTCGCCGCCATCGGAACCCCCGCCATGCCCCAAGCCTCCGAACTCCTCAAGCTCCTCACCCAGGTTGACAAAGAGAAGGACCCGCGCGGAATGCAGCAACGCTACCTCTCCTTCGCCCTCTTCAACAACGGCGGTGGCATGCTCAGCAAGTCACTGGAAGGGGTCGATCGTAAAGTTCTCTTCGAAGCCGTGAAAGCCGGACTCAAGAACGAAGACGGTCGCGCCCGCGGAAGCATCGGCTCGGTTTACCGAAACCTCACCTTCGGAGAAATCACGCCCCTGCTCCCCGCCATCCTCGAAGCCGTCGAAACACCCGCTCCCAGCGGCATTATGTTCGCCGATGAAATCCGCGTCGAAGGACTCCGGGTCCTCGCCACCCACAAAGTCAGCAAAGGAATTCCCGCCTGCGTCGAATACATCGCCATGCAAAACAAATGGGCCAGCGAAAAACGGACACCCGAACTCATCAATATTCTGCTCACCTACGGAGTTCACGGAAAAACCGTCATCCCACAGCTCGAAAAAATCGCAGCCTCCTTCGAAGCCGGAGAAGAAAACTTCCCCAAAAGACTCAGCCTCGACAAAGCAAAAATGATCCGCGACGCCATCGAGGCCATCAACGCCTCCACCGAAAGCCCCCAACTCATCAGAGTCAACTCGGCGGTAGCGGATTGAACAGCAGCATCTCATAAGATGTGTTTCTGGTTATTCCGAACCAAGGATCATTCAGCTCCGCGAAGCGGAGATTGAGTGCATCCCCCTATTTCCCCCTTCACAGGCTTTGAATATTCTACTGATCGACTGTTCTGGCTGTCAAGATTCGAGGGGAGCCGCGATTGTAACTCCCATGCCAGTTTTGAAGCACGACGCACACTTTTCACCCGCAAATCTGCCACCCGTCAGCACCTGGTCATCGGCGAACTCCGAATAAGATTCCCTTTCATCGACGTAGTGAAGTCATGCCTTCACTCCATCGTCTCCGTTTCCTGCTGGGCATCCTCCTAAGCTGTCCTCTTCTGCATGCCGAAGAAAAAGGCCTCGCTGTCGGCCACCCGAACGACTCCGGACTCAAAGATCATCCCGCCGTTCTCGAAGTTGTCGATTTCGAAAACGCGAACTGGAGCGAAAACTGGGACGGCGGAAAACGGGAAACCGTTACCGTCATCAGCTCCGATCCCGAAAGAAAATTCGCACCCCTTCACGGCAAGGCCCTCTCCATCACGACGCCCAAAGGCGGGCACTGCGGAGCCAGCATCGAGTTCCCTTCAAGAAAACCAAAGACGGCGAACCCACTGAAATTTACTTCCGCTACTACCTCCGATTCGGCGATGACTGGAATCCCGACGGCGGCGGCAAGCTCCCCGGCATTGGCGGAACCTACGGGAAAGGCGGTTGGGGCGGTCGCCCCAGTAATGGCTTCAACGGATGGTCCGCCCGTGGACTCTTCAAAGAACAGAAGAACGACAAAACACCCATCGGCTTCTACTGCTACCACGCCGAAATGAAGGGCCAATACGGCGAGAACTGGCTCTGGGATCGCGACCAATTGGGCTACCTCGAAAACAACCGCTGGTACTGCCTCGAGCAATACGTCAAACTCAACACGATCGGCAAAAGCGACGGCATCCTCCGCGCCTGGGTCGATGGGAAATTGGCTTTCGAAAAAACGACGTCCGCATGCGCAACACCCCGGAGATCAGGATTCAAAACATCTGGAGTAACTTCTACCACGGCGGCAAAGACCCCGCCACCAGCGACGACCACTCATTCATCGACAACCTCGTCATCGCCCGTAAATACATCGGCCCGCTCACAAAATAGCCACTGACTTGGCGCAAGAGCGATCAATGCTATCGTCAACGGAGATGTCCGATCTCGACTCAAAACAAAAGCGCAGCGCGGCCCTGATTGTCATTGCCCAGAGTGCCACCAAGTTAGGCGACGTCCTCACGAATCCCAAAACGGTTCTCACCTGGCTCCTCTCCTCCCTCGGTGTTTCAGGCGCGATCCTCTCGATGCTCGTTCCTATTCGGGAATCGGGCTCGATGCTCCCCCAGCTTTTCATTTCCGGATGGGTCAAACGGGCCCGCACCCGCAAGTGGATTTACGTGGGCGGTGCCATCGCGCAGGCTCTATCCATTGCCGCGATGGGACTTGCCGCCCTCACCCTTCCTCCCACTCCTGCCGGAATGGTCGTCCTCGTCGCCCTCGCAACCTTCTCCATCGCGAGAGCCTTTTCCTCCATCAGCGCCAAGGACGTTTTGGGCCGCACCATTCCGAAAGGCTTCCGCGGCCGCGTCGGGGGCATTTCCAACACCGCCTCCGGCATCATCTCGGCAGGGGCCGCCGTAACCTTGATTTTCTATCGGCCCGATGGCTCGGCGCAATTTCTCGCCTGGCTCATTCTCGGAGCCTCCTTTCTCTGGGTCATCGGGGCGGCATTCTACGCCGCCGTTGCAGAACCCATCCCGGAAGAAGTTCCCGCAACCTCAAACGTCAAAGAAGGCATCGCCACCCGGCTTCAGTTGGTCAAAGACGACCCTCAATTTCGAACCTTCATCATGGCCCGATCCCTCCTCCTGGGAAGCGCCCTTGCCTCACCTCTCATCGTGCTCCTCGGACAACAACACGGAGCCTCACTTGGCTCCTTGATTGGCTTCGTCGTCGCCTCCGGTATCGCCACCGCTTCCAGCTCGTTCTTCTGGGGGCGCCTCGCCGACCGTGCCGGGCGCCTCGCCATGGCCTGGGGTGGATTCTTCGCCGCCGCCATCGGGGCCGTCTCATGTCTCCTCGCTCTTTGGTCACCAGACTGGTTGCAACACCCCTTCGTCTGGCCCGCCATTTTCCTGCTCTTCAATGTCGGCTATGCCGGGACCCGCTTGGGACGAAAAACCTGGGTCGTCGATGCCGTGGAAGGCGATCGACGCACCGACTACGTCTCCGCTTCCAACACCTTGATTGCCGTCGTGATCATCCTCATCGGAGCCATCAATGCCCCACTTCAAAGCTGGAGCCCGCTCGTCTCCCTCGGCCTCTATTCCACCTTCTGCCTCATCGGCGGGATCGTGGCCTTACGACTCGATTCTCAATAAGAAGCTCATCGCTCCCATGAAAGGCGACGATCAACCGTCTCTGCGACGCATACTGTTTGCAGGAAATAACGGCCGCCAGACTCACCTCGGAAAGCCCCGGAAGAGTTCCAAGAACAAGACCCAGAAAGATCACCATCAACGACAGAAATATCAGTTTCTCATCGCAAAATTGGTCCTGCGAAATCAAGCCCGAAAATAGCTTAAGAGATCTCCAATCAAGATTGGCACCGGAACCTTTTTAGAGGCACAGTCCGCACGTAATGCCGAACATGAAAGCCATCCAGTTCCAGCCCGGAGTTCCACTCGATCAACCCGGTGCCGCGCTCGAAGTTGAAATCCCACGCCCCGTCCCAAGCGGACATGATGTCCTAGTGCAAGTCGAAGCGATCGGGCTCAACCCGGTCGATACCAAGGTCCGCCCCAAGACCGGAGGGAACCCCGCGGTGCTCGGATACGATGCCGCCGGCACAGTGGTGGAAGTGGGAAGCGAGGTCACCTCTCTCAAGATCGGCGACCCGGTGTACTACGCCGGGAGTGTCACCCGGCCTGGAACCAATTCCCAATTCCACCTCGTCGATGAACGCATCGTTGGAATCCGACCCACTTCGCTCAATGCCGCCGCTAGCGCCGCACTTCCCCTGACATCGCTCACCGCCTGGGAATCACTCTTCGAACGTCTCGCCATCGATCCCAATGGTGCCCACCGCGGGAAATCCCTTCTCATCATCGGCGGAGCAGGCGGTGTCGGATCGATCGCGATGCAACTCGCGAAGCGCGCCGGCCTCACCGTGATCACGACCGCATCCCGCCCGGAAAGTGAGAAATGGTGCCACGAACTCGGAGCCGACCACGTCGTCAATCATCTCGAAGCACTCGAACCTCAAATCAAAGAACTCGGCTTTGAATTCATCGACTACATCGCTAACTTCAACAACACCGATGCCTACTGGGAGACGATGGGGCGGCTCATTGCGCCGCAAGGACGCATCGTTCTCATCGTCGAGCAATCCGGTGATCTCAACATCGGAGGAGATTTTAAATTGAAGAGCGTCGCGATCTCCTGGGAGTTCATGTTCACGCGCTCCATGTTCACGACCACCGACATTTCGGAGCAACAGAACATCCTCAACAAGGTTGCCGAACTGGTGGACTCGGGAGAAATCAAGACAACCTCGAGCACCGTCCTCAGCCCGATCAATACCGCCAATGTCATCAAGGCCCACCGGCAATTGGAGTCCGGTAAAACCATTGGTAAGATCTCCATCGACGGATGGGGAGAATAGCTCTGGTTTCCTTCCACGAAAAACGCGCGGCGGAGTATTCCGACGCGCGTTTCTTTTTTGCCATGTCTCAGTCCTGAATTCGCTCGATCATCCAGAACCCGCGATCACCTTCGATCTGAAGCGGAATTTCCATGCGCTCGGGTTCGCTCTGGCGGGTCCGGAATTTGGCAACCTCGCGGCCTTGCTTGGGATTGTTCAAGTCGGTGCTGAAGCGGACGATGTAGAGGTGCTTCGGTAAGACATTGATGATGATCACCGGACGGGTGGGTTTCGCAAAATCGAAGATCGCATCCAACCCAACCCCGCCGATGACCGGGCTACCGTGCTCCACCGCTTCGCGCCATTGAATGTAGCTGTCGATGTCGACGGACTCCGCTGCCCCAACGCTATCTTCCACCAGTGCCATCTCAGCATTGAAGGCTGTGAGATTGGGCCAAACTTCCCCGGCACCGACGGCAGACCTCATCCCAATACGGGCCTTCGTCGGGAGAACATTTGCGCGCTCGTAGTCCGTGACGTTTTGAATGTCGGCCACGTTGTCTTGCTCAAAGGAAAGGATGGAAACGCCATCGACAATCTGATGGAGATTCACAAACCAGGCATCCCGTTCCACCGCACTGGTCCAGCCGATCAGCCCGCCATCGATGGGCAGAACATCCCAGCCGTGACCGATGTCGGCGAAGAGCGGCATCGTTTGATCGCCCGAGGTATCCAGCAAGCTCCGGGCGTCTGCGAGGAAGGTGAGCAAGGTATCCAGGTGATCCTTCCTGGAGGTGGCGCTCATCGTGCCCCAGGATACCAGCTTCTGAGGGGCAAGATGAAGTCGGAGACCATCAAATTTCGAAGGCTCATCAGCGCCCAGCGAATCGTTGAAATCGATCAAGGCCACTTCAATGAGAGCGAGCATCTGCAGTCTTGCGATCAAGGTCAGTTCGTCGGATGCAATCAGGCTCTGGGAGTCAATGTGAGCATGATGGAGTTTGGTATTCCAAGCTGCGATGACCGCAGGCTCGGTATCAGGACGTTGGCTATACTCACCAAAGAGAGTGCGGACCTGACGATTGGCCATGAAGTTGACTGCTTCATTTTCACGAACGGGATGTCCCACCACGCTGAGCGAGCCGTAGATGTGTGACGTGTCGTGATCGAAGGGATTGTATTCCCAAAACCAAAGACCGCGGTTTCTCAAAGTGTAGCCCAGCCCCGTCGAATCGATGGCGTGACGCCAGAGGCCCAGATTCTCAATGTCCGTCGTCTCGTCTTCTTCGATGAGATCTTCGAGGTCGTTGAGCACTCCATTGAAGGTCGGATAGTCAGGCCAAATGATATTCGGTGGATCCACGACGCCCACCTTGGGCTGAATCGCAATGCGGGAAAATCCATCGAGCACGCCCTCCCGTTCATAAGCTGTCGCGACATCCAACTCGGACGCGGTGTCTTTCGAAAAGGTCATGATCGTGATCCCTTCCAGATGATCCTTCAACGACGCAAACCAGGCGTCCCGATCGGGAGCATCGGCCCAACCAATCGAACCCGGAATCTTGTCCCAAGTATAAGGGAGATCCGCGTAAACCGGAATGTGCGCGTAACCATTTGCATCAAGATGATTACGGATCGCGGCATAGCAGTTCAACAAATCTTCAAGCACCGCTCTTTTGTCAGCCGCCGTTCCGCCCTGATAAGGAGGAGTCTGTTGAGGCTCGATGTCCAAATGAAGCGCATCAAACTGCTTCGAGGGCTCTCCGATAAAGGCGTCGTTAAAATCGATGAGACGGTCGGAGATCTTGCTCAAGTAATTTGCGATATCCGCCGGAGTATTCACCGTCACGCCCTCCAGCAACAGTTGCGATTCGATGCGGAGGCAATCCAACTTCTCGTTCCAGGTCGCGATCGCCGCTTGATCCCAAACCGGACGCGTTCCGTAACTTCCATAGACGCGGTCGACGTGATGGAGTTTAAAAAATGCCAGGCAGTCCGCTTCCAACGCCGCATTACCCACGACATTGTTAGATCCGTAGGGACTTGGCATCGTTCCTCCAACCCCATTGGGAATACTGGTGCTCCCCCAGAACCAAACGCCGCGGCTTTGAGCCAAAAGACTTTCAGATATCAGAACAAGAAGAACAGCGAGTAGGATGAGATGTTTCATGAGCGGGGTTTCGGTAGCTACATTCGCTGAATCGCATGACGAACCGCCTGATGTCATTTCCGGTCAAAAAAATTGAACTTTTTTACATTTTGAGGGAATATTGGGAAGAGCCACTGCTCTAACACTTGAAACCCATATTATGAAAAAATTCCTTATTCTCATGTCCGCCGGTGTCGCTTTTGCCTTCGCATCCTGTTCTGCATCCAAGTCTTCCTGCTGTGGAGCTTGTAGTGGTGGCGAGTGTGCCAAGACCGAATGCGCCGCCTGCGCCAAAGAAGGCAAAACCTGCGCTGCTTGCGCCGCCAAGAAGAACTAAGCGTTCTTCAGAAACAAACTTTAAGAACCCGGGCTCGTCGAGAGACCGGGTTTTTTCGTGCCCGCTTCCCGGACTTCGCTCGACCGATTCCACATTTCATCGCAAAGCAGGTCAAAGGAAGTCCCGCTCCCGCTGATCTCTGCCTCCAACTTGGACCCTGCCATCCCCGTGATCGACATCGAACACGACTCCGCCAGCTTCGCCGCAAAATTCTCATCCTCGCCCAGCTCCTTGGCCCTCGCGATCAAGGCCGCACATCCCTCCTCATCCAGCGCCTCCTCCAAGCTCCGACTCGTGGCCCCCAGCGCCAACTCCAGCTGAATTCGCGGCAACACCGCCACGATCGTCCGCCGTGGCTTCTCAATCTTCACTCCCTCCCAATCAATCTCCGCCCCGTCCCGCCGGGGATCCAGGACATCCCCGCCCAGCAAGAGATCTGCCAATTTCTCGGCAATCCAAGTCGCCATCCGTTTAAACGGGCCTCCTTCTCCAATCACCCGGACAATATCCGCCCACATTACTCCCAACGCAACACAAAGCCCCCGGAGCGCCCCTTACCGATGCCCCCAGCCTCTCGCTTCAAGGAGCCAATCATCAAACCCAAAAGTCACAATTTTCGTCCCAAGCTCCCCACCCCCTCCAACATCACCCCCTCTTCAAAGCGTTCTACTCTTTACAAAACCGCCCCCCCTTGGCAGATACACAAAGTTTTAGCCCCACCGCTTTAAAAACATGCCCAAGGACACCAGCATCAAAAAAATCCTCGTCGTAGGAGCAGGCCCCATCGTCATCGGACAAGGTTGCGAATTCGACTACTCCGGCACTCAAGCGTGTAAGGCCCTTCGCGAGGAAGGTTACGAGGTCATCCTCGTCAACTCCAACCCAGCCACCATCATGACCGATCCGCAATTCGCGGAACGCACTTACATCGAGCCCATTACGGCCGAGGTCATCGAAAAAATCATCATTAAAGAGAAGCCCGATGCCCTCCTCCCCACCCTTGGAGGCCAGACCGCGCTCAACGTCTCCATGGAGCTCTTCCACGCCGGCACCCTTGATAAATACGGCGTCCGTATGATCGGCGCCAATGCCGATGCCATCGATAAAGGCGAAAACCGTCTCCGCTTTAAAGAGGCCATGATCAAGATCGGCCTCGATCTCCCCATTTCCGGCGTCGCCCACACCATGGAGGAGGCCAAAGCCATCGCGAAAGACATCGGCATGATGCCCCTCGTTATCCGCCCCGCCTTCACCCTCGGCGGCACCGGCGGCGGCATCGCCTATAATAAGGAGGAATTCGAAACCATCGTCACCCGCGGCCTCGATCTCTCCCCCACCACCGAAGTCCTCGTCGAAGAGAGCCTCCTCGGCTGGAAGGAATACGAAATGGAAGTCATGCGCGACCACGCCGACAACTGCGTCGTCATTTGCTCCATCGAAAACCTCGACCCCATGGGCGTCCACACCGGCGACTCCATCACCGTCGCCCCCGCCCAAACCCTCTCTGATCGCGAATACCAAATCATGCGCGATGCCTCCTTCGCCGTCATCCGCGAAATCGGCGTCGAGACCGGTGGCTCCAATATCCAGTTCTCCGTCGATCCCAAGACCGGCCGCTGCATCGTCATCGAGATGAACCCGCGCGTCAGCCGTTCCTCCGCCCTCGCCTCCAAGGCCACCGGCTTCCCCATCGCTAAAATCGCCGCCAAGCTCGCCGTCGGATACACCCTCGACGAACTCCCGAACGATATCACCCGCGAGACTCCCGCCTCCTTCGAGCCCACCATTGACTACGTCGTCACCAAGGTTCCCCGCTTCACTTTCGAAAAATTCCCCACCGCCGACCCTGTCCTCACGACTTCCATGAAGGCCGTCGGTGAGGCCATGTCCATCGGCCGCACCTTCAAGGAATCCCTCCAAAAAGCCCTCCGCTCCCTAGAAACCGGCCGTTTCGGCTTCGGATTCGACGGCAAGGACCCCATCGCCACCCGCGAAGACGTCGAGCGCAAACTCCACGTCCCCAACGCCGAACGCATCTTCTGGCTCAAGGTCGCCTTCGAACAAGGCTGGACCATCGAAGAAATCTTCGACGCCACCCAAATCGACCCCTGGTTCCTCGAAAACATGCGCGTCATCGTCGAGGAAGGTAATGACCTCGCCAACATGGACCTCCGTCGGGCTAAAAAGATGGGCTTCTCCGACATTCAAATCGCCCATGCCCGCGGCCTCCACCAGGACGACATCCGCGCCGAAAGAAAGGCCAAGGGCATCATCCCCACCTATCGTCTCGTCGATACCTGCGCCGCCGAATTTGAAGCCGCCACGCCCTATTATTACTCCACCTACGGCGATGAAAACGAAGCCCGCGAGACCGACGCAAAAAAAATCCTCATCCTCGGCGGTGGCCCCAACCGCATCGGCCAGGGCATCGAGTTCGATTACTGTTGCGTCCACGCCTCCTTCGCTCTCCGCGAACTCGGCTACGAGTCCATCATGGTCAACTCCAACCCCGAGACCGTCTCCACTGACTACGACACCTCGGACAAGCTCTACTTCGAACCCCTCACCCTCGAGGACGTTCTCAACATCTGCGACCAGGAAAAACCCGATGGTGTCATCGTGCAATTCGGCGGCCAAACTCCCCTCAACCTCGCCGCCGACCTCGAACGCCACGGCGTCCCTATCATCGGCACCTCGCCCAAAAACATCGAACTCGCCGAAGACCGCAAGCAATTCTCGGCCCTCCTCGACCGCATCGGCCTCAAGCAAGCCGAAGCCGGGACCGCCGTCTCGGAAGACGAAGCCGTCGCCATCTCAGACCGCATCGGCTTCCCTGTCCTCGTCCGTCCTTCCTTCGTCCTCGGCGGACGCGGCATGATGATCGTCTATAACGACGAGGAACTCCGCCAATACATCCGCAACGCCACCGAAGTCTCCCCCGACCGCCCCATCCTCGTCGACCGCTTCCTCGAGAACGCCACCGAGGTCGATGTCGACTGCATTTCCGATGGCGAAACCTCCGTCGTCGGTGCCATCATGGAGCACATCGAGCAAGCCGGCATCCACTCCGGCGACTCCGCCTGTGTCATCCCGTCCTTCTCCCTCTCCGACAAAATCCTCGCCGAAATCCTCGCCGGAGCCAAAGCGCTCGCCAAGGAACTCGAAGTCAAAGGCCTCATGAACATCCAGTTCGCCGTCAAAGACGACGAACTCTACGTCATCGAAGTCAACCCGCGTGCCTCCCGCACCGTCCCCTTCGTTTCCAAATCCATCGGAGTCCCCCTCGCCAAACTCGCCGCCAAAATCATGGTGGGTGAAAAACTCGTCGACCTCGGCTTCACCACCGAAATCATGCCACCTTGCTTCTGCGTCAAAGAAGCCGTCTTTCCTTGGGGCCGCTTCCCCGGCATCGACATCGTCCTCGGACCTGAAATGAAGTCCACCGGCGAAGTCATGGGAGCCGACAAAGACCTCGGCATGGCCTACGCCAAAGCCCAGATCAGCGCCTTCAACCCCCTGCCGAAGTCAGGCAACGTCTTCTTCAGCGTCAATGATCGCGACAAAGACCGCGCCGTCACCATCGCTCAGGATCTGGCCGACATGAACTTCAAGATCTTCGCCACCGGCGGCACCTACCGCCGCCTCAAGGACGAAGGAGTCCCCTGCGAGCGCCTTTACAAACTCGCCGAGCAAAAGCGACCCAACGTCATCGACATGATGAAGAACGGCGACATCGCCTTCATCATCAACACCCCAAGCGGCCACGAGGCCCGCGAGGACGAAGTCAAAATCCGCTCCGGCGCCGTCCAGCACAAGATCAGTCACTGCACCAACCTCAGCGCCGCCGTCGCCAGCGTCGCCGCCATCCGCTCCCTTCAGGAAAAAGAACTCACCGTCACCTCCCTCCAGGAACACCATGGCTTGATTTAATAGGGAGCGCGGGCTTCCAGCCCTGCGTCCCCTCAACCAAGTAAACGTAGGCTTACAAAGCCACGCTCCATATGTTACACAATGCCCCGCGATGAGTCAGACCAAGGAACCTACTACTTCGACTACCTCACCGGAGTCCCGACAGCCATCACCGGACCAGAGGTTAGTGAGTCTCAGCGAGCAGCTTGCACTACCCTTAACCGACAACGAACGCGCGGCATCTTTCAGGTCCGTGAGGCAGCTCAGCGTCGGGAACAGATTCAGGTTGATGTATGGCTCCGCACTTTTATCGGAAGACTAACGGAGTGGGAGGTGCCCCTTGTCCCCTTGGAAAAACTTGGCATTCGAGTTGAGGGTGGACATTTCGAAAGCGATTCCCTCACAAAACTGAAAGCAGGAGCGGAAGCTTCTCCCTTTGCCGATTATGGGAACGGAGTCGTCTATAAACTTTTCGACCTCCGTTCAAATGGCGGCTTGGGCAAGAAACTTGAACTGACAAAGCTCCCGGACGAGCCCCGCTATGATCTCGTCAATACCGACGCTGACGTTTTTCACACGGTTCAAAAACTCTCTGCTCTCCACGAAGCCGGTGGACATCCCACTGAGATTGTCGGCTATGCCGATACCGGAGATGTCCTCATTGTGAAGCAGCCTCTGGCCCAGCCATTTAAGGACTTCTACCCTGACCTCAAGATTGCTTCAGATAGAATTCACGCGATCTTTCCCGGTCAGGCAAATTTTGGACGCAGCTGCGGGATCATCCACGCTCTAGATCAACCCTGGCTGATCGCGGACCTCCACAAGGGGAATATTATGCGGGATACCCAAGGAAACCCCACTGTCATTGATGCTCTCGTCGGAAGCATCCCTCCAATCCTGAGGAAGCAGCTCGCATGGCTGGATGAAGCGTGCCGGGATGCGCAATCTTTTCGAGAAACAGGGATCAAGCCCATCCGCGATCTCTTCGATGGGATTAGCGATGATGAACTCTAAGCAATTCAATCCTTCTCCAGCTCCCTCCCAATTGCCAGCTGTACTACGGTCAGGAGATCTTTCGGTCTGCCTATTGCTTTTTTCGCAATAATAAGAGCCTCGCGGGTCAGGACCCGGTTTCT
Source organism: uncultured Verrucomicrobiales bacterium (assembly GCA_963925135.1). GTDB lineage: Bacteria > Verrucomicrobiota > Verrucomicrobiia > Verrucomicrobiales > Akkermansiaceae > SW10. The sequence goes on along the minus strand of CAWUTG010000089.1, from coordinate 3,499 downwards.
CTGCCATGCGACATCGAGTGATAACCAATTAGAGTGCACGCCCCCAATGACCACCCCGACCAAGATTGCGCTCTCGATTCTCATCATTCTGGGGATCTTGCTGGCTCTTAAAAAATGCCCTTCAAGGTCGTCGATGCTCGATGACCTTTTTGTGGAGTCAGATCTTATTGCCGAGATCAACGACGCAGAATCTCCGGAAGAACGGATCCGCCTCATCAACAAGCTGGAAGAGATGCCGGAAAACATCATCCCCTTTCCCTTCCGTTGGCTAGGCATTCATGCCGTGCGCAGTCCCGGAGGCTGGGATGAGACCGGGTTTGATCACCGCCGAACGGCCACGCCCAGAGACATCGAACTCCTGTCCGGCACAGCCTATGGCGTCTCTGATATTGAGAACGGAGGACTTCATCAATTCTTTGGGAATGGCACCGGCGCCATGGCCCCGGAAATGGTCGAGTGGTTCGAGCGGGCGGGACTCCCTGAATCCGCAGAGATCCTCAAGAAAGCCATGAAGGTTTTCGGCGAACCATTCCCTCGATCCCAAGAAACCCGCATCAAAGTTCTGGAACGATACGAGGGTCAATCGAGAGAGGAATACGATCCCTTCTACGAACTGGACGGACCATTTTACGATTCCATGAGTCAGGACGGGAAGACCTTCGATGATCACGCCGATCGATGGCTCCGCGAGACCTGTGGAATTCAATCGCTCCACACCGAATTGCCACCGGTGGACTAGACCCGGAGGAAAGAGAGCGAGCTTTTGTAATTCACACATCTCCCAAAAACGATCATTTCTTAGTCAGATGACGCCGAACCTATCTGTCCTGCAATGCCCCGAGTGTCAGAAGCCACTCGTCAATATCGGAAGCAAGGTGGAGCGGATTCACCCGGTGGCCCGTTTTATCCGGGAGCGTTCTACCACGATTGTGATGGTTTGGTTACCTTTCATCCCCTTGATTATGTATCTCACAAGCTTGGTGGCTGGTGATCTCGGAGGGGACAGGGTCATCGTGTTTTGCTTCTTCGCATTACTCTTGCTACCCTTTGCGGTGAACTTTTTCTGCTCAGACTCTTCCCGGTTTGGCGAATTACTGATTGCCCCTATTGCGGATTCCACGAGAAGCAGAAGCTGGGACGGAGCGAGAGCGGCGAACTTTAGGGAAGGAAAAAGAGCCGCGTTACGAAGGCGCAGCTCTTGAGGAAGTGGGTTGTTACTACTCTTTTCCTGGAAGAATGGAGATGTTGCGGCCCTCGATCAGATAGCGGGAGTCGGTAGCTTCACATAGATATTTCAAGACAACGGTCAGGGGGATGGCGCGAAGGTCGTGGGTAATCGGACCCGACTTCGCGAGGTATTTCTCAGGCCCGAAGATATTGATGTTCACTCCCTTTTTTGACAACGGCATCAAGCGCTTCCTTGAAAGTGAAATCCCGAGCGACGAGGTTATCAATGATGAATCGGTTGGGGGCCTGATTCACACCTCTCGGCCTACGGACAAGAAAGTTGATTCCTGTCCTCTCAGGGTCCAGCTCGATAGAGCGAGTTCGAAGGAATTCGACTGCTTCATCGACGGTGGTTTCGTTGAAATTGATTTCTGGAATTTTGATTTGGAGTTTCTGAACGATTCGGTCTGCGCCTTTTTCTTCTGGCTCCTCAACTTCTTCAGCTTGCTCTGCTTCTTTCTCCTCTGAGTTTACCGGGGTCAGAGAAACGAAACCGAAGGCGAGGATCGCGGCGGCGATGGTGAGCCAGCCGCTGCGATTGACTTGGACCGTGGCGGGTTGCGCGTGGTTGAGGATGCGGAAGATGCGCTCCTTGAGGTGGGGGTTTTTAGCAGCCGCAAGGGCGAAGGCAGGTTGGTGGTCGCTGGCGAGGTTGACGAGGGCTTCGGCGTAGTCGGCGCGGTTGTGGCCGGCGTTCACGACGAGGTCATCGCAGGCTTTTTCGCGCTCCTGATCGAGCCGACGGCTGAGGCACCAGACGGCGGGATGGAAGAAGAAGAGAGCTTCGAGAAGACGTTGGAACATGACGATGAGATGATCGAAGCGGCGGAGGTGGGCAAGTTCGTGCGAGAGCACGGCGACCGCTTGTTCACGTGGAAGTCCGATCATGAGCGAGACGGGAAGGACGATCATTGGCCGGAGAATTCCGGTCACGACAGGACTGGTGACTTTTTGGGACCAGATCATGGCGGGCTTGATGAGGGGTCGATTTGGGCACTTGATTCGAGAATCGTCGGTTGGGCATTTTCCTGCTGGATCAGTTGGGAAAAGGCCGGTTGGCTCACTGTGGTGACGAGTGTCTCCTTGAGCATGACCCAAGTGACGGGGACGCAGAGCGCGAGCGCGATGAGTCCCAGAAGATGGACGGCGGAACGATGGTGCGGGGACTCGATCAAATATCGACTGACAAGCGCGGCGAGGACAGCAATGGCAGTTCCCTGCCAGAGGAAGTGGAGGCCGACCCGGGTGATGTATTCGGCGTGTTGGTTGATGAGTTCTACAATCATGGAATTCGTGGGTTTAGGATTGGGAATTTCGGTGTTTTTTGACGAGGTCGAGCAGTTGCTCACGTTCATCCGGGGAGAGTTTTTCGTGATCGAGAAGGCTCAGCATAAGAGCGGAGGGTGAGCCACCAAAGACGCGGGTGACGAGGTCCGAGGCCATGCCCTGGGAGATCCTTTCCTGAGTGACCTTGGGGCGGAAGAGGTAGGAGTTCGCCTTGGCCTTGCGGCTGACGTATTTTTTCCCAGTCATGATGTTGAGCATCGTGATGAGAGTGGTGTGGGCGAGTTCGCGACCGCCGGCGGTGAGAAACTCTCGGACTTCGCGAACACTCAACTCCCCCTCTTGCCAGAGGATTTTGAGAATTTCGAGCTCAAGCTCGGTGGGATATTTTGATTTCGATCGGGCCATGTTTTCTTCTAATGAAATAGAAGGATAAGCCCACGATTTTTGGACGTCTAGATATTTCCTTCTAATTTTTTAGAAGTCTCACCTCATCACCACTAAAACCGTCCATCTTTCCTAGGCAGATTTCAGATCAAAATTATTCCCCGGATTTGAGTGCTTTCAAGACTCCCTCATTGAGCCGGACGAGGTTGCGCTCTTCAGGAAATGTTTTGCCCTTCACGTCGGCGATGTATTCCTGGAAGGCGGCGATGCGTTCTTCCTGGAGGCGGCGGTTTTCGGCGGCGAAGTTGCGATATGATTTAGCGTGCCTTGGCAGCCGTTCGTCGTAGTCGCCGAGGATGTCGTCGGAGAAGAGAAACTGGGTATCAAGGTGGCCCGAGCCCAGTGACATCAGAATCATCGAGGTTTCTCCACACATCCACTCGGCGAGTTCGGCGGGGACGCACTCGACCTCCGCGGCGTAGGCTCCGGCGTTTTCGAGGTCCTTCATTTTTTGGTGCAGGAGCTTTGCTTCCTCCAGCGTTTTTCCGATGGCCCGGTAGTTGGTCCAGGTGACATGTCGCGGCACCATTCCGAGGTGGCC
>CAWUTG010000088.1:0-31976 GCA_963925135.1 uncultured Verrucomicrobiales bacterium | reverse complement strand
GGTGTTGATGGTGCTCGCGGCTTTCAATCTCGCGGTAGGCCTCCGGGTTGGCCTTGACCTCATCGGGGATGAGTTCTTCAACGATGATGCTTTTGAGGCCATCGGAATATTCGATGACGAGCCGAGACTGGATCACGCCGGGAAAGTCAACTTCAGCGAAGCGGACTTCCGAGCCGCGCACGGGCGGTGGATTGGATGATGTCGTGGACATAACCCGTCTTATAGCGGATCTCGCCGCCACGCGGTAGGTGCCCAATTTTATGACGCTTACGCTGCGTTGATTAGGTTTTGGGGCCGCCGCTGATGATCTCGGCGCTGGTGCCTTCTTGGTATTTTTTGAAGTTGTTGAGGAAGAGGTCGGCGAGTTTGCGGGCGCTGGCGTCGTAGGCGGCGTGGTCGCTCCAGGCGGTGCGGGGGACCATGGCTTCCGAGGGGACGCCGGGGCATTCGGTGACGGTTTCGAACCCGAAGACGGGGTCGGTTTGGGTGGGGGCTTGGGCCAGGGAGTTGTTGTAGATGGCCTCGATGATGGCGCGGGAGTATTTCAGTTTGATGCGGTTGCCGACTCCGTGTCCGCCGCTGGTCCATCCGGTGTTGACGAGCCAGACATTGACTCTGTGGTTCTTCATTTTCTCGGCGAGGAGCTCGGCGTAGCGCGAGGGATGCATCACGAGGAAGGGGGCTCCGAAGCAGGCCGAGAAGGTCGCGGTGGGTTCGGTGACGCCCATCTCGGTGCCGGCGACCTTGGCGGTGTAGCCGGAGATGAAGTGATACATGGCCTGCTCTTCGCTGAGTTTGGAGACTGGGGGCAGGACGCCGAAGGCATCGCAGGTCAGGAAGATGATATCGGTCGGGTGACCGGCGAGGCAGGGGATCTGGGCGTTCTTAATGAACTCGATGGGGTAGGCTCCGCGGGTGTTCTGGGTGAGGGAGGTGTCGTGGAAGTCGACGACGTATTCGTCATCGTGCACCACATTCTCGAGAACCGCTCCGTGGTGAAGGGCGTTGTAAATATCGGGCTCGGATTCTTCGGAAAGGTCGATGGCTTTGGCGTAGCAGCCGCCTTCGATATTGAAGACTCCGGTGTCGGTCCAGACGTGTTCGTCATCGCCGATGAGCATGCGGGAGGGGTCAGCCGAGAGGGTGGTTTTACCGGTGCCGGAGAGGCCGAAGAGAATGGCAGAGCGATTGGTCGTGGGATCGGCGGTGGCCGAGCAGTGCATGGAGAGGTGACCCTTCAGCGGCATGAGATAGTGCATGAGGGTGAAGACGCCTTTCTTCATTTCGCCGGCGTATTCGGTGCCGAGGATGACCATTTCCTTGGTCTCAAAACAGACGTCGATGGAGGTTTTTGAGGTCATGCCCGAGGTGAGGCGGTTGGCCGGAAATTGTCCGGCGTTATAAATGGTGAAATCGGGTTCGCCGAAGTTTTCGAGCTCTTCCTTGGTGGGGGTGATGAGCATAATGCGCATGAAGAGCGCATGGTAGGCTCGGGTGCAAATGACGCGGACCTTGATGCGCTCGGCGGGATCCCAGCCGGCGAAGGCATCGACGACGTAGAGTTGTTCGCGGGTGTTGAGGTAGTCCTTGGCACGTTCGCGGTTGATGCCGAAGGTGTGCTCGTCGATGGGGATATTGATATCGCCCCACCAGACATGATCTTTGGAGGCCGCATTCTCAGTGATGCGCTTGTCACTTGGGGAGCGGCCGGTCTTTGCGCCGGAGTAGGCGATGAGAGCGCCTTGAGCAGAGAGACTTGTTGAGGGTTCGTAGCGGATGGCGTCCATGTAGAGCCGGGAGACGGGAGCGTTGCGAACGATGTTTTTGGAGTCGAGCCCGTAGGCGGAAAGATCAATCAAAGGCATGCCTTATGGCTAGCAGGTTGGGGGCCAGAGTAAACCTTGGGGCAAGTAATGCCTTCAAAAAGGCAAGAAATGCGGATGAAAAAAGCCCGCTCGCCTGGACGACGAAAGGGCTTTGGGAAAACAGATTCGGAAATGATCTACTCAAGTCCCGCGATGAGGCGGGCATCGGCAAGCGAGGTCTGGGAGAGCTGGTCTCCGGGAACTTTGACGATGCGTCCGGCGGTAGTCTTGAAAACGAAGACCTTGCCATTCTCGACGGCGGTGAGCTGGGCTTTCAGGGACGTTCCCTTGGAGCTGATCCAATTGAGGACCTGTGGGTTTTCGACCTTAATGACGTCACCGCTATAAGTTTCAGTCTCCTCAGCGGGTGCGGCATCCTTGTCATTCTTGGCGACGGGAGCTGCCTCCTCTTTGGCGGCAGGTGCGTCGAGGGCGACGTTGAAGGTCTTGGCTTTGATGTCGGCACTCGCATCGCGTTTGGCATCACGGAAGATGGAGCGATAGTCCTGCCCCTTGAGTTGGGCGTGGGAGTAAGTGCCATAGATCTTGGTCATGGCAGGATCGGTAAGAACCACGATGGGCATGGAGCCTCCGGCAGCGCGGTAGGCAGCTTGCACGTCCTTGGGGAGTTGTCCGGTTTCCTTGTTAATGTTGATGATGACAGGAACGGTCATGCTCTTAAGCTCCTTTGCGACCGTCATACTGACGGTTCCAGAACAAGTAGGTCATGTCGGCTGCATCTCGGGGTCCGTGATGAGGACTCCGATCATTTTGGGCTTGGCGGCACCTTCGGAGCGGGCGTCCTTTAAGGTCTCGGCTGTGAAGAATCCCCTGGGGAGATCGAAGGCACTGCCAGGCAAGGCCATCCCGGCGAGAAGAAGAATGATTTTTTTCATAGAGCGGAACTATGTCATCGGAAATGTAGTAATCCAGCCCCAATCGCCAGATCGGAGGAGCACTCTAGGCGAGAATGGGTTTAATGACTTTGCCTCCGACATCGGTGAGGCGGAAGCGGCGGCCGTTGTAGGGGTAGGTGAGTTTTTCGTGATCGAATCCCAATTGATGAAGGATGGTTGCGTGGATGTCGTTGACGTGAGCCTTGTCGACGGCGGCATGGTGGCCGATTTCGTCAGACTCGCCGTAGCTTACGCCACCTTTGATACCGCCTCCGGCCATCCAGGTGGTGAAGCAATGCGGGTTGTGATCGCGGCCGGGTTTTTGGGATTTTTGCGAAAGAGGGAGGCGTCCGAATTCGCCGCCCCAAATGATAAGGGTGTCCTGGAGGAGGCCGCGTTGTTCGAGGTCGGTGAGGAGGCCGGCGATGGGGGTGTCGGTTTCGCCGGCGAACTGGCTGTGGTTGCCTTTGATGTCATTGTGACCATCCCAGCTGCGTTGGTTCTCCATGCCGCCGGAGTAGATTTGCACGAAGCGGACTCCGCGCTCGACCATGCGGCGGGCAGTGAGGCACTGGCGGGCGAAGTGGTCGCAGTGTTTTTCGCCGACACCATAGAGCTTCTTGATGTGTTCGGGTTCGCGATTGATGTCGAAGGCCTCGGGCGCGGCGTTTTGCATGCGGTAGGCGAGTTCGAAACTTTTGATGCGGGCTTCGAGTTCGGCGTCGCCGGGGCGTTCTTGAATGTGATCTTTATTGAGTGATTTTAACAAGGCGAGCTGACGCAGTTGTTGGGCGTCGTTCATGTGGGCGGGGCGGTGGAGGTTGTCGATGGGGTCGCCTTTGGGCTTGAGCCAGGTTCCTTGATAGACGCTGGGAAGGAAGCCGGCGCCCCAGTTGGCGGAGGAGCCTTTGGGGAGGCCGCGGTCGAGCGGGTCGGACATCACGACGAAGGCGGGGAGCTCGCGGCTTTCACTTCCGAGTCCGTAGGTGGCCCAGGAGCCGACGCAGGGCAGGCCCATGCGCGGTTGTCCAGAGTTCATCATGAAGAGGGCTGGGCTGTGGTTGTTCGACTCGGTGTGGCCGGAGTGGATGAAGGCCATTTTATCAACGTGTTCGCCGAGTTTGGGGAAGATGGATGAGACCATTTTTCCGCACTCACCGCGCGGGTTGAATTCGAAGGGTGATTTCATGAGGGGACCGACGGCGTTGGCGAAGAAGCCGGTGTTTTTGTCAAAGCCGGCGAGTTCCTTGCCGTCCATCTTTTCGAGCTCGGGTTTGTAGTCCCAGGTGTCGACCTGGCTGGGCCCGCCGTTGATGAAGAGCCAAATGACGGATTTGGCTTTGCCATTGAAGTGACCTTTTTTAGGCGCGAGAGGATCGTCGCCGCTGGAGACGAGGAGTCCTTCGTCGGCGAGGAGGGCCGCGAGCCCGAGACCTCCGAGACCCGCGCCGGATTTTTGAAGCCAGTGACGTCGGGTGTAATGGGATGGATGGTTCATGGCAGGTAGATGAATTCGTTGAGGCTGAAAATGACTTGGGCGAGGTCGGCGAGGGCTAGCTGGTCAGGATTTTTTTGGCCGGAGTAGGAGGCGGATTGGGCTATAAGGAAGGTGCGGTTTTTGGCGAGTTCATCGGGTGAAGGTTCGCGGCTGAGAGTGCGGAGGTAAAGCTGGTGGATGGAGGCATTGACGGAGATGTCGTGGATGTCGTGGATGTCGGTGGCGAGAGCGCGGGCCCATTTCACGACTTGTGGGTTGTTCATGAAGAGGAGGGCCTGGGGGGCGATGGTGGTGCTGGGGCGACTGCCCTGGCTGGCGAGGGGCTCGGGTTGATCAAAGATCTGCATCATGGGAATGAGGTGGCTGCGTTTGATCATGAAGTAGATGCTGCGGCGGCGTTGGTCTTCGTTGAGAGTGCCTGGGCCGAACATTTGGGGGTCGAGTTGACCGGCGGCGGCGAGGATGGAGTCGCGCACGATCTCGGCTTCGAGTCGGCGCGGGGTGAAGCGCCAGAGGAATTGGTTTTCGGGATCGAGGGCTGATTTTTCGACGGAGGGAGCGCTGCTCTGGAGCCAGGTTGAGCTGAGCATGATGTCGCGATGAAGGGATTTGAGATCCCAATTGTTAGAGATGAATTTTTGAGCGAGGTAGTCGAGGAGTTCGGGGTGGGAAGGGAGGGCGCCCTGGAGGCCGAAGTCGTTGGGGGTGGCGACAATGCCGCGTCCGAAATGGTGGTGCCAGATGCGGTTGACGACAACGCGGGCGAGGAGGTGACCGGCACCGTGGTCGACATCGGTCATCCAGTTGGAGAGGCCGGTGCGGCGATAGCTGGTGCGGGTCCAATCCTTGGGCGGCGTGGTTTGCCAGTCGGCGGTGGTCTTGCCATCGCGCATGAGGACTTGCAGGAAACCGGGATCGGCGACGCCAAGCTTTTGGTTGGGATCGCCGCGACTGAGGAAGTGGGTTTCGGGATAGAAGTGGGGGAAGCCGCGATCGTCGGCGTGGTGTTTGGTGGGCGGGAATCCTTCGCTGGTGACCTGGACTTTGGTGACGTCGGGCCTGGGTTTGGTGGCGAGGGTGCTTTGGAGGGCTGCGTCGAGTTGGATCCAGTTCTGGTCGCTTTTGAGAAAGTGGGCGGAGAGGGTTTCTTTTTGGTCGGGAGTGATCCGACCGGTCATGAGAGCGTTTAGAGCACTTTGGAGGGCGTCATCGCGACTGCCGCCGACCTTGACGGGTGGGGATGCGAGGGCGCTGGTGGAGATGCGGAATCGTCCGAGGCTGTGTTGACCGTTGGCGGCGAATCTGAGTTCGACTTCGAGGGTGGTTGCTTGGGTGGGTTTGGTGAGCTGGAAGACGGCGGCTTGATCGTGGCCGATGCCGCCTAAGTCGACGGCCCAGCCGGTGGTCTCGGGGTGCTCATCGATGGTGGAAGCGACGGAGAGGTTGTCGGTGTTTTGTTGGTGGGTGGCTTGGGGGGCGGTGAGGTTGATTTCTTCTTTTGATCCATCGGGTGCAATGGCGGACACCTTAAGATTGCTGAGGGCGAAGTTCCCGTTTCCGGCGCGGCCGGGACCCTTGCGCGGCATCGAGCTGTGAGTCAGAGCTTCGATGCGGAGGAAGCGGATTTCGTTGGGTCCGGGAGTCAGTTGGACGGTGTAGGTTTCTTGGGCTGGGGTGTTTCCGGAGGCTAGAATGGAGCCGTCGTCTTGCGAAGTGAGGGTGGTGGCTTTTTCACTGGAGGTGACTGAGAGGATGGCGGGGAGGTGCCATTCGCTAGCGGAGAGTGAGGCAGAAGCGTCGGATCGGAGCCATTGGGTGAAGGCGTTTTTGACTTCGGGTTTTTCTTCGTAAGCCGAACGGGACGCGAGTGAATGTTGGTGATCCTGCTCCCACTTTTTGAGGGTGGCTTGATAGGTTTCGGAATCGCGGGGGATGTCGATCTCGCTGCGAATAGTGGTCGAGAAGATGGAGACGAAGCGGTAGTAATCTTTGACGGGGATAGGGTCGAATTTGTGATCGTGACAGCGGGCGCAGCCGATGGTGAGGCCGAGCATGGCGCTGCCGGTGGTGGCGACCATGTCATCGAGTTCATCGTAGCGGGCGCTTTCGAATTCTTTCTCGGTGAGCTGGGTGGGGAAAACTCCGGCTCCGAGAAATCCGGTGGCCATCATGGCGAGGGGATCATGGGGGGCAATTTCGTCTCCGGCGATTTGCCAGCGGATGAATTGGTCCCAAGGCATGTTAGAGTTGAGGGCCTTGATGACGAAGTCGCGGTAGTGGTAGGCGAATTTGCGGTCGTAGTCCTGCTCGAAACCATGGCTCTCGGCGAAGCGAGCGGCATCGAGCCAGTGGCGGGCCCATCGTTCTCCGTAGTGCGGACTGGCGAGGAGGGCGTCGATGAGTTTGCGGTGTGATGTTTTGAGGGCGGCGTCCATTTGCTCCGGGGTAGGTGGGAGGCCGATGAGGTCGAGGTAGGCGCGGCGGATGCGCTCGCGATTTGAAGTGGGTGGGTTGGGGGAGAGTTTGTGTTGCTCGAGTTTAGCGAAGATGAATTGGTCGATGGTGGTTACGGGCCAGGTGCTGTGAAAGTCTGGTGGAGTGGGGTTGGCGAGGGGTTTGAAGGACCAGAATTCGCGGTCGCTCGCGGTGACTTGCATCTCGAGAGGGCGGTCGTCGGATTTCTCGAGGAGGGGTTTGTCGTAGGGTGCGCCGAGGGCGATCCATTTTTCAAAATCGGCGATCAGGGAATCGGGAAGCTTTGCTTTCTTGGGAGGCATTTCGAGATCCTCCTCTTCATGCTTGATCAGGGTGAGGAGGTAACTCTCGGCGGGATCTTCGAGGTTGATGGCGTCGTCGGAATCACCGCCTTCGAGGAGGAGTTCGCGGGTCGAGAGGTCGAGGCCGGAGCGGACTTTTTCATCGCCGTGGCACTTGAGGCAGTTGTCGATAAGGGCGGGGCGGATCGTCTTTTGGAAGAGGGCGGTGCCAGCCTTCATCTGTTCGGCGTGACCGGCAGGAGGCGGGTCCGCGTGAAGAGGGAAGATCAGGAAAAGAAGAGGGAGACTGAAAAATGGCCGGCGCATAGCGGGCCCAGTCTCTCAATTCGGTGGCGACATTGCACGCATTGATGCCGGGATTTTTACCGGTTGATGGCCCGGTAGATGATGGGCTTGAGGGTGTCCTCGAGATTTGAATTGTAGGGAAGGGTTTGCTCCATGGTGACGACAACGAGTTCGTCTTTGGGTGAGACCCAATAGTGGGTGGAGGCCATGCCGCCCCAGCCGAATTCTCCAATTTGGGAATCCTTGTCCCAGCGATCATCTTTGGCGATGCGCACGGAGAAGCCGAGGCCGAAGCCGGTTCCGTGGCGCGTTTCTCCCAATGAAATTGCGGGGATTTCCTTGGGGAGCTGATTGCTCGTCATGAGTTTGACGGTTTCTTTTTTGAGATAGGTTTTGCCCTGAAAGGTGCCGCCGTTGGCGATCATTTGGAGGAAGCGGGCGTAGTCGGTGATGGTGGAGACGAGTCCGCCGCCGCCGGATTGGTGGGCGGGAGGAGTGAGGAAGGGGGAGGTTTTGGCAGGTTCGGAGGTGATGAGGAATCCGGCTTTGCCAGCGAAGACGTCGGCGAGGCGCTTTGCTTTTTCGGCGGGAACATGGAAGTCGGTATCGGGCATGCCAAGGGGGGTGAAGAGATTTCGCTGGAGGTAGTCGGCGAAGGATTGTCCGGAAGCGGCTTCGACGACGCGGGCGAGGACGTCGGTGTTGACGCCATAGACCCAGCGGGTTTCGGGTTGGTAGAGCAGGGGGATGTCGGCCAGAAGTTGGGTCATTTTAGCGAGGGAATGTTCCCGGCTCAGGGGTTCGACTTTTTGGTAAAGGGCATCGACTGGATGGGGAGACCAGCCGTAGGAAAATCCGGCAGTGTGGCGAAGGAGGTCGCGGACGGTGGGGGCGGGCTTGGTTTTGACGGGGTCACCGTTTTCCTGCCAGACCCTGAGGTCTTGAAACTCGGGGAGATATTTTGAGACGGGGGCATTGAGGTCGATCTTCCCGGCGTCGTGCAACATGAGTGCGGCGGCCGAGGTGATGGCCTTGGTCATGGAGTAGATCCGGAAGAGGGTGTCCTTGCTGACCGGGATTTTGCGGGTACGGTTGGCGTAGCCGAATTCCTGTTGGTAGACGATGTGGCCCTTACGAAGAACGAGGACGGCACCCCCGGCGAGTTGTTTTTTTACGATGAGATCTTCGACGGCGGGAGCGATCTCAGCGAGAGTCTCTGCGGACATGCCAAGGTCGTTGGGTTTGGCAACCGGGAGTGGTTGTATGGGGAGTTCTTTGGCGAGCAGGGGGACGGCGAGGAAAAAGAGGAGGAGGGATTTCATGAGTTGGTGGGTGTCTTTTGGATTTCCCGGGCAAGCCAAATGGCGGCGATCACAAGAGTAATAAGGCGTGAGAGCTTTGCGGTGGACTCACGGAGAGTCAACACAGAAGCGGGGAGGTAGGGGAGGCTTTCGGTGACTGACCTCAATGAAAAAGGGGCTTCCGCCGGAGTCTCTTGCGGTAGCTAGAGGGGCGGACGCCGGTCCACTTGAGGATGGTGCTGGAGAAGGCGAAGGGGTATCGGGCCCCGCGATCGGTGGACGCCTTTTCTTCTCAAGCGGGTTGACCGCGGGTCTGACGCAGTTGGCCGGAAAGTTCCTAGCGGGTGAGGACGAGACGCTCGGCGGGAGATTCGTTTTTGAGAACGTCGAGTGCTTCGTTGACCTTGTTCATTTCGAAGGTCCTGATGTGAGGGGCAATTTGGTGACGGGCACAAAAGTCCAACATGGTTGAGACAGTTGCGGGGCTTCCGATAGGGCTTCCCCCAATGGTTTTTTGTCCGAGAATGAGAGGGAACACGCCCGAGCTCACCTGGGGTGCCGCGCCCACGAGGTGGAGGTGGCCTTTCGGTCCGAGCATATTGATGTAAGCATCCCAATCGAGCTCGACATTGACGGTGCTGAGAACGAAATCGAAGTTGCCCGCGGCGTCCTTCAGGGCATCCCCGTCCTTGCCGTTGATGAAGTGATGGGCTCCGAGTTTTTTCGCTTTTTCCTCTTTGGAGGGGCTGGTCGAGATTGCGGTGACTTCGCAACCCCACTTGGCCAGAAATTGAAGAGCGATGTGACCGAGTCCTCCGATGCCGACCACGGCAACGCGATCAAAGGGGCGGACGTTGTGCTGCACGATGGGATTGAAGACGGTGATGCCACCACAGAAAAGGGGACCGGCGGAGAGTGGATCAACTCCGGTCGGGATCTTGACGGTCCATCCGCTTTCGGCACGGATACGGTCGGCGAATCCACCGTGACGCCCCACGATGGTTCCTTGCGAATCGGCGCAGAGATTATGATCTCCGCTCATGCATTGATGGCAGGACATGCATGATCCGCTGGTCCAACCCACGCCCACGGTGTCCCCGGGTTTCAAATGAGTGACGGCCTCGCCCACCGCTTCCACTGTTCCGACAACTTCGTGTCCGGGAACGAGAGGGTATTGGGTCATCTCCCAATCGTTTTGCATCATGCTCAGATCGCTATGGCAGATTCCGCAGGAGCTGATTTTGACGTCGACCTGGGTGGGTGAGAGGTCACCGAGTTCGTATTGAAATACTTCGAGTTGGCCACCTTGTTCGGTGAGGGCGTATGCGGAGACAGTTGTCATCCTAGGAAAGGAGCGCAGATTTGTAAATTCGCGAGGACTTTCCACTCAGGCTTTAAGGCCTCCCTTCAGAATTGTGAGGTCGGGCGAGTTGGGATTTTGAAGAGCGAGAAGTGAGCCAACGACGGCTCCACGATGGCAGCTGTCTCCTCCGACGAGGGCATTGGCGATGATGCCGGCGCGGAAGTTCTCGTGATACTTCCAGGCAAGGTAGAGAGAAGCGGGGAAGGATTGATCAATGTAACAGGCGGGGCTGAGGATGCGTCCGATGATGGTGCGGTCATCGCGTGATTCCCAACCGGTGGCTTTGCGGGTGGAGAACCAATCACCTCCGGCTTGCATCAGGGCTTCGCGGAGAGGGGTGCCTTCGTGAATGAGTTTTAAAAGGCGGGTCAGGCAATCGGCGGCTCGGAGGACATTGGAGTGTCGATGGGTCAGGGCGACGTGGTCTTTGACGGTCTGGCGGAGTTCTTCGATAGGGAGGTGGGGGAGGGCCGCGACAAGAGCGGGGACCTGGGCGATGCCGCCAATGTGTTCGTCTTTAATGCCACATTTGAGAGGCGGTTTGCCCTGGGCATAGCGGGTGAAGAATCCACGGTGATATTCTTCGAGATAGGTGTCGCGATGCCAACCGGGAGTGAGCATGAGGTCGATAAAGGTCCGGGCCCACAGATTGATGTCGTAGCGTCCTGCTTGCGAGACTTGATCGTGCAAGACGCGGGCGAGCTTGAAGTTAACCGTGTTTTCTCCGGCCTCAAGATTCTGATGATAGTGGACGTTTTGCTGTCCCCAGTAAGGAGCCTGGTCGTGGAGGATCTCGCCCCGCTCGTTGAGAGCAGTGTAGGTGGAGCGCCAGAGAATGCTGCCGGGGTGATGTTTTTTTGGAGACTGGAAGGTGGAGAGGCCGGGGTAGTCTTCGTCCAGCGCTTCTCGATCATAATACCAGTGGACCGGCATAGCGAAGGCGTCGGCGATGAGTGAGCCGCAGTAGGCCGGGAGAAGTGACATGGTGGGGCAAGTTGGTGCGACCTTGCAAAGATGCAAACGGGAGAATTGTTTCGTGCACTGTGAGCGATCGAGTTTTAGGATGAGTGCCATGAAGCGACTCTTGATCTTCCTTTCGTTTGTGGGGCTGATAATACTCGCAAGGGCCGAGCTGCCGACTGAAGCCTATCTTCAGATGCAGACCGGGGCTGCGGAGGTGATCGAAATCAAAGTCGAAGTGGTGAAGCATCAGCACATTTTTCGGAAGCAGGAATTGGTGTCAGCAGTGGTGACCAAGGTGACGAAATCCGGGAGCAAGCTGAAGGTGGGGGATAAGATCGACAAACGCTAATTTATAAGGGATCTATTTGCCCGTCACTATGTCTGGTCCTGTTATTGCCCTTTTACAATCACGCCACTTCCCCACGAAGGAAGAGGCGCTTGCGGAGCACGAGAAGTTGATTCGCGAAGCGGCCGCCGAGGGTGCGCAGATCATTTGCACGCAGGAGTTGTTTCTCACGGATTACTTTTGTGATGTGCAGGATCAGGATCGTTTCGATCTGGCAGAGGTCATTCCGGGGCCGACGACCGAGCGGCTTTGTGATCTCGCAGCATGTTTGGGCGTGGTGATTGTCGCGTCGCTTTTTGAGAAACGGGGTCCCGGTTTGTATCATAATACGGCCGCGATCATTGACTCTGATGGCGCGCTCCTGGGCACCTACCGTAAGAATCACATTCCGCAGGATCCGGGCTTTGAGGAGAAATTTTACTTCACACCGGGTGATCAAGGTTACCCCGTCTGGGAGACGGCGTTTGGGAAAATCGGGGTGCTGATCTGTTGGGATCAATGGTATCCCGAGGCGGCCCGCTTGATGGCTCTGGCGGGGGCGGAAATTTTGATCTATCCAACGGCGATCGGGTGGTTGCCGGAGGAAAAACCGACTCTTGGGGACGCGCAGCATTGCGCGTGGGAAACGGTGCAGCGCGGTCATGCCGTGGCGAACGGATGTTACCTCGCCGCGATCAACCGGGTGGGTTCGGAACACGGGACGGAATTCTGGGGTCAGTCTTTCGTGGTGGATCCTTACGGGCAAATTGTCGCGAAGGGATCGGTGGAGGAAGAGGAGATCATTCTCTTTGAGTGCGACAAAAAACTTCTCGAAGATACCCGCCGGATCTGGCCTTTTTTCCGTGACCGTCGCATCGAAACTTACGGGGATCTGACCAAGCGTTGGCGCGATTAATTTCCACGATGTTATCGGATTTTTACATGCCCGCCGAGTGGGCACCGCAGTCGTCAATTTGGCTCTCGTGGCCTCATCGGGATGATCAATGGGAGGGCGATCTCACTACCCTCCAAAACAAGTTCGGAGAGATTGCCGCGACGATCAGTCGATTTCAAAAGGTCGATGTGAATGCTGCGGCAGACTTGCATCACCAGATTGGTTTGCAATTTTTGGCGGCAGGAGGATTGAGTGGAAATTTCCGGCTATGGGATCATCCCACGAATGATGTTTGGTGTCGCGATCATGGTCCGGTCTTTGTGAAGAATCGTGCTGATGGCTCGCTGGCATTACTCGATTGGGGGTTCAATGCCTGGGGTGGGAAGTTCCCGCCCTATGAGTTGGACAATGCCATTCCGTCCCGCATTGCAGAAGCCTTGAATGTTCCGTGCATCACGCCGGGCATGATTCTTGAGGGCGGATCGATTGAAGTGAATGCGCGCGGCCAGCTCCTCACTACCGAGGCGGTTTTGCTCAATCCCAACCGCAACCCGGAACTCTCACGTGATGAGATTGAACGCCGTCTTAGGGATTTTCTGGGACTACGCGAGATTCTCTGGCTCGGATCAGGAATCGAGGGCGATGACACCGATGGGCATATCGATGATCTCACCCGGTTTGTCGATGACACGACCTTGATCACAGTGATTGATCCGGGTGGCGTGAATGAAGGGGTGTTGGCGACGAATCTGGAGAAGTTAAGGGCTTTTCGTACTTTTGAAGACGAGCCCTTTACCATTCACACCATTGCCTTGCCGGAAGCGTGCGAGACTCAGGATTGGCGGCTCCCGCATTTACCGGCGAGCTATGTGAATTTCCTCATCATCAACGGGGCCGTCCTGGTGCCGCAGTTCCGTCAGCCGGAAAATGACAAGGCGGCCTTGAAGCAGATTGGAGAACTTTTCCCGGGGCGTGAAGCCATCGGGATTGATTGCCTGGATCTGGTGAAGGAAGGCGGGTCGCTGCACTGCATTAGCCAGCAGCAGCCGGTTTGAGAGTGCGGGGTTAGGCGGGGCCGAAGCTGATGCCGAGTTCGCTGGCGAACTGGTTGAGCTTCTTTTTTTCACGCGGGTCGATGAGGACGAGCGAGATCCCTTTTTTGCCGGCGCGGGCGGTGCGACCGCTGCGGTGGGTGTAATACTCGATCTGCTCGGGGAGCTGGTGGTGGATGACGAAGGAGAGTCCTTCGACATCGATGCCGCGGGCGGCGACGTCGGTGGCGACGAGGAACTGGGTGCGCTCTTTTTTGAAGGCGCGCATGACTTTATCGCGCTCCCATTGGGTGAGGTCGCCTTGGAGCACTCCCGCTGAATGCCCGCGGTTGATGAGCTGCTTGGTGAGCATGTCGGCACCGTCCTTAGTGCGGGTGAAAATGAGGCCGCGCTTGTCGCCCTGGCGGTGGAGGAAGGCATCGATGAAGTCCGTTTTATCTTCCTTCACACAGACCGAGAAACGGTGGTCGATATTGCGGTTGACGACGTTCTTGTTGTCGACCTTGACCGTTTTGG
Source organism: uncultured Verrucomicrobiales bacterium (assembly GCA_963925135.1). Lineage (GTDB taxonomy): Bacteria > Verrucomicrobiota > Verrucomicrobiia > Verrucomicrobiales > Akkermansiaceae > SW10. The sequence continues at coordinate 18,240 of CAWUTG010000088.1, read as the reverse complement.
GATCGGGCGACATACAGAATTTAATGAGGTCGTGCAGCACGGGCGGGAAGGTTGCTGAGAAAAGCCAGGTCGCTTTGCGGTCCTTGGTGAGCTCGATGGCTTCGCGGATCTGATCCTTGAAACCCATACTGAGCATTTCATCGGCTTCATCGAGGATGAGGTGCTGGACGGCGTCGATGGAAATGGCCTTGCGTTTGATGAGGTCGAAGAGACGACCGGGCGTGGCGATGAGAATGTGGGTGGGGCGCTGGAGGCGGGCGATTTGGAGGTCGATTTTGTCTCCACCGGCGACGACTTCCATGAAGATCTTGGCGTCGGCATATTTCGTGAATTTAAAGAGGGCCTTGCCAATCTGCTTCGCGAGCTCGCGGGTAGGGGCCAGGATGATGGCCTGAATGGCTCTTTTCGAGGGGTCGATCTTGGTGAGTAGAGGGAGGCCGAAGGCGGCGGTTTTTCCGGTGCCGGTCTGGGCCTGGCCCACGAGATCGAACCCGCGCTCCATCAGGTAGGGGATGACCTGCGCCTGGATGGGCGTGGGATTATGGATGCCCAATTCGTCGAGGCCTTTGATTAGGTCGTCGGGGATTCCAAGGGATTTGAAGTTGCTCACGGGATCGGTCTAATCCCGACTTTCACGAAAGTAAAGGAGTCCGAGCGGGGACGGTGGTCCGGCAATGGGATCGGGGCGGGTTCCTTGGCGTGGAAGAGGCGGACGGCGATGTCTTCGTTGAGGACGAGCTTGGTCACGGAGGGTGTCTCTCTGATCAAACGAAAAACCGCCATCCTGTGGAAACTAAACACAGGATGGCGGCGGGGTTTTCATTTTTGGGGTTCGACCATGCAGAGTCGAAATCTGTTAGCTCCGCTTCCGTCGGAAGGCGAGGAGGGCGGTGCTGAGAAGGGCGAGGAGTCCGGTGGAGGGCTCGGGGACGTTGTTGTGGCCGACGATCTGGATTCCGTTGATTGCGGTAGCATCGGACACGCCTGGGATGTTGTAGGCGCTGACATCGAACATGGAGGCAGTGAGGCCGGAGTAACGGACGTAGTTGCCGGTAAGGCTGATCTGGCTGTCGAAGTAGGTGTTGGAGCCAAATATGCCATAGCCGGGGGAGCTTTCGTCGTGGGAGTAGTTGGTGACGCCGGGGGCGTAGAGGTCGATCTGGTTCATCGTGCTGCCTGTACCGGTGTCGCTGTAAACGTAGACGTCGTAGTAAGCCCAGCCGAGCGGGGCGAGATCGATGCTGGAGATGCGGAGGTTGGCGGGGTCGATGCCCGTGCTGCCCATCCCGCTCATGAGGTAGCCATCCATCATGACCTGGTCGTTGGTGGCGCTCGGGTTGCCGATGGTGTTGCTGTCCGGAGCGGTCCAGAAAACGTTCACGGTGTCGGTGGCGAGGTTGTCGGTGTGGGTGATGAAGCCGGTATTGCCGGTGGCAACTCCCCAGGTATCGGAGGGAACGACGCCGGCGATATCGGGAGTAGAGAGGCTGGCGGGTTGGAAGTTGCCGAGGAAATCGACTGAAACGGTCGAAACGATGGCGGCCTGGCTCATTCCGGTCATGGCGAGGGCCATGGTTGCGAGGGCGGGGCGGGATGGGAAGATCCGGGATTTACGAGCGGGGCGGAGAGTCTCGGTGCGCTGGAAGCCGGTTTTGTGCTCGGTGGGGGTGGGGAGGGCGGCTGCCTTTTGGAGGAAGGCGTTGCGGCTGGAAGCGAGAGGGCTGAAGATACGGCGGTAGGTTTTCATGATTCTGAGTGGTAACGGGTTGTGATTCTTTTTGGGGTTTAGGGTTCCCCATTCACCTCCCTCATCGCAGTCCTTTTTCGCCAATGTCATTTTTGTGATCTTTTTTTTGACATCGGATTCAGAGAAGGTCGGGGTGGTGCTGGCGGTTTACACCGGGCGCTCGCTCAAAGATCTGACGCTGGTTCACCGCTACGAGAATTTTGCTTTCCCGGTCTTTAGTCGTCGTCGCTCGGAGCCGTTTGCAGTCGGAGCCCGGGTGGAGTTCAATGCAAAGGCATATGTGCAGTATTATTTTGCGATCGACACCGAGAATCGCTTCTTTGACACCTTCGATCTTCAAATTGAAGCGTCGAAGAACCCTCTCAAGCCAGAGGAGGAGCTCCTGAAACCCGGTCACAAGTGGGAATATCTCCTTGCGAAGACCCGGGACGGAGTGCCCTTTGATCCTGAGTATCTCGACAAAGACTTTGATGCGACCTGGATGAAGCCGGATCAGTATGACGGGCCGAAATTTGAAGGACCGGGGGAGAGCCCACTAGGTTATGGTGAATTGGATTATGGAACGATCCGGACCTATATCGGAGACTCTGCCGACTATGTGCCCAAGGAAGGGGCGCGGTTTGCGTGTTATTTCCGGACGACGATCACTCCCAATCTAGAAGTAAAAGCGCTGGGCTTTGAGGGAATTATCGATGACGGGGCCATTATCTACATCAATGGCAAAGAAGCTCTCCGGATTAATGTGGCACCTGAAGTCGATGCCAATGACTGGAAGGCCTTCGCGACCTTGGCCCGGTATGATAAGAACCGGGTTACCGAACACACAGTTCAATACGGAATTGCGGAGGGGTTGAATCTCCCTGCAGAGCAACCCGTGAACATCGCGATCAGTCTGCATAACAACAATGCCAAGAGCTCTGACATCGGGCTCAATTTGCGGGTCTATGGGGTGACTCCCGGTGATCCTGCCGTTGCCGCTTTTACAAATTGAAGCGGAGCTCTGATGTCCCCTGTCTGGCCCCGCTCTAAATTAGCATCGTGCTGACTCTCCTCGCAAGCCTGGCGCTGATACGCCGCAAGCGCGCGTAATTATTGATTTTTTAAATCATGAGAAGGCGCCGGCGCCATCATCGGACGTAAGGGCATCTGCGGGAGAAAAGGAATTTTGATGGAAGGTGGCCAGATTCCGACTCCGATGGTGAAGCCGAGAAGGTTGATCTCGATTCCTTTGCGCAAGCCAATGGCTGCGCCAAGGACGGGCGTTTTGAGTTCGAGCCCGGTTCCGCCGGGTGTGCGTCCAGCGTGCCAGGTGAATTCCTTGCCGATGGCATTGTGCTCGAGGACTGCCCGTCAACCTTCATGATGATTTCCCGGGTGAAGGTGTTGCTGTTAGGACCGGGATAGGGACGGTAGATTGAGGCATCATAGCTGCGCGTGACCAGTTCGATTGCGGCTGCGGTCGCCGGGGCAGGCGGGTTTCCTTGAGAAACAATATGGACCGGATTGTCCCAGCGGGTGGCTTTGTGAACGTCTTCTTCCGTGAGTTTGGTGATGGTGATGCCACTGTCTTTATTGACAATTTCAACGCGTCGCCAGGTGGAGGAATCGCCGGAGCGGTAGTCGCTAAAACTATGGCTGGCGAAGCGGGAATACCAGGGCATGCCTTTGGGGATGCGGACGTCCTTGATGACAACGGTGGCTTCCCGATGGATCGTAGTTTGTTGGCAGGAGGCGAATGAAAGGATAATGGCAGTAACAAGCGCTTTGAAGATCATCAGATGCGAGACTTCCAAGAACCGGAGGACATGTCACTGACTCTCATCAATTTCTTACTTTTGGTGGGTAGCATGCGGGGATGAAACGGTTTCTCAAATTTCTGATGGTGGCAGTAGTTCTTGGGCTCCTTGCTTGGGCTGGCTTTGTCTTGCTGCGTCCGGATTCAGCCCAGTTGGTGGCGGAAGACCAGGTGGTAGTGATGCAGGAAGCCTTGGCGAGTTTGGAAAAATTCACCGAGGGCGGGAGTTCGGAGGATGTGGTGAATTCGCTGGAGGCCTTTACTCAAAGGATCGTAGAGTTGAACGTTCGTCGTGGGAAGCTGGGAGAAAAAGGAGGTGAGACTAGCCAGGAACTCCTTACGCAGATTGAGAGTCTCGGCGGAGAACTCGTGAGTGAATCTCTCAAGGTGGAGATGTCCGATGATGCTAAGGCACCCGAGGTTGCCGCAGCTTTCGAAAAGTTCAGTGCCCAGTAGGCTTTTTCAGCGGGAAGGTCGTTTCGAGAGTGACAGTTCCTTCAGGGGAGCATGAGGCGGAGATGGAGCCGCCAATAAGTTCCATGACTTCCCAGGAGAAACTCAAACCGATTCCGGCATGACGGCCTGTTTGATTGCGGGAGGAATCGGCCCGGTAAAAGGCGTCGAAGAATTTGGAGACGTTGGGCAGTCCACCTTTCCCCGGGGTGATACTGTTAGAGATAAAAAGCCGGAGGCTTTCTTTCCTCCGGATCGTTGTGATCTCAATTGTGCTGTCGTCCTTGGAATAGGAAACAGCATTATCGAGCAGATTGGTCACGATGACTTTTACGAGTTCGGAGTCGGAGTGGAAATGGCTTTCGGGATCGAGGTTCCATCGAACGTTCAGGCCCTTCTGGATGGCCCTTGTTTCAAAGATATTCCAGAGGCGTTGGGAAAGCTGGTTGAGGTCGATCAATTCAGGTTCCAGGTTTTGTTGCTGCTTCAGGCGGCCGAACTTCATGAGCCGGTCAATCAGGCGGTTGAGTCCTTCGACTTCTTCCAGGGCACTTTGGAGTCGGACCTGGTAGTCGGGGATTTCGCGCGGCCTCCGGAGGGCCTGTTCAATGATGGCCCGAATCCCGGCTACAGGGGTGCGGACTTCATGGGAGACGTTCAAGAAGAAATCCCGATCCCGCTCACGGGAAGTATCAATTTTCTGGAGGAGCGAGTTAAAGCGTTCGGCGATTCCAGCGATTTCAGTTGGCAGGTTGTCCGGAACGGAAAGCGCTTTTCCGACTTCGGAGCCATCCCGGGCGTGAACCTCTGCGACAAGTTTTTTCATCGCCCGGGAAGAAAGCGAGATGATCACGAAGATGGCGAACCAGATCATGAATAGTCCTGCGGAGCCGGCGATGAGAAAGGTGTTGCGGGCTCTTTGGAGGATTTTTTGGAGGTGGTGGGTATTTTGCGCCCAGACAAAAACCTGCGGATGATCCTCAGGAATAAAGCCTTCGTTTCCTTTTTGTTCTTCGATGATGGGGAGGGTAAGAATGCCAACCGCCCGGCCCTTTCGACCGTCGGGTAGGTCGAGATTGTAGAAGACACGCGCTCCGAGAGCTCCGTGATTCTTTTCAAGATTGTTATCACCCAGGAGAGTGGAGCGGGTGGAGTCACCGGTGTGGTAGTCCCAGACCTGGATGAGAGCTCCTCCGTCCCCAATGGGTTGGTTTTCCAGGGATTCCTTCCATTCATGATAAATTTTAGAGTTCTTCACCTCGATTTCAATGATGACGACGGTAGCGGCGTCGTTGAGGACGTTGTCGAATTGGGCGTAGAGAGAAGCGCGAAGGGACTGGAAGAGAATGTATCCCGCGCCCACCATGATGAAGGTGGTCACCAAAGTGGTCCAAACGAGGAGGCGGGTTCTGATGGATGGTCGGTTCATCAGGCAGGGTGACTTAGGAGAACGTAACCATGGCCCCGGCGGGTTTCGATTGCATTTGGAAGGTCGTTGACGTTGAGTTTTTTTCTGAGATAGCCGACGTAGACGTCTACGACATTACTATTCCCTCCTTCGTAGTCTTCGTAGGCATGTCGGGCGATGTAGTCACGCGAAATGACTTCATCTTTCTTGAAGGCGAAGCATTCGAGCAGGTTGTATTCCCGCCTAGTGAGTGGGATTTCATCACCACCCCGGTTGACGGTTTTGGTGGCGGTGTTGAGCGTGATGTCTCCGACCTTGATCAGGGGAGATTTACTCTGGTGTTTGCGCCTGACCTGGGCTCGGACACGGGCGACGAGTTCTTTAAGGGCAAAGGGTTTGATGAGATAATCGTCGGCTCCACATTCGAGCCCTTCGATCCGCTGGTCTAAGGTGTCACGAGCGCTGATGAGGATGACGGGGACGTTATTGGCGCGGGTCCGGAGGTGGTTTAGGATCTCCAGTCCACTCATTTTAGGCAGCATGATATCCAGAAGAATGACGTCATACTCGTGGTTGTTCGCGAACCAAAGGCCTTCGTCGCCGGAGTCCGAGGAGTCGACTGCGTATCCTTCCTCGGAAAGGCATTCACAGATGCTATTTCTGAGAGGTGTGTAGTCTTCTAGAACAAGAATTCTCATGATGGTGTTGAGATTTCACTACCAGAGGGTTGGTGAGAATTTGATGAGAAAGGGATTTTGGCAGAGCTCGTGAAGAAAGTGAATCGTTCTCATGAAATTCTAATCTTCGCCTATTAAAAAGGCGCTGATGAAACGAATATTAGCAATTGGGGCAAGTTTTACGACCTTTGCACTCCCTCTTGCCGGGGCCGGGTTTGTTGTCGATCCGGGAAAGAGCAGCATTACGGTCAAGGCTGATGCTACCGGAGGTGGCTTCACCGGAACCTTGAAAAAATACAAGGCGGAGATTGAGGGGAATCCAACGACCCTCAAGCCCGAATCGGCCAAGGTGAGCTGGCTCTTTGCCGATCTTGATACCGCAAACAAAGACCGCGACGCCAAGATGTTGAAGTGGCTTGATGTCGGAAGCAACCCGGGTGGCGAGTTTTCGCTGAAGCGGGTTTTTGACAAGACGGTCCTCGGTAAAACCCAGACCTACGCTTTTGGAACGATTAAGATTCACGGTGTCTCCAAGGACATCGTTTTTCCGATCAATACTGCCAGGAATGGCAAAGCTCTCACGATCGCCGGACAGGCTGTTCTCGATACGACGGATTTTAAACTCCCGCTCATCCGCATGGCACTGATCGCGACCGTAAAACCCAAGCTCACGGTGATTTTCAATCTAACAGGCACGATTAAATGAACTCTTCGATGTTGAATTCGAATGCCGCCGGGGCGGGCTATGCCCAAGCAAGGGTTGAGGAGGTGGAAGCGTCTTTTCGCGAATTGATGGAGATTAATGAATCCCAAGTGACACCGTTGTCCAAGGCCTTGCTTCATGTTCTCGATCATCCCGGGAGTCTGGTTCGGAGCCGGATCGCGTGGAACGTTGGGATGAACTGCGGGCTCGCAAGTGAAGGCGCTTTGAGGCTGGCGACGGCTGTCGAATATTTTCATACCGCGTCACTGATTTTTGATGATCTTCCTTCGATGGATGACGCCAGGATGAGAAGGGGAGTTCCCTGTGTTCACACAATTTACGGGGAGTCCGTAGCCATGTTGACGGCCCTTGCTTTTGTGAACCGGGCATACTCCCTGATCTGGACTGAAACGAGCAAGCTGCTGCCGAGACTGGCACGAGATATCACGACCTTTGTTGAAGAGTGTCTCGGTGCAAAGGGAGTCCTTGCGGGGCAATATCGCGACTTGAATTTCAGGCCCGGACCGGAGGCGACGAAGGAGATTCTTCAAATCTCGATGGGGAAGACGGTGACCTTGTTACGGCTTTCCCTGTGTCTTCCTGCGATGGTGGCCAATGCCCCGGCGCGGACGACTTCGCTATTGCGACGTCTCGCGGTCTTTCGTGGTCTGGGGTATCAAATCGCTGATGATTTTAAGGATGTCTTTCAAAGCGAGGCGGTCTCCGGGAAAACGACTGATCGTGACCGGCAGCTCCTGCGTCCAAACATCGTAGCGTCCGAGGGAGTGCCTTCGGCAGCGCGGCGTCTTGCGTCACTAGTGAAGCAGGGAGACTGCTGCCAAAAGCAACTTCGCTCACGCCAAGGAAACTGGCGGTTTCTCGATCAATTGAGAATCACGGTGGGCCCTGACCTGATTAACGAGAGCGGAATTCCGCTATCTGGAAATCTTTAATCTGATGCAGTTTCTTAACCTCGCGTTACTCAATTTGCGCCGCCACTTTGTCCGCACGCTCATTGGAGCGGCAGGGATCACATTTGGGGTTGTGGCCATGCTTTGTGTCGTGACAATCCTGCAGGGTGCAGTGCGTATGTTTGAACGGATTCTGAGCACTGATAGTGAGATGGTCGTCTTCGAAAAGAACGTCTCGGACCTCTTCTTCAGTAACGTGCCCATCGAAGCGATTGATCGTTTGGGAGAGCATGATGCTATTGCTGAAATCGAGCCGGCTCTTTTTGGGATCGTGTCCAGCCCTGATAACCCGGTCGTGACCTGTTTTGGGATTCGGGCTGATTCGTCCCGGCTCGAAAAGGCGACCTGGTTAAAGGGTTCGATCTCACAGTTTAAAGACGACGCTGATGCCGTGGTTCTCGGCAAGCGGGCGGCTGACTTTTTAAAGGCCAAAGTGGGTGAGAAGATCCCGGTGGGTCATCAGGAGTTCGAAGTCGCCGGAATCATTGAGACGGAGAATGGCTTTGAAGATGGAGGTGTCTTTATGCCCCTCTCTCTCTGCCAGCACTATTTTCACAAAGAAGGTGTCGCTTCGGTGGCGACGATCAAAATGACCGACAAGAGCCGGATTGCGGAGCTTAAGAAGGATATCGAGGAAGCCTACCCCAACCTGGTGGCATTGGAGAATGAGGAATTCAGCCAGAGCTACTCGCAGTTTCGAATTTTAAAAACGACCTCTTGGTTGGTGGGGGGAATCGCCTTCCTGCTCGGCGGGCTCAGCGTCGCCAACACAATGACGCTGTCGGTTTTCGGACGGATTAGGGAGATTGCCATTTTGAGGGTGTGTGGATTTTCACGAGGACAGGTTGCCCGGCTGATCTTTGGGGAGTCGATTTTGGTTTCCATGATCGGGGTTGTCATCGGAACGCTCATCAGCTTTGCCGCCCTTCATCTTCTCAACGCGCTGCCTGCCTTGCAGGGATACGTCGATACCAGCCTCGAGCCCAAGCTGATCGTGGCAGTGATCGCGATGTCCTTCCTTACCGGAATCGGCGGAGCACTCTACCCGGCGCTTTATGCCATAAAAATCAAACCTGCAGATGCCCTGCGCTTCGAATAATATGAAAAATCCTATTCAAATTCAAAACGTCACGAAGAGCTTCGATAGTGGAAAAATTGAAGTTCTACGGGGAGTCGATCTTTCCGTCCCGCATGGGAAGATGGTTTCCATTTGCGGTCCGTCGGGGTGTGGGAAATCGACCTTGCTTCACATCATCGCGGGGATCGAATCCGCTGATACGGGTTCGGTCATGATCGAAGGGCAATCGTTGGATTCCGAGAGGCGTCGACTGGAGGCCCTCCGGCACACCATTGGCTTCATTTTCCAACTGCACAACCTCATCCCTGATTTGACGATGGAAGAGAACTGCCTCATTCCATCGATTGCGGCAGGGATGAACAGGGGAGAAGCGATGGAGCGATTCCACGATCTCGCCAAGCGCACCGGGCTTGGCCATCGCACCAAAAATCGGATTCAGGATCTCTCCGGCGGGGAACGTCAGCGCACTGCGATTTGCCGGGCCCTGATGAACTCGCCGTCGATCGTGGTTGCTGATGAGCCGACAGGAGCGCTGGATGAGAAGACGAGTTGGGCTGTTTTTGGGCTCCTCGGAGATCTTGTCGTTTCGGCGAATGTCACCATGATCATGGCGACCCATGATATGGATCTGGCCCGTAACAGCGACCGGGTCATTCAGATGAGGGATGGGAAAATTGCATGAGCGAAGATCTGTCAGGTGACGATCCCGTGATCTGCGGGGCGATTCATGCCCTCTTTTGGATGGCGGCTGCCAATGGAGTGGGGCTGCTTTTGGCGTTTCTTCTTTTGGTGCCCAAAGCGGGGTTGATTTTTGGTGAACTCACTTACGGCCGTTGGTTGCCATTGCATCTGAACTGGCAACTCTATGGCTGGACGGCGCTCCCGCTGGTGGCGTGGGTATTCGCGCTTCTGCCGCAAAGTCGTAAGAGGTTTGCAAGAGCCAGTTGCCTCGGAATCCGTGCGTGGTCAGGGGTGCTTATGCTGGGCGGATGCTATTGGCTGGGTGGCTTGACCAGCGGGAAGATCTTTCTCGATTGGACGGGCTTACTGCGGATTCTTTTCCCCGTCGTCATTCTGTTTCTATGGGGAGTTTTGGCGGTGTCGTGGTGGTACGATGAGAATCGTAATTGGCTCACCGTTCCGGGATTGGCGGTTCTTTTGGGCGTGCCCTTTGGCATGTATTTCGCGACGGATCCAGCAGTCTATCCGGCTGTCGATCAAAGCACAGGTGGACCGACAGGTGCGAGCTTGTTGAATTCGACTCTCTCAGTGATCTTTCTTCTTCTGTTCCTGCCTCGTTCACTCGGAGCCAAGGCGCTCCGCCCCCAGTTTAATTGGATCATTTTCGGGGTCTTTGGTGCGAATCTAATTCTAGGGGCCTTCGCCTCGACCTTGCCGCACGAGCATCGCCATCCCGGGCAGATTGCCTGCCTCGCCAGTCTCGCTCTCTGGCTTGGTCTGTTGCCTTGGTATTTCGCCCGGCAGAGTTGGTTGCGACCTTGTTTGAGGTGGCGGAAAGCGATGTTTCTTTGGCTGGGATTACTTATTGTCAACGGGGTGGTGAGTTTTCTTCCGGGGATCTTGGATCGCTTGAAATTTTCCGATGCCTTGGTGGCTCATTCCCACCTTGCGATGGCGGGGTTCACGACCAGTTTTTTGATCGTCGTTCTTCAGCAGTTTCTTCCTCAAAGTCTGGCTACGGTGTTCGATGACGGACGTCTGTTCATGGCATGGCACCTGGCAACTGCGGTTTACGTCGGCGCGATGCTGGCGGCTGGATTTCTGGCTGCCAATGATCCGTCCTTTACGATTCATCCTGGATTGTGGCGGGACTCTCTTTATTTTTTGAGGCTCCTTTGCGGGGCTGTTCTATTTACGGTGTCACTTTCGTGGTGGCGTTCATTCCAAGGAATTCTTCGCTCATGAATCGTCGGAAATTGATCATGCTTTTTCACTACGGGACGGGGTTGATGGATGCCCTGACCGGTCTTTGTCTTCTCGTCGTGCCTGTATGGACACTCGTGATGATGAACGTCGCTCCCTATCCTGAGACTCCGGAACTCATTTCCTACCTCGGGGTGTTTGTGTTTTCCGTCGGTGCGGGGCAATTTCTAGGGGGACGTTTTCCCAATGATGAGGTTTCACGGGAACGTTGGAGGACGATCTGGAAGCTCACTTCCCTAATCCGTTTTGCGGTGGCGGCCTTTGTGCTTTCGCAGGTGATTGGTGGGCATCTCGAGCCTGCTTGGATTGCGGTGACCTTCACTGATTTCACGGTCGCTTCGGTTTTCGTGGTGCTCCTTCGTCTCAAAACACTTGATCCATCATGACGGGATTTTTTCGACAAAACGGGTGTGGGATTTTTCTGGTTGTTGCGACCTACTTTTTCTTCCTCATCTTTGCCCAGTTCGCCTTCATCGAGCTGCTCAATGCTGATCTTGAAGGTGCGTTGAAGCCGATGATGGCGGCGATGGCATTGAGTGGGATTGTGGGGAGCCTCGCGACTCCGTTTCTTCTCGTGAAACTGGGAGGGAGAAAGACTTTGTTCGCGGGGCTGGCGTGTTGCGCGGTGATGGGAATTGCGGCTGTGCCTGTGCACGGTTTTACGGGCTACTTGCTGGTCTCGATTGGAACGGGTTTGGGTTTAGGCATTTTGACGGTCTCGTTGACGGCGCAACTGCCATCTCTTCTCGGGGCGAAATCCTGGGGCGTGGGGATTGGAGCAGGAACCGGAATTGCTTACGCGATGGCGAACCTCCCGCCGGTTTTTGCAACGAGCCCGGGGAATCAGGCCTTGATGAGTGCCGGGGTAGTGCTGGTGGGAATTTTGGCGTTGAGAGGAGACGAGGGTCCTGTTGTCGAAATGGCGGAGGTGCGGCGTTCGACCTTGTCCTTCTTTCCCTTCGCGGTTCTGGTGTTTCTGGCTCTCGTGTGGCTGGACTCGGCCGCTTTTTTTATCATTCAGCACACCCGTGAACTGAAGGATAGTAGCTGGGGTGACGGGCACCTCTGGCGCAATGGGGCGGTGCATTTGTTCTTTGCAGTTTTGGCCGGTTGGTGGTTGCAGCGGAAATCAGCGACTATGGTGACGGCGATGGCTTTCGTGATTTTGGCGATCGCGAGCCTTTGTTTGAATCACGCTGAACTTGGTCATGTGGGGGGCTGGCTCTATCCCGCCGGAGTCTCTCTCTATTCGACAGCTCTGGTGGCGTGCCCGGCCTTCCTGGCTCGCTCTGCGCGACCCGGAAAAGGGCAGCCGGTAGCCTGGTCGGCAGCAGTTCTATATTCGATCGCGGGTTGGTTTGGATCGGCCAATGGCATCGGGATGGCGGAGAATTCACAAAAGATCCCGGTGCTGTTTTTGCTCATCGCGGGTGTGGTGATCTTGATGCCGAAGTTGTGGATGATGATGAAAATGCGCAGGCTGGAAACGATCGTTGGTTTGTCTGTATGCGCGATGGTGTTGGTGACGCGGTTTGGATTTGGAGAACCGGATGTGGATGGATCGTCGATCTCGCGGGGGCGGGCAGTCTATCTCGCGGAGGGCTGTATTCATTGTCACTCCGGTTATGTTCGTCCGGGTAGTGACGATGTGGTGAAGTGGGGGCCGGTGGTTTCGCTGGATGAGATTCTTAAGGAGGCTCCGGTGTTGATCGGGAATCGTCGGTCGGGGCCTGACCTTTTGAATGTTGGGAACCGTCGCTCGCGTGCCTGGCTGAAGCAGCACTTTATGGATCCGCAATCGTTGAGTCCGGGATCTCCAATGCCCTCGTATGGGCATCTTTTTGAAGATGAACGGGGCGAGGCTCTTTTAGAATATTTGGTAGAGCGGGGACTGGGGAACTTTTCAGAACGATATGAGATCATTCAGCAATGGGAGCCCCGGCCGGTCGGGAAACTTGTCGAAGGCCGGGGTCGGGAGCTTTTCACGCAACATTGTGCGGGCTGCCATGGCTCGAGTGGCAAGGGAGATGGAGAGCTCGCAAGGGTGTGGCTCAAGCCTCCGGCCAATCTTGTCGAAGGTTCTTTTGCTTACTCGCTGGACTCTGACCAGATTGAGAGGATCGTGAAATTTGGAGTGCCGGGCACGGATATGCCGGGGCACGAAAGCCTCAGTGACGATGAGATTGTCAGCTTGGCTGACTTTGTCCATAGCCTCCGGTAGGGAGATTACTTAAGGTGTGTTTCGACGTCTTGGGTGGCGGGATCCCAGTATGAAATACGGGTGATTTTTCCGCTGCTATTGAGTCGAAGGACCGTGACGTGGGCGGGATGAAGAGGGAAGGGAGTCATGAGGTCCTTGTCATCACCGTAGATGATACGGTGGGAATATTTCTGCATCTTCTTGAAGGCAAAGATACGAGCGATGGCGGGCATTCCGTGGATGTTGGCAACATAGACTGCCTTTTTGGAAGGAAGGTAGGGAGCGTCTTTGGCATCGAGGGCGGTGTTGGCTTTCTTGCCGGTGGCCATGTCATCGCTGAGGAGGAGATAACGGGTGTTGGCGTCGAATTTGTAGGCTTTGCCGTGCTGGTCGTTTGCAGCGAAGGCTTTGACCTTGCTTCCGAGTTTGTATTGCTCGGCTGAAGCGGTTCCGAGAAACAGAGTGAGCATCAGAAAGACAGAAGCGGTCAGTGTTTTCATGGCTTTCTTTTACTCCTGTGGTGGAGAATGGGGGAGGATTATTTTTGACTAAAACTCCTTCACCGAGTCCCATTTTTCGCGATTGCCCCAGATACGGGTCCAGAGGAGCCCGGTTGCTCCGGCGTAGTCGAGACCCTGGGGTCGCACCATGGGGCAGTGGACTTTCCCGTCCTCATCGCGGGTCATCGGCCACTGGAAGATCTGCTGGAGAATGCCGCTTTTTGGATCCCGGATCTCCGCAAAACGCATGTCGATGAGTTTGATCGCGCCCTCTTCTCCGGGTCTCGCGACCCAGTGCCCGCGTGAGAACCATTTGAGCGCTTCGAGTTCCGGCGTGCCCTTAAAATCGGCCATGAGCTCTCGTTTCTTCTCGATGAACTCGTAGGTTGCGGGGCCTTTGTCAAAGGGTGACCAGTAGGTGAGGAAGTAACCGTCCTGCGTTTCGATGAGTCCGCGCCAGAGGATGGTGTTGAAGGCGCTGGGGGCGACGGCAACGAGGGTTCCGTCGGGGACGGCGTCTGCTTGTTGGCTCCGCATTGCGTTGCGTGCCCAGGTTTGCATTGAAGCACTGAAGAGGACGTAAATTGAAGAGAGCCCGAGAGCTTTCCACATTACTCTTCTTCTACGGTCTTCATTGTGAGGTATGCGCAGGGCGAGCCAGAGTCCGACGAGCAGGGGAATGGTGAAGAGCGGGTCGACAATGAAGATGATATTCATCGCGAAGCGGTAGTCGGAGAAGGGCTCGAAGATCTGGGTGCCGTAGGTGGTGAAGCAGTCAATCAAGACGTGGGTGCTCCACGCCCAGAAGACCATCCAGCCTGTTTCTTTCGGGATGACGCCGTATCGCTGCAGGCGGTTTGCCAGAGGTCTCGCCAGAACGAGACTGGCGAGAATTATGATGAGAATGGAATGCGACAGGCCCCGGTGCCAGTGGATTCCGGCTGCTGCGCTCAGGAAGGGCAAGGCAATGACGTCAAGGTCGGGAAGCGTTCCAAAGAATGCTCCCCAGGCTGTGCCGCGCCAGCCGGCTTTCCGTCCTAAGACGAGTTCCCCCATGACCGCGCCGAGTGCAGCTTGCGTCAGTGAATCCACTCCGGAACCTTGAAGGGTTTTTGAGATGCCGTCAATATGACCGTATAAAAACTTGTTGAGTTCGGAGGCCTAAAGCCATTCCTCCTTGCAATGAGGATTTCGTTGGATTTTAATGAAGATTGCACAAGGGATAAACATGAAAATATACACAATTTCGATGGTGATTTGCCTTCTCGGGACAGGAATGTCCCACTCGGAGGTCTTGGGGTTCAAATTTTTGGATGGCAACGATACGCCGATTCCTCCGGCTTCGACGGCTGGAGCAGGGCCGTATGCGCAGGCAAACTGGAATCTCCTCCGGACTGACTGGTCGGGGAATGTTGAGAATGACGTTGTCCTCGGAGCAGTGGTGAACTCAATTGGCTCCACCCCAACTTCCCTCCAAAATGTTACTTATGGAGCGAACGTAGATCCGGTTCATTACGATGCGGCCAATACCTGGCGCTCCGGGGCTGGCAATGCCGATGCCAATGCCACCTTGATGAACGGCTATTTGGACGATGGCAACAATGACCAGCCGTATGTAAATTTCTCGCTCGATGCGGGTTCCTTGCCGAATTACACCGTCGTGCTTTACGTCAATGGTGACGCTCAAAACACTGCGGTGGGCCGATACTGGCTCGAGGAGTGGACTGATCCACTTACTGAGGGGACTGTCATCACTGACCAGATTGGTATTTCCAGCAATGGCTATGCCGGAACGTTCGTGCAAGCTGGCGTGGATTATTCGCAGACGGCTGCTCCGCAGCTGGTGGATGTGGCCACCGGAAATTATATCGTGTTTACCAACATGACGGCCCGCAATATCCGGGTGCGAGCATCGGGTAACGGAGATCCGGAGGATTTTGGACGGGGACCATTGAATGCGATCCAGATTCTGGACACAGTCATCGATCCCGGTGGAGATCCCGACAATGACGGCCTTCTTAATGCCTGGGAGCTCACCTATGGCCTGGACCCTAACAGCGATGTCGGTGACGACGGACCTGCCGGTGATCCGGACAACGATTTCAGCACAAACATTCAGGAGCAGGCGAGAGGCACAAATCCTGTCGATGAGGATACGGATAACGATGGGCTCAAGGATGGCTTCGAAACCGGAGGCGGAACCTGGGCCTCAGCTACCGAGACCGGCACGAACCCACTGATCGCCGATACGGACCTGGATGGTCTCTTGGACGGCGTGGAAGATAATTTAGGCACGTTCACCGACGCGATGAATACGGGCACTAACCCTAACGTCTTCGACACCGATCTCGATGGCTTGCCCGATGGTTGGGAAGTCGATGCGGAGCTCAATCCAACGGACGACGGAACCGGCGATCCGGCCAATGGTCCTGCCGGAGATCCGGATGGTGATTTTTCCGACAATGCGGATGAATATGCACGGGGCACCATTGCCAATGACAATGATACCGATGACGATACGATCTGGGACGGATACGAGGATCTGGGCGGCGTTTATGTGGGGCCTACCCAAACCGGAACGGACCCCCTGGATGCCGATACTGATAATGATACCTTATCTGACGGAGTTGAAACCGGAGACGGAAATTATATCGATACGAACCAAACTGGCTCCGATCCCAACGTGCACGATAGCGACTCGGACGGCTACTTCGACGAGCAGGAAGTGGCGGCCAACACGAACCCCAACAACCCGAATTCCAAGCCGGCCTTCCACGTTCCCATCGGATACTGGTCCTTCGACGATCAGGGCGTGAATACCACCGCCGACCTTTCTCCCAACGGAAACAACGGAACCGTCATCGGCGGTGCCACCTATGTCGCTGGACATTCCGGATCGCCTTCTGACTTTGCGATCAATCTCGACGGACTTGATGATGCCGTAACCACTCCCCTCGCTCTCAGCAACATTGGCTACTTCACGATGGCGGGGTGGATTCGTTTTGAGAACCAGCAAACCGACCGTTCCGGCTTATTTGGTCAAAACGATATTCTGGAATTTGGATTCAGCGAAGGAGCTGCGGACATCGTTCATCTTTGGTCAAACCCCGGAGGTGCCATTGAAACCAACCTCGCACCATCGACTGAGTGGGCCCACATTGCCTTCGTGGGCGACGGCACGGGCCGGACCATTTACATCAACGGTGTTGAAATGGTGCGTGGCGCTGCTGCGACTCCATTAAACGCCTCGGCCTTCTTCTTCAACATTGGCGGAGGCGGAGTTTTTGATGATGTCGTCAATAATGGGAATTTCTTCCAGGGCCAGATGGACGATGTCGCGGTGTGGGACGTTTCCATGGGGCCTGAGTTGATCGCGGAACTTGCTGCGGGAACTTTGACTCCGATCCCTTCAGCCGGTGATCTCGCCATCACCTCCTTCACTCGTTCAAACGATAACAAGGTGACGTTTACAGTGGGTGGCACTGTTCCCAATGTGAATTACACCATCCAGCAGTCGAGCGATCTTGAAAATTGGTCTGAAGCGGACGATTTCACGGGAGCGGCCGGAGAGAATGTGACCGATGTTACGATCACTCTGTTCGCGCCATTCGAACCGAAGCGTTTCTACTACGTCGCTCCGGCTGAGTAAGCTGAAAGACGGAACTAAAACCTGATTATTTGGACACGGGCCGGGAGGAAATCTTCCGGCCCGTTTTCGTTTTTCAAGGCCGGTTATTGAGCCGGGTCCTCGTTCGGGGCCGACTCTTCATGATGAGTGCAGCAGTCCGAGACGATCCGCGGTAAAACAGGCCCGATTGTTTTGATCTCTCCGGTTGTTGCTTGCGTCGTGCGGGAGCTCCTCAAGGCGTCCGGTTGAGGGAAGCGGGAGGTGGCTTCGAGCTGGTAGAAAGCCCGTGGAGAAGGGGCTTGATCGCTTGTGAATGTGAGGACTTCCGCAGTTCCGGGAAAATTCTCCCTGACAGGAAACGAGCGCAGGTCCGGACCCCGGGCGATGGCATAGTGCATAAAGCTTGAAGTAGGGAAATCGATGACGACCTGGCCCGGAGCCATGAACCGGGGAATCAAGTCAGCTGGCAGCTTGACTTCCCACCCAATGTCGACCAACGCGGCGAGATCCAAGTCGGACAACACGATGAATTCCGAGCCGCCATTGAGCGTGATCGGGACCATGAGTGCTGATTGCGTGATTGCGTGGGGAGTGCTGAACGAACCGTAGGACTTACTGGCTACCGTTTGACGGCTCAGAAAATGCCCGGGGTTCGGGATTTGCGTCGGCGGTGCGCTTCCGAAAGAGTTCATCACGGCCGGACCCTGAAAGGTGTTCGAGACCACGTGGTTGGCCCAGGAGTTGGAGGTGCCAATTCCCAAGGCGTGCCCAAGTTCGTGGAGAGCGGTCGTCAGGAAGTTATTTCCAGTCGATCACTGTCGGTCCCGGGCTGCACCTCGCAATCGGAGACAATATCAACCTAAGGATGGACTATGGCCTTCAGTTGATTGACGTTGGGAGCAGCCAATTAACGGGATTGCTTGCATCTTGGCCCGACATGTCGATTCTATCACCATCAAAACTATCACGTTAAAAAATTCACTCACCCTCGGATGTGCTTTCGTGGCACTGGCTTGTCCTGTATTTGCCCAGACCAGCAAAAAGACTGAAACTCCTGCAACTGCTGAAGCAAAGCTTCCGAGCCTCAATGTCTCTGACGAAGCCCGCGAAAATGCCTCGCATGGATTGGGCTATCT
>CAWUTG010000087.1:0-35128 GCA_963925135.1 uncultured Verrucomicrobiales bacterium | reverse complement strand
GGTCCAATGGCCTTCTCTTGAGGATCTGTTTTCATTTGAGCTTGGGTGGTTTGCTGGCGTCTTGGCTCCTTATGGAGAGGGGCGTTTCAAACAGCGAAGGAATAATCGGGTGAGACGTTTTTCTCTCTGATCTTAGGTTGTCATCGTTAGGTTCTCTTTGCGGATTTGCGAGATGAAACGACGGGGCGAGCGTAGCGAGTCCAGGAGTGGAATCTCGCAAATCCGCGAAGGCCGTTTCGAGGGGAGGGATTCATGATGCTCTCAGGAGTTCGAGGAGGTCATTGGGGGCCTCGTAATTCAGGATGTTTCTCGGGCGGTTGTTGACCTCATCTTCTACTTCTCGAAGTCGCGCCAGGGTGATCCCGGTGAAGTCAGACCCTTTCGGGAAATAGTGACGAATCAGGCCGTTGTAATGCTCCACACGACCTTTCTCCCATGAACTGTATGGCTTGCAGAAATAGCTCTCACACCCCAGCAGGTCATTGACAAACCCATGCTCCGCAAATTCAAGACCATGGTCGTAGGTGATGGTTTTGACCTCGAATTCCTGCAAGGTCATGATCATCGCGATCGCCACCTCTCCGCTCTCTTTACTTCCCAGTTTGTAGAGCTTTCCTACCCGACTTTTGCGTTCATGAAGCGAGAGCAGATAGCCGCTTCCGGCGGCACCCTGAATGAGGTCCGCTGCCCCGTCCCCGTAGCGACTACGCGCGGCCGATGGTCGGGGCCGGGACCGAAGAGCCGGATGCCTTTGAGCGCGGCCAGCTTCTCGAATGCATAGGCGCCGAGTTCCTGGCCGTGCTGCGCGATGCGGTCGCGGCCGATACGGTCGAGATAATCCATGGCGGCGTGCAGCGCGATGGCACCGGAAATGTCCGGCGTGCCGGCTTCGAATCTGTGCGGCGCGTCTTTCCACGTGCTCTGATGATAATCGACGGAGAGAATCATCTCGCCGCCGCCCTGATACGGTGGGGTTTCCTCAAGCCGTTCGCCCCGGCCATACAACACCCCGAAGCTGGTCGGGCCGCACATTTTATGTGCGGAGCGCGCGAGAAAATCGCAGCCAATCTGCGGCACGTCGATGGGGCAATGACCGCACGGGGCTTCTGCGATGAGGCCGCGTTGTCGAAATAGATGAGCGGATGTCCGTGGACTTTCTGGTCGAGAATCGGGAAATTCTCGCGCAACGCGGACTAGTTTGGGGCGTTGGGTGTCATGCTTGGCGGTGATGGGTGCAAGGTTTTCATGTCACATCATTCCCAACTCCAATTGGGCCGCTTCGCTCATCATGTCTCGATTCCACAGCGGTTCGAAAACCACTTCCACGTTGGCTTCGTCGATCCCTGCAATGGCCAGGAGCTTGTTCTGCACTTCCTCGCTTATGATGCCGCCCATGCCGCAGCCGGGCGCCGTCAAGGTCATCTTCACCTGCGCCTTGTAGCGGTTGGGCGCGTCGAGCGGCTCGAAGTGGCAATCATAAACCAGCCCCAGGTCCACGATATTGGTCGGGATTTCGGGGTCGTAACAGGTCCGCATCTGGTTCCACGCTTCCTTCTCGATTTCCTCAATGGTGCCTGGCGTGCCAGTATTTGCGGTGTCGTTGGCGGAGGACTCGGCAGCCACTTCGAGGCCGAGTGCGTCGGCGTTCTTGGCCTCAAGGCGGAACATATTGCCGTTGACGACAACGGTGTAGTTGCCGCCGAGCGACTGCGTGATAACAGCCAGCTCGCCTTTCTCTAATGTGACCCTCGTGCCGTCGGGGACAATGTGACCTTCGACGTCGCGGGTCAGGGTGATGGGTTCGTTGGAATTCATAATTACTCTTTCTCGGTCGAAACCGTTTCGCATCTCCCCTCGACCGCTGCCATTGCGGCATGCCACGGCAGGATCGCGCACTTCGTGCGCTCTGGGAACTTGTGCACGCCGGCCAGCGCGGCCAGGCTGCCGACATCGCCGTCCATCTTCGCGTAGAGGGTGTAGTTGTCGCCGCAGTTGGGATTGATGCCATGCGCCCGGTGGTTGGCGTCGGGCAGCACGAGGAAGTTCCTCGGACTCTGGTTGTGGTCGAGGATGAGTTGTTGGTAGAGGTCTGCGAGGTCGTCAAACATGCGTTTATTTGTTCACCGTTACGTTTTGTTCGTCCTGCTCCAGCCGATCCCACACGAGCGTGTCCAACTCCTCACGCACTGGCTGGCAGCGGACGCGGTCGATGATTTCTCCAGCGAAAGAGTGAATGAGCATCCGACGGGCCGTTTCCAGGCCGATGCAGCGACTGCGCAGGTAGAAAATGGCTTCCTCGTTCAACTGGCCGATGGTGGCGCCGTGCGTGCACTTCACGTCGTCGGCGTAGATTTCCAATTGCGGCTTGGTATTTGCCGTAGCGTTGTCGGAAAGCAGCAAGTTCTTGTTGGTCTGCTTGGCGTCGGTTTTCTGCGCGTCGGGACGGACCAGGATACGGCCGTGAAAGACGCCCTTCGATTTGTCGGCGAGAATACCATTGAAATATTCGTGGCTGTCGCAGTGCGCCTGGGCGTGATCGACAAGCATGTAGTGATCGGCGAGTTGTTCACCGCGCGTGAGGTAGAGCCCATTCAGGAGGCACTCCAGGCCTTCGCCGGCGAGATGGGTAAGGATGTTCGTGCGTGAGAGTTTCGCACCGAGTGCAATCGAGTGGGTGAGGACGTTGCTGGCGCGGCCGAAGTGGGCCGCGAGCGTGGTGATGTGAAACGCCTGCTGGCTTTCGTCTTGAAGCTTGAGGTGTTCGACGACTGCGTTGTCACCCGCCACCAGTTCGGTGACCGAGTTGGTGAAATAGGCCGCCTCGCTGAGGTTCACATAGCTTTCGACGATGGTGGCCTGGCTGCTGGACTCAGCGACGATGAGGTTGCGCACATGGGCGGTGGTGCCGTCTTCCTTCGCAGTGCTCACGTAGAGCAATTGGATCGGCTCCGGCACGGTCTGGCCGGCCGGCACGTAAATGAATGCACCATCCTTGAAAAATGCCGTGTTCAGCGCGGTGAAGGCGCTCGCATCCGAGCGCGCGTGGTGGAAGAGATGCGGTTTTACCTGGGCTGGATCTTTCGCGATTGCCTCGGCGAGGCTTTTCACTTTCACCCCTTCCGGGAGATTGACGGTGGACGAAAGCTCCGGCGCGAAGTGGCCGTCCACAAAGACGAGTCTGCTTCCCGCGAGTTCGGCAAAGGTGAAACGGGCAAGCGCCTGCGCGGTGACGCCCTCACCCGTCGATTCGAGCACAGGCTTGAAGGGCAGCTTGGCGATGGGCGCTACGTTGGTGAAACGCCAGTCCTCGTCCTGCAAGGTCGGGAAGCCGAGTTCGACGAAGTGCGAGATGCCCGCCTTGCGCGCCGCTCGCACCCACTCCGGATCCTTCGCAATTTTCTCAAACTGCTCGAACGCTTCCCAATACGGGCCGGTTTCTCTCGTCGGCTGTTTCAATGCCGTTTTTGTTTCTGTTGTAATCATGTTCTTCCTTCGAGTTAAGGGTTAAGCGGGCACCGCGGCGCCGGGGATGATCGACTCGTAGCCGTTCTTTTCCAATTCGAGCGCCAGCTCCTTGCCGCCGGTTCGCACGATGCGGCCATCCATGAGCACATGGACATAGTCGGGCACGATGAAGTTAAGCAGGCGCTGATAGTGGGTGATGACGAGTTGGGCGTTGTCCGGGCGTTTGAGCCTGTTCACGCCGGTGGCGACGATCTGTAGCGCGTCGATGTCGAGGCCGGAATCGGTTTCATCGAGGATGGCGAGCTTCGGATCGAGCACGGCCATCTGGAAAATTTCGTTGCGCTTCTTTTCACCGCCGGAAAAACCGTGGTTGACCGGCCGCTTCAGGAAGTCCTCCGGCACGTCCAGGATTTTCATCCTCTCCCTCACGAACTTGAGGAACTCCACGGCATCGAATTCAGGCTGGCCGCGGTGTTTGCGGATCTCGTTGTAGGCGGCTTTGAGGAAATAGGTGCTGTTCACGCCGGGAATTTCGACGGGATACTGGAAGGCGAGGAAGACCCCTTCACGGGCGCGGTCCTCGGCCTCCAGTTCGAGTAAATCCTGGCCGCAGTAAACGACCTCGCCGCCCGTAATGTGGTAGCCGTCGCGTCCAGCAAGAATGCTGGCGAGCGTGCTCTTACCGCTGCCATTAGGGCCCATCACGGCGTGGACTTCTCCGGGACGGATAGTGAGGTTAATGCCTTTGAGAATCTCGCGACCTTCGACGCCAGCGCTGAGATTTTTGATGGTAAGTATAGGTTGTGTCATAAGTTGTGTTTGGTTGAGTTGAATATTTTTTGGAAATGCAGGCTCAGCCCACGCTTCCTTCGAGGCTTACGGAGAGCAGATTTTGCGCTTCGACGGCGAACTCCATCGGCAATTGCTTGAAGACTTCCTTGCAATAGCCATTGACGATCATTTTCACGGCGTCTTCTGCCGCGATGGCGCGCTGTGCGCAGTAGAAGATTTGGTCTTCACCAACCTTCGAGGTGCTGGCCTCGTGCTCGACCTGGGCCGAGGTATTCTTCACCTCGATATAAGGAAAGGTGTGCGCGCCGCACTTGTCACCGATGAGCAGCGAGTCGCATTGCGAGTAGTTGCGCGCATTAGTCGCGTTCTTCAGGACTTTCACCAGACCGCGATAACTGTTTTGCCCGCGACCGGCAGAAATGCCCTTCGAGATAATGGTGCTGCGCGTGTTCTTGCCGATGTGAATCATCTTCGTCCCGGTATCGGCTTGCTGGCAGTTGTTGGTCAGCGCGACCGAGTAGAACTCGCCGACTGAGTTGTCGCCCTGCAAGATAACGCTGGGATATTTCCAGGTGATGGCCGATCCGGTCTCGACCTGCGTCCAGGAAATCTTGGAGTTTACGCCGCGACATATGCCGCGCTTGGTGACGAAGTTATAGATCCCGCCTACCCCGTTTTCGTCGCCCGGATACCAGTTCTGGACGGTCGAGTATTTGATCTCCGCATTGTCCATCGCGATGAGTTCGACAACTGCTGCGTGGAGCTGATTCTCGTCACGCATTGGTGCGGTGCAGCCTTCGAGGTAGCTGACGTGGCTGCCCTCATCCGCGATGATGAGCGTGCGTTCGAACTGGCCGGACTTGGCCGCATTGATGCGAAAATAGGTCGAAAGCTCCATCGGGCAGCGCACGCCCTTCGGGATGTAGCAGAACGAACCGTCGGTGAAGACCGCCGAGTTCAGCGCCGCGTAGAAGTTGTCGGTCTGAGGCACGACCGTCCCGAGATACTTACGGACCAGCTCTGGATGCTCCTGGACCGCTTCGCTGAAGGAGCAGAAGATGACGCCCTTCTCACCAAGTTCCTTCTTGAAAGTGGTGCCGACGGACACACTATCAAACACCGCGTCCACCGCCACGCCCAGCAACCGGTTGCGTTCGTGGAGGGGGATGCCCAGCTTGTCGTAAGTTTCCAAAAGTTTCGGATCCACCTCGTCGATGCTCTTGGGGCCGTCGCTTGCGCTGCCGGGTGCGACGTAGTAGGTGATGTCCTGATAGTCGATCTCCGGGTAATTCACCATGGGCCACTCCGGAGTGGGCATGGTGAGCCAGTGGCGATACGCTTTGAGCCGCCATGCCAGCAACCACTCCGGCTCCTTCTTCTTGTGCGAGATGAGCCGAATGACGTCCTCATTCAAGCCCGGCGGAGCGGACTCCGTCTCGATGTCGGTGTAGAAACCATATTTGTATTCCTGCTTGACCAGTTCATCGATTGTATCTGTAGATTTGCTCATAAGAT
This sequence comes from uncultured Verrucomicrobiales bacterium, assembly GCA_963925135.1. Taxonomy (GTDB): domain Bacteria; phylum Verrucomicrobiota; class Verrucomicrobiia; order Verrucomicrobiales; family Akkermansiaceae; genus SW10. The sequence continues at coordinate 29,356 of CAWUTG010000087.1, read as the reverse complement.
GATTATCTTTCTGACTCCTGTTCGGATTTACGCATGGTGATGCGTGTCACAAGCCCGGTCGGTCGGCGTATCGGCGGCGGTGGCGGTTGGTTGCACCACTTCGGCTTTGAGCAGGTAGGCTTCCACTTCGTCCCCACTGACATCGGCCAGCATGTGTCCATTGATTTCGACACAGGGCGTAAGTCTCTGACCCGTTTTTTCGAGCATCTCCGCATAGATTGACCGGTTGTTGATCACATCGCGATCTTCGTAGGCTAGGTTGTATTTACGCATGATGGCGCGCACGCCTTCGCTCCAGCCGCAGGAGGGCTTCAGGTAGGCAGTGATTTTGGGTGAGTTCATAGATATTATTGTTTTTTGCTTTCTTCGTTTCGTGCGCTTGAGCTCCGGTCATGTCAGGCGGCTCGGCGTCGCGTGCTCGACTTTAAAAAGCGGCTTTTTTCGAAAGTATTTAGGGCAGGCGCTGAACAAGTCAAGAGACTTTAAAAAGTTTATCCTTTCGAAAGTAATTGAGGATGTGACTGGCCTCTAGGGCAGGTTTGCCATACATTTCCCGGTATGAAGAAGCTCGATGAGGTCCAGAAAGAATCCGGAGTCATCCCCAATCGGCAGGCGATCCTACATCTGCTCAAGCAGCAGGGGCCGCACGATTCGGGAACTTTGGCCGCGCAACTGGGTGTCTCTACCATGGCCGTCCGCCAACATCTCTACGTCCTGCGCACAGAGGGACTGGTGACCTACCAGGAAGAGCGTCGCGCGATGGGCCGACCCGCCAAGATGTGGTGCCTGACGCCTGAAGCCGGATCCCAGTTTCCCGACTCCCATGCCGGTTTGACCGTGAATTTGTTAAACGCAGCCGAACATAGCTTCGGCGAAGAGGGCGTGAAACGACTCATCTCGCGGTGCGCCGAGCAACAGATCGAGACCTACCGATCCCGCATCCCGGCTCACGAGTCGCTCCACAAGCGACTGCAGGCGCTAGTCACCCTCCGAAACGAAGAAGGCTTCATGGCCGAAGTGCAGCACCAGCCTGACGGTTCGTTCCTGCTGATCCAGAATCACTGCCCGATCTCCGCAGCGGCCAAGGTGTGCGCCAAGCTCTGCGATGCGGAAATTGAAGTCTTCCGGGGCATTCTTGGCGAGGATGTAGCGGTCGAGAGATCCGAACACATGGTGGCAGGCAACCGGCGCTGCGTTTACCGCATCCGGACCGGCTTGCCTTGAAAAAATTATGCGAAAAGATTAGGCCAACGCTTCGTCATCCGGTGGCCGGCGATGAGCGCTAGCTCCATCCTCGACCATCTCTTCGCTGATCTCGGGGCGCACGACGCAAAGCTACCTAAACCGCGGACCTTGGGCTGCGGAGAAGCTTTGAAGTAGGAGGATAAGAAGGAGGGGGGCTTTCATGGTGGTGGGTTTGTCCGCAGATTGAGAAGGCTGACGTAGATTGGTTGAGGGAGGGGCGAGGATTTGACGAAGGAGAAAAGACTCATACGTATGGGGGTGACCTGTTTTTGCGAGGGTGCGGGAAGGAGGGAGTCTTGCTTTTCGAGTTTCAGAAAGAAGGGGAAGTGTTCGTTAGGACTTCCGAATGAAACTAGTGATTGACAAGTCGGCGTCCAATTTATTAACCCTCGCTAAGCGTAGTTGTATTTTTCATTTTTCATCAAGGTGATTTGAAAGAAGAACTTGCTCAAATTATAGAAAGCACACAATGACAATGAACAAAACACTCCCTTTCGCCGCCGCATTTGCGCTCGGTGGTATGGCTGCCAATGCGGCGAACCTTATCGGTTACGATTTTGAAACTGAAGCTGCCGGCGCTCTTGCCGATGCCGCAAATATTACCAATAGCGGTGGCTCAGGTTCCAATGGCACTGTTGGCGGAACAACCGGCGGCACAGCGACTATCGTCAACGGCGTTGGCCCTGGTGGCTTTGTGACCAACTATCTCGCCTTGACTCCGACGGACGAAGGTTTCGAGGGAATCGCGGCTCCTCACATCAACACGGGAGGTACGATTGGCAGTCTCGCGATTGCGGGTGACCAAACCTACACCTTCGCGGCCTACGTTCGCTTTGATAGCCAGACCGGTGACAACATGGTCTTCGGTAGCAACGCAGGTGATGTCCTTCACCTGGGTGCACGGGGAGCTGACTACTGGTCCGGACACTGGGGTGATGATGTGAACTCCGCTGGTGCTCCTTCAACTGAAAACGGAGTCTGGCACCATGTTGCGTGGACGAACGATGGCGCAAATGGCGCCCAGGAGATTTTCGTCGATGGCGTTTCGGTCGCCACTGGCGGTGCTGGAGCGACAGGTGCTTATACTGCAAACTCAGCTGAAGCACTTCTTGTCGGAACTTCACGGAACGGAGGTTCGTTCTTAGGTGCGATCGACAACGTCTTCGTCTATGACACCGTTCAGACCCAAGCGCAGATCCAATCCCTTCTTGTTGTTCCCGAGCCATCGAGCTTCGCTCTTTGTGCTCTTGCCGGACTTGGACTTCTTGGCCGTCGCAAGCGTCGCTAGAGTTTCTGGTAATCTCTCAATGATTCTTATGATCAGAATGGTCGATGCCTTTGCATCGACCATTTTTTTAGGTACTTTTTATCTGCAATGAGCATCAAGTCATCTCTCCCTTTCATCGGTTCATTCTTTAGCCTTGTGCTTGTCGTTAGCTGTGATCAGCAGGACGATCAAGCTGCGGCGGCTGGAGTAAATACGAATTCACCGGAAGGCGTTGCCGCATCGGGTCCGGGTCTCACGGTGACGCCGTTCACGGAACGACCGGAAGCGGCCTCGACCCGGTTTGTGGAATTGAATGCCGCTGATACCGGCCTCGATTTCACCAATCCCATCGATGATCAGCATCCGTTACGCTATCTCTATGCGTCCTCGATGTCGACGGGGGGAGTGGCAATCGCCGATTTTGATGGCGATGGGCAGCAGGACATTTTTCTCGCAAGCGGCCCCGAGGGGAACAAGCTCTTCCGCCAGACCGGACGAATGAAGTTCGATGATGTGACGGCAAGCGCGGGCGTAGGAGGTGGTGATTCCTGGGCAATTGGGTGTGCGTTCGCCGACATCGACAACGACGGCGACAGCGATCTTTACGTTTGTAATTATCTCACGCCGAACCAGCTCTTTTTGAATCAGGGTGACGGGAGTTTTGTGGAGTCGGCGGCGGAATGGGGAGTTGATTTCGCGGATGCGAGTCATACCCCCTCGTTTTGTGACTATGACGGCGATGGCAATCTGGACCTCTATGTCATGACCAATCGCTGGTATCGCCCGGAGGGATTTCCGAGTGATCAAACCATCGAGCAAGATCCAGATGGCAGGCCAAGAGTTGTCGCGAAGTATGAGCAATTTTATGATGCCCGTCAGACCGGAGAGGATCATTGGGAATCGGTGGTCGTAGGGCGCCCCGATCTTCTTTGTCGCAATACGGGCAAGGGGAAATTTGAAATCGCCAACGAGGCGGCAGGGATCAAGCACCGGGGTCATGGCCTCTCGGCGACCTGGTGGGATTGGAATGGCGACGGTTGGATGGATCTCTGGGTGGGGAATGATTTCGATGACCAGGATTATCTCTATATGAATCGCGGTGATGGCACATTCCTTGATGTGACCCACCTCGCCGTGGGGCATATCAGTTGGTTCTCGATGGGGGCGGATTTTGGTGATCTCAACGCGGACGGCTTGGAAGACTTTCTGATCGCGGACATGGCAGGGAGCAACCATTTCAAGCAGAAGACGGCGATGGGGAGCATGTCGTCGAAGCAGTGGTTCCTGGACAATGCCCGGCCCTCGCAGCAGATGCGCAATTCCCTTTATCTCAATGCAGGCAATGGCCGATTTCTAGAGGGAGCCTATTTGGCGGGGCTAGCCAACACCGACTGGACTTGGGCGGTGCGGCTTTGTGATTTTGATCAAGACGGACTGAACGACGCCTTCTTCCAATGCGGGATGTCCCGCAACTTTAATGAAAAAGATGACGAAGAGTTGAGGAACAAAGATCGCAAGCTCACCCAGTGGGAGCGATATCGCCATCTCCCTCCATTGAAGGAAAAGAACAGGGCGTTTCGAAATCTCGGAGAGATGCGCTTCGAAGATGTCTCGTCCCAATGGGGCATTGATCATCTTGGCATGAGCTACGGCTGTGCGGTGGGTGACCTCGACGGTGATGGCGCTCTTGATATTGTGAGCATCCGTCTCGATGAGCCGGCCGTGATTTATCACAACACGGCGGCCGGGGCCGGAAATAGTCTGGAGCTTTCCTTCATCGGTCAGAAATCCAACCGTCAGGGGATTGGCGTGAAAGCGAAGTTGTTCGTGACGGCGGATGATCCTTCTCCGCAAGTTCGCACCCTGATTACTTCGCGTGGTTATCTGGGAAGTGACGAACCGATTCTTCATTTTGGAATGGGGGATGCCGGGGAGGCCGCGCGAGTGGAGCTCTATTGGCCAAGTGGGGTCACCCAGGTCATCGAGAATCTGGCGGCAGGAAATCGATACACCATCACTGAGACCTCGACACCCGGTGGGAGTTGGAAGGGACCCCGCAAGGAAACGATGTTTGTGGGAAATGCTCCGCTTTCCCGTGTGGCGCACGCAGAGGCTCCGTTCGATGATTTTATCCGTGAGCCCTTATTGCCGAACAAACTATCACAACTCGGGCCGGGCCAAGCCTGGGGTGATCTCGATGGCAATGGCACCGAGGACCTCTTTTTAGGAGGGAGCAAGGGACAGCCGGGCACGATTTATCTTCGTGGTGAAGAGGGCACGCTGAATCCCCGTTCCCTGACTGGGGACAATGAGTGTGAGGACATGGGCGCCCTTTTCTTCGATGCCGATGGCGATGGTGACCGTGATCTCTATGTCGTGAGTGGTGGCGTGGAATGTGACGAAGGCGATGATGTCCTGCAGGATCGTCTCTACTTGAATGACGGGAGTGGTGTCTTCACCAAGGCCGATCCCGGGCATTTGCCGGAGCGTCGCGCGAGCGGTAGCTGCGTCAGTGCGGCGGACTTTGACCGCGATGGTGATTTGGACTTGTTCGTGGGTGGTCGGAGTATTCCGGGACACTATCCCTTGGCCGCTGCCAGTCAGCTTCTAAGGAACGATGGTGGAGGTAAGTTTACCGATGTTCTCACTGAGCTTGCTCCCGCATTGTCCGCTTCCCAATTGGGAATGGTGACAGGTTCGGTGTGGTCAGATTTGGATGGCGATGGTTGGCTCGATCTGGCGCTTTCCCGTGACTGGGATCATGTGGCCATTTTCCGCAATGATTCCGGTGAACTCAAACCTCTCGTGCAGACTGCGGGTGCTGGAGATGCCGATGGCTGGTGGAATGGCATCACGGCCGGAGACCTCGATGGCGATGGAGACTTCGACCTGGTGGTGACGAACTTCGGACGTAATACCAAGTATCATCCCAAGCCTGGAAAGCCGGTGATGTTGTTCTACGGAGATATCGACGACTCAGGGAGCAATCAAATTGTCGAAGCCGAGTATGAAGGCGAAACGCTTTACCCCGTGCGTGGTAAGAGTTGTTCGACTGCCGCGATGCCCACTCTTGCGCAAAAGTTTTCGACCTACAAAGGCTTCGCGGCAGCGTCTCTTCAGGAGATTTATACTCCGGAGAAGCTCGAAGAAGTTCAACGCTATTCGGTGAGTGATTTGAACACTTCGGTGTTCTGGAATGATGGCAAAGGGAACTTTACCATGGAGGCCTTGCCATGGGCTGCGCAGGTCGCTCCTTCCTTCGGGGTCTCGATTCGCGACTTCAATGGCGATGGACTTCAGGACATTGTTCTCGCACAAAACTTCTTCACCCCGCAGCGCGAAACCGGTCGGATGGCGGGTGGTCTTTCGCTTCTGTTGATGGGCAAAAAGACGGACGGGAAAATTTCTTTTGATCCGGTTTGGCCGAGTGTGAGCGGCATCGCGGTTTCAGGAGATGCCAAGAGTTTGGCGACTCCTGATTTGAATGGCGATGGCATCCCCGATCTCTCTTTCGGCATCAACAGTTCTCCCATGAAGGGGTATCTTGGTCAGCCTGCGAGCCAGAACATGTTTGCCCTGCGCTTGATTGGGCCGAAGAACAATCCCGAAGCGATTGGAGCCAGAGTCACCATCAACGGGCAACAGCACTTTGAAGTGCGTGCGGGCGAAGGGTATTTGTCCCAATCACCGGCGGCTCTTTTCATCAGTTCGGATTCAGCCGGCTCGCTTGAATCCGCCGAGGTACGATGGCCTGACGGTTCCAAGTCCAACTTTACCGATCTTAAAATTAATAACGGCGAGCTGACGCTCAAAAAGCCATAGAGCGAATATCGGGGGTTCGTCTCCTCAAAGAATTCCCCATGAAAAACAAATTCCTTCTCACCCTGCTGACAGCGGTCCCGCTGCTGGGCTCATCGCCCATCGAGGCCGCCCTCCTTATCCACTTCGATTTTAATGCGACACCGGTCGGAAATCTTACGGAAGGAACTGTCATTGCCAATGCCGGGACGAGCGGGACGAATGGCGCTGCGGGAGTGCCCAGCGGAACCCTGGTGATTGGGAGCGACGGAAATCGCGTTGGAGGAGCGACAGGACTTCTTGGAAACTATCTGACCCTTCAGCCGGGCGATGATGCTCTGGAGGGGGTGGGGTCCACCCGGATTTCGACTGGGAGCAGCTTGAGCGATTTGGGTCTGGGTGGTGACACCGACTACACGATGGCGGCATGGGTGAAGTTCGCCAATGCCACCGGGGACAATATGGTGTTCGGAGGAAGCTCGGGTGACGTGCTCCATCTTGGGGCGCGGGGGAGTAGCTATTGGTCAGGTCATTGGGGCGACGATATCAACTCTAACAACAGCCCTTCGACTGATGCCGGGAATTGGCACCATGTCACGTGGACCAATACGGGAACGACGCAGGAGATTTTTGTCGATGGCGTTTCGTCGTCGACCGGTGGTGACGGGAGTGCCGGGGCGTTCAATGGTAATCTCAGCGAAACTCTTTTGATCGGAACCTCTCGTAACGGAGGTTCCTTTCGTGGGTCGCTCGATGATGTCGCGGTGTTCTCGACTGCGCTCAATCAATTTCAAATTGCCGCGCTGCACACCTTGGCGGTTGATCCCGAATACGGATACGATGCGGGTGACGTCAACGAGTTGGTCACCACCCACGTCAAGGGCGCGGGAAGCTTCATCACTTTGAGCGGAACAACCTGGGAATACGTCGAGCTCGATCCTGTTGATGGTAGGTTTTTCATTCAGCTGGGAACGGACGGCAGTGGACTTGTCGGTAGCACTGGTCCGCCGGTTCGATCCTTCACCGTGGATCACGATGAGATCCCATCGGGAATGCCAATCTTCCTTTCGTGGGATGTCGGGGAGGATGCCACGAGTCTTACGATCGACCAAGGGATCGGGGATGTCCTGCCGATCACTGTCGATGGACTTGGCCAGCTCCTGCTCGATCCGGGACCGACCGGAGATTTCACCTACACCATTCTCGCCACCAATGCGGTGGGAAGTAACTCGGCCGGGGTCATGGTGACCGTCACCGATCAGCCCATTATTGAATTCTTCACGGTCGATAAAATCGTCGTCGCGCCTGACACTGCGGTTCAGCTCGATTGGGCTGTCCTCAATGTCGATAGCCTAACGCTGAACGGAGGCGAAGTCACAGGAACGAACGGGTTGATCGTGATGCCGCAGGCTACCACAACCTACTCGCTGACCGCAACCAACGGGCAGGGTAGCAAGACGGAAGAAGTCCTGGTGACGGTGGTGATTCCGGGTGAGCCGGCGATCTCGGAGATTAGCGCAATCAACAACAGCATTTTTAATGATGAGGACGGCGAGAGTTCGGATTGGATCGAGCTCTCAAATCCGAGTGACACGACAGCGATCCTGAACGGCTACTTCTTAAGTGATGATCCCGGTGATCTCCAAAAGTGGCGTCTCCCGGAGATGAATTTGGAGCCAGGTGCTTTTCTTGTCATCTTCGCCTCTGGGAAGGACCGCGCTGTTGCGGGATCAGAATTACACACCAACTTCGGCCTGGCGGCAGGCGGAGAGTTTCTCGCATTGAGTAAAATCAGTGGTGTCACCACGGTAATCGTTTCGCAGTTCGAGCCCTATCCGAAACAGTTCGAGGATACCACCTGGGGCTTGCTTGCGGATGGCATTTCAACGGGTTATTTCAGCATACCGACCCCGAATGCCGCAAATGGGACGGGGGTTGTGGATTACGTTCGCGATACCAAGTTTGCTCCGGATCGGGGATTCTATGACGCTCCGATCAACGTCGTGATTTCGAGCAACACGATAGGCGCGATCGTTCGATATACGACCGACGGAAGCGCACCCACGGTGAACAGCGGGACGGTCTACTCCGGGCCTATTATGGTCAGCGCAACCACGACGCTGCGCGCGATCGCTTATCGTCCGGGCTACCTGCCGACCGATGTCGATACGCACACGTATGTCTTTCTTGATGATGTCCTCACTCAATCGACAAGTCCGAGCGGATTCCCGTCGGCATGGGGAGGGCAGGCCGCAGACTATCAAATGGATCCCGACGTCATTAATTCGCCGCTTTATAGCGCGACGATCAAGGATGACCTGAAGGCAATCCCATCAATCTCCATCGTGATGCGGACCGAAGACATGTTTGGCGGAAGCGGTATTTACTCAAATCCCAACGGGTCTGGCTCGGCCTGGGAGCGTGCGGGTTCGGTTGAGATGATCGATCCCGATGGATCGGACCCTGATTTTCAAGTGAACTGCGCGGTGCGGATTCAAGGTGGTGTTGGACGCAATGCCGGCTTTTTGAAGCATAGTTTCCGACTTCTTTTTAAGCGTGGATTCGGTCCGACCAAGCTGGACTATCCCTTGTTCCAAAATGCCACCCAGGATTCTGAAGGCGCTACCGAATCATTCGATACGGTGGTGTTACGATCCGGGTTTAATAATTCCTGGCACCGGGGCTCGGCTGGCGAGGAGAACCAGGCACAGTTTATCCGTGATCAATTTGTTCACGATTCACAGTTGGCGATGGGGGACGCATCGTCTCATGGTACCTTCGTTCATCTCTATCTTAATGGTCTCTATTGGGGGATTTACAATGTGGTCGAACGTCCCAACGCACCTTTCGCTTCGGCATACTATGGTGGCGAGAAGAGCGAGTGGGATGCGCTAAATTCCTACCCTCGAAATGTCGTCGATGGAACGGCAACGGCTTGGCTGGATGCTCATGGTATTGCGAACGCAGGTGTTTCAGATCAGGCCGGTTATGACGCCCTTTCTGATTACGTTGATGTCCCAAACTTGATCAACTATTTCCTGCTGAATTTCTACGGCGGTAATAATGACTGGGATGATCACAACTGGTATGCCGCGCGGAGGCGTGTTCCCGGTGCTGGTTATAAGTTTTTCTGTTGGGACGCCGAACGCACGCTGGAAGGAGTGGGTGGTAACGATCGTACCGGAATCAATCAGGACCTCCGTCCCTCGCGGCTCTACAATCAGCTGCGCGCCAACCCCGAATTCCGGATGCTGTTTGCGGATCAGGCCCACCGCCATCTCTTTAATGGCGGTGCGCTAACACCGGAGCAAACCGGAGCCCGATACCAAAAGCTCGCAGCCCTGATTGATCGGGCCATCGTGGGCGAATCTGCCCGCTGGGGAGACTCCAGCCGGGCTCTCCCATACACCCGTGATGCTGAGTGGGTCACGGAGCGTGATCGGTTGTTCAGCTCTTATTTCCCGCAGCGCAGTGACATTTTGCTCGGCCAACTTCGCGGAGCGAGTCTCTACCCCAACACCGGAGCTCCGGTTTTTAGCCAACACGGCGGGCATATCGCGAGCACGACCGAGTTGGGGATGAGCAATACCAACGGGTTGATTTATTTTACGACGGACGGCTCCGATCCCCGTTTGCCGGGTGGTGCCGTGAACCCGGTGGCTGAGGTTTATGATGGCTCGACGATTACCACTTCCCTGGTGAGTGCGGGTTCGGTGTGGAAGTATCTCGATGATGGTTCGGACCAAGGGACTGCCTGGAGAGATCCGGCGTTTGTTGATACGACCTGGGCCAGTGGAGCAGCTCAATTGGGATATGGCGATGGAGGTGAAGCTACGGTGATCGCGTTTGGTGATGCCGCGAACAAGCATCCCACTTATTACTTCCGCCATCTCTTTGATGCGACGAATGTTGATGACTTTAGTTCGCTGACGGTGCGGCTTGTCCGCGATGACGGTGCCATTGTTTACGTGAATGGGATCGAAGCGTTTCGTTCGAATATGCCTCTGGGGCCAGTTGGTTTTCAGACCTCAGCCGGAGGTTCGGTGGGAGGTGAAGACGAGAGTCGCTTCTATGAATTTTCGATCCCGCTCTCGATGCTCAACGAAGGCAGTAATACCATTGCGGTGGAGGTTCACCAGACCAGCGGTAGTAGCTCCGATGTAAGTTTCGACCTGGCCTTGCTGGGAGTGCTTTCAAATTCACCGGATCCGCTCTTTCTGACTGAAACAGGACCGGTCCGTGCCCGTGCCCTCGACGGCGCCGAGTGGTCCGCCTTGAATGAAGCGACCTTTGTTGTCGACGCGGGAATTGCCGGGATGTCGAATCTCGTGATTTCCGAAATTCACTATCGCCCGCTTTCGCCCACGGTGGCCGAAGAAGAGGCGGGATTCAACGAACGGAGTAATTTTGAATTTATCGAGTTGATGAACATCGGAAGCACGGAGATCGATATGACCAACGTGCGCTTCGTTGCGGGAATTACTTTTGATTTTGACGAGGCCAATATCGGATTCCTCCTGGGTCCCGGTCAGCGGGTGGTCGTGGTCAACAATCTTGCTGCTTTTCAGTTTCGCTACCCGGGTGTTTCACCTGCGAGTATTGCCGGGGTGTTCTCTGGGAATTTAAACAATGATGGTGAGCAAATTGTTCTCCTCACTGGTGATGACGCAATCATTCGTGATCTCACTTATAATGACCAGGCCCCGTGGCCGGTGAGTGCAGATGGCGACGGGACCAGTCTGGTGCTTATCCAGCCTATGGGAAATCCTGATCATGCGGACCCACTCAGTTGGCGGGCGAGTATTGTATTAGGAGGAAATCCTGCTGCCAGCGATGCCGCCTTCTTTGTTGGGGATCCCTCTGCGGACTTGGATCGGGACGGGGTGTCAGCCTTGCTGGAATACTTCTTGGGAACCTCGGATAACGAGGATTCCCGGGAGACCTTACCCGCTTCAGGGATCGTTCAGCTCGATCAAGGAGCGGCCCTTGAGGATTATTTCACGATGACGTTTACCCATGCTCTCAATGCGGACGATATTCGTTATGAGGTCGAGCGAACCCACGACCTATCCACGTGGGAAACCGGAGCCGGGCAGGTGGAATTGGTGAGCCAAACCGATCACGGGGATGGCTCTGCTACGACGACCTTCCGTTCATCTGATCCGGTCCCGGCTGATCTCCGACAGTTCCTTCGCCTGCGGGTGATCTTACGATAATGTATTTAAAAGATGTCGAGAGATAGAAGTCAGGACACGGGCCGGGGAAGTCGGGCGCTTCTCATGGCGCTCACCTGTGTTCTCGCCCAGTGCAAGCCTGCCGAACCTGAGCCGGAGGTTGAAGACTCAATTCCGAAAGCCTGGCCCGCTGCGGCGAATGGCCATTCCGCCGATCATCAGAAGATGGTCGCGGCTCTTGCTGCGATCGCGGAGGCTACGCCCGATGAGAATATCTGGCTCGGTGATCAACGGGCACGCGACCTTCGCGCGAAGTTAAAATCGCTTCCTTCGGACGCGCCAACAGCGACTCTGGGGCAATTAAAATCTGATCTCGCGAAAGCCGAGTTGAAGCTCGGGAACGAACAGGAGGCGATTCGCTTGTTGCTCGAGTGCGAGCGTGACCATGTGCCCAAGATAGTTGAGGGATGGTCCCGGGCTGATGCTCTGGGGCTCATTAATTCGATCCGATTCAATCTGGGAATCGCCTTCATGCGCCAGGGAGAGACTGATAACTGCTGCCTTCGCAATACCCCTGACAGTTGTATTCTTCCGATTCAAGGTAGTGGAATCCACGCTGATCCCTCGGGGTCCAAGGATGCCATCGCTTGTTTTTCGGCAGTCCTGAAGGATTCCGAAGGAGATTCGCTCGACCGGCTGCGGGCCCGTTGGCTGCTCAATATCGCCCACATGACGGTGGGAAGTTACCCCCAGGAAGTGCCTCCGGAATTTCTCATCCCGCTTGATGAAATGATGTCGGACGAGCCCTTTCCAAGGTTCACCAATATTGCCGGTAAGCTCGGGGTGAGCACCTTTAGTTTGTCCGGCGGAGTGATCGCGGATGACTTTGATAACGACGGGAACCCTGACCTGATGGTGTCGAGTTACGATCCCAAACAACCGCTGCGCTTCTTCCATAATCAGGGCGAGGGAACATTTACGGATCGTTCACACGATGCCGGACTCGACGGAATCCTCGGGGGGCTCAATCTGCTACAGGCCGATTTTAACAACGATGGCTGGCTCGATATTCTGGTATTGCGGGGGGCCTGGCTCGGCGGGAAGGGGAGGCATCCCAATTCACTTCTTCGTAATGACGGAGTTCCCGGGATTGCCCAATTCACCGACGTCACTTTTTCGAGCGGGCTCGCCGAGGTGAATGCGCCGACCCAGACGGCAGCGTGGGCTGACTACGACAATGATGGTGATCTTGATCTCTATGTGGGAAATGAAACGATGCCCGGCGGAGAAAACTTTGCCTGCCAGCTCTTTCGCAACAACGGGGATGGGACTTTCTCGGATCAAGCTGTTTTAGCCGGAGTGACTAATGACCGCTTCACCAAGGCGGTTGTCTTTGGTGATTATGACGGTGACCGGTTTCCCGACATCTATGTCTCTAACTTCGAAGGCGAGAACCGCCTCTATCACAACAATGGCGACGGGACCTTCACGGACCGTGCTCCGGAGTTGGACGTGACCGGTCCTCATGAAAGTTTTCCGGCCTGGTTTTGGGATTATGACAATGATGGTATTCTCGATATTTATGCCTCAGGATACTTCGGAGACATTGCGGCCCTGGCCGCCGATGCCCTTAAGTTACCCCACAAATTTGAAAAGGCCCGTCTCTATCGTGGCTCCGGCACGGGGAAGTTTGAAGATACCGCGACCGCGGTCGGACTCACCCGTCCCACTGCTCCGATGGGGTCGAATTTTGGTGATCTCAATGGAGACGGCTTCCAGGACTTCTATCTGGGAACCGGAGAACCGAAGTTCATGAACTTGATGCCCAACTTAATGTTTCTCAATCGGTCCGGGAAAAAATTTGTCGACGTCACGCGGGCCAGTGGTTTGGGCCATTTGCAGAAAGGTCATGCGGTCGCCTTCGCCGATTTCGATAATGATGGCGATCTGGATCTCTTCGAGCAGATGGGTGGCGGGTATCCGGGCGATCCCTTCTATGATGCACTCTTCGAAAATCCAGGTCCTGCGACATATTGGATTGCTCTGGATTTGGTGGGAACCCAATCTAACAGAAGTGCGATAGGAGCCCGCATTCGCGTCGATATTACCGAGCCCGGAAAGGCTTCGAGATCAATTTACCGCTGGGTGAATAGCGGGGGCAGTTTTGGGGCGAATCCATTGCTCCAGCATATTGGGATTGGCAGTGCAACCAGTATTGATCGATTGGAGATCTATTGGCCCACCAGCGATCTTCGCCAGGAATGGAACGAGGTGCCCTTGGATGCCAAGGTGAGGATCACCGAAGGTTTGATGGAGATGGAGACCTTCTAACAACCTTCGGTGGGCTTTAGGGGTGTCGAGTGGGATGTGGGGGTCGCGTTGATCTTTGAGTTGTTGGTCGAGGATGGCGGCGAGGTGTTTTTCGATGTATAATTTTTCGGGTACGAGATTGCGGATGGAGCGCCAGTGGCCGTTGGTGTCGGAGCGGCAGGTGCCGTGGTTCCAGGCGCAGCCATTCCGGAAAGGGAGGCGTCCGGTGTAGAGCTCGGAGCGACACGAGGAGCACATCGCCATACCGAGGTAGGCACGGTCGAAGACGAGGGATTGCCGGGTGAAGGTATCGAGGTGGGGTGGGTTTTGATGTTGTGGGAGAGGATTTTTCCGTTGAAGGGGTTCGGGGCTTCGTAGTTGCCGGCGGCGGTTTGGGTGTCTTGACCGAGGGAGAGATCGTCCTTGGGTTGGACGGGGATGAGGCCGGGGGAGGGGGATTCGACGGTGTTTCCGTTGACGGTGAGGATGAGTTTTTTTTCGGTGATCTTGGCGAGGAGGGTGATCTCGCCAGTGACTTTTTCTTTTGCAGTGAGGCGGGTGACCTTTCCGTTGACGCGGAGGTCGAGCGCGGGGAGACCGTTGATGAAGTGGAGGGCGTATCCGTGTTCTTTGCCGCCTTGGGCGAGGACAACGCCGTGAGGTTGATCGGTCTGGACGGTGGCGTTGATGGTGAGGGGTCGGTTGTCAATTTTGGGTGATTCGATCCTCGTGGTGTCTTTCTTTTTGAATCCGGGTTCTGGGATGATGAAGGGGGCGGCGCCGACGCGTTTGGCCCAGTTGTTCCAGTCAGTGAGGAGTTCGTCTTTGATGGCTTGGTAGTTTTGGGCGACGTTGTTTTGCTCGGAGCGGTCTTCGGCAAGGTTGTAGAGTTCCCAGGTGACTTCATCGGGTTGGCGTTTCCCCCAGACGAGTTTCCAGTCGCCTTTGCGGAGGCCGCGGGCTTCCTGGTGCTCGAAGGCGAGGGGGCGGGCAGGGATGGCTTTTGGGTTGTGGATGGAGGAGAGGAGGGAAGTGCCTTCGGTGGGGGTGATTTGTTGACCGTTTCGTTCGGCAGGGTATTTCGCGCCGGTTGCTTCGAGGACGGTGGGGACGACGTCCATGAGGTGGGCGGGGGTGGTGACGAAGTCGGGATTGGCTTCGATCCCGGCGGGCCAGTGGATGAGAAAGGGGGAGGCGATTCCGCCTTCGTGGCAGAAGTGTTTATACATGTTGAGGGGGGTGTTGCCGAGGTTGGCCCAGCCGGAGCCGTAGGAGGAGTGGGTGCCGGGCTGGCCGATGGTGGCGAGTTGGTCGCCGGTGTGGAGGGTGGTTTTTCCGAGCCGTGAACGGCCATCGAATCCAAAGGGCCCCCATTCGTAGCAGGCGCCGTTGTCGGAGAGGAAGGCAATGAGGGTGTTGTCGAGTTCGCCATTTTTTTCGAGGTCGGCGAGGATGCGGCCGATGCCTTGATCGATGTGTTCGACCATGGCGGCGAAGGTGGCCATGCGGCGGGCGAGGTCTTCGCGTCGGTCTGCGGGGAGGGAGTCCCAGGCGGGGTTGGGCTTTCCTGAGAAGCCGTTGGCGATGTCATCCTGGTCGACGGGGACTTCGGAGAGGGGCGGGAGGGTGGCGTCGGCGGGGATGAGGCCGAGTTGTTTTTGGCGTTGGAAGCGTTCGGCGCGGAGGACGTCCCAGCCTTTGCGATAGGTTTCGAGGTGGCGGTCGATGGAGGTTTTGGGGGCCTGGATGGGGAAGTGGGGGGAGGAGTGGGCGAGGTAGAGGAGCCAGGGTTTGGTTTTGTCGATGCGGGCTTGTTTGAGGAATTCCAAGGAGTAATCGGTGAAGACGTCGGTGACGTAGAAGTCTTCGGAGACGGGGAGTTCGGGTTTGGTGGATTCGGGGAGGCGGACGTAGTGCGAGGGGTCCCATTGGTCTTCGGAGTGGGCGAGGAAGTCTTTGTAGCCGTAGTAGTTTTGGAAGCCGCGGTGGATGGGGCCGGGGGCGGCCATGTGCCATTTGCCGACCATCCAGGTGGAGTAGCCGGCGTCGCCTAACATTTCGGCGAGGGTGACGCAGGTGGGAAGGAGGGCACCCTTGTAGGCGAGGCCTTTGCCGGGAGGTTGTTTGGACTGGGTAAAGGAGCCGATCCCGGCCTGATGGGGGTGGAGTCCGGTGATGAGGGAGGCGCGCGAGGGGCAGCAGCGGGCGCTGGTGTAGAAGGAGGAGAAGCGGGCTCCACCGGTGGCGAGGCGGTCGAGGTTGGGGGTGGGGATTTCGCCGCCGTAGCAGGAGAGGTCCGAGAAGCCGAGGTCATCGGCGAGGATGAGGAGGACGTTGGGGCGCTGCGCGCAAAAGCCTAAATTCGAGAGGAAGAGAAGTCCCAAGGTCGGGATGAGGGAGAAGGAGAGGGTGCGTTTCATGAGGGCGGAAGCATCATGGTATTTTCTGAGGGCAGATCCACCAGTTGCAAAGTGTCAGGATTTGCGCCATGAAACGCGTGCTTGCCAGAGTGACTCTGTTGAGGAAACTAGCGGGCGTGAAACGACGACACTTTATCTCTGGATCTTTGGTGGCTTGTGCTGCGACTTCTTTTGCCAAGACTCCTCTCAAGCAGGCTCCCTTATTGGGGTATGATAACTTCGCGGTTCGGGCGATGGGTTGGAAGGCGAAGGCATTGATTGATCATGCGGTGAAGCTGAAAGTGGATACCGTTTTCATTACCGATTTGGATGCCTTTGAGAGCCTGGAGGAGAAGGGGTTGGCGCAAGTGAAGCAGTATGGTGACGAGAAGGGGGTGAAGATCTATCTCGGGACGTGGAGTGTCTGCCCGACTTCTGAAAGTTTTAAGGACAAGTGGGGAACGGCGAAGGAACATTTACAGTTGGGAATGCGGGCTGCCAAGGCGCTGGGTTCTCCGGTTCTCCGGGTGGTGTTGGGGAGCGCCAAGGATCGAGGGACGCCGGGAGGGATTGAGGCGCGGATCGAGGATACGGTGAAGGTGCTGAAGGCGAGTCGCAGTCTCTCGGAGGATCTGGGAGTGAAAATTGCAGTGGAGAATCACGCGGGTGACATGCATTCGTTGGAGCTCAAATCGCTGGTCGAGCAGGCGGGCAAGGATTTCGTGGGGGTGAATCTGGATTCAGGAAATGCGGTCTGGACGATGGAGACGCCGATGGAGAATTTAGAGAATCTGGGGCAGTATACGCTGACGACGAGCCTGAGGGATTCCTTGGTTTGGAAGAGTAAGAAAGGGGTGACGGCCCAGTGGACGGCGATGGGCGAGGGGATGGTGGATTGGAAGGCTTACTTTCAGCGCTTCGCCGAGCTGTGTCCGAAGGTGCCGGTGCAGATCGAGACGATTTCGGGGTTCAATCGTGAGCTTGAGACCGATCAGGATGAATTTTGGAAAACCTGGCCGAAGGGGAAGCCGGCTAGTTTGAGGGCTTTTGAAGCCTGGGCAGCCAAGGGGCAGCCGAAGCAGGCTCAAAAGGGTGGGTCCAAGGAAGAGGAGCAGGCCTACCAGCTTGGCGAGATTGAGCGGAGTATCGCTTTCTGTAAAAAGCTGGGTCTGGGGCGGAAGAGTTGAATTTGGCTATTTTTGCGTCGCGGGGCCCGTATGAAATGAGGAACCCGGATGAGCACAAAGTTTTTCACCACGATTTTAAAGGGGGCGCTTTCCTGTGTCTTTGTCGGGGGGGCGTGTGCCGATGAGCCGTCATTGGCGGGGCTGGGGCAGCGGATTTTTCGGGATACGAGCCTTTCCGAGCCAGCGGGGCAGGGGTGTATTTCCTGTCATAGTCCGGCGAATGCGTTTGCGGACCCCCGGAGGGTTTCTCCGGGTGCGGTGGCGGGGCGTGAGGGGCATCGAAATGCGCCGAGCTTGATGTATGCGTCGCTCATTCCACCGTTGAAATTGGAAGATACCTACGACGAAAACGGGGAAGTGGAGTATATCGTGGAAGGAGGTTTATTTCACGACGGGAGGGCGCAAACCCAGCTTGAGCAGGTGAGGAAGCCGTTTTTTGATCAGAATGAAATGAACATTGCCGGGCCGACGGAACTGGCGGTGAAGTTTCGGAAGTCGGAGTATGCCGATGAGTTGAAGAAGTTGTCGGGAGAGGAAGCGTGGGACGATGATGATGAGCTGAATGAGGTGGCGTATCGGGCATTGGTGGAGTTTTTACGGGAGCCGATGTTTCGTCCGTTCAGTGCGCCGATTGATGATTACTGGGCGGGAAATAAGAAAGCGCTCACGCTTTCCCAGCGTCGGGGCTTGGATCTCTTTGAAACTGCTGGATCTTGTTCCAAGTGTCATTTGGTGGGGGTGAGTGTGTGGCCGAATCCGTTGCTGAGTGATTATGGATACGATAATATTGGGGCTCCATCAGGAAGTAAGAAGGATCCCGGACTTGGCGGAGTGACAGGACTGAAAGAGGAGCTGGGGCAGTTCCGGGTGCCGTCTCTTCGTAACGTGGCACTGACTGCACCGTATCTTCACAATGGCTCGTTAAAGACGATCCGGGAGGTGATTGAATTCTACAACAAGCGGGATCTTGAGCCAGAGCGCTGGGGGGCGACTGATTTCCCGGAATCGGTGAATCACGAGGATCTGGGCAATTTGAAGCTGAGCGATCAGCAGGTCGACGATCTCACTGCGCTGATGGACGCCTTTACGGATCGGATATTTTTAAAAATGAAGCCGGGGCAGGTTTTCCCTGCAGTTCCAAAAGGAGTGCCGAGCACCGCTGAGAGGAAGGCCTTTTTTCTGAATTCTCCGGCAAGGGTTGATGTGATGCAGCCGAGAAGATCGATTGAGCCTCCTGAATAAGCTTGGTAGGCGTTTGGATTGAAGGCGTTTTGTTAGGGGTTTGAGATGTTTAGGTAATCATCGTTATTTTCAGTGGTGTGGATATACCTTTGAAGTTAAGCGATCGCCTGAGGGCCCGCCAGTTAGAGTGAGACCTTAGTGGTTGACAATTAGGAGGCTAAGCGGATACTGCCTGTAAGCTAAGGGTGGGAAGGGTTTTTCATTCATCCATGACAGCTTGTTAAACCTAAAATATTGCTAATGAAATCAACTACTAAAAATCTAGCGCTCACCATGCTGGCATCTTGCTCGGCATCTGCTGCGACTATCACGTGGGACCCTATCGTCGTAAATACGACAGCGTCCGATATCCTCACGGCTGGAACGCTACATATCGCTATTGATGCCGCTAGTACAGACAATAACACCGTAAACGGCGTCACTTTTGTCGGAGGAAACCCGCTCACTGGCAATGCTGAGGGTACATTCTGGACACTTGGAGCCGGAGTCAATACGACGGGTGATCTTGGCTTGGATAACTTGCTGGACAGCCACAGCTATACTCCTGCAACGCCATCGTCAGGAACCTTCGACATCGTCGGCCTGACCGTTGGTGAGTCTTATCTCATCCAGATTATTGCGGTTGGCGATACCCGTGGTTGCTGTGCAGGCCGCACTCAAAGTTTTGGAGGGGGCGGATCTTTCAGTGCCGATCTTACCCGTAGCGATCCTTCATCTGTTGTCGGCTATTTCACAGCAGATGCGATTACCCAAACGATCACCGCCAACGGATCACAAGATGGTGGCCTGTCTGGTTATCAAGTGCGCAACGTGGCGATTCCCGAGCCTGGCTCAGCCTTACTTTCGCTGGTTGGCCTTCTTGGAATGGCCGCCCGCCGTCGTCGTTAGACCTTCGTGATTTTTCAAACCGTGGTGCCCTTTCTTTAAAGGTGCCGCGGTTTTTTTGTGCCCCCCCATCGAGCAAGGCTCGGACTTTGCCTGGAAGTCCAATTTCTCCTGAGCTAAGTGTAGGTTCTTAAACCGTGGCGTCCTTGGGGCAAGGCGCCACGGCTGATTGTGGGCCTCTACTGAGTGGCCCGGAGGCGGATGAAGGACTTGACCCGCTCGTCGATCGGGTGGGTGCTGCGGTAGGAGAGCGTGGCGGTTCCGTCGAGGTTGTCGGTCTCGGAGATGAAGACGACCTCGGTAAGAGAATCCCATGTGGAGAGTTCGTAGGAGAGCTCGGGGACGAGGGTGACGGCGTTCTGAGCGTAAAGGTTGCGGATGAAGGTGATCACGAGATAGTCGTCGGTTTCAGCTTCGACAGTGTAGGAGGCGGTCGAAACCCCGATTCGTTGGGCGGCATCTCCGGCGGAGTTGTCGCTGGTGCCGAGCGCGTATTCCATGAGGGCGGTGTAGTCATCGTTGTCGTCATCGGATTGGGCATCGCCGATGAATCCGAATCCGAATTCGGCTTCGGTGCCCGGTGCTCCGTTTGCGGCATTGGAAGAGACCCAGCTGGAGGCGAGGCCGTGGTTGGGAACGGGGAGGGAGGGTGACTTGAGGACGAGGGTGAAGGCGCTGCCATCTGCGAGGGGCCAGGGGAGTTCATCGTCGTAGGTGAAGTCGTGGATGACGGCGTCATTGGCATCGAGAAGGGTGAGCTGTTCACCGCTGTTGCTGAGACGGCCATCGTAGAAGTCCTGGCCGAGGACGTCGGTGGCGATGGTGATGCTGGCCGCGAGTCCGGGGTAGCGGGCATCGAAGGCGGCTTTATTTTTGACGAGGACCAGTCGTCCGC
Source organism: uncultured Verrucomicrobiales bacterium (assembly GCA_963925135.1). Lineage (GTDB taxonomy): Bacteria > Verrucomicrobiota > Verrucomicrobiia > Verrucomicrobiales > Akkermansiaceae > SW10. The sequence continues at coordinate 8,954 of CAWUTG010000087.1, read as the reverse complement.
CGGAGGGGATGATGGTGTTGTCGGTAAAGTTGAAGGTGATGCCAAGGGTGAAGCGAACGCCGGTGAGGTCGATGGATTGGGCCCCGACGTTCATGAGTTCGATAAACTCGAAGTCATCGCGATCGGTGGAGATGAGGGTTTCAGCGGCGGTGGTGGGTTCACCCGGGTGGTAGTTGATTTCCGAGATGACGAGGTTGTCGGCAGAGGCGGGGACGGTGTCGGGGGTGAAGAAAGCCGAGTTGAGGGCACTCCATTCGCCGGTGACGCTGTTGTAGGAACGGGAGAAGAGCCAGCCGGGTTCGGTGATGACGATGGGTGCGGAGGAATGGGTTCCGCTCCCTCCGGGAGGGTTTCCGGTGAGGGTGAGGTCGAAGCTGATGTCCGAGCTGACGGCTCCGTCCTGATGAACCTCGACGGCGATGGTATTGGTGCCGGAGAGAAACATGTTGGGAGCAAGGGTGATGGTTTTGGTGGCGTTGTCTCCGTCAGTTCCTGTTGCGAATTGGTTGTAAGCGGGGGCGAGGGGGAGGTTTTCGCGGGCGACTTCAGCTCCGTTGACGTATACGACGGTGCCATCGTCGTAGAGGTAGTTGAGGGAGAAGTCGCCGAAGATGCTTGGGTCGGTGATGTCGACGGTAGTGCGGAAATAGGTGGTGGCATTTTTCTGAGTGCCGTTGGTGCCGGGATCGGTGTCGATGAATCCCACGAGTTTGGCTTCATCACCATCGCCATATCCGAGTTGGGAAGGGCCGGAGTCCCAAGTTGAATCATCGTAGGAAACTTCTCTCCAGGCGGTGCCTTGATCAGTTCCGTCGTCGAGGAATCTCCAGGTGTCTCCGGTGACGAGGTAGTTGGTGGTGCTGGGTCCAGCGCCAGCGCCACCGAGGGTGACGAGAGTGGCTGCAGGGTTGATGCCGCCACCGACGAGGCGTGGGTCGAGGGAGTGGGCGTAGTCGGACGGGTCGGCGTCGCTGCTGCCGAAGGCGTAATAGATGCGGCTGACGGAGAGTGGTGCGACGAGATAGGGTCCGGTTCCCGAGGCGACGGAACCGCCGTGTTGGCTGTATTCCGGGGTGGTGAGATTTGGGTAGAGACCAGCCGAGCGAAGGCTGGCAAGGAAGAGGCCTCCACGGACGGGGAACCAGTTATTGAGGATGCGATTGTATTCGCCTTGCCAGTGAGTGAGGGAACGGTTTCCGCCGTGTTGGTTTCCCCAGCGGGCAGCTTCGGGATTGAGGATGCTGGTGTGGTCTGCAGTGACTTCTTCGTAGCGAGCCTGTGCGGCAGCGGGGGTCAGCGGTCCGTTGTTGAAGAATGCGCGGTGTGCCCGGTCGCCGAAGCGGAGGCGGAATTCAGGGCTGTCTTGGAGTCCGTCATTGGCGGCGGCGATTCCACTGTAGTTTGTGATGCGGTTGTAGTTGGTGTCGGAGCGGAGGAAGAGCGACCACTCGGAGTCCCACATGAAGTATTTGTATCCGTTGCGGGTGGGGAGGGCGTCGATACCGCCGTAGTAGTTCTTGTTCGGCCAGTCGCTGTTACCGGCGTACCAGTTGGTGATGAAGTAGTCGGCATTGTTAGAGGGGTCGCACCAGACGGGATAGGCGGGGTTGCGTGAGCCGTCTGAGTTGAATCCGCAGGCTTCGAGGAAGGCGGCGTCTTTTGCGGCGTCGGTTCCGGCACTGGAGATGCTGTTGGCGGCAGAGAGGAGGTTGTTCCAGTTGCTGAGGTTGGTGGAGTCGTTGATGGGGGATCCTGAGTTTTGACCTTCCCACTCTTCGCGAACGGCACCTTCGACGTAGCTTTCGGCAAAGTTGGAGTCGGGGCGTTCAACGACGTTGTAGAGACCCCAGTAAACTCCGTTGATATAAAGATGGAGGTAGCGACCGTGAGGGGCGGGTTGGCCGAGGGCGAGTTGGGTGCGGCGGCCGAATTCATCGCGGGCATACTGGGGCTGGGCGCCGGCGCCGGACCATTGCCATCCGTCGTTCGATTCCATGCGGAAGATGAGAGTTTGGAATTCCTGGGCGACGCCGGGGTCGGTGCCGAAGAGGGGGAATTTGAGGGTGCCGGGTCCGTCGGTGGGTTGGTTGCTGGTGCCAAATTCTGATTTGAAGAGGACACGGAAGGATTTTTTACGAGTGAGACCGAAGCTGCGGAAGGCTCCCCCCTGGATGCGGATGGCGCAGTTTTGTTGGAAGTTGCCCGCTCCGGAGGGATCGGAGGGATCGACAAGTTCGAGCGAGGTTTTGCGCTCCCAGGCGGTGCCCGATGAGCCGGGGTTGGAGTAGATGCCCGAGGACCCAAACATGTCGTTGGTGTCGAGGGAGAGGGCGAGGCTGGGAACGGTGGTGAGATCATTTCCCATGGTGGCGGGGTCGGCATTGCTGTTGCCATTCATGCCGTAGTAGGGAGTTTGACCGCCCCAGCTGGAGGGGAGCCCGTAGAGGCTTTGGACATTGGCGGGAGTCTGGGCGAGGACCGAGGAGGGAATGACGTAGGTGTGAGTGTCGACGTTGGTCGAGACATAGCCAGTCCGGTAAGCGATGGCTTTGACGGACATGGCGTGATCGACGGTAATGGTGCCGGTGTAGATGGTGCCGGAGGTTTCACTGGGCCAGCTTCCGTTGGTGGTGTAGCGGATGGAGGCTCCGCTGGTGGCGGTGGAGATGGCGAGGGAAAAGGAGGAGTTGTAGAAGCCACGGCGGGTCGCGAAGACGGTGTCTTCGACGAAGCCGGTGACGCCATTGCCGGCGGCGTTGGAAGCATCGGGAGTGGGGTTGAGGAGGAAGCCGACCTGGAGGGGTTCGCCAAAGAATCCGTAGGCGATGCCACCTTTTTGGTCGGGGAAGTTGGTGGTGGGGGTGCCGAATTCGGAGAGGATGGTGAGGCCATCGGGGCCGACGAGGGCGAGGTATTCTCCGTCTGCGGAGAGGCTGAAGTTGGTGTGGAGTTCACTGCCATCGATGGGGCTGCGGTCCTTGCCGGAGGCGAAGACGAGGAGGTAGCTATTGCCGTCAATGGAGACATTGGGGAGCTGCCATTTGGTGAGGTCGGCGGGGTCGTCGGTGAGGAAGTAGCTGTTGAGGCTGATGCTTCCGCCTGCGGGGTTGTGAAGCTCGATCCAGTCGGAGGGGTCGCCGTCTTCGTCGGCCAGGCTGGAGGCAGTGGGGTTGGCGAGGAATTCGTTAATGCGAAGTGCGTTTCCAACGATAGTGAGGCTGAAGGTCTGCTCGGTGGTGAGGCTCGAGAGGTCGGTGCTGCGGACGCGGAAGGACAGGGTGGAGGCAAGGCCGGGGAGAGGGGCTCCGACTTTGAGGGTGTTGCCGGCAATGGTGAAGTAGGAGTTGTCGGTGTCACCGGGGCCGGAAACGAGTTGGTAGGAATGTTGGTCGGCGCTGTTGGGGTCCTCGGTGGTGAAGTTTGCGATGTCAGTGCCGACCGGGGTTCCGATGAGGAGGGTATTGGAGGGGAAGGTAATGGAGGTGGGGGCCATGGCGGCTTCGATACTGAGCGAGAAGGTTTCGTCGTAGGTCAGATTGTCGCCGTCGGTTGTGCGGAGTCGAATGGTGTAGTTGGTCCCAAAGGATCCGAGATTGCTGGCGGTGCGGAGTTGATTGCCATTGGCAATGGTGAAGAGGGCGTTATTTGGAAAACTCCCGCCATCGATGAAGGAGTAGGTATGGGCGTTGTCGCCATTGGGGTCGCTGGTGGTGAGGGTGCCAACGAGGGTTCCGGAGGGTGAATCCGGAGCGAGGTCGGTATTGCTCAGAACGATATCGGTCGGAGCCTGAGGGGTTGGCGGAGCGACCGAACGGAGGATGTATCCGCTGAGGCCGGGATCGACGCCGTTGTTGATTCCGGGGAGGATGTTGATGGTTTGGGTGGCGCCTCCGGCGGTGAAGGTGCCGATGACAGAGCCCACGCCGCTTCTCGAAAAGTCGCCACTGACATTTTCGGGGGATTCGGCATCGCCCGCGCGTTGGTTGCGGCCGGAACAACAGCCGCGGGTATCGCCCGCGCCCAGGAGTTGGATTTGGTAGTCAGCGCCGCCGGTGAGTCCGGAGACCTGGAAGGACCAGGTGGACCCGGAATAGCCGTGGCTGTTCAGGACGGTGTTGAGTTCGGTGTTGCCGGTGTCTCCTCCGCCTCCCGTGAAAAAAGTGCCGGTGTTGGTGGTGTTTGGGGAGATGTTGCTCCCGCTGAATAAAATGTTTTCACCGCCGGTCGTGACCGTTTGATTGTTGCTGTCGCTGGTGACATTGGCCGCGCCCACAAGTGTGCCGCTGGTGTCGATCTGGTTAGCACTAGTGAGATTAAAGGGGGCTTCCCAGGTGATCCCGGCACCGGTGAGAGTGGGGGTGGAAAATAGGAGTCCGGTGACGAGGGTGAGGTCGCGGAGGTTGTTTTGAAAAGAGGTCATGTGTCCGTGGGCGCTTGGGTCAGAGAAAAGATCAGCCCTCGTCTTAAGAGGGCTGATCAAGTGAGTTTTAGTGATTATTTGAAGTTCTGCTATTCTTCCACGACTTGGAAGAATTGTTTTAGACTTCCGATGTTTGGATTGGGGAAGGTTAGGGTCGTGGTGCTGGCACCGTCTCCTGCTGCGGGAACTTCATCGGCAACCTCGTTGACGAAACTGAGGAGATCAAAGCTGCTGAAGATGGAGTAAGTCCTTCCGGGGTTGGAACTCCAGCTGAGGGTGATCTGATTGGTTGCTTCGTTGTGGTTGATTTCGGTCACTTCCAGTGGGTTTCCACCAACAAGGCCGAAGTATTCAATTTCACCCAGGGCGTGCAGCGGGTCGCTGGTTGCTGTTACCGAGTAGCGGATGAATTTGTAAGCGATGGACGGGTTGTCGAGAACGAAGACGGCCGTTTGGTTACGAGCGGTCCAGATTGCAGCTCCGATGCTGCTGTAGATCGGGGTGAAGGTGATGCCATCATCGGATCCTTGAATTTCCCAGTCCAACGGATCGCGTCCCGGCGTGTCGTTGCTGGAAGTCATGGTGAAGTGGGTGATGGAAACCGGGTCTGCGAACTCTACGGTGAGATCCTGCGGTGCGTCGTCGCAACACCATTTGGCTTCGCCGCCTCCGACCTTGTTGTCGAAGACATCGAAGGCGCCTTCATTCGATACTCCGACGGTGGCGTCGGTGAAGAAGGATTTTGAACTGGAGGCGATGCTGACCCAATTGAAGTTGGTTCCGGCAGTGTCTTCGGTATCGATTCCGTCATCCTCGGGGTCGGTGAGATCGCCTCCGATGAGGCCCGGGCGGAAGGAAATGGCTGGAAGGGCGCTGAAGCTGGCAGGGTCTGCTGGATTCGTGTTGTTGGTAATTTCGAAGGCATCGTTCCGGAGGTCGCCGTCCGTGTCCCAAATGTTGGGATTGGAGCCCGGCTGATTGGCATCGAGGTATGGAAGGTCGGGGTTTTCGACGCCATCAAAGAGTCCGTCGTTGTCGGAGTCGGCATTCAGCGGGTTCGTTCCGGTGGCTGCAATGCTGACCCAAATTCCGGTGTTGGTTTCCACACCATCGAGGAGGGTGTCATCATCGGAATCGTTATCAGCGATGTCGGTGCCGTTCTGAAGTTCGGCGAAATTACTGGAGCCATCAGAGTCAAAGTCTTCGTCGCCGTCCAGGGTGCCATCGTCATCCGAGTCGTTGTCATTTGGATTGGAGCCGATGGCAACTTCGACGTTGTCAGGGAGGCTATCACTGTCGGTGTCGGATTTGTTGGGGTCCGAGCCGGTTTGATTTTCATCGATGAAAGGGAGGTCAGGATTTTCCACGCCATCGAGGAGACTATCGCCATCAGAATCCTGAACGAGAGGTTTGGTGCCGGTATTGTTGGCGCCAGCCCAAATTCCGGTGCCTGTTTCGACGCCATCGAGATATCCATCCTCGTCAGTATCGTCCTTTCCGGGGTTGGTGTTCGCGGCTTGTTCCTGGAGATTTGTGAGGCCGTCGAGATCTTCATCCTCATTGCCGTCGAGAATCAGGTCGTCGTCCGAGTCGTCGTCGTTGGGATTCAGGCCGTAGAGGGTTTCCCAGGCATCGGAGAGTCCGTCGCTGTCGGAGTCCTCATCGTTAGGAAGGGCCAGAACGACGAGGCCGGAGAATCCCGGGTCGCTATTGGCGCCACCGGCTCCCAGTGAACGCCACATGATGAGCTGTGAAGTAGCATCGGCATCAAAGGTTCCGATGACACTGAGGAATCCACCCCGGTTCATGGCGATACCAGTGGTGTAGTTTCCGGCACCGTCATCTGGTTCATAGGTGCGCCCGGCACAACAAGACCGGCCATCTGCGACGCCGATGAGCTGAACCTGGTAGGTAAAGCCCGGTGTCAGGTTATTGAGAGAAATTGTCACTTCGCCTGGATTTGCGCCGGTGTAGGAGTGGGAATCGAGAAGGCCATCGAGGTCACCGTCATCAGTGGTGCCGGTGAAGAAGGCGGTCCCGTAGGCAGGCCCATTGACCATGTTGGTTACGAGGTTTCCCGAGCCAGCTGTGGGTGTCTGGACAAAGGGGATTCCGTTAATGATATTGTCGTCTCCAACGGCGGTTCCAGCGTCGTTGTTGAAGTCGGCGGCAATGTGGATGGTGCTTCCAGGAGGATTGGAGATGCTGGCGGCTGCGGTGACGGCTTCGGGGACTCCCCAGACGATATTGGCTCCCTGGGCCCAAGGTGTCAGTATAGCCAGAATACTGAGACTAAAAATAGAATGAGTGTTTTTCATGACGGTGATCGTGATTCAATCAGCTGTGTTTAGGGGCGGCAAGAGGCATTTTATTTTTAGCGGAATGAGCCCGCGTTAACGAGGTGATAATCAATCGGATGGAGGAATTTCACCTCGGGGAGTGAGCCGTCGATCCTGCGAGGGGAGAGGAGCTCGGATTCATCAACACTTAGAAAATCTGAACTTGATAGTTTGGAAGTGGAAGAGAGATGATTTCCCTTAAGTTCACATTTGGAGAGGTCGATTCTTGAGATGTTTCGGGACGATCCCATCCCTAGATTAGAGTGAAGGCGGTGATCGAAGCCATCGACATCGTCGAAGGTGCCGGGCTTCCGATTGAGCATCAGGAAGTTGATGCCGTGGCGGTAGCTGCTGTTGTGAAACCAATCGATGCCACCCGGGTGGTGATTGGCGTAAAAGCCGGAGCTCTTGTTTTTTACGGCGAGGCAATATTTCACGACATGGCGGGGAATCGTTTTTGGAATACGATTGAGAGGGGTGGAGCCATACCCGCCGGCCTTGAAACCGTGACCGTCGGCGAGGGGTTTGAAGTCGGGAGAGTATCCGTTGTAGAGAGCCCAGCAGTTCTCGATGGTGACCGCTTCGTGCGAGCTGATGAGGTCGAAGCCGTCGTCGCTGTTAAACCAGGCGCGGCAGCTGCGGAAGATGTTGCCGGTGCTTCCCCTGGTGGGATGGCAGCCGAAGCCGTCGGTGTTTCCGCCTCGCCCGCCTTCCGAGGTGACATCGTGGTTGTTCCAGGCGTCGCAGTTGAGGAACAGGTTGTCAGACCCGCGGACATGGTAGATCCCGATGGCCTGGCTGTCATGAAGGGAGAGCTGTTCGAAGATATTGTGGCTGCCGTTGCTTTCGACGGAAATGGACTGGGTGTGTCCTTTCATCGTGACCTGGACGCCCGTGATCGCGAGGCCTTTCAAGTGGATCCAAGAAGCGTTGATTGAGAAGGCGTGAACCCGCATATTGTCGGGCTTTACTTCTGAAAAATCGAAGACCGGCTGCTCGTTCAGGTAGTTTGAATAAATGACGGGCTTTCCCTTTTCGCCACCTTTGTGAAGATGAATGACGCGCGCGTAGATGCGCCTTTTTGAAGCGATTTGAGATTCCTGAATTTGGTAGGTGCCACCCCGAATGAAGACGGTGTCGCCGGGCGAAGTTTGATCGTGGGCGTGTTGGACGGTGGCGAAGGGGGCCTCGAGAGACCCGTCTGCTTCGTCGTTACCGGTGGGGGAGACAAACCAGGTGGCAGCGTTGAGCTTGAGCGCCAGGATGAAGAAAACGACTACCCTCATGACTTTTTCAGGAAGCCGCTGTCGTCGAGCCACTCGATGAAGCGGACGGCCCACTTGCCGGAGGAGTTGGTCTTTTCGGGGCGGAATCCGAAGCCGTGTCCGGCGTTGGAATAGATGTGTAGCTCGGCAGGAATCCCGGCCTTCTTGTATTTAAGATAGAGGTCGGCCATCCCGGAGGCGATGTCATCGCGGTCGTGATACCCGCAGGCAATGAAGAGCGGGGGGGATTTGGGCGAGGGGCTGAAGAGATTGGAGGTGCCGGGGTAAATCAGGCCCTGAAAAGCCGGGCGCGAACCTTCCCGTTCGATGGGATCGGCGGCATCCGCTTTGCCGGAATCGAATTCCATGGAGGCGAAGGCGGCGAGCTCCCCTCCGGCAGAGAAACCCATGACGCCGAGGCGTGCGGAATCGATCTGCCATTCGGCGGCGCGGCTGCGGATGAGCCGGAGAGCGCGGCGGGTGTCGGCCATGGCATGATCTTGAATGGTGTAGGTGGAGTCCACGTCACGGGCGAGGCGGTTCTTCATGACAAAGGCCGCGATGCCTTGCTCGGAGAGCCATTGGCCCAAAGCCCAGCCTTCATGACCGAGGCAGAGTTTACGGTGTCCTCCCCCGGGAGCAATAAGGACGGCCGCGCCGGTGGCTTTATCAGGAGCGGGAAGGAAAGGGGTGATGGAGGGATTGTGAACGTTAGAGACGTTAAACTTTTCACCATCTTCGGAGGCCTCGATTTTCTCAGCTTCGTCGGCCCGGGCTTCGGATCCGGGAGCGCCATTTTCCCAGAGTGGAATGGCATCGGGAAGTTTCAGAGGTTCGGCGGAGAGCAGACTGCCCGAGAGAGCAATTGCGAGGAGGGATGGGATACGCATCATGGATACTCCTCAAAACGGATGAGAGAGGGATCATCCT
>CAWUTG010000086.1:0-4324 GCA_963925135.1 uncultured Verrucomicrobiales bacterium | reverse complement strand
CTATTCATTTACTATTAGACGCGATAGATATTCGTAATTCATACAATCACTGGAATACAGTTTAAAATTCACAACTCTACCGGGTCTTTTTCCGACAGCTCCACGAAGAGTCATCTAACACCGCGCCATTTTTCTCTTCTTACCAACCCGGCCCATTCCTTCGATCTTCTCGATGTAAGGGAGCGCATCGGGCGTTTTACATCCGGTATTGCCCTGATCAACGACCACTTGGCCAATCTTCTTCGCGGCTGCCTTGGCTTTCTTGAGAAGAGACGGAATGTAACTCCCCACGGAAATGACAAAGCCATTCATCGCGGCTTTCACCTCGTTGCGCTCGTCGTGGATTTCCGCGACCACCCGGTTCAGCAAGGCTTCGCAAGCCGCTTCATCAATCTCCTCCTCAGGCGCAATGGAAATGTAATGCGTCAACGTGCTCCATCCCCCTGACGCCACCAACTCGCTCTTGGCCTCGATCCATTTCGTGGCCAGCTCCACCGCATGTTTCGACTCCGCCGCCAGAGCCGCCACGGCTGAATTTGAAATCAACCGCCAGCTCGCCTTCTTCATCCAGGCGTTCAGCTCGGCCTTGGTCACAGCATCCTTGTCCGCGATCAATCCGGCCAAATACATCGCGTCCGAATTTCCCGTATCGTAGAGCTCCATCGCCAGATTGTGGTTGTTTTTCGTTGCCTTGATGATGGCTTTCATATCACCAATCTTGACTCCGAAAATCGGCTCGACAGCGCCATGACGCATCAGCGTCTTTTTAGTCTGTTCCGAACCAAGATTCTCGAGTTCGGCCATAATTTGTGCTTTTGTCATTAACCGAGGATCCAAGAGATCCGTTCGATGCCTGACAACGAAAAAACATCCCTCGTTATTTTGTCATACAACTTTGGCAAATTCGGTATAGAACCTGCTACCCATTTACACTCATGCCCAACCTGAAAGACTCCATCGGCTTCACGGATCAAGGTCCAGCCATCGCCTCCCCCGACGAAGTTCAGCGTTTACGGGAATTCGTGAACCTGAAACTCGCCGCCCGGGGCCACCAAATCGTCGGTAACGAATCCGACTACCCCTTTCTCGACCTCGGCCGCTCCCTGATCGCCTCCTTTCAGGAAAAAACCCGCCTGCTCTCCGACCACCTTTGCCCGGTCGATCAAGCCATCCACGACTACCTCGCGAAAATCCTCAACGACGACTCCCCCGCTCTCGTCCCCGCCGGAGCCCTCGTCCTCGAACGCCACGGCATTGGTCGCATGCTCTCCCTTCCACCGGATCAGGACCACTTCCAGTCTTCCATTTTGAGTTCCTACCGGGTCCATCAAGGAGTCTGCCACAACCCGGCCTCCGACCGCCGCACCACCGAAGGAGTCTTCCACGTCGCCGAGGGCGGACTGCCCGTCCCGGCCGATAAAAAAGAAGTCCCTCTGCAAACCTTCGCCGGTCTTCTCAAAGCCGCGCTTAATCCACCCGAGGATCTCATGGTCCTCCCCTTCACCGGCACGAGCCCGACGCCCGCCAAGGTCTTCGTCTCCCTCCTTCTCCGCCCCATCGTGTGCCCGGAAGTCCCCGGTCTCTCCAAAGAAAAGCGCATGGAAATCCGGTTCTTTGCCCCCGGGAACCTCGTCTCCAACCTCGACTTCGTAGAATCCATCTTCGGCAACGGTGGTGACCCCTACCTTCCCGAGAACAATTCCCGCCTCGATACCGAGCATTGGTCCGGTCACACCGGCTGCGTCATCCTCGCCCCCCAACTCACCAAGCTCAAAAAGAAAGACCTCGGTCTTCCCCATCTCAACGAAGCCACCGACCGACAAAAGGCCGACGGCATGTGCTGGGAATCCGAGGACGAGCTCTACAACGATGGTTCTGCTTTTAAAATCACCTCACGCGACACCAACGGAGTCGTGGTCACCCTCATCGCCGACAACTATTACGGATACTGCAAGAAGGAGGTCAAAACCCAGATCAGCTATGCTACCAACCTTCTCGGCAACGCGGAAGAGGAACACGCCGGCGGGGCCATCGCCTACCCCAGCGCCGACCTCGGCGAGGACTTCTTCCTCAGCACATTCAAGCGCGATGTCAATCACACCATGAAGGGTGTCACCAATCGCTACCACAGCCTCATGGACCTGCAACCCGAAGGCTACGGAATCGATAAAACCTACAAGGACATTCACTACCTTCCCGAGGACGTCCGCATCAAGCTCGACCACCAAACCATCACCTGGGCCGGTGCCAGTATCTCCCTCCAACCCGGCATCACCTACATCCTCCCCTCGGGCTACAAGGTCGAAATGCGCAAGCCTTCCCAAGGCCAACGCTGGCGCCTCATCGGGACCAACGCCGAGGGCACCTTTTGCCACAAACCCTGCACTGTCTCCGGCGGCGGGAAATCCGAGATCTCCAAGTCGCTCTCCGACGCCATGATTACCGGACCGATCATCGTTCGTGACTTCAAGACAGACTTTGCCAAAGCCCTCGAACTCATTCACCGCGACTACGGAGATCGCTACGAAAACCCTGACGAACCAGGCAAAACAAGCCGCCCGCTTCTCGACGAATCACGCTCCCTCGGCTCCGTCATTCGCCTCTTCACCCACAACCCGGCCTACACCGACTTCTACAACGAATGGCTCTCCACCATCACCCGGCCCGTCCGCGACCTCGTCTTTATCATCAAGCGGCTCTACAAATCCAGCTGGGCCTCCGATCCCGATTGGGCTTCCCGCTTCAGCGTTGATCTCATCAACGGCCGCGCCGGCAACGAACTCATCTACCACCGCCAACGCCTCATCTCGCAATACCTGCGCGTCGGATTCGAACCCGATGGCACCTGGCGCACCTTTGGCCTTCGCAAAGACTTCTCGCCCGCCAAGAAAATTCAGACCGAGGACGACATCACCGCCTCCACCGTCGTTCCCGCCAATCAGGTCCAGGGCCTCCACCCCAACCTCACCCAGCCCTCCATCAAGTTCGCCCGCAACTGCGAATACCGCCTCTTCCAACGCCCCGACGATGCCATCATCCGCGGCTACGATAAGCAGACCGAACTCGATTTCAGCCACGGTGGCACCTTCTTTTCCAACTACGAGCCTATCACCCGCGCGGATGCCGCCAAGCTCCGCAGCGACGCCATCCGTTTTGAACAGTTCACGCAACCCATGCAGGACATGTTCAACGACTACCTCGCCGATGAAAACGGCCCCGACTACGTCATCAGCTCCCACCTCCCCCGCATCGTCGACGGCAAGCCCACCAAGAACCCGCGCTACCTTCAGAATCGCCCTGACCTCGAAGACCCACGCAGCGTTTACATCTCCCAAATCGGATCACGCTTCTACCGCCGCCTTCCCGCCGAAGCTCCCGTTCCCATGCCCGTCAACTCAGTCCTCATGGGACGCCGCAACAATCCCGCCGAACCCGGCATCCGCTCCCTCGCCGTCTACGGCCCCCTCCACTACCAGGAACTCCCCGAACTCTTCATGGACTTCATCGCCTCCCTCACCGGCAAGAGTCCTTCGACCACCGGAGCAGGCAGCGAGGGAGCCCTCACCAAAGGCCCCTTCAACGCCCTCCTCCCCATCCACGATCTCAATGCCACCCTCGTAAGCTACATCCTCACCGGCGACCCGGGATTCTCGACCGCCGCCGGGCACATCGGCCGCAAATACCGCTTCGATCACGACATCTCACTCCTCATCCCCGAGATCTGGTCGCGCATGTTTATCCGGGAGCGCGATCCCAAATTCCTCATCGAAAATGGCTTCCTCGAAAAAGTCGAAGACTTCAATAAAGACGGACGCACCATTCATGCCAGCCGCCTCGGCTACCGCATCACCGAGAGCTTCGTCGCCACCTTCTTTGGCCGCGTCTTCTCCGCACCCGATACCGTCTTCACCGACGAAATGCTCCGTCCCGAGGAGCAATCCGAAGAGGACTTCATCGATGGCATCGACAACATCGTCGAGACTCAAAAACGCATCGCCGGGAACTACTTCCTGGACGGCTCCATCGACGTCGCCTGCCCTCCCCTCAAAGCCCTCCTTCACCTCATGACGGAAGGGACTTACGAAGGAAAGACCATCACCGACCCCGCCATCCGCGACCTCTTCACCCGTGAAAACATGCTCGCCTCCGATTGGTATCAGCAACGCCTCGCCGCCAAGGTCATCGTCGACCAAAACCTCGCCCGCCGAAAGATCGAAGCCTTGGAGGACTTCCTCAACCTCGTCTCGCACGAAGGCGAAGTCGACCGCCTGAACATCGTTGGCAAACTCGCCGAAGCCAGAGCCCAACTCAAAAAGACGACAGA
>CAWUTG010000085.1:0-7556 GCA_963925135.1 uncultured Verrucomicrobiales bacterium | reverse complement strand
GACGACGTTGGCCGGAACGCGGCTCAGCTAGGAGGCTAGAAGCTTAAAATCGTTGTGGGTTTTGAGCTGGAGACTGGTAGCCAGAGAGTCGAGAAGAAAGGCGATGGCTTGCGGATTGATTCGTTTCCAAAAGGCTTGCTTCGACATTTTGAGAGGCTCGAATCCCCCGAGTCGATCTGCCATTTCATTGAAGGAAGCTTTGCCGCTCAGGATGAGCTTTAATAAAGCGTGAGGAAAAATCCTTCGACGGAGATGGAACGTTTTTCTACTGCGGTGGCCATGTCGTAGCATAGCCCATCGACAGATACCGGACAACATTTCAGTGATCACCGAATCACTCGTGAAATTTTCTCCCGCCACAAACGATGAATCCGATTCATCCCACCTGGCCCGCTAACTGCCTATTCAGACGGGAATGCCTGCCGTTCTTGATCAACTCCTTAAACAAAAGTCCGGCCCCCTGACGTCCGAACTTCTCCTGCGACCCAATGACTTCGGCCTCGGAAAACTCCCCCGTAATCTCGAAACCGATGGCACCACCACTTCGGTCTGCGGATTCTGTTCCACCGGATGCCAGCTCAACCTCCACCTTCACGAAGGCGAAGCCGTCGGCCTGACCCCTTCCACGACCTACCCCGTCAATCTCGGGATGGCCTGCCCCAAAGGTTGGGAAGCCCTCTCTGTTCTCAACTCGCCCGAACGCGCCACTGCCCCTCTCCTCAAAGAATTCTCCAACAAGCCAGCCAGAGAATTTTCCTGGGATCTTGCCTCCAGAATCTTCACCGACAAGTTCAAGAAGATTCAAGCCACCTACGGAAAAGATTCCGTCGCCTTTCTCTCGACCGGACAGATCGCGACCGAAGAAATGGCCTTCCTCGGAGCCTTCGCCAAGTTTGGAATGGGCCTCAAACACGGCGACGGAAATACCCGCCAGTGCATGGCCACCTCCGTCGTCGCCTACAAGCAAGCCTTCGGTTTCGACGCTCCGCCCTTCAGCTACGCCGACCTCGAAGAATCGGACGTCGTCATCCTCATCGGCTCCAATCTCTCCATCGCCCACCCCATCCTTTACCAACGCCTCGCACGCAACAAACGGAACCCCGAGATCATCGTCATCGATCCCCGCGTCACCGAGACCGCACAGATCGCAACGGAGCACCTGCAGATCAAATCCAAGGGCGACCTTCCCCTCCTCTACGCCCTCGCCCACTGCATCATTCGGGAGGCGCGGGTCGATGAAGAATTTATTAAGAATCACACCGAGGACTTTGAAGACTTCGCTCGCTTCGTGCGCCCCTACTCGCCCGACGCCACCCGTGAGGATACCCAGATCGGTCGACTCAAAGTTGAAGCCCTTGCCAAGCTCATCTCCGATCCCACCAAGCGCGTCTCGATGTGGTGGACGATGGGCGTCAACCAATCGCACGAAGGAGTCCGGACCGCCCAGGCCATCATCAACCTTTGCCTCATGACCGGCAACATTGGCAAGCCCGGCACCGGCCCCAACTCCATCACCGGTCAATGCAACGCGATGGGTTCCCGTCTCTTCTCCAACACCACCAACCTTCTCGGCGGTCACGATTTCGCCAACCCCGATCATCGCGCCAAGGTTTCCCGCATTCTCGAAATCCCCGAAGGACGCATCCCCACCGAACCGAGCTGGGCCTATGATCAAATCATTGACGGAATCGAAGCTGGCAAGATCAAAGGCCTCTGGGTCATTGCCACCAATCCGGCCCACTCCTGGATCAATCAGGGCAGGTTTCATGAAGTACGAAAGAAACTAGACTTTCTCGTGGTGCAGGACATGTATCACACCACCGAGACCGCCAAGACTGCCGACCTCCTCCTCCCCGCCGCCGCCTGGGGTGAAAAATCCGGCACCCTCATCAACAGCGAACGCCGCATCGGCACGATCAAGCAAGTCCGACACGCCCCCGGCCAGGCTCTTAGTGACTTCCGCATCATTCAACTCCTCGCCAACGCCTGGGGCTGCGGAGAAATGTTCGAAAAATGGTCGAGCCCACCCGCCGCCTTCGAACTCCTTCAGCAACTCTCCGAAGGGCAACCCTGCGACATCACCGGGATCAAAGGCTACCAACACCTCGACGAAGCCGGCGGCATCCAATGGCCGTTGCCAAAAATATGGAGCGCGGGCTTCCAGCCCTGCGAAAACCCGAAACAAATGCAGGGCGAGACGCCCCCTCTCCATATTTCTCAAGAACGCCGTCTCTTCGAAGACCACAAATTCTTCACTCCCAATCAGCGCGCCAAATTCCTCTTCGATCCCCCATCTCCTCTGCCCGAGCCCACTTGCCGGGAATACCCTCTCACCCTCCTCACCGGACGGGGCACGAGCGCCCAGTGGCACACCCAGTCCCGCACCAACAAGAGCGCTGTCCTTCGTAAACTCTATCCAGAATTCCTCTTCCTCGATCTCCACCCCGACGACGCCCTCGCTCTCGGCATTCAAGATCATGATCTTCTCACCGTGTCCTCGAGGCGTGGCACCCTGCAAGCGCTCGCCCACCTCACCACCAGCGTCCGCCCCACCGAAGTCTTCCTCCCCATGCACGAAGGCACCACCAACCTCCTCACCCATGGCGCCGTCGACCCCCACTCCCGCCAACCCAGCTACAAAGCCTGCGCGATCAAGGTCGAGAGCTTGAATTCGTAATCGAGGTCGATGAGCCTTTCCTCCCTGGCACCACCTATAGCAACCCCACCTTCAATCCCGCTACGCCGAGAATCGGCGTGCCCGGGCCGTCAGCGGGTCTCCTTTTCTTTTCCGGCCTCGCCCTGCTTTGGCGAACCCGGCGCTAGATTCTGATCCCAGCATTCCTGAGAGACTCTCAAATTCTTTCCGAGAAACCTGTTGCACGCATTTTGTTTCGTGTTATTTCGGACGCGTCTCGAGACCACCGCAATCAAAGGGGCCCGGACATCAACAATTAACCCCTCATTGTTTTGGACCTACTTATTCAGAATCTCATCTCGCCGGTAGTTCTCGCATTTCTTTTGGGAATCATCGCCCGCCGCGTCGGAAGTGATTTGGAGATCCCCAGCGCAATCTATCAGGGGCTCTCAATCTACCTCCTCTTTGCGATTGGTCTCAAGGGAGGCGTGTCACTCTCAGAAACAGCGCCCGGAGAGTTGCTCTGGCCCATTCTCCTGACCCTGGGGCTCGGTTCTCTCACGCCGCTCTCGGCATATTTCTTCCTCACCAAGCTTGGCCGGCTCGACCGGGTGAATGCCGCAGCCACTGCCGCCCACTATGGATCGGTATCGGTGTCACCTTCGTGGCCGCATTGGAAGCGGTAAAAGCGGCTGGCATGCCCTCGAATGGCTACCTACCTGCTCTTGTTGCGGTCCTCGAAGTACCCGGGATTATCATAGGCCTCCTTCTCGCCCGTCAGACTAAAAGCGGAGGAATGGGGGAAGCAATGAGAGAAGTAATCACGGGCAAGAGCATCTTTCTCATGATCGGCGGCATGGTCATTGGAGCAGCCTGTGGAGCCAAAGGAATCGCAGGCGTCGCCCCCTTCTTCATCGATCCTTTCAAAGGAGTTCTCTGCATCTTCCTTCTCGAATTGGGGATGGTGGCAGCCAACCGGATGGGTGATCTCAAAAAAGCAGGATGGCGGGTCATCCTCACCGGCTGCCTCCTGCCCCTCCTCCACGGCTGCCTCGCGACCGCCGCAGCCACTGCAATCGGGATGAACTCGGGCGGAGCTGCCGTCTTTGGAGCCATGGTCGGGAGTGCTTCTTATATCGCCGCCCCGGCTGCTGTCCGTATCGCCCTGCCCCAGGCCAGTCCGGGCATCTACCTCACGATGGCGCTGGGAGTCACCTTCCCCTTCAACCTTGCCATTGGTATTCCCATTTTCCTCAAACTTGCTCAAAGTCTCAGCCCCTAAACCCACCCCATGATCGAAGAACTCAAACTCGTTACCATTGTTACCGAAGGTCTTCTTAAAGATAAGATGATCGACCTTCTTCACGCTCAGGGGGCCACCGGGTTCACAATCATCCGGGCCGAAGGCCGGGGATCACGTGGAGTCCGGGCGACCGACTGGGAGGGGCCGAACTTTAAATTCGAATGTATCGCCTCGCCCGAA
This sequence comes from uncultured Verrucomicrobiales bacterium, assembly GCA_963925135.1. Classification (GTDB taxonomy): domain Bacteria; phylum Verrucomicrobiota; class Verrucomicrobiia; order Verrucomicrobiales; family Akkermansiaceae; genus SW10. Next base: position 3,438 of record CAWUTG010000085.1, on the reverse strand, counting down.
GTCGCGTCCAAAATTACGGAAGCCGTCTCGGAAAAATTCCTCGAGCACTACGCCGTTATTGTCTGGCTCAGCAACGTCGGCGTGCTGCGCGGTGAAAAATTTGTGAAGCCCTGAATCGCTTAAGCGAGGAACGAACAAACGTAGTGACAAGGCTCGCCCTCTACCGAAATCGTGAAGCCCGAATTGGCGGCAACCTCAAAGCTCCCGCCGTTCGATACGGAGATGGACTCCTCCGTGTCCTTAAGGACATAGAAACAAGCTCCGCCTGCGATTTCCATCCGCTCAGCTGCTTCAGTTCCAAAGTAGTAGGAACCGGGAAGGATCACGCCAAGGGTTTTGCGATCACCGTCGGCAGTCAGGATCGTATGGGAGATCACCTTCCCTTCGAAATAGACATTCCCTTGGGCGAGAGCGGTGACATTTTCAAATTGCATGGCGTGCCTATCGCCGGAAGGGGTTCGCGAGACAAGACTGAAATTCCGGAGCGCGGCTATCGACCGTCAACCTCGTCGCGCTCGCCACCACCGCGGACGGAAAAACCTGTTCCAATGAAAGTCGATACCGCCGGTTTCAGGACTTCTTTTTACGATTCAGCCTCTGCATGCCCTCGGTCGCGAGAATCATTCTCACCCGAATTCCAACGCAAAAAGACGGTGACCTCCCCACCAGCGAGATCAAAGCCCTCACCATGGACCGGGAGTTCATTGGGGAAAAGTGGCTCCAATGGTTGGAATTACAAGACATTGGCTGCCACCTGATCGTGACCAGCAATCGCTTGGGAGGAAAAGAAGCACTCTCGATCGATCAAAAATGCTGGGGGATTGAGCGCCTCTTCGGGCATCTCAAGAAGAATGGCTTCGACCTTGAAGCGACCCACATCACGAAGGGAGGTAAGCTTGAGAAGCTCTTCGCTCTTGTCGTCCTAGCCTTCCTTTTCAGCGTTGCCGGGGGCTCTCATCTCCGCGAACAGAAGATCAAAACTTCAGCGGCAAGCCATCGCAAAAGCCTCTTCCGGCTTGGGCTCGAAAGCAATCTCGCCCTCGTTGCTCCATGGACCGATTCCAACCCTGCCCATCCCAATTTCCTAGATTTCGATGAGTGGCTGGATTCCAAACGCCCCACCTCAATTTTCCTCCTGTAGTATGACGCCTACCCCAAAAAAGGGCCGGCGTATTTATGAAAAATTTTTGAGACGCTCAGCGGTCGAAAACGAAATGGAAGCCTCCGGCTTCTCGAACGCATGAAGCAGGGAGATTTCGTGACAGATCGACCATTTCCATCAATTTCCGGAGTTGGAGTAGGTGCGGAGGAACAGTTTGATATCATCCACGCTCGCGGCGAAGTTATTGAGTCCCATCTGCTCGTCCTCGAGCAGCGTCACGGCGGGAATGACGATCTTCCATTGGCTGTTCCAGACGCTGCGCCCGATGAGCCGTGCATTGGTGTAGACGAGCGGAAGGTCGCCAGCCTCGTAGAGCGTGGGATCCGCCAACATGCGGAAGGCCTGATGCTTGCGAATCACCCAGGGCCGTTCAGCGAAGGTGCCGTTCGGGCCGAAGAACTGGGTGGTGTTGAAGTCGCTCGCTCCCAGGTTGTAGGGCAGCGGCAGGGCCTGATCGACCACCTGCCAGCTGCGGATGTCACCGGTATCGCCCAGCGGCGTGCGCATGTAATCGGTGCCACAGGGAATCAGATAGGCATACGGCGTTGCGCTGAGGGCGTTTGGCGCGGTCGATTCCCCATCGACCGACCCGACATAGCCCGGCAAGGCCACGCCGACGGCGGCGATCTTGGTGGAGAAGTTGCTCTGGCTGTAGGCATGGTCTCCCGCAGCCAGATCCAGGCCGAAGAAATTCTTACCGTCCTCCACGGTGGTGCTGAAGGGGATGATGAAGCCGGGAATCGCAGTGCCATCGGCTTTTTTGAGCCCGCGGCAGTAGGCGGCGACCTGGGGATCAGACAAGACGTTGGGCACGATGTGCTGTTCGAGAGTCTGTTGCCAGGCCTTATCCGCAGCGACCGTCACGTCTTCGACGTGGGGCAGGATGCGGAACAATTCCTGACGCAGTGAAAACAGCGTGTTGTAGTGATCCGGGTTGTTGATCCCGAGGCGCCCTTCCGCGACGGCGAAGTCCGCGTTGAGCTGGGCCATGGTGCCGGCCAGCCCGGCATCGCCGAGGGTGCTGGTGGTGGCTTGCGGCTCGCCGCCGGTCAGATCCCCGAGCGAGCGGGAGGCGACGAGACGGTTGATGACCGCTTGTCCCTGCGAGGTGCCGAGCAGGCCGGTCTCGTAATCGTAGCTCTTGGCCGCTAGGTAGCTGTATTGTCCGGCGAGGTCGAACAAGGTCCGGTATTGCACCAGCGCCTCGTTGCGGAAGGTGCGGAAGGTCAGGTCTTTGGTGCGGTAGCCGTTGATCACGGCGGCCGCGCGCTGGCGCAGCGTCTCGCGCCGCAGCCGGATGGTGTCCCCGAGCACGAGTAAGTTCTGGACTTTCTGCGTGGCGGTGTCGTAGGCGTAGGTCAACTCGGTGAAGCGGGTGTACATCCCGACGAGTTCGCGGTAAGTCTGCTCGAATTCATAGATTGCCTCCAATTCTTCCTGGTCGACGCCACTGGCCAAGAGTTCCTTTTCCCAATCGGCATCCAGCTTGGTCCCCTCACTGGCTTCAAGGTAACGTGCCGTTTTCGAAGCAGCCACCGATGATAATCGCATGACAGAACCGCCGACAACGCCGACGATTCTTAAACCTCCTCGCGCTGGCGCGGTCACATCGGGCGACATGCCTACTGACGTCGGCAAAGATGCAGCCACCGCCTTCCCCATTCCTGTAACTTTGTCAGCGATAGCGCCAGTCACTTCGCTGAGAGTCTCAAGCGCCGCCACGGAAAGTTTGTTTCTCAACATCTGAGCCCTGTACGACTTGAGATTTTTCATCTGATCGTCATTCCTACCCAAAAGACCGGCGAAAACTTGCTTTTCCCGGTTAAAACGGGCCTCCAAGTCATCCATGTCGTCTTTCGCGGCCAACAAGGCAAGTTGGGCAAGTTGGGCCTCAACCAAGGCGTCCTGCAAAGCACCGGTGTAGGGCCGCTTGCCAAGCGCCGTCTTTTCCCCGACCACATCGGAAAACTGCACCCACTGGTTCGGAGTCACTGGAAAGCTGAGTTTCACGGTATCCGGTTCCCCGTCCCCATCATGGTCTCCGCCTTCATAACTCGTGATAATCTCGTCAATCTTCTCGCCTGTGAAGGTCTGATAGGTCATCGGGTAGCGATATTCCACTACGACTGGCGCGGTGGTGTCGACCCAGCCGAGCGGGCGCTCGACGATATTCCAGCGCAAATAGTCGGGATGCTCATATCCTTGGGGATAGATTTTCCCGGGACCGATATCGCCAGGGTAGGGACTGCCGTAAATGTCCAGCAGCTCCTGAAGCG
>CAWUTG010000084.1:0-5377 GCA_963925135.1 uncultured Verrucomicrobiales bacterium | reverse complement strand
TGATGGTCATTCGCACAGGTCGATCAGAATGCCATGCCTTGGAAGAAAGCGTTCGGCGTGTTCTATGCGTGTTGTGAATTCCTGCCCGGGATTTCACACAGAGGCGCGGAGAACCCGGAGGGACGCAGAGTTTCTTTGAGGCTGGTTGGTGGACCAATTGTAGATATGGAGATTGGAGGTCATGCGTTCTCCGGTATCTCCGGCGTGGTGTTCTGAAACGGCTTTGAAGATCAGGGCAGTGGCGCAGGCTGTAGAGGGATAGTTTGGGCGCATGGGAACGTATAATCATCATGAAACGCATGCTCTCCCTTTCTTTTTTGATTCTCTTGGGCTGCGCTATGCTTGCGGTTTTGGAAGGACGGGTGATCGATGTTCCGAAAGATCACACCACGATTCAGGCTGCGATTGACGTGGCAGAGGGCGGTGACGAGATCATCGTCGCGCCGGGAACCTACAAGGAGGAGATTCACTTGAGGGCGAACATTGTGGTGCGCAGCGCAGGTGGTGATGAGAAGGGAGAGTTGGGATTTGTGCGGGCGGAGAGGACCCTCATCGTGGGAACAGGGGATGGGGTGAAGGGGGAGGGCCCGGTGGCGGGTGTCACGATGGCGGAGGGTTCCACCTTCGATGGATTTACGGTGACCGGGGTTGGGACCTACGACGAAAAAAAATGGGAGGAGCATTGGGAGACGCGGGGAAACAAGCAAGCGCACGAAGACATCGGGCATTTTGGTGCTCCGGGGATCGGAGCCGATGGCGTGAAGTGCACAATTCTCAACAATATCGTTCACCATATCGGGCATACCGGGATTGCGGTTGGGGGAGTGGAGGGAGGCGAGGTGGCGTCGATCGTGACGGGGAATTTTTGTTACCGAAACATGGGCGGTGGAATCGGCGTCATGCGGAAATCGAAGGCCTTGATCACGGGGAACACTTGCTTTGAGAACTTTTATGCCGGGATTGGTCATCATGATTCCAGCCCGCGGGTGGAGAAGAACCGGTGCTATGGAAACATCCGTGCGGGGATTGGGATCAGTGAGGGGGCCTACCCGACAGTGCGTGGCAATCTCTGCTACCACAACCGTCGCGCTGGGATCGGAACGCGCACCGGGAAGAAGACTACGCCGATCATTGAAGAAAACCATTGCTATGAAAATGGCATGGCGGGCATCGGAGCGGATGAGGGGTCGGCTCCCATCATTCGGAAGAATATTTGTGAGCGCAACGCGTTGGCCGGGATCGGAGCACGCGGGAATGCCATGCCGAAGATTATCGGAAATGTCTGCCGGGACAACAAGGCGTCCGGCATTGGGTTTGAAGAATGTGACAAGGGCTCCGCGACGGTGACCGGAAACCAGCTCATCAACAATGCCATGGTTGCGATCGGAGTGCAGCGGGGCTGGGCGGTTGAGATCTCTGGAAACACCCTTTCGCGCGAGGGTGGGCTTCCCCCGATGATCATGGTGTTCGAGGGTGCGGATTGTACGATCAAGGACAACACATTTCAGGTGAGTGGTGTGGCGGGGGTTCGGGTGGCCGGGACGGCCCGGGTGATCGGGAATCAATTTGATGGCGGAGCAGTGCGCAAGGGCGGCCCGCCACACTTCGGGGTCTGGGCCTTGGCGGGCTCAACCGTGACGGTGCGCGGGAACCACTTTAAATCGCTTCGGCATGGCCTGCATGCGAGTGATGCGGTGGTTTCGGCAGTTGGAAATGTCACGGAGGATTTCTCACGAGTTGCGTTCGTGATTCAGAAACCCTCGAAGCCACCCGGGTTGCAGAATAACATTGCCATCACCAGCGAGCCGGGTGCGTTGGCGGTGCAAGTGGATGGCAAGAACTTTGAAGAAAACGGAAACCTTGTGAAGCCCGTAGAGTAGTCGGGAAACATGCCTGAGAGGCCCGGCGTTGCTCCTTATTAATTTTATGAAGTCCTTCCTTTCCCTACAGGTGAGAGAGTCACACTGAGGCGCGGAGCACGCGGAGGTTTGTGAGGCTTGGTGGGGGATGCAATGAACTGACGGAAAAACTGACCCGGATTGAGAGGCGACCGGGGGGCACGGAATCATCGTAGATACCGAAATTTGAGGTCATCCTATTTCCGCTATGCCCGGTCTGCTTTTCCGTCGAGCATCGCCAAGGGTGCCTTTAAATGACTATTTGGCTTCGATACAAAACAGGTGTGCTTCACCGCGAATGAAGATCTCGTCATCGACGAGAGCGGGGGTGGCGTCGACTCCTTCTCCCACCGAGTTGGAGGAAACGATATCCAATGTTTTGCTGTCTTTGATCACGACTGTCGTTCCGCTGCGGCCGGTGATGAAGACGTGTCCATTCGCGGCCACCGGAGAGGCGTAGAGGGTGGAGAGTCCTGGAATTCTTGAAGCGGTGTAGTAGGCCTCGCCGGTGAGAGGATTCACGCAGGACACGGAGGCTGACTTGTCCTTGTGCAGGTAGAGAAGCTTGCCCGAGAGAAGAGGCGAAGCGAGGTCCGGGGTATTTTTTTCCCAGCTCCACGCGACGTTCTTGGTCCCCTTGAGATCGCCCCGTCCACCGAGGCGAAAGGCTCCTCCGTAGGATCCCTTGAATCCGCTGACGACGATGACGAGATCATCGATGGCAACTGCGGAGGTGACGGGACGTTGGGCTTTCCCGGCGATGCGCCAGAGTTCCTTGCCGGTCTTCAGGTCGTAGCCACGGATGAAGCTTTGCCCGTTGATCACGACCTGTTTGCTTCCGTCATGTTCGACGACAAAGGGAGTGCACCAGTTGGTGGGTTCGTCGTCCCGCTCGGTCTTCCAGAGGGTCTTCCCGGTCAATTGATCGAGAGCGTAGAGGGCGGATGGGCCTTCGTGATCCCAGGGAACCAGGATCATCCCGTCCACGAGGGTTGGCGAACTGCCTTCGCCGAAGGCATTGCGGGTGTCCATCTTGCCGAAGTCGTCCCGCTTCCAGACCAGCTCGCCCTCCATCGTGTAGCAATAGAGGCCACGGGACCCGAAGTGCGCATAGACATGTTTGCCATTGGTGCACGGAGAGGCGGAGGCGAATCCATTCGTCGAGTGTGTTCCCTGGTGAGGGGTCGCGGTGACCGCGGTCTTTTCCCAGAGAATTTTGCCGTCTTCCCGGTTGAAGCAGAAAAGTTTGAAGTCGAGCTTGGAAAAGCGTTCGCCGTCGAATCCGAGTCCACCATCCGGGGCGATGGCCGAGGTCACGAAAACCTTGTTTTCCCAGACGATTGGTGATCCTGATCCGTTTCCGGGGATCGCAGTTTTCCACTTGATGTTTTTGGTCTCGCTCCACTCCAAGGGTGGTTTGGCATCTGGGGACGAACCGTTCCCGAGCGGGCCCCGCCAGTGGGCCCAGGTCCCTGCTGATGCGATGGAAGTGAGCAAGAGGAGGAGGATGGAGGTGAATGAAAGCTGAAAAGGCATGACGTCGGAATGGTGCAATTTCCAACATCTACTGGGTCGCGATCATGTCAAGAAGTCTGTGCCTCGACACGCACTTTCAGATGATCGCCCGAATGCCTGTCAACCAGTGCATCCCATGAGGCTGGATTACTGCTGACTAGGAATTTGCTTTGGGCGGGTGGCTCCTGAAACAGCCGTTGGGTCCGACTGGAGGGCTGGAAAAAAGGGGGGTGCGATTTCAGGAGAGGTAAGTCGAGTTAAGGGTAGGTCACCAAGGGGGTGGCGCGGGCACCGCGGGCGAATTGGTCTCCGGTGGCGATGACGTCGTCACCGTCAAAGACGACCTCCACCATTTTTTCACTCATCACGGGTTGGCCTTGTTCATCCTTGAGCGTGGTGAGTGTGCGCTTGGTGGCGATGTCGATGACCTCGCCGCTGGACGGCCACGCAGTTTTTCCGTCGAGGCTGAAGGTGATCCAGCCGGGACACTCGCCCACCTTGATCGTGGTTTTTTTAAGGGGCTCGGAGGTGGTCATGTCGAATACATGCACGAGGCCGTTGAAGCCGTCGGTGATCCAGAGTTCGGTCTCGTCCGGCGTGAGGGCAATCCCGTGGCTCGGGCAGCCGTGGCGGAGCGGTTGGCCATCGGGGACTCCCGTGACCTTGATTTGTTTCACGACCTTGCCAGTTTTAAGGTCGGCGATTTCAAAGCCGAGCAGTCCGTTGACGTTGGCGTAGAGGTAGCTGTTCGATCCGTCGATGGTGAACGGCCGCACGCTGCCGCTGAAGGGACCGAGTTTGCGTGTGATTGTCTGGCTGCCGGTGTCGCAGACGGCGAGTCCGTTCGATTTCAAGCCAGCGAGGTAAACGGTCTTGCCGTCCCGAGAAATCACGGTGTTGTGGGCACCGGGATTGGGTCCGATGGTTTTGAGTGTATCGCCAGACGCGCCATCGATAAGATACCATTCGTCTTTTTCAAAGGTGGGTTGATAGATGATACCTCCGTCATTCGAAATGGACATGCGGTCGAAGCCGCGTGGATCGGTTTTGGTCCAGAGCAGTTTGTCGGTGTGCAGGTCGATGCACATTAAGTGGCGGATCGTGCTGACGTAGAGTAGGCCCGTGGCGGCGTTGGCGCAGATGCCTTTCACGTTCACCGGGACGCCCTTCTCGTCGATGCTGCCGGTGGGGATGCGTTTCACGAAATGGTAGTCGTGATCGATGTCGTAAACGAGCACGCCGTGGCCACCGTGCTGCACGTAGTTGCGGATGCCGGGTTCCGCGACGTAGAGGAAGTGTTGGGGAGCGGCGCTGGCGACCAGAGTCAAACCAACGACGAAAGCGAGCATCAGAGCGGGGAATTTCATGGGAATTTTGAGGATTGGAAGGCGGAACAGCGACGCGTTGTCGACCGATGACTTGAAGGAATTGAGAACACTGTATAGCCCGCAGGGGAGATGATCGCGAGCGATAAAATATGACTGCACTGCTAGGAATTTTCTTTTGGCGGGTGGCTCCTGAAAGAGCCGTTGGGCCGGGCCGGGTTGGAGGGTGGGGAAAGAGGATGGAATAATCTGCTAAGCATGAATGGCACGGACTTAAGGGTCATTTTAGGGAAAATCCCCTCATAAAATAAGACGAAAAGCCGGTTCGGGTACGGTTTGAAAGTGTGACCAAACAACCCGTCCTCACCGGCTTTTCGCACGCCATATTTGCCACCGCCAAGCGTCGTGCACAAGCCGCGATTCGAGCCCTTCGAAAAAGCCTCATCAACGATTCCCTCAGCGGGTATGCCCTCATTTTCGAGAGCGTTCTACCTGCCGCTTTTCTCTCCAAGATCGATCCCACCAACCGAGATCGCCACTTCGGTCATCTCCCGATTTTCTGGGCCTGGCTTGGCCAGATTCTCGAAGGCAACGCCAGCTGCACGAAGGGCCTCAGCATGATTCAATCTTGGTGCCGCA
>CAWUTG010000083.1:0-32279 GCA_963925135.1 uncultured Verrucomicrobiales bacterium | reverse complement strand
CCGTTTTGTTTGAGAAGGTCGGCGAGGGAGGTGTTGGACTTGCTGTCCTTTGCGGCGCGGGGGATGAGGGTGTCGAAGAGATTTTGAATCGAGGATTCAAAGGCCGGGTTGTTGCGGCAGGCGTTGGTGAATTGATCGAGTTCGGCGCGGGCGGTGTCGGAGAGTTCGGAAGGAGGGGTGCGGAGGGTTTCGCCGAGGGAGAGGTTGTAGTAGGACGGGGGGAGAATGGCGTCGGCGCCACGGCGGAGGTCGCCGAAGGTGCCGTGGGGATTGATGCCAAAGTCGTAAACGACGGGGTCCATCGCGAAGGGGAGGGCGTTCTCAAGTTCGCGCTTGGTCTTGATCATGATCTCGTGGATCACGGTAAGGGCTTCCTGTTTGCGGGAGGGTTCGACGATGAAGCCCATGCCGCCGCCGGACATGCCGCCGAGCATCCAGAAGCCCCAGAAATCATCGCCGAATTTCTCCGAGATGCGGGCGATGAGGGTTTCGGTAAAGTGGTTGGTGGCCCAGGGGATGATGGTTTGGAGTGGGCCCCGGAAGTTTTCGGTGGTGAGTCGTCCGAGGGTGCGGATGTCTCCTTTGCTCAGGGCGTCCACGATTTGGTCGAGGAGCTTGAGGGCTTCCTGGCGTCCCTTCCATTCGGCTGAAGAACGGAGGAGGTATTTTTCGGTGACCATCTCGAGGATGGGGCCGACGTTTTGAGCCATGCCGCCGTGGACGAGAATGAGGGAATCGGTGAGAGCTTGGCGGGCGTCGACGGAGATTTCATCGTCCGTGAAAACGTGGTGCTTGGGCATCAGACGACCGCTGGAAATGCCGTGCTCGGGATCGGTCTCTCCTGCGATTTCGCCTTCGATGAGTTTGATGCCGGGCCAGACGCCGCCGGAGTCCTGCCATCCTCCGCCGGAGCCGCCGATCCATTCACCGAGGATGGCGCGGGCAAGGACGAGGCGTCGCTCGGGTTCGGTGAGTTCACCGGTGAGCGATTGCGTTTGGCCGGTGGCTCTCATGCAGGCGCTGATGAGGGCGGCGAGGAGGTTGGTCGAGACGGCAAGGCGGGAGCCTTTGGGGATGTCGTTGACCGAGGAAATGATTTCAATGCCGCGACCGGGGCCGGCGATTTGGGAAAGGAGGTCGGCGAGAGACTTTCCTGAACCTTCGATGCCCGGAGGGACGATACCGGAGGCGATGACGGCAGCTTTGAGGAGGCCGAGGTAGTCTTTGGCGAAGTCAAAGACTTCGGCGAGTGAGTCGATCTCGGCGGACGCTTTGAGGTCGATACTGGTTAGGCGGATGACGGGCTTGTCGATGATGCGGAGATAGGCTTCGACAGGAGGCTTGGGGGTGTCATCGCGACCGTGGACGGCGAGGTCGACGGAGACGTTGACGACACGGGCTCCCTGGGGGAAGTCCATGCCGAGGAAAAAGATGTCAGACCAGGCAGAGTGGGTGAGGTCCATGCGGACGGGAGTGCGTTCACAGAGGACGGGGAAGAGGTGGTCGTCCTGCGCAAGGAGCTCGGGACGGATGCGGAGCGGGTGGTCGGCGGGGTGTCCCATGCGGAACATCCATTGGTTGCCGCGAACGGTGCGGACGGATTTGCGAACTTGATCAGCGAGAGTTTGGAAGGCGAGTTGGTGGTAGGCCGAGGCGAGGGCGGAGGAGATGCCATCAGACGGGCCGTGTTGCTTTTGGACCTGGAGGAAGGTGTTGAGCGCTTCTTCGAACTGTCGGGCGAGGAGGTGCTCATATCCCTCGAAGGGGATGGAGCCAGTCGCTTCGGCCGGGAGCTTTTCGGGGAGGTGGAAGCGGTAAATCGCTTGCAGGAAGAAAATGGCGCGGACGCGGTGGTAGAGGTTGTCGGACTGGCGTCGGAAGGCGTCGAGCTCGCTGCATTCCTGCAAGAGGGCGGTGGGATCGAGGGGGGCGCAGGCCTCAGCGAGTGACCGGTCGCGGGTGGCGGAATCTTCCGCCGTGATCAAGGAAACGAGCATCGCAAAAATGGAGGGAGGTGACTTAGCGTGTGACCGCGATGAGTTCGATCAAGGAGGCCATGACTTCGTCACGATTGTCGCTGGCGAGGGCCATCCCGAGTTGGGCCCGGAGGAGGCCGTAGGGTTCGCCGATGTTGAATCGGAGGCCCTGGATCTCGCAGGCGAGGAAGCGCTCACTGCGGGCGGTGGCGGCGAGGCTGGGGGTGAGGGGAAGGTTCTTCGGGGAGTCGATGAATACGGTCGCGAGGTGTTCCATGACCGAATTATTGAGGACGTGCATTCCGAAGAAGCAGAGGTAGTTACCAGCGCGCAGACCGGGAACGATGAGTTCCTGTTCCGCAACGGTGGGGGTGGGCTTTTCGAGGACGTTTGAGATTTCGTAGATCCCCGGTTGTCCGCTGACCCGGGTTCCACCAACGACGCCGTAGAAGGGGAGTTTGCTTTCGTGGGTAGGTTGGACAGCTGAGACCGGACATTTGGTCTGGCGGGCGATTTCGAGGAGTTGGCTCAGGCAGGAGGAGTTGGCGAGCGAAAGATAGAGGTGGTCGCTCATAAGGAGGAGGAAGGGATCCTCCCCGGTGAAATCTTTGGCGAGGAGGACGGCGTGACCGTAGCCGAGGGGCTCGGTTTGCACGATGAAGGTGACTTGATCGAGGTGATCGGCAATGGCTGCGGAGAAATCGCGTTCGGTTCCGGGGGCGATGATGATGGCTGCAGAATCGATGCCGCTGGCGAAGATTTCATCAAGTAGAAGAGAGGCCGCAGTTTTAGTTTCGCCGGAGGGGCTCACGAGAGTCTGCAGGGGGAGATGTTGTTGATCCGGTCCTGCGGCAGTGATGACGGCTTTCTTAATCTTCATGGAATGCACGGAAAGTCTGAGGACATTGAGTGTCAATGACAAGGCTCAAGGGATGGTCGTTGGGAGGTCGTTGGGAGGCGTGAATGCGTAACCTTGACAGCTACCCCGGGATACGGCACGGGGATGGCCGTCAAATTATGAGCAAATTAACCATTCGTGATATCGATGTCGCCGGCAAGGAAGTCCTCATGCGCGCCGACTTTAATGTTCCTCTCAACGACAGCCTGACCATCACGGATGATACCCGGATCCAGGCGGCCCTTCCGACGATCAAGGAATTGCTTTCCAAGGGAGCCCGTCTTGTCCTCTGCTCCCACATGGGACGTCCCACCGAAGCACGTGAGAAGAAGTATTCCCTTGAGCCCGTTGCGGCCCGACTTTGTGAGCTTCTTGAGCAGGATGTATCCTTCGCGGCTGATTGTATTGGCGAAGATACCGCTGCCATGCGCGCTGATTTGAAGGACGGAGACGTGCTCCTTCTTGAAAACACCCGTTATTATCGCGAGGAGAAGAAGAATGATTCGGAGTTTGCAAAAGCGCTCGCCGGGAATGCCACGATTTTCGTGAACGATGCTTTCGGCACCGCTCACCGGGCCCATGCCTCGACTGAGGGGGTGACCCACCACGTTTCACAAAGTGCGATGGGGTTGCTCATCGAGAAGGAGCTTGAGTATCTCGAGGGGAAATTGGCCAACGCCGAAAGTCCGTTCGTGGTGATCATGGGCGGAGCCAAAGTGAGCGATAAGATCGAAGTGATCTCCGCTCTTCTTGAGAAGGCTGACACCATCCTCATCGGTGGTGCGATGGCTTACACCTTCCGCAAGGCGCAGGGTTACGAGATCGGAATGAGCCTCGTGGAAGACGACAAGCAGGAGCTTGCGTTGGAAATTTTGAGGAAGGCTAAAGAGAAGGGCGTGAAGTTCCTTCTTCCTGCCGACACCCGCATCACCAAGGAATTCAAGGAAGGTGCCGAGACCTGGAATACTGAAGTTTACGGACAAGGTGGCGCGATCCCCGCCGACAAGGAAGGCATCGATATCGGCGACGTCGCGATCGAGGAATTCAAGGAAGTGCTTTTGACCGCCAAGACTGTTCTTTGGAACGGACCGATGGGTGTGTTTGAGAAGGATTGCTTCTCTAAGGGTACCAAGGCGATTGCCGAGGCGGTCGTTGCCAGCGGTGCTCTCAGCATCGTGGGGGGAGGAGACTCCGTGACGGCTGCGGTGAAATTCGGAGTGGCCGACAAGATGAGCTTCATCTCCACCGGCGGTGGTGCTTCGCTCGAGCTGCTCGAAGGCAAGGCGCTCCCCGGAGTGGCTGCCTTGACCGAAGCTTAGATCGAGCGATTTTTCAAAAGCCCGGTTTCCGAGAGTTCGGAGGCCGGGTTTTTTGTGGGCTGTTAGAAAACAAGACCCAGGGCTTTGGCTTTGCGTTTCTGGGCTCCGCTGAGTTGGTGGATGACCGCAGCAGCAGGAAACGAGGTGATGATGGTGATGAGACCTTCAACCATGAGAGCGTTGTTATAAACGGCGGCCCCGGAGGTCGTTTCGAAGTCATCGTGTATGCTGGCGGTGTATCTGGAAAAGAAATTCCTGATGATCCACCCGGTCCACCAGAGGCCGAGTAAGGGACCGGTGGCGGCATGTCCGGAACTCTGGTCCCGGATGAAGGCCATCGCCTGAAAGGGTTTCCAGAGGCTGAGAATCGGAACGAAGTAATAACCGACCGACCAGCCCGGGGAGGGATTGTCAGCAAAGTGCTTGGGCCGTGCGCTTTGGCTGTAGAAAAACCACCCGTTCTTGCAGGATTTGTTCTTCCAGACCCCCCAGAAAATCGCGGTGAGGATAAACGCGATGATGCCAAGGCCGTTGAATGATTGAGCAAGGGTGTCAGCTTGCTTGCTCGTGTCTTCGAAATCTCCACCTTCGTCCAAGATCGCCAGGCCACGATTCATCATTTCCGCGGCGTAGATCTCTCCCAGTGAGGTCAGGACCCCGAGGCCTAATAGGATGAGAACGATGAGGTGGAAGCTCTTCAGATCCCGAGATCCGCCATCGGGCGAATTCATGGTGCAGCCGGTGTCGTTTACGGGAGCGGCAGGGGAAACCTCGGTCGTGGGTGCGGCGTAAGGATTGTCAGACCTTATTTGAAGGCTGGAGAATATCGAATCTCAAGAGAAGGGGAAGGACTGCGAAAAAAAGATTTCAGACTCGCTTGACTTTGGAATGAACTTTCAGTAATTACTGAAAGGAGATGGACGATGAGCATATCAGATTTGAAGCAGCCCGCGATGAATTCGTGACCCAATGGGGTGTCATGGGTGCTCAATGGGGGATCAATCGGACAATGGCTCAGATTCATGCCCTCCTGATGACGGATCCCGATCTCTTGAGCACGGATCAGGTCATGGAGATGCTGCAAATCAGCCGGGGGAACGCTCATACCAACCTCAAGGAGTTAGTCAGTTGGGGGCTCGTCCGTATTCTCACCAAGAAGGGGGAGCGGAAGGAATTCTTCGAAGCTGAAAAGGACGTCTGGGAGATTTTTCGTCGGGTGGCCCGCGAGCGCAAGCGTCGTGAGATCGATCCCGCGCTCGAGACCTTGCGTAACTGCAAGCAAGCGACGGAAGGAATGACTTCGAGCAATGCCAAAGTCTTCCATGACCAGATGGTTCAGTTGGAAGACTTCGTGAGCTTTGCCTCCAAGATGGGGGACCGGGTTGCATCCATGCAGCACGGTAAGGCGATCAAGCTCGCCATGAAAATCTTCGGATAATTTTCCGGAACAACCCAAAGCGCCCAAAGACAGAATACAAACTTTCAGTAATTCCTGAAAACACAATAGAAATAGAAACAATGAAATTCCCGATTCACCCTCAGAAAATTGAAGTCTACTACGATGGCCGATGCGGCATGTGCTGCACCTTTCATGAGTGGATTCGTCGTCAGCCCCGCGCCTTCGAAATCGACTTTATTCCGTATCAAGGGGCCCGGGCGGAGCAAGTCTTTCCCGGGATCAACACCCTGGATCCGGCACGTGAAATGATCGTGCGGGTCGTCGATGACGGGGTGGTTTATCGAGGAGCGGAAGCCTGGGTCTGGTGTCTCTATAGTTGCGCGAATTATCGTCAAACGGCGCAACGTTTGGCGAGGCCTGCGATGCTGGCCCTCGCGATTCGAGCTTGTCGGCTTCTCGCCGCGAATCGTCATGGATTGAGTAAGATTTTCTTCCGTCGCAAGGACCGGGAAGTCCGCGATAATCTCCACAACATGACAGGGGACGAATGCCAGGATGGAGCTTGTCCGGCTGATCTTGATGAGTGGAGAGCCGAGCTCATGCACTGATTTCTGAACCTAAATGCGATAGCACAATGAACATGAAGACACTCAAAGCAAGAATCCGGACCGTGATGGAGTGGATTGATAGACGACTCCATCGACGTGATCACAAAGAGCAGCCACGTCGCCTGACGAGGATGTTCGAAGCGTAGAAACGAAAAAATGAACGAAATGAGGATGGAGAAACGTCGACGTTATCAATCGGGCCCGCTTGAGGCTTGGGCGAGATCGTGTGAAGTAGCCTTGCCAATTCCACTTTTCGTAGGGCTGTTCTTTGCTCTCATCGGAGTGTTTTACGGAGTTGTAACTGCAGACGCAGCGCAAAGAGCGCGTAGAGAGGTTCGGGAAGAATGCCATGGTTAGATCCTGTTTGGATTCTCCGGCTTGCGGGTCTGATGTGTGTGGGTCTGGTGGTTGCGAACTTTGTGGCGGCGCCCCGCTTGGGTTACGGCAGGAGTTTGGTTCAGACGGAGACGATCGTGCGGCAGATTTCCTATGTGCACTGCGGTTACATCGTCGTCTTAATTACGGGACTTGCCGTACTTTGTTTGGGTTGGCCGCATCTTCTTTTGGAGGACGGAATGGGGAAGGTCGTGAGCGGCTTCTTTGCGGTCTTCTGGGGAAGCCGGGTCGTGGTTCAGTTGACCTACTATGACCGGGAACTGCGGAGTCAGGAGCGTTTCTGGGACGTCTTTTTCCTTATCGTGTTTTCCACCCTGGCGGCGATTTTCGCCGCTGCCACTTTAAATTGACGATGAGAGAACTTTTGAATGATGGGCTGATGTTTGCTGACTCTCCTGTTCCTGTATCTCATGATCATCTTTGCGATCATTCTCTGGTGGAATCTTGGAGGCGCGCGATGAAGTGGGTTCCGCTTTTGGTTCTTGCTGGCTTGATTTTGGGTCGGTGTCGCTTACCACGACTAGCGGGTTGGGGCGTCGCTTTGGAAGGTTACCGACACTTCTGGCGGTGGCGATGCCACTGAGCTTTCTATTCCCACCCGAATTTCAACAGGAGGTGATCGGGAGATGACTGCAATTTTTTGAAGTTTTCTAATGCGAAATAGTGGCATGAGGGCTTCGGTTGGAGCGGAAGTTGGGGATTCGCAGCATTGCCAAGTGATGTCGGGCAGGGTTGAATGTGGGAGATGCACCGATTTGCTTTTTTGATTCTGTTCGCAAGTTTTGGGTTCTCTGCCCATGCGGAGACAAAACGCCCCAATATTTTGGTCCTCTTTGCTGATGATCTGGGGCGATACGCCTCGGCCTATTCGTCGAAGGAGCAGCCTTCGGTGAACGACATCATTTCAACGCCGACTTTTGACCGGATTGCGTCGGAAGGGGTTCTTGCCACCAACGCTTTTGTTTCTGCTCCTTCCTGTTCGCCCTGTCGCGCGGCCTTGATTTCGGGACGCCATTTTTTCACGAACGGTTCATGCTCCCAGCTGCACCATCGATGGCATGGTCCTGAGGAAACGGATCCGTGGTTAAAGATCACAGGTTACGCTGAGATCTTGAAAGGTGCTGGATATCACATCGGATTGACGCACAAAGACCACGTTCGGGGTGAGCGTTTTGGCCCGCAGTTTTCAAAGGCGGGACGCAAGGTGAATACCTTCTCTCAGAACGTCAGCAAAGCCAAAGACGCTGGTGCCGCCAAGGAGGAATTGTATCAGGAATGCCGCAAGAACTTTCAGCAGTTTCTAGCCCAGCGCAAAGACGGCCAACCGTTCCTTTACCACTTCCATCCCACCAATCCACATCGGGCGTGGACGGCTGGATCCGGGAAGAAATTGTGGGGGCTGGATCCGGACAACTTGCAAGGAAAGATGCCTCCGTTTCTTCCTGACGTCCCTGTCGTTCGTGAGGACCTCGCTGACTATCTGGGCGAGGCAATGGCCTTCGACGAATGTTGTCGTGTTCTTCTGGAGGAACTCAAAGCGACCGGCGAATACGACAACACCCTGATTGTCATTTCGGGTGACCATGGTGCGCCCGGCTTTCCCCGGGGCAAAACCAATTGCTATGACTTTGGCGCGCGCGTTCTTTTCGCGGCCCGCTGGCCCGAGCACATCAAATCGGCCCAAACGATTACCACGCCGATCTCGTTGATCGATCTCGCTCCGACGTTCCTGGCGGCGGCCGGATTGGAGAAGGCTGACTCGATGCACGGGGAGAATCTTCTGCCTGCGTTAAAGTCGGGTGATCAGTCGGGGCTGCGGTCGTGGGCGCTTATTGGTCGCGAGACTCATGTGGAATCGGCCCGTGCGCTGCAACTCCCCTACTCGATGCGTTCCATTCGGACTGCGGACCATCTTTACATCATTAACTTCACGCCGGAACGCGAACCGATGGGGGATCTCTTGAAACTTGCGACGGAACCTGCTTCGCTGAATTTTGAAATCTTGGCGAAGAATACGCGCCTGACCTATGCTGATGTTGACGCAGGTCCGACCAAAGCGTTCATGATTCTGAATCGTGATAAACCTGAGTTCAAAACCCAGTGGGAGCTGGGTTTCGGAGCACGTCCTGCGGAAGAGCTTTACGAGCTGAAGAGCGACCCGCACCAAATCAAGAATCTCGCCCAAGATCCGGCTCACCAAAAGACGAGGGAGGTTCTTCGGGCTCAATTGATGGCCGAGTTGAAGAAGCACAACGATCCGCGGCTTGATGGGAATCAATTTGATTTCCCTCCTTATTGTAAAATTGGGTTGGAGAAGAAGTAGGGGGCTCGATGAGGTCACCCTTGCCGGGCTTGCGGCCAGGGGACGGGGTGAAAGCCTTTGATGCCCCTGATTTGACTGGTTTCGATCAAGTCTTGCTCTTGCCGCGATCATGGTCTACCGAGCGTCTGACATGAGGAAGCCCATTATCGCCGCCAACTGGAAGCTCAACAAAGGACCGTCTGACACTGAAGACTTTATTAAAAGCTTCGAAAGTAGATTAGCCGACCTGCCGAAGGGGGTGGATATCGTGATCGCACCTCCATTCATTTCGCTTCCCAAGGCGACCGAGTTGCTTGCTCACTCCAAGGTTCGCGTTTCTGCGCAGAACATGAGCGAGAAAGATAACGGAGCTTATACCGGTGAGGTGAGCGCCTTCATGTTGAAGGAAATTTTCGTCAACTATGTCATCCTCGGACACTCCGAGCGCCGCGCCATTTATGGTGAGAGCGATGCCATGATCAACGCCAAGATTTTGAAGGCTCACGAGGTTGAGCTGAAGCCTATCTTCTGCATTGGAGAGACTCTCCAGGAGCGCGAAGACGGCAAGCTGGAGGACGTTCTCCGGACTCAAATCACGGAAGGTCTCAAGAACGTCAGCGAAAAGCAGATGCTTGATACCGTCATCGCCTACGAGCCAGTTTGGGCCATCGGAACCGGCGTGACCGCTTCTCCGCAGCAAGCGCAAGACGCTCATGAATTTGTTCGCTCGGTGTTGACTGATCTCTACGGAGTGTCGGTTTCCGAGAAGGTTCGCATTCAGTATGGTGGTTCCGTGAAGGCTGATAATGCCGCTGAGCTTCTTGGCCAAAAGGATATCGATGGTGCCCTCGTGGGAGGAGCTAGCCTCGAGGCTGCCAGTTTTGCCGAGCTGATCAAGAATGGTGTGGTAGAGTAATGGTATTATGGAAAGAGCGGTCTTTGGCACACGTACTGGCGAAGTGATCGTCGGATCCGGCCCGTTTACCGCATTGGACAAGCCACCCTCTGCCGGGGTGGCTTTTTACAAGAATGATTTCGCTCTCAGTGACGAGCGTCCGTGGCTGGTTCCGGCCAGAGTGGAGGTTCTCAAGTCGCTGCCCGATGAAGCTCCTTTGGATGTTACGTGGGAAGCTCCGGATCCATCCGGGTTTACTGAGGTCTTTCGAGAAGTCGCTGATGCCATCGCCCACGGGGTCATTAAAAAGTCCGTTCCGGTGGTGACGGTGAAAGGAAAGGGGCGAAATTCCCCTGACTCACTCCTCGCCTCGTTGCTTTCGTTGCCTTCCTCGCTTCGGCCCTACGGATGGATTGGAGAGAATGGTGGATTTCTGGGGGCGACGCCCGAGGTGTTGTTTCGATATTTCGATGGTCGGATTTATACGATGGCACTCGCGGGAACCGCTCGTAGCGATGAAAGGGCGCTCTTCGCTCTCGATGATAAAGAGATTCGGGAGCACGAGTTTGTGGCACAGACCCTCATTGCCAAGCTGATGGATCTTGGCATGGTAATTCGCAAGGAGCGCGGAATTTTAGATCTTGGAAAGCTGATCCACTTTCAAACGCTCATCAAAGTGGCGCTGTATAAATACGAGGAGATCGAGTTTCTCATCCGGCGTCTTCATCCGACGCCGGCGTTAGGGCCTCTGCCCAGGACGCCGGAGACGATGGCTCTCTTGCAAGATTGGCGGGAGAGGCTGGGGTGCCCGGATTCTTTCGGAGCGCCTTTCGGGCTTTTGCGCGACGGCGACTTCGAGGCCCTGGTTGCGATTCGGATGATTGCCTGGGAAGGTGATGATTATTTTCTGCCCAGCGGATGTGGGGTGATTGAGGAGTCCCGCCTGGTGAACGAATGGCGGGAGCTGGCTCTCAAACGCGAAGCGGTTCGGGGAATTTTTTCAAAAGAGCAATGAGTCATTTGGTTTTCAATCAGATTGCGGAGGAGCTGGCAGAGTTGGTTCATCTTGCGGTTCATGAACTACAAGACGGGGAGCTTGAGGTGGTGGCGATCCGTGAGGCGGGAGAGTGGCGTGATGCCTTCCCGCTCCCCTTTGAAGTGCAATCGGCCGCTGCGGAGGCGGGGGTGAATTTAGATACCAGCACGGTGGCCCGGGTGGAACTTACGCAGTTTCCAGCGGATTTTTGGAAAGATGAAACCGAAGTGAAATTTGGAGCGCGACTCACGGTGACTTTTCTGGGGAGTTCCGCCCGCAAGTATCTTCGTGTTTACCGCGCCGTTCGCACGGAATCGGTCGAGCACCTGGGCGGCGAGGCTTGGTCACCTTCGGATCTCGCAAAGGTTGCCAAGTGGTTGCGTGACGAACGGCTATTCGATCACCGCAGCGGGCCGGCCATCATGGCGGCTTTAGGCGCGGGACCAAATGGTATTTGAGCCACGGGTGTCGAGGTGAATGAAGCTGGAGTAGAGACCCCGCCCGCCTTTGAAGATTCCTTCATGACGCATCTTTTTGGCTTCTTCGAGAGCTTGTCGAGGAGGGTAATCGTAAACGAGGTCGAGCGCGCAGTTTTTGGTGTGGTAGGATCGGGAAGCCGAGCCCGGGATGACCCGGTTGTATTCGGGGGACCGGTAGGCAGAGGTGATGAGGAGCATCTTGCGACCAAGTCGGGCGCGGAGTTCATCGGCCACCTTGAGGGTTTCGGCCACTTCTTCCCAGAGTTCTTCGGGCGGGAGGCCATTGTGGACGCCGCGATGTCAGTTGCGGTGAACGCGGAGGAGTTCAAAAGGTGCAATGTAGGTGAGATCGAGAGAGTGGATAAAGTGGGCGTATTGTTCTTCGTGGGGCTTGGTGTAACGAAGATGTCGGGGAGGAGTGGACTCCAGTGATTCGGTGAGAATCTCCTGTGGCTCGGGTGAAACCGGCTTTGGGGCAGGTTCCGGAACGGGTTCCAAAGTGCTAATTTGAGGCTTTCTGGAGCGTCCGATTTGCAACGAGGCGGTGGCGATGCCGGCCGCCAAAGTCGCACCTCCGGCGAGGAGTTGTCGACGAGAGCGGGGAGGCTCATGAAAATTCACTTAAAGAATCTTAACTAATTTGAACTCCATGTGGAGAGAAAATTCGACAGGGTTTCCGGAGCGATGGCTTCCACGATCTACCACCTCGAAATGCGGGACCCTTCGGAGTTTTGTTCCAAGGTCGTTCCCGAGGGGTTTTCAGCATCGCGAATATTGCCACCGGAGCCTTTATTTAATGCGCGACTTTATCGTGAAATTGTAAGCGGGTGGCAATGGATGGATCGGCATGCGTGCCCCATTCCTCGTGCTTGATCTACTCCGTCGGCGCCGTAATTTTGGCGTGAGCGGTTAAAGATGAACCCTATAATAAAGCCGGGACGATCTTAAATTTCATAGGAACACCCTACCGGATCACCCGGATTTGAACGAGGGAAATAGAGCCTTCAACCAGCGTGGAAGATTGAAGTTCAGCCGGTGATTTTTTACAGCGGGAGTGCGGAATCATTTGGATTTCACGAGTTTAATGACTCCAAAGAGGATGGCGAGGGCGCACAGGCCGATGAGCCAGTTGGTGGCGGGATGTTTTTCTTGGGGGTGGCATGGGGGGCTTTTGTTTCGGAGCGTGGAGAGTTTTTGGAGTGGATGCGGGGATGCGGGGAGGTGGGGCGTTGGCGGGTTGGCCGAGGTGGTTGTAGCGGATCTTGCTGCCGATGAGTTGGAAGGAACGCTTGCCCTCACGGACTTCCTGGCACCAGGCGCGGCAGGCGATGAGGGCTGCGTCGTAGTCGTAGTAGTAATAGTTGGCAAGGTTGAGTCGGCGTTTTTCAGGATCAGGGTCATCGCGACCGGGAAAGTCGGGCAAGTTCGAATCGGGGATCACTGGGAGTTCGGTCAGCGCATACTGAAGAAGGGCCCAGACGGCATGGTGAGAAACTCTTCGCTGAAGGCTGCTGAAGTCGTCGGAGTGCCTGATTCCTTTATCGAAGTCTGAGAGGGGTTCGTAGAGAACCAAATCCATCAATGCGGCTACCGCATTTGGGTCGCGGCTGCGGGAGATCCCTACGATATCCCTGATGATGCTGATTCTTTGAGCATATTTGGCTCCCGGAGTATCTGGATGATCATCTTTGATTGATTTTTTTATGGCTACAACTCTCTCTGCGAATGATGGGAAGGGTTGGATATTTGGGTGTTGTGCTCCTAGATTCCCGTGCAGCAAAAACCCGAATACACCCCACACTAGTAGAAGTTTAGTTACCACTAGATGTTTGTTTAGAATTGATGTCATCGACTGACAATTTAATTTGATTCCATTCCTCAAGCACGAGTTCTCGTCCCAGATTCCTAATGAGTCCTGATGCCATGAGGCGGCGTTGGTGGAGAAAAGGGTCCATAGCAAGGGGTGCCGGGCCGCCGCCATGAGCCAGGGGATCATTCGGGTCGATCACGGTGGGGTTATATTGATCGGGATGTCCACCGGTGATGATGAGGTGTCCGATTTCGTGCGCCATGGTGTTGAGGATTTGAGGCCGGATACTAGCCATGACATCGATGCTGTGGGGTGATTCGGGGATGGTGGAGGCGACAACGAAGCAACGGCCATTGGAAATGTCGGCGAATCCTCGGGCATTTCTCTCAACAATCCGGTTGTTAGGAGGGGATGTGATGATGGTTCGGATGAAAGTACATCCTCCCATTAGGAAGAGGTGAAGTTCATTTCGAGGGAGGAGTTGCCCGTTGAAGATGGAGTTGCCATTGGGATCAGTTTGGACAATTTGAGCGATCTCAGGACTCACCACGCCGGTGGTGATATCGAGGAAAGTATCGTCGACTTTAGGATGTTCGGCTTGGTTTTCAAACGGTTGAGAGTAATTGCCTTCCGTTGAGTTATCCCATGTAATGATGGTGGCTGGCTTTAGGACGATTTGGCACTTCAGGTTGGCTTGGGAAAGATAGACGCGGTCGAAGTAGGTTTGGATTTCGGCTTGTGTGAGTTGAGGGACGGGGGAGGCGTTCGGGCGTCCGGGGACTGCGGAGGTGATGGGGTAAACGTGATCGCCAGTGGTCGGGTCGAAGGTGACTTTTTCGATACCAAATCCTGAGTGAATGACTTCGCCAAAGTAGGTCCAGGTGACCATGTCGAAGGAGCACTGCATGAAGTAGGTGTGCCCTGGGAGGGAAAGCCAGGCGAGGGTGACGAAGCCGTTTTCATCAACGGTCATCGTTGGGCGCGGTTGAGCGGTGCCGGAGGCCAGGCAGTGCGTGGAAGCCAGCAGGAGGCCGAGGATTGCTTTTAGAAAATGGGACATCGTTTCGGGAGCTTGGGGAGGGGGTTAACGATGCCTCCAGTAGGTGATGGTGGAGCGCTTTTGGCTAAACTTGGTTGGTATAGGTATTTCGGGGGATGTCGGTTTGGGCGAGGGGTGGTTGTGAAGGTGCTGGTGGATGGCCTGCATGAAGGAGGTGGAGTTTCCGGGGATGAGGGCAGAGGGACCGCAAAGTTGAAAGGAGGGATGGGTTTGGATGGGGTTGTATCTTGAGAGGAAGTGCTGGCAGCTGGGGCTTGGGCAGGCGGGCCGGTGAGCTTTTTGACGGTGAGGATGCGGTCGGGGAGGGAGATCCGCTGGACTTTTTCGGTGTCGCCTTTTTTTGGTAGTTCAAGAAGCTGAGCGTGGAGGATGGCGCTGCCCGATAATATGATGGTGGCGATGAAGATTTTCATCTCTCTTATGTCATGAATTCTGGTGGGCGTTGGTTCAAGAAGAATGTCTCGTTGATGGGGGCGTCGGAGATGGTTTCAACGATCTATTACCTGGAGATGAAGGATCGCCGAAAGTTTCTTCCGAAGGTCGTGCCGGAGGGGTTTTCGGTGGCGCGGGTGATGCCGCCGGAGCCGTTGTGGAATGCCCGGCTTTATCGGGAGGTCGGGGGCGGGTGGCAATGGACGGACCGGCTTTCGTGGAGTGAGGAGGAGTGGTCTGACTATGCAGGGCGGGAGGCTTTGGAAACCTGGCGGGCTGAGTTGGAGGGAGAGGAGGCCGGGTATTTTGAATTGGAGAGGCAGGAGGGCGGGAGTGTGGAGATTCTTTATTTTGGATTGTTGCCAGCGATGATTGGCAAGGGCTTGGGCGGGGCGATGTTGAGCATGGCGATTGAGCGAGCCTGGGAGATTCCGGGGACGGTGAGGGTTTGGGTGCACACCTGTACCGAGGATCACGAGCATGCGTTGGTGAACTATCGCAGGAGGGGATTTGAGGTTTTTAAAGTGGAAGAGGTTTGAGTCATACGGGGTCTTTACTTCCAGGGTGGCCCCGTCAACTTGTGGGTCGAATGGCGCGACTGGACCCCTCAAAAATTGCTGATCCCACCTCAAACGGAGAGGTGTTGGATGCCTTTCTTGAATACCTGATCGAGAGTGGAATCGAGCCCTATGATCATCAAGAGGAGGCCATTCTGGAACTCTATGACGGCAAGAATGTCATTCTCAATACCCCGACAGGATCAGGGAAATCGCTGGTGGCACTCGCCCTTCATTTTCGCGCAATTTGCCAAGGGCGACGCTCGTTCTACACCGTGCCGATTAAGGCGCTGGCGAACGAGAAATTTCTGTCGCTTTGTGAAACCTTTGGGCCGGAGAAGGTGGGGATGATCACGGGCGATGCGACGGTGAATGCGGGGGCTCCGGTCATTTGTTGTACTGCGGAAATCCTGGCGAACCTGGCCTTGAGGGAAGGTTCGAGCGCGCAGGTCGATGAGGTCATCATGGATGAGTTTCATTACTACTCTGATATTGAACGGGGAGTGGCGTGGCAGATTCCCTTGCTGGCCTTGCCGCAGGCGCGGTTTTTGTTGATGTCGGCGACGCTGGGGGAGACCGAATTTTTCCAGAAGGAAATCACGGCGCTGACCGGCGCGGAGACGGTTCTTGTGAAGTCGGAAGATCGTCCGGTTCCGCTGGAGTTTGAATACAGCACGACGGCGTTGGAGGAGAAAGTGGAGGAATTGGTGGAAGCGGGACGGGCTCCGATCTATCTGGTGCATTTCACACAGTTGGCGTGTGCTCGGAGCGCCCAGAATTTGATGAGTCGGAACTTTTGTTCGAAGGAGGAAAAGGCGGAGATTGCCAAGGTGTTGGAGGGGGCGGATTTCCGGAGTCCCTATGGTGCGGAGATGAAGAAGCTGCTTCGGCATGGCTTGGGGATTCACCATGCCGGATTGTTGCCGAAGTACCGGGTCTTGGTTGAGAAGCTGGCTCAGCGGGGATTGATGAAGGTTATTTGCGGGACAGACACTCTGGGAGTGGGCGTGAATGTGCCGATCCGGACGGTGTTGTTTACGCAGCTTTATAAGTATGACGGACAAGGTACGAAGATTCTCGCAGTTCGTGATTTCCGGCAGATTTCCGGTCGTGCGGGTCGTCGTGGATTTGATGACGTGGGCTACGTCGTGGCGCAGGCTCCGGAGTATGTTATCGACAATATCAAGGCCGATCAAAAGGCGGCGAGCAAGGGGAAGAAGAGTAAGGCTCAAAAGAAGAAACCTCCTGAAAAGGGTTTTGTGAACTGGGATGAGAAGACCTTTGAGAAGCTGCAATCAGCGCTGCCGGAGAAGTTGATTTCGAGCTTCAACATCCGTCACGGAATGTTGTTGAATGTCCTTTCGAGGACGGATGAGGACGGGTGCGCGGAGTTGCGAAGATTGATCAATGTGAGTCACGAAACGCCCGTTCGTAAGGCGGCGCTGCGGAAGCGGGCCTTTACGCTTTTCCGGGGATTGGTGGAGGGGAAGATTCTTACGATTATCCCGAAGGAGGAACGAAGGGGCCCGGCGAAGGTGACGCTCAATGTCGAATTGCAGGATGACTTTACGATGAACCAGGCGCTGGGGCTTTATTTGATCGAGACGATTCCGAAATTGGATCGAGAGGCCCCTGATTATGTCCTGAATGTCTTGTCGTTGATCGAGGCTATTTTAGAAGATCCGACGGCGGTCATTCGGAAGCAGGTCGACAAGATTAAATCGGCTTTGGTGGCGCGGATGAAGGACGAAGGCGTGGAGTATGATGATCGGATGGAAGCGCTCGATGAAGTGGAGCATCCCAAGCCCGGGAAGGATTTTATCTACAATACCTACAATGAATTTGTGCTCGCGAATCCTTGGGCGAAGGAGGCGGGGGTTCGGCCGAAGTCGATTGTGCGGGAGATGTTTGAGGATTGGTCTTCGTTCGAGGACTACGTGAAAAATTATGGGCTCCAGCGAAGCGAGGCCGTCCTGCTCAGGCACCTCTCGGAGGTTTACAAGGTTCTGGTGCAGACGGTGCCTCCGGCACTGAAGACGCCTGATGTGGAGGAGGCGGAATCGTATCTCGAGGGGATGTTAAGGAACGTTGATTCCAGCCTTATCGATGAATGGGAGAAGCTTTTGAATCCGGAAGCCGAGGCCGGGGTCGCTGAAGTGGTGCCGCAGAAGGAGGTTCCGTTTAGTCGAAAAAAGGCGGAGTTTCTACGAGCGATCCGGCGGGCGGTCTTTGACTTTGTAAAAGACCTTTCACGGGAGAGCTACGAGGGGGCCGCGGAGTTGGTTGGGAGCAATGCCTTGGAAATCCGCAACATGATGTCGGCTTATCACGAGGAGCATGGTTACATTCGCATGGATCCGGAGGCGCGGAATGCGAAGCACCTGCGCATCGAGGGTGACCGTCTGGAGCAAGTCTTGATCGATGAGGCAGGGCTCAATGATTGGAGTGCCAAGTTTATCGTTGACCGCTCGAAGAGCGACGAGGAGAACCGGGTGGTCCTGTCGTTCGAGGGAGTCGGAGCCTTTTAAGCCAACTACCCGCGAATGGTGCGGACAACTTTTCCGTCTTTGGTGACGAAGTTGACGCGGTCATCGTTGAGTGTTTTGGAGACGGGCAATCTGTTGCCATTGTCGACGATGACCCGGGCCGCGAGCCTCCGTTCTTCGGCCAGTTTGAGCGCTTGGTCTGCCGAGAGACCAATGAAGGCGAGGTCTGGTGAAGTAGGAATAATGGCCGGTGCTTTCACGGCGTTGGGGTGAATGGCTGCTGAGACTTTGATGGGGACAAGGCGTCCGATGGCGATCTTGTGAGTGCGGGAGCGGTTGGCTTTTTCGTTGAGCCAATAGTTGACGGGTTCGCCTTTTTCGTTGATGGCGAACCACATGTCGCCCGAGCCCACTCCGTCCACACCCTCGGGGCGAGTGTCGTTGGCGCGGCGACTTCCTGAGGAATCGACGATGCGAACCTTCACCCGGCCATCGGCCTCGAGAGTCGGGGTTCCGGCGATCATGCAAATGTGTCCGGTGTTGAGGCCCTGTTTGAGGATGAGCTTGCGCCACGCGATGATGTCGCCGGGTTTGGCGTCCATGATTTTGGGAACTTTTTCCCAACCGGGCTTGGCTCCTTCCTTGCGGCCGGCAGCCACGAAGGTTTCATAAAAGGTGACGGCGAGTGGGCGAATTTTCCATGGTGCGTTCTCGCCCCTCACGGTGAGATAGGATTCGGGGAAATGGTGGCGGAGAATGTGGCTGATCAGGCCAGAGCAGTTACATCGGAAAATTCCTTTCGAAGCATCGACTTCCGTCTTGGACTGGTAATTGGTGTCCTTGAGTCCTGCGAGGACTTCGTTGACATGCTTGGCAAAGAGGTGACTTCGATCAGTCGGTTCCTTACTCCATCCTGCCGAGGTGACGAGGATTTGGACTAGAAAAACGAGGAGGGTTTTTCGAAGCGTGGAAGTGATCATCATAAGGACTTTGAATCATGCTTGAGAGCCGATTTTCAGTCTCCAGTCGTGAACTTACGCTCTAGAAGAGCGTGGTTTTTTCAAAGTAGATCAAAATAAATGTTCTACGAACGATGAGTCGGTGACGTGTTGCTCTTGGGGCAGGCGCAGTTGCTGCCGCAAGATTTCTTCTTTCTGTTGAAAAAGAAGAGAATCACGGTGAAGCCCACGACGGCCAGAGCTGCTGGAGTTTGCCAATCCATGGGGTCAGGAGAAGCCGAGGAGTTTACCGATTTGGAAGACCGCGAGGGCGGCGAGGTAGGCGAAGAGGCTCATCGCGCCGAGCTGGCCAAGGGCCCATTTCCAGGAACCCGTTTCGCGTTTGACGACGGCCGTGGTTGGGAGGCATTGGAGGGCGTAAATGAAGAAGACGATGAGAGAGATGGCCACAAGCGGGGTAAAGACCGCAGAGCCGTCGGGTTTTTCGGCGTTGCGAATGCGGTCGCGGAAGTCTTCGACTTCTTCCTCATCGGCTGAGTAGGAGATGGCGAGGGAGGAGTTAAAGACCTCGCGGGCGGCGAAGGAGGCGAGCATGGCGGTTCCCATGCGGGCATCCCAACCGAGGGGTTTGACAACGGGTTCGATGAGTTTGCCAGCTTGGCCCATGACGGAGTGCTCCTGTTGGACGACGGGATCGTCCGAGTCGCTCTTGGGGTAAGTGTTGAGGAACCAGAGGAGGATGCTAATTCCGAGAATGAGGGTGCCGGCTTTCCTGAGGAATGAAAGGGCACGGCCCGCGACCTGGTGAAAGACGTGCCCCCATTGTGGCATTTGGTAGGGAGGGAGCTCGAGGAGGAACTGGGGTGGGTCGGTCTTGCCAAGGCGGGGCTTGAGGAGCTTGGCGGTTAGAAGGGCGGTGATGGTGCCGATGGCGTAGATGCCAAACATGACGAGACTTTGCGCGAAGCTACCGGCGACGAGAAGCGGGACGAGGAGAACGTAAACAGGAAGGCGGGCGGAGCAGGAGGTCCAGGGGAGAATCAGGATGGTGGCGAGCCGTTCCTTGGCATTTGGAATGGTGCGGGTGGCCATGACGGCGGGAATCGCACAGGCGTAACCGGAAAGGAGGGGCAGGAAGGATTTTCCCGAGAGTCCGACGCGGCTCATGATTCCGTCCATGAGGTAGGCGGCCCGGGACATGTAGCCACTGCTCTCGAGGAGGCTGATGAAGAAGAAGAGGAGGATGATTTGGGGAAGGAAGACAAGGACTCCGCCGACTCCGCCGATGACACCATTGACAAGGAGATCGCGGAAGTCTCCTGCGTCCATGGAGTTGCCAACCCACTCGCCCAGGGCTCCGATGGAGCTTTCGATCCAGTCCATGGGAATGCTCGCGAACTCGAAGATGGACCAGAAAACCGCGAACATGAGCGCGCTGAAGATAGCCCAGCCTTTGATCGGGTGGAGAACGTGGGCGTCGATACGATCGGTGAGTTCGAGCGCAGACTCGTCGGGGCGTTGCAGCCCGGCTTCGACGGCCCGGTGGATGAATTCAAAGCGGCTTTGCTGGAGAGAGTTTTCGGTTTGAGAGTCGGGTTCGGCCACCTTCATGATCCCGTGGGCGACAGGATTGGGATGGCCGTCTTCCTCGGAGAGTTGTGCGGCGAGTTCGATCGCATTTTCCAGCTCGGGAGGGCCGCTCCAGGGACGTTCGGGGGCGGGCGGGAAGGGGAAGCGGAGGGAGTGCTTGAGAGAGGTGATGCCCTTTTTGGTAGTGGCGCAGATAGGGACGAAGGGGACGCCGAAGTCTTCGCTGAGGGCGACCGGATCGATGCGGAGGCCCTGGGCTTCGGCTTGGTCGATCTTGTTGAGGGCGGCCACGACGGGGTAGCCGAGGTCGATCACTTGCAAGAGAAGGTAAAGGTGGCGCTCGAGGTGGGTGGCGTCGAGGACGCAGAGGACGAGATCGGGCCGGGTTTCGCCTTTTTGGTCCCCGAGGAGGACATCGCGGGTCACCTCTTCGTCCGGGGAGTTGGGAGTCAGCGAGTAAGCACCGGGGAGGTCGATGAGCTCGAACTTGTGACCATGCGGGGTGAAGAAGGTGCCGCTTTTGCGGGCAATGGTGGCTCCGGGGTAGTTGCCGACCTTCTGATTTTGCCCTGTCAGTTCATTGAACAGGGTGGTTTTCCCGGCGTTCGGATTTCCGACCAGGGCGATCCGAGCCTCGATGGAAGTGTCGCTCATGGCAAGCGCTGGTTAAGCGGGAACAACGCGGATTTGGTCGGCAAGGTCTTTGCTCAGGGCGAGGCGGGTGCCACAGACTGTGCAAAGCATATTGCGACCGTTGGTGATCTTACGAACTCGCATTTCTTCGCAGAAACCAATTTCGCGGAGTTGGCGGCAGGCCGGGCCCTCGAGATTGCGAATCTGAAAGTCGCAACCAATCGCGGCCTGACTGAGGGTCAGGGCGGAATCGAGTTCGAGTTCGGTAGCGAGGATTGGCATGGCGGTCTGAGGTAAAGAAAGCTTATTGAGACTGTTTCGCAACAACAAAACGAGGTTTTGGAGCGAATTCTTTCAAGAATCGAATTCTTTAAACGGTCTCTTTCGCCACAAATCGGTCGAGGGTCTTCCTGACCAGGTCGAGGGCGGTGGTGACGTCTTCAGCGCCGACGTTGAGGGGAGGGAGGAGGCGGAGGGTTTCGGGGCCGGCGGGGACGATGAGGAGGCCGGCTTCGATGAGGGCGGTGGCGAGGTGGATGGCTGCGGGTTTTTCTTCTGGAATTTCCAGGGCGTCGAGGTTGAGTCCGATTCCGAGGAGGAGGCCGTGGCCGCGGACTTCGGTGATGGCGGGGTGGTTCCAGCTCGCGATTTCGGCCCGGATCTGGGCTTCGCGGGCTTTGACGTTAGTAACGAGGTCTTCGGCGAGGATGGTGTCGATGACGGCTTTGGAGGCGGCGCAGGCGAGGGCATTGCCGCCGTAGGTGGAGCCGTGGCTGCCGGGTCCGAGGAGGGCGGCGTGTTTTTCGGTGACCCAGAAGGAGCCGATGGGGAAGCCTCCGCCCATGCCCTTGGCCCATGAGATGGCATCGGGTTGAAGGCCGGGGGCGATGGTGTCGTATCCGTTGAGGTCGCCGGTTCTGCCGAAGCCGCATTGGACTTCGTCGAGGAGGAAGAGGAGGTCGTTTTCCTTGGCGAGGGCGGAGAGGCCTTCGAGGAATTCCTTCGTTGCAACGTTGACGCCGCCTTCGCCCTGGATGGGCTCTAAGAGGAAGGCGACGGTCTTGTCGGTGAGGGCGGCTTTGACGGCGTCGAGATCATTGAGCTCGACGTATTTGAAGCCGGGGAGCAAGGGATCAAAACCATCGTGAATCTTGGCCTGCGCGGTAGCGGACATCGATCCGATGGTCCGACCGTGGAAGGATTTGTGGAAGGTAATGATTTCGTATCTGCCGGTGGCCTGGCCAAACCTCCGGGCGAGCTTGATGAGGCCGTCGTTCGCTTCGGCGCCGGAGTTGGCGAAGAAGACCTTGCCGGGCTGCTTAACGATTTTTTCCACGATGAGCTCGGCAAGATCGGCCTGGGGGACGATGTTGTAGAGATTGGAGCAATGCATCAGGGTGGTGGATTGCTCCGCGATGGCGGCAGTCTGAGCGGGGTGGCAATGTCCGAGCGAGCAGGTGGCAATACCCATGCAGAAATCGAGATATTCACGACCGTTTTCATCCCACACGCGGGTTCCTTCACCGCGAACCACGGTGAGTGGAAATCTGCCGTAAGTTTGAAGAACGTATTGTTGGGTCTTTTCAGTGGTTGTCATGAATCGGAGTTGGCTTAGATGGCATTTTCAGGAGAGGTTTGGAAGTCTGACGATTGACCATAAAGGTCGCGAGGAGGGTCAGCGAAGCTCCGGCGAGTCCGATGAGGATCCAGGTGAGTTTCATGAAACCGAGGTGTTTGCTCAAAAAGAGGCTGGCGAGGAGGGCGGCAAAGACCGGGTAGGAGAGATTGATCACCACGGATCTGGCGGGGCCGAGGTGAATGATGGTGATATAAAAGATGGCGACGCCGGTTGCCCCGAGAATCCCTCTCCAAATGATCTTGGGCCGGTCCAGGAGCGAGCGAAGTCTGAGATTGCGACCTTTTGAGAAGAAGGCGAGGACGACCAGGGTGCCGGCGAGGCCACGGAAGAGGGTGACTTGCCAGCCATTACAGTCAGGGAAGTGGTGGGAGATGGCACGAACTGCCAGCGTATTGACGGTGAAGCATACGATGGACAGCAGCATCAAAATGGTGCCTTTGGACTCGGAGATGAGATTCATGGAGGGTCACATCAGGAGGAGCCAACACACACAGTTTTCCGGAAGGGGAGGAAATTCATCCAACGGAACGCCCTGTCTGGGGGCGCCGTTTGCGGATGGTTTGGGAACAAATCAACACGCCGACACCTGACCGGGCCAAAGGAGGACTCGGCGGAGATTAGGTCGGACGTTGATCGCTTGCACGGGTGGTGATATGTCTTTGTCTCCCGGATCTGTCGAGCTTGCCGGAATTAATTCACGATCCTCGAAATTGGGTCGAATATTTTAAGCGCTTTCGCGGTTGAACATCCGGTAGAAGTTTCCATGCTCCACGCTCTTTCCAAATCCATTGTGTCAGCACCCATCAAAGTTATTATCGCCTGTGGCGGAACAGGCGGCCACCTGTTCCCAGGAATCGCCGTCGCCCAGGAACTAAAATCCCGCGGACACGAAGTCCTTCTTTTGATTTCTGAAAAGAAAGTCGATGCCGAGGCCTCCAAGAAATACACCGATCTCCGCTTTGAGACGGTGAAAGCGATTGCCAAGCCGCCGACCTTCTCGCCCAGGATGATTACCTTCTTGTGGAAGCTCTGGCGAACGATCGCACGTTGTCGGAGCATCATTAAGCGGGAAGGGGCCGATGTCGTGCTTGGAATGGGCGGGTTTACTTCGCTACCACCGGTGCATGCCGGCGCCAAGTTGGGACTCCGGACCTATGTTCACGATTCCAATGCCATCCCCGGTCGCTCGAACCTCCTGACCGCGCGTCAGTGCACCAAGGTGCTAGTGGGACTTGAGGAAGCAATGACTCATTTTGGCGACGCGGAAGTTGTCGTGACTGGGACCCCGGTCCGGGATGAGTTGGAAAATTTGCCGGATCGTGAATCGGCATGCCGGGTCTTTGGGTTCGATCCTGCGAAAAAAACACTTTTGGTGATGGGCGGAAGCCAGGGAGCGCAGAAGCTCAATGAAATCGTGGTCGCTGGAACCGAGGGCAGCGACTGGCAGGTGCTTCATCTTGCCGGGCAGGCTGACTTTGACCGCGTAAGAATACAGGTGGGGATGCGGAGGGGATACAAGGTTTTGGCATTCTGTGATCAAATGGCGGCAGCCTATGCCGCTTCGGATTTCTGTGTAGCCCGTTCGGGCGCTTCGTCGCTGACTGAGTTAAGCCGGGTTGGACTGCCGGCGCTGTTAGTCCCTTTTCCTTTTGCTGCCGATGATCACCAGACCGCCAATGCCGAGGTGTATGAGAAAGCTCAGGCAGCTGTGATGAAGCAGCAGGATGAGTTGGATGTGGCAACGATCAAAGACATGTTGGCCAGTCTGAATGATGGTATTATTGAGGCGATGTCCGAGGCGATGTCCTCGCTCGCTGTTCCTGATGCCGCCGCTAAAATCGCAAATGTCCTGGAAGGATGACTATTGAAGAATTCAGCTCAAAATTAACGTGCGGGGATTCTCCGCTGCGGATTCATTTGATTGGTGTGGCCGGCTCGGGGATGAGTGGTCTGGCAAGACTTCTGATCGAGATGGGGCATGTCGTCAGCGGGTCGGACCGGGTGACTTCCGGCGAGACCGAGCGCTTGCGAGAGAAGGGGCTGATTTTTTCGACCCCTCATTCGGCCGAAGCGGTGAAAGAGGTGGATGTGGTGGTGTATTCTTCGGCGATCCGACCGACAAATCCCGCCCTTGCGGAAGCTCTTGAAGTCGGGACCTCGACCTTCCGACGTGCCGAGTGTCTCGCAGCAATTCTTCATACCAAAGACGGAGTGGTCGTTTCCGGAACACACGGCAAGACGACCACCTCCTCGATGATTGCTCATATTTTGAGGAAAGGTGATTTGGCACCTTGTCACTACGTGGGAGCGGAGATTCCCGTATTGGGGTCGAATGCCGAGTGGAGCGAATCCGGGCAATTCATGGTGGCGGAAGGCGATGAGTCGGACGGGACCCTGGCGCTCTATAAGCCGCGACACGCGATCGTTTTAAATGTC
This sequence comes from uncultured Verrucomicrobiales bacterium, assembly GCA_963925135.1. Lineage (GTDB taxonomy): Bacteria > Verrucomicrobiota > Verrucomicrobiia > Verrucomicrobiales > Akkermansiaceae > SW10. The sequence goes on along the minus strand of CAWUTG010000083.1, from coordinate 7,369 downwards.
GAGGAAGAGCATCTCGATCATTACACCCGTGGCATTGAGCAGATTCGGGAAGTATTTGGCGCGTTGTTGGAGCAGACCTCGGGATCGATTGTCTATTGCCGGGAATGTCCCGAGGCGACCGCTCTTTGCGGGGAGCGACCCAATGCGATTTCGTATGCCTGGAGTGATGCCGATTGGACGGCGACAAAGCTGACCGAGCAGGTGGGTACCGTGAGTTTTGATGTGAGTTTTCAGGGCGAGCTGTTCGGGCGGGTGGAGTTGGGCATTCCCGGACGCCACAACGTCTTGAATGCGCTGGGCGCAGTTGCGATTGGCGCACTTTGTGGAGTAGATTTCCAGAAAATGGCACGTTCGCTGAGCTCCTTCGCCGGGGCCAAGCGACGCTTTGAAACAAAGCATCTCTCTTCGCGCTATCGAATCGTGGATGACTACGGTCATCACCCGACGGAGGTCTCTGCAACCTTGCAGACCGCGCGTTCCTATCGCCCCAAGAGGGTTGTCGTGCTTTTTCAGCCTCACCGATACAGCCGGACTGAGAAATTGGCGGCGGAATTCGGAAAGGCTTTGCAGGCTGCGGATTTAGTCTTCGTGACCGATGTTTATGCGGCCAGTGAAGATCCGATTCCGGGCGTCAGCGGGCAAACGATTTTCGATGCCGTTCTGGCTCAAGGATCGACGAAAGCGGTGTATGTGCCTGATCTTCCAATCGCTCATCATACGGTGGGAAATGCCCTGGAGGAGGGGGATCTCTTCCTCACCTTGGGTGCCGGCAATGTCCATGAAGCGGGCAACAAGTTGATCCGGGATCTTAAGGTCCTTGAGGAGATTCAATCCGAATGCTGTGTGGAGAAGATTAAGCTTTACGAGCCGATGGCCAAGCATACGACGATTCGGATTGGCGGGCCGGCCCAGTTTTGGATCGAGCCTTCTGAGTTTGACGGCTTCGCCTGCGCCGTGCGTTTTTGCAAGGCCCGCGGGATTCCCGTGCGGGTGGTGGGCCGTGGCTCGAATTTACTCGTTCGCGATGGTGGAATCCGGGGCACGGTGATTCATCCCCAGGGTGGTCAATTCAGTGCGGTGACCGTGGATGGAGAGACGATCACGGCGGGGGCCGGGGTTCGCTTCAAGAAGCTGGCAAGTATTGCCCGGGAGAATGGAGTTTCGGGCTTCGAGTGGATGGAGGGAATTCCTGGAAACGTCGGCGGTGGTTTACGGATGAACGCCGGTGCGATGGGAGTGGAGACCTTTGATCAAGTGGTGAGTGTGACATTCCTGGATGAAGATGGAGAGATCCGTAAGCGTTCGCGTGGCGAGATCGAGTCATCCTACCGGAGTGTTCCTGAGTTGCGACGGAACTACGCTTTGGAGGCTACTTTCAAGGGGATGCCAGGAGAGCTTGAGGCGATCCAGGAGAAGCTCAATGAGTCTCGGCATCATCGTAATGCCACCCAGCCCAAGGCGGCGAGTGCCGGTTGTATTTTTAAGAACCCGGCAGTTTGCGGGGCGGGGAAATTAGTGGATGAGCTGGGCTTGAAATCCACCGGAGTGGGGAAAGCCGAGGTCTCATCCGAACATGGGAATTTCATCGTCAACCGGGGGAAGGCGACTGCTGCTGATGTTCTCGGATTGATCGTGGTGATTAAGGAGAAGGCTCTCGGTGAGCGAGGGGTGCAACTTGAGACCGAGGTTCAGATCCTGGGTGAGGACGAGGTGGTCTTTTAGAGGGGAAGGAAAGAGCCGCCATCCGGAAGGATGACGGCTCTGATGATGATTGGACGCGTCGACTACGGGCGAGGAGACTCGATGCGGAAGAAGAGCGCGGACGAACCCGGACTCGGGTTGTCAAAGGTGATTGTTGTTGTTTCGTCATCGCCAATTACTTCGTCCTCAACTTCAAGAGGGAAGTCATCGTTCAAGTTGTTCGAACCATAGATCGCGTAGAAGGAGTTCAAGCGCGAGGAGAAGGTCATGGTGAACTGACCGTTTCCACCGATTCCAGCGCCAGGGTTAAAGAAGACGTTGGAAATGATCGGTGGGCCTCCTCCTCCGAGGAGGTTCTCGATGCTCTCACCGTCTCCGGAGTTGTAGATCATCGCAACTTCTTCTGCGGTAATGGGTCTTCCCCAGATGGCGAGGTCGTCGATTTCGCCATTCCATTAGCGGTTGCCTCCTTGTGGGTTGGCTCCGATGTAGAGGTCCGGGATAGCGCCGTTGACGAAGTCAACAATATTGGGAGCTGCCCCTGTGGCGATGACAATTCCGTCAACATAGAGCTGAGTCTGCCCAAGAACAGGGTCGGAGGTCGTGACGACGTGGTGCCAAAGATTGTCATTCACGATCGGTCCCAAGTTTGCTCCCGGAATATCTCCGGAACCACCGGCCCAGGCGATGGTGTTTTCACCGCCCCTGCGGGTAAGACGCCACTGGGCTCCTTCACCGTGGGAAACGAGGGCTTGCCAGTTAGAGCTGAATGTGGACACCCGGAACCAGGCTGAAACAGAGACGGCATTTTCAGCACCACGGAGGGTATCAAAGCTCGCCGGGACGGTTACCCATCCAGCTCCTCCGTTCATCAAGAGGGCGCTCGATCCGAAGAGGCCAGCCTCGGCATAGCCGACGTCGGTCCCGGGACCAGTGAAGGTTCCGGTGTCGGCGACGACACTTTCTCCGGGTAGGGTGTGAGCAATGTCGTCAAGGTTGTTGTCGAAGTTCCAGTAGGCCACGAGGCGTTGTCCAAAGCCAGAGGTGACTCCGTCGGCAACGTTGGGATTACGCCTCTCGGCAAGTTCGGCGCCATCGTGCGTGCCGTCATCATCGGAGTCAGTATCGAGCGGATCAGTACCGGTATCGGTAGCGCTGACGTTGTTACCTGTGTTGGTTTCATATCCGTCGAGGACGGTGTCATCGTCCGAGTCGTCATCGAGAGGATCGGTGCCATTCGTATATTCGGCGAGGTTGTCGGAGCCGTCATTATCGGGATCTCCAGCAGGGCCAAAGTTAGGGTTGGTCGTTCCGTCGTCGTCTGCAGCTCCAGCTCCAGCTCCCAGCTGTTCTTCCCAGAAATTTGGGAGCCCGTCGTTGTCCTTGTCACCGGGGTTGAAGAAGGATGAGAGGGCATTTCCCGCAATGCCAGCTTCGTAGATTTCGGTCACTTCCTCGGCACTCAAGGCGCGATCCCACATGGCGACATCGTCGATGAGACCATTGAATTCACGACCGTTGTCGGGGTTACAGCCGATGCAGAGGACATTGTTGTTTTGACCACTGGCTGCGATAGAAACGGTAGGGTCACCCAGGCCGGTGCTGGTCGCTTCGAAAGCGCCATCGACGTAAAGATTACCAACTCCGCCAACGAGCACGAAAGAGGAAAAGATCAATTTTCTTGAAAGAAATGATGGGCTTACGACGGCTTTGTCAAAAGCGACTCTTAAAGACTAAGGAATCTGAAGAACTTCTTGGTAGAAATTAGCCAGGGCGGAGGCTTCTCGTTGGACCGTGTATGATTTTTCAACGTGTTGACGGCCTTGGACCCCGATGGGGTGAAGGTCGGAAGCGAGAAGCTTGGCAAGAGATTCGCGGGTCGCTTCGATATTGTCACAAGGGACGGTGTGTCCGTGAAGACCCTCTTCGATGATATCCTGCCACGCGCCGGCGTGGGAGGCGAGGACGGCGCATCCGCTGGCCATCGCTTCGAGAACCGTGAGGCCGAATCCCTCATTGCGGGAGAGGGCGGCGACGATGGACATTCCTTGAAACAGCCCAGGAAGTTCGGACGAGGGGCGGCTGCCGTGGAAAATGATGCGTTCAGTGAGTCCGGCGTCAGCGATTTTTTTCTCCAGTTGCCCTTGGTAGTCCCGAAATTTGGGAGTGGCTTCACCGACGATCACGACGGTGGGAGCGGGGTTTTCTTGAAGGAGGGGAATGGCAGCGTTGACAAGGAGGTCGATCCCTTTTTGGGGGCGGACGCGGCCGAAGATGCCGATGCCGAATTCGCCGGGGAAGCCAAGGGCCTGCCAGGCCCTTTTCTTGTCGGCGGGCATTTGGTAGCGATCGAGATCGATCCCGTGCGGGATCATGATGTCGGCTTCCTTTTCAAGGTAGGAAGCGGCGGCTGAGCAGGTCGTGATGATGGCGTCCATCTTGCCCATGAGCCAGCGGGTGAAGCGGGTGTGGTGACGTTGGGCGGTGGAGGTAAAGACGATCTTGAGCTTGGCCCCGAGCTTGCGGGCGGCGAGAGCCTGGATCATTTCGTCGTTTCGCCGGGCGTGGAACAGACGTGTTTGATCGTCTTTGATCGCGATGAGTTCGCGGAAGGTCATGGTGGGGGTGCCTTCGGGAAGGTGGTGTTTGCCCATCACGACGAGGGGCATTTGTCGCTGCACGTGGGGGAGAGTTTGCAACATGGTGGAAGTCACGCCGGAGAAGCGCTTGTTCGAATTGCCTAAGATGAGAAGAGGGGCGGACATTTAGTCGATAGAGGTAGGATCGTGGGCGCGCGGGGCGAGGCAGAGTCCGATGGTGCCGACGAGAAGGAGATAGCAGGCCAGGAGCTCGAGGTATCCCGCGACGGTTTGAGGGATGTCGGGGTGATAGTTGGCGCCGAGAGTGGCTTGCCAAAGGAAGGGGGCTCCGAGGAATCGGGCGAGGACGTAAATTAGCATAAACGCGGAGCCGAAAAATCCGGCCGCGGGGTGTGAGGTGAATTCCTGCACGAAGGCTCCGAAGTGTTGCCGGTTCTTGTGAATCTTGAAGATCGCAAAAAGTCCCAGCGGAACGTAGAGGATTTCCACCTTAATCCCGGTCGTGGACTCAATGAGGCCATCGCTTTCTCCGATGGCCGAAGCAATGGCGATAGCTCCCATCACTTGATAAAAGGGGCCGATCTCTCCAGCTGAGCGGGCTGCCCCAAACCAAAAGGCGGCGCCAGCGAGAAGGAGGGCGAGTTGGAGCAGCTCGACGATGCCGTCTTCGGTCGGGAGGACGGGGCTGTCAGGGAGCCAGGCGGGAAAAAAAATCGCGATGGAGCCCGCAACGACAAGAGCAGTTGTGACCAGTCGTTGTTTCCAGGATTTCGCTTCGACGTTCAACAGGTGAAGTTTGGCGGGGCTTCTTAGTCCGGCAAGGAAAGAAGATGATCAATAGTCAACTTTCAGCAAGCTGAGGCCGTCGGCGGGGGCGCAGAGAGGGGATTTTTTTTCGGAGGGCGAGTGGACGAGGTCGTAGAGGTCGTCCTGGCGGAGGTAGCCCTGGGCGGCCTGGACGGCGGCGCCGGTGAGGAGGCGGACCATTTTGTAGAGAAAGCCGTTGCCGGTGAAGGTGATGAGGTAGCCGTCATCGAGAGGGGCGAAGTCGGCACGGGAGATTTGGCGGACGTAGTCGGTCTCGGCGGTTTCGTTGCCCCGGTTGGCGGCAAAGGCGCGGAAGTCGTGCGTGCCCTGGAAGACGGTCAAGGCTTCGGCGAGATCATCGGGGTTGAGTTGGCGGGGGAGGTGCCAGGCGCGATGGGCGAGGAAAGGAGGCAGGATGGGGGCGAGGCAGAGGCGGTAGGTGTAGGTCTTGGAAATGGCGGAGAAGCGGGCGTGGAAGTCATCGGGCACCTCTTCGCATTCAACGATGCGGATTTCGGGCGGGAGCTTGGTGTTGAGGGCTGGAACCCAGTTGAAGGGGTTCATGGTGAGGCTGTCCGGTGCGTCGAAGTGGGCGACCTGGCCGAGGGCGTGCACGCCGGCGTCGGTGCGACCGCTTCCGTGGAGGCGAAGGGGTTCCTTGGCGACGGTGGCGAGGGCCTGTTCGATCAGTTCTTGAACGGTCTCGGCATTGGGCTGGATTTGCCAACCGCCAAAGCGGGCGCCGTCATAGGCGATAGTGAGTTTGAGATGCATGAGGACAAAAGAGGGGCGAGTGCAGGCGCTCGTCTATCTGATCTGCGATGCTTTGGGAAGTCACCCGGCTATTGATGGAGTCGATATTTGCTGATGTCTGCTTCTTTGGGGAATTTGCGGGCGAAGAAGCCGTCGCTGTTGAGGATTTCGGAGAGGTGTTCGGGGGTGATGGCGAGGTAGCTTTCGGGGCTGCCGGCGTTTTTTTCCCAGTGGGTCCAGGTGAGGTCTTTGTCGTTAACGATGTCATCGACGGGATAGCCTTCCATCATGAGGGCAGTGCCAAAGTAGCCTTCATCAGGCGCGAACATGTTGGCAAACTTTTCGGTGTGGTCGTGGCGGGTGACCATGAGGGCGGCGGCGCGGTCCAGGAGCCACCATTGTTGGTGAAAGCGCCAGCAGGCTTGCGGGATTTCAGGGGCCGATCTGGAGCGGTGGCGGGAGGCTTCGCTGGCTTTTTCCCAAACGCGAAAGCTGAAGCGGGTGCGTTTGTCATGGGTGAGCCGGATCAGAATTCGTTTGAGGGATTGGACGGGAATGCAGGATTCGGAGACGAGGGCGAAGTGGGTGAGGGTATCGTCTTTGAGGGCGGCTTTGAGAAGAGCGAGGGAGGCTCGGACGAGGGAGATCTCGCCCCAGGCGGTTTCGTGTTGGGCTGCGATTTGGGTGCCTTCAAGGAAACCGCCGATGAGGTCTTCCGGGCTCTTGGCATGGGTGAAGATTATCACGTCATCGGGCGATTGATCGAGCCATTCCTGCCAGATTTTGGGATGGTGAACGTCGCCACGGGTCAGGAAAAGGAGTCCGAGTTTTGGGGGCGTGTTGAGGATCTCCGGGGCGAGGCATTCGGTGAGGAGGTCTTTGTGAATGTGTGGATGAATTTTCTGCGCGCCGACTTTTCCGTAAAGGGAGTAGGTGGTTCCGGTGAGGTCGGATTCGTCGACCGATTGCCAGGCGAGGTTGGGGTAGCAGGCGTAGGTGGGGATTTTTTGGTGGAGAGCGGCCACGAATTGGTCGGAGGCGAGGGCGTGGATGGGCGTCGGTTTGTTGAAGGCGTCCATCGCGGCCATGACGTCATCGTAGGCGCTTTCGTGGATGGCCCAGGCGTGGGAATCGAGGGCACGAGTGACTTTGACGAGGCCCTCGCTGTGGGGGATGGGGCGGGTGGTGTGCTGGCAGCCGAGATAGAAGATGCCCCAGTCGTCGGGGAGGTCGATGCGGCTGATGAGTTCTCGAAAATTGGGGTGGAGGATGGCATCGTCTTCGAGGAGAAGGAGGGCGGGGGCTTTTTGTTGCTTGGCCTTGCGGATGGCGAGGCGGATGGTGAGGGCGAGGGCGTAGCGGCCTTTGTTTTCGTACCCGCGCGGGTTGCGACAAAAGCGGGAGTCGATGGCGGGGAAACGCTGCGCGGTGAGGCCGATTTGATCGAGGTGGAATTCCAATTCGGTGCGGCGATCCTCACGGCGTCCGAGGTTGATGTAGGAGCGGAG